>NZ_CP118225.1:2666425-3327138 GCF_028768465.1 Rhodopirellula sp. P2
TCACGCCCCCGCCCGGGGCCGATTTGCCTCGCATCAACACGGAGGCGGTGCGGTCCTACGCGGAGCAATTGGCTCAGGTGGCGGATTCGTTGGCAATGGGCGATGCGGTGACTTCCACGAACATTGATTTGGCACATCTGATGCAGATGCCAGGTGTGTTGGAATCGCCTTCCGCCACTTCGCAGGGGCAGTCAGAAGACACGGAAGCTTCAATCGCCAAGTGGGTGTTGATTCAGGAAAGCGTTGGATCGGCGTTGGATCGGTTCAAACAGATGCGATCCGACGAGGCCATTGCGATGGCCGAATCGATCGAGCAAGACATGACGCTGATCCAGACACGCTGCGAGGAGATCGCCAAACGCAGTCCACAGGTGGTCGCTCGTTACCAAGAACGGCTTCGCGAACGCATTGAGAAGGCGTTGGCGGACAACGGATTGTCGGTGGGCGACCCGGTGGATTTGATTCGCGAAGTCCAGTTGTTTGCAGATCGTTCGGACATCAGCGAGGAACTGACCCGTTTGGGCAGTCACTTGGGGCTGATGCGAGCCGTTTTGGTCGGTGACTCCGATTCGGACGCGGCCAATGCCACCGCCGGGGATTCGGCCAGTCGCGGTGAAGCGGTTGGCAGGAAGCTTGATTTCATCATTCAAGAACTCAATCGCGAAACCAACACCATCGGCAGCAAAGCCGGGGACGCGGAAATCGCCGAGCATGTGGTGGAGATCAAGTGCGCGATCGAACGCATGCGTGAACTCGTGCAGAATCTGGAGTAGCCGTCGGTATGAACGATCCAGCCAACCAACACGCCGACGAAACCACCCATCCGGGGAGGTTGGTCATTGTCTCCGGTCCCAGCGGCGCGGGAAAATCGACTGTTGTCAAGGAATTGATGAAACGCTGCGACGTGCCGTTGCAACTCAGTGTTTCCGCGACGACTCGCGAGCCACGTCCGGGAGAAATCCACGGCAGGGACTACTTTTTCCTGTCCCACGAAGAATTCGAGCGTCGTCGAAAGACGGACGACTTTGTGGAATGCAAGCAGGTTTTCAGCCTGGGACAGTGGTACGGGACCCTGAAAGATCAAGTTGCCACTGGCCTGAATGCCGGGAAATGGGTAATTTTAGAGATTGATGTGCAAGGTGCGATGGCGGTCCTGGATGATCCGCATTATCGCCCCGTGACGATCTTTGTGCATCCTGGCAGCATGGAAGAGTTGGAGCGACGGTTGCGAAATCGTGGCACTGAATCAGAATCTGCCTTGATTGCTCGACTGGAAACCGCGGCGGCTGAGATGCAATGCATGAGCCGCTATCAATACGAAATCATCAATGAATCGGTTGACAATGCTGTCACCGAAATTTGCCAGATCTTACTGGATCAAAGGAAAACGACGCCGTGCTCGAAGAACTGAAAGAAGAAGAAATCGTCAACAAGATCGGTGGCCGTTTCAAACTCAGCACCCTGATCCAAAAACGACTCGTCCAGCTCAACCAGGGCAGCCGTGCGTTGGTCAGCGTGGACACACACGACAAAATGTCGATTGTGCTGCAAGAGATCGTGCAAGACAAAATTTTCCTGAACATGGAAAACGAAATCGAAACGGTCGGCGATCTCGATGCCATTGTGGCCGCCAGCGAAGCACCTGAGCTGGATCCGTCGGACTTGTAATGGAACCCAAGCCGCAGCGAATTCTGTTGACGATTGGAGGCGGAATCGCTGCGTACAAAGCGGCCGACCTGTGCAGTAAATTGGCTCAGGCCGGTTATCAGGTCCAGGTCGTCACCTCGCGGGCGGCGACCGAATTCATCGGCGACGCCACTTTGGCGGCGCTCTCTGGTCGCCCGGTCGTTCACGATGTGTTCGACCCCCGTTTCCCGCTGGGCAGCCACATTGAGCTGACACGGGGAATCGACGCGATGATCGTGGCGCCGGCGACAGCGAATCTCTTGGCCCAGTTTGCCCAGGGGATGGCGGCTGATCTGATCAGCACCCTGTATCTGCAAAACACCAGCCCTGTGTTGCTGGCACCCGCGATGAGCGATCCGATGTGGAGCCACCGCGCCGTTCAGCGGAACGTGCAGACGCTTCGGGAGGACGGTTGTCATTTGGTCGGCCCGGAAGACGGTTGGCTGAGTTGCCGTGTCAAAGGCACCGGTCGAATGAGCGAACCAGTTGATCTTTTGCTGGCGTTGGAGTCGGTGCTGAAAGATCACTGCTGAAATCGGTCAACCCAGTTCTTCGAGAACCCGGGTCTGTGATCCCGAAATCGTGAGCTCTCGATTCATGCGACAATCCGTCACTCATGAAATCGGTTGCAGAGAGTTTTGGCAATGACATCGCGAACCAGATCTTTGGCACAATTCTGGTGGAGGAGAGCGACTAGGATTGAATGCTCGTTTCCTCGAGAACCGATCTTTTCTAAACAGCTGAATCCTCCCGGAAGCGGCAACCATTTTCGCAAAACGATCGCCACGGATCAAAAGTGAGACTGGAGTTTCCGGCGTTCCAACGGTTCAATGATTGTCTCTGGCTTGGGATTTCCCAGGCGAGTTGCACTGCGTCTCGCGTTTCACCATCGAGTTATTGAATAGCTTTCATGACGGTCCACGTTTTTGGTCACCGCAATCCGGACACGGATGCGATCTGCAGTGCTTTGGCCTACGCTGATTTTCTTCGCCGAACGACTCGTCCCGATGCGGTTGCGGCTTGCTGCGGTCCGCCCAATCAGCGGACCGAATTCGCGTTGCGAAAAGCGAAGCTGGCGGCTCCTAAAATCATCATGGATGTTCGGCCGGAGCTGGAGGACATCTGCAATCGAGATGTGGTGGTGGCACGCACATCGGATGTGTTTTACGAAGTCTACGAACGAATGGACGAGCATGAGCTGCGGGCCATTCCCGTGTTGGACGACAACGATCAATTGATCGGATTGGTCACGTTGCTGGATCTGTTGGAACTGGTTTTTCAGGGCGGCGTGGACCCCTACCGTTCGCGTGAAGTTCACACGAACCTCGACAAAGTGGTTTCGGTGTTGGGCGGATCGTACCAGCACTCCGTGGATTCCGGCCTCAACGAGGACATGATCCTGACCGTGGGCGCGATGAGTGCGGGCGGATTCTGTGAGCGGATGAAGCAGTTCCCCTCCGATCGGTTGCTGGTGGTCAGTGGTGACCGTCCGACGATTCAGTTGCCCGCGCTCGAGATGGGAGTGCGTGGGTTGGTGGTGACCGGCGGTTATCAGTTGTCCAGCGGGTTGATGGAGCTTGCTCGCGGGCGTGGCGTGACGGTCATCAACAGCCCCTTTGACACAGCCACGACGACGATGCGGATCAAAGCCGCTCAGTTGATTGAAGAGGTCATCACGCGTGACTTTCTAGCGCTTTCGGCGAAGCTGCCGGTTGCCGCGGCCAAGCAGCAAATCTACCGCTCGGCACAAACGGTCTTTCCGGTGGTCGACAATCAGAAACTGATTGGGGTGCTGAGCAAGTCGGACATGGTTCACCCGCCCCGGCCTCAGTTGGTGCTGGTCGATCACAACGAAATCGGACAGGCGGTCGAGGGGGCAGAGGATTCTGACATCGTGGAAGTGCTGGATCATCACCGGCTTGGCGGTTCATTGAAATCCACCGGGCCGATCCGGTTCATCATGGATCCGGTTGGATCGACGTGCACCCTGGTGGCACGCATGTTTCGACAAGAAGGTTTGAAGCCGGAACCCGGGATGGCGCTGTGCATGGCTTCGGGAATCATCAGCGACACGTTGTATTTGCGATCACCGACCACCACCGATGTCGATCGCGATCTGTTGGCTTGGCTGCAGGAATTCTGCACGGTGGAATTGGCTGACTACGCCAATGAGTTCTTCGAAATTGGTTCGGCGCTTCGATCTTGCACGCCGGACAAAGTGGTTCGTGAAGACTGCAAGCAATTCGAAGAGAACGGGCGTCGATTCTCGATTTCGCAAATTGAAGAAATTGGTTTGGATCTGTTTTGGGAACGGCAGGCCGAATTGAGTCAGGCGTTGGTCCGTCTCTCTGAAGAGCAGGGGCTGGAGTTTTCGGCTTTGTTGGTGACGGATATTTCGAGCAACGGGAGTTTGTTGCTGATGAGCAGCGAGCCCGATGGTTGGGAGGAGATCAATTACCCTCAGCTCGAGGATCGATTGTATAAATTGGACAACGTCGTCAGTCGCAAAAAACAATTGTTACCGCTGATCAGCAGTCTGCTGGAGCATTCACCCGAACCCACGTGAGCCCGTCATGCAGTTTCGCATCGCCCATTTGATCTTGGCGTTGACGTGGGCTGCGATTGTTTTCGCATTGGTTCGATTTCACATGGTGTTCTGGGTGGCACTCTGTCCAGTGACCATCGGGCCGTTGGCCGGGAGAGCCGCATCAGGAACCCTCGAAGGCATGGTGCTGGGGCTTCTGTCAACGATGTTTTGGTGCTTCCTCGCGTCGGTATTCGCAGGCATGGTGCTCGCATCGTTTGCTGTGGCGGCGTTTCTTCAAGGCTTGGGGTTGGACACTCCGGTGGGGCTCGTGATCGGTCTGGCGGGTTTCTATTCACTGATCAGTTTGTTTGCTGGGTACATTGGTGGTCGCATTGCGATCGCGTGAGTTGACGGATGCGATTGTTGGCGTGATGTTCCAGCACAAGTTCCACTTTCCTTTGTTGCGAGGCTCAAGATGGCTCGATGGCCCGGTGTGAAGCTCTTTGATTTGTCCGGTCGGTCCGCGCTCGTCACCGGAGGTTCCAAGGGTCTGGGCGAAGCGATGGCGGCGGGGCTTGCCTCCGCGGGGGCCAACGTTTGTTTGGTCAGTCGCAACGAACAGCAGGCGTCTGAGGCGGCTCAAAGGATCGCGGAGGAATACCCTGTGGAAGCGATCGGCATCGGCGCAGATGTGACCGTCGAAAGCGATGTCGTTGAGATGGTGCAGCGATGCGTCGATCAATTCTCGGGCTTGGATGTGCTGATCAACAGTGCCGGCATCAACGTGCGAGGTTCCATTGATGAGCTGACGCTCGAACAGTTCCGGCAGGTTCAGGCAACGAACGTCGACGGCATGTGGTTGTGCTGCAAACACGCCAGTCAGGTGATGAAGTCCAGCGGTGCCGGTCGGATCATCAACCTGGCCAGCACACTTGGGTTGGTGGGGTTGGCCAACCGGACACCCTATGCATCCAGCAAGGGGGCGGTGGTGCAGATGACGCGTGCGTTGGGTTTGGAATTGGCGCCCCACAACGTGACCGTCAATGCGATTTGTCCCGGGCCGTTTCTAACCCCGATGAACGTGCCGATCGCTGAGTCAGAAGAGGCCAAGAAATTCATTGTTGGGGCAACGGCCCTGGAACGCTGGGGAGAAATGCAAGAGATCCAAGGGGCGGCAATCTTCCTCGCCAGCGACGCGTCGAGCTACATGACGGGCAGCATGCTGACGGTCGATGGAGGTTGGACGGCCCGCTGACTCGAAACCCCAAGGCTTTCGGCTGCCGTCGCTCCGCGACTGGTTGAGTGGGGCGGGATGATCGAACAACCGCGGAGCGGTGACAGTTGTCAGCCTCGGGTTTTCAACCCGAGGTCTTGGGCCTCACCCTCTCGCTCGACAAGCCGCGGAGCGGCGACAGGTGGCGAGCGATGCGATGGGGGCTCGATTGAAAAAGTGAAATTGTAAATTGAAAACTCCGGACGACGACGACGACGCGAATCGGGGGATCGTTCGACGGCGAGCCTCGCCCCGGATGGGGCCGGCATCGGGCATGCCGCATGGGCCTCGCCGACGCGTCGGGCTTCCATTTCGACGGGCTCGGAAGGCCTTCGTAGGGGGGCTCAAACCCGGGGGGCGTTCGGTGACAGTGCGGCAAGCAACTGTCGTCGCTCCGCGACTGAGGAGTTGTATGTCGTGGGCGTGTGACCTTGGGTTGAAACCCCAAGGCTTTCGGCTGCCGTCGCTCCGCGACTGGTTGAGTGGGGCGGGATGATCGAACAACCGCGGAGCGGTGACAGTGGCCAGCCTCGGGTTTTCAACCCGAGGTCTCGGGCTCACCCTCTCGCTCGACAAGCCGCGGAGCGGCGACAGGTGGCGAGCGATGCGATGGGGGCTCGATTGAAAAAGTAAAATTGTAAATTGAAAACTCCGGACCACGACGGCGACGCGAACCGGGGAATCGTTCGACGGCGAGCCTCGCCCCGGATGGGGCCGGCATCGGGCATGCCGCATGGGCCTCGCTGACGCGTCGGGCTTCCATTTCGACGGGCTTGGAAGCCCTTCGTAGGGGGGCTCAAACCCGGGGGGCGTTCGGTGACAGTGCGGCAAACAACTGTCGTCGCTCCGCGACTGAGGAGTTGTATGTCGTGGGCGTGTGACCTTGGGTTGAAAACCCAAGGCTTTCGGCTGTCGTCGCTCCGCGACTGGTTGAGTGGGGCGGGTGATCGAACAACCGCGGAGCGGTGGCAGTTGCCAGCCTCGGGTTTTTAACCCGAGGTCTTGGATGTCACCCTCTCGCTCGACAAGCCGCGGAGCGGCGACAGGTGGCGAGCGATGCGATGGGGACGATTGAAAAAGTGAAATTGTAAATTGTAAATTGAAAACTCCAGGCGACGACGACGCGAATCGGGGGATCGTTCGGCGACGAGCCTCGCCCCGGATGGGGCCGGCATCGGGCATGCCGCATGGGCCTCGCTGACGCGTCGGGCTTCCATTTCGACGGGCTTGGAAGCCCTTCGTAGGGGGGCTCAAACCCGGGGGGCGTTCGGTGACAGTGCGGCAAGCAACTGTCGTCGCTCCGCGACTGAGGAGTTGTATGTCGTGGGCGTGTGACCTTGGGTTGAAACCCCAAGGCTTTCGGCTGCCGTCGCTCCGCGACTGGTTGAGTGGGGCGGGATGATCGAACAACCGCGGAGCGGTGACAGTGGCCAGCCTCGGGTTTTCAACCCGAGGTCTCGGGCTCACCCTCTCGCTCGACAAGCCGCGGAGCGGCGACAGGTGGCGAGCGATGCGATGGGGGCTCGATTGAAAAAGTAAAATTGTAAATTGAAAACTCCGGACCACGACGGCGACGCGAACCGGGGAATCGTTCGACGGCGAGCCTCGCCCCGGATGGGGCCGGCATCGGGCATGCCGCATGGGCCTCGCTGACGCGTCGGGCTTCCATTTCGACGGGCTTGGAAGCCCTTCGTAGGGGGGCTCAAACCCGGGGGGCGTTCGGTGACAGTGCGGCAAACAACTGTCGTCGCTCCGCGACTGAGGAGTTGTATGTCGTGGGCGTGTGACCTTGGGTTGAAAACCCAAGGCTTTCGGCTGTCGTCGCTCCGCGACTGGTTGAGTGGGGCGGGTGATCGAACAACCGCGGAGCGGTGGCAGTTGCCAGCCTCGGGTTTTTAACCCGAGGTCTTGGATGTCACCCTCTCGCTCGACAAGCCGCGGAGCGGCGACAGGTGGCGAGCGATGCGATGGGGACGATTGAAAAAGTGAAATTGTAAATTGTAAATTGAAAACTCCAGGCGACGACGACGCGAATCGGGGGATCGTTCGGCGACGAGCCTCGCCCCGGATGGGGCCGGCATCGGGCATGCCGCATGGGCCTCGCTGACGCGTCGGGCTTCCATTTCGACGGGCTTGGAAGCCCTTCGTAGGGGGGCTCAAACCCGGGGGGCGTTCGGTGACAGTGCGGCAAGCAACTGTCGTCGCTCCGCGACTGAGGAGTTGTATGTCGTAGGCGTGTGACCTTGGGGTGAAAAACCAAGGCTTTCGGCTGCCGTCGCTCCGCGACTGGTTGAGTGAGGCGGGATGATCGAACAACCGCGGAGCGGTGGCAGTTGTCAGCCTCGGGTTTCAACCCGAGGTCTCGGGCTCGCTCTCTCGCTCGACAAGCCGCGGAGCGGCGACAGGTGGCGAGCGATGCAATGGGGACGATTGAAAAAGTGAAATTGTAAATTGTAACTTGAAAACTCCAGGCGACGGCGACGCGAACCGGGGGATCGTTCGGCGACGAGTCTTGCGCCGGACCGGGCGGCTTCCTTTGCTCGGCTCGGAAGCCCCCGAGACCGATCTCAGCGGCGGTAGGAATGCACGCCGACGTCCGTCAGCAGTGTTCCCATCGCCCGGCTGATCTGGACCAACGACAGGCTGTAGTTGGTTTGGTCAACATGCAATTGCCGCTGGGATTGCAGGAGCTCCTCGCTAGCGTCGATCAAGAATTCCAACTGGATTTTTCCGGCGTCGTAGAGGGCTCGCGAAGATGCCAAGCGGTCTTCGCCGGCTTGAACGCGAGCGAGTGAATTCTGCAGGGCAGCGAAACTGGATTGGCTGTTGGAAATCGCATCGTGGATCTCATAGGTCACCGCGTGCTGTTGCTCTTCCAGGATGGAGCGTTCGCGATGGAGTTGCAGGGTGGCGTTGCGAACAGCCGATTTGGCTTGTCGACGTTGGGGGGCCACGCCCATCTCAATCCCGAATTCCCATTCCGTGTGATCCAGTGAAAACAGGTCGTCAGTGGCGCTGGCGAATCGCGGTCCTTCGCCGGTCAGGTCATCGCCAAAGCCTCGCACCCGGGTGCGACCGATCATGTCCAACCGTGGGAGCAGGAAGTTCTTGGCCGCGACGAGTCGCAGGTTTTGTTGCTGGACTTGGAGACGTTGGCGTCGGAGTTCGGTTCGGTGCTGGAACCCGCGGGCAACGCTGTCTTGGATTGCAAATTCAAACGGGGCGGTGGTGAAGCCGTCCGCTGGTCTCAACAACCTGCCATCGGCGATGGGCAGGCCGATCATCCGCCGGAGTGTTCGTTCCGCGTTGCGAATGCCTGTGTCGCCAGCGCTGCCGCCCAGTGCGATCTCGGCTTCGCGTTGATAACGATAGTATTGAGCACGGGTTTGGGCTTCCTTGTAGGCTTCGCCGCCCATCAGCCCGGACTGTTGCTTTGACAGCACCGTTTGCCAGATCTCGTGCGAAAGGTCGCGAGCCTGGCAAATGCTGGCGTAAGAATGATAGAGTCGCTGAAGTTGCCAGTAGGCGGTGTAAAGTTCGAGAAAGTAGTCACGCAATTGGATCTCAAAATCCGCTTGGCTGATTTGAGTGTTGATCTGGGCGATCCAAATCCCGTTTGAAAAATTCAGTCCCGGTCGCGCGTTGGGGCCCGCGATCAGGTTGAATGATTGTCCCGCACCTTGCAGCAATGGTTGCCGGACTCCCAGTTCCAGTTGCGTTTCCCAGTAGCTTGGGAACGAGTTGCCGGCCCGGTTGTTGCTGTCGTACTGCTGAATCGACTGCAGGTCCCACTGGGTGCCCCAGGCGGTTCGCTTGGTCCAGCCGGATTGGAATTGAGCGTAGTCCTGGACCAGCTCTTGAACTTGCCCTCCCAGCGTCGCGTTGTTGAAGACGCGGTCGTTGTTTTGGGTGGTCAGCGAGGCATTCAGTTGGCTATCGAATTCTGCCAAAGCCGCTTGTGGACCAAACATCGGGTCGGAGGCTTGGATGGCGGTGTCGTACGCCGTGGTGACCGAGGCCGGTGCTTCGAGTACTCGCACGCCCAGCGACCGGATGACATCGCTGTTTTGCAAAGCCAACGCGATCATCTCGGCTTCGGTCAGGTCCCAGAACTCGGGTGCCTGCCCGAGATTCAGTGTTTGTTTGGAGGACGCTGCCTCGACCGGTGTCCGTGATGCACTGGCGGATTGGTTGGAGACGCTTGCCAGGCGAGTGTGATCGGCGGAGCCCAATCGCATTGGTCGCCGCGTGTTCTGGTTTCCGGCAAAGGAATCGCCGAGATGAGCGGGGGACTGAGGGAAGCCGCCATTCCTGGCCTGGTCACCGGTGCGAGGGGACGCCTGGGGGGCGGAAGGAGCTCCCAGTTGGGCTGCTGACGCAAGGTGTTGATCCAGCCTGGGGCGGTTGGTGCGACATCCCAGGGACGAGAATGTGAGTGCGAGTGCCACGCTGGAAAACGCCAGCACGCTAGCCCAGCCACCGCGAAAGCGATGGTCGACGCACAGCGATGACGGGTGGCGTTGCAAAGGCATGCGTGGACAGACGGTCGGGAAACCTACAAACTTGTTGAACGCACTCGAAACCAAACTCTGTCGTGTTATCGTCGCGAGGCGAACACGCCAGGCACTTTGGACCGCGATGCGTGTTCATTCGTCACGACCGTTGACACCCCCCCCCCCCCCCGGAAACCAATGGCATCCCCCGCTCGATCCGTTTCTTTGGTCTCGTTGATCCTGTCGACACTTCGTCATCGTCAAGCTGTGACGGTCGCGGTGGCGCTGGGGGTTGCGACGGCGACCGCGGTGATCACGGGAGCCTTGTTGGTCGGCGACTCGATGCGTGGCAGTTTGAGATCCTTGACCGTCGAGCGGCTCGGGAAGATTGAATCGATCGTTTCACCCGGAGCCTTTTTTCCGCTCGCGGAGTTGTCACTTGAGGGGACGCCCGTTGAGGCGGACGAGAAAGACTCGTTTGCGACGCCGGTCATTTTGTTTCCCGGCGGCAGTGTGGAGGCGGACATCGAAGGTTCCGATCGGCAGCGCAGGATCGGCGGTGTCCAGGTGCTCGGGATCGACGATTCGTTTTGGAACTTGGATGTGACCGGCATGCGGCCCGATGCGATGCCGGGCGAGCAAAGCGTGGTCCTGAACCAAGCCGCCGCCGAAGAGCTGAAGGTGGCCGTGGGCGATCAAGTCACCTTGCGGTTGCCGGTCGAAGGGGCGGTGCCGGCGGACAGCCCACTCGGACGTCGCGAAATTCAGAGCGAAGGTTTGCCTCGCATGAAGGTCGCCGCCATCGTGCCAGACACCGGACTGGGGCGGTTTTCGCTGTCGCCCAACCAAGCCACGCCCAAGACGGTGTTCGCGTCTCGGGAGGTCATCGCAGATGTCTTGGATCGTGAAGGGCAAGCGAACGCGATTTTTCTGACCCGCGAAATTTCGGCGGAGGATGTGAGTTGGTCGCTGGAAACGTTGGGTTGGAATCTGCAACACATCCAACGCGGCGGGGAAGACGGTGGCGAACCCATCATCGATTACGTCTCCCTGACCAGTGAGAACCTGTTGCTGAAGGATGATGCGGTCCAGGCGGTGATGGACGCGTTGCCGGAGGGGACGGTCACGCCGGTGATGACTTACCTCGCCAATGCGATTGAAATGGTTGATCCGGCAACGGGCGAGGTCGTCGTCAATGAACAGTCCCACTCGGTTCCGTACAGCACCTTGTCGGCGTTGGACGATGGCCCCACGTTGTCGCTGGATTATTCGTTCCAGCAACCACCGGCGACGGACTCGGGTGAGACGCCGATCGTTTTGAATGATTGGACGGCCGAGCGTTTGGGTGCCAAGGTGGGTGACCAGGTCCGAGTGTTTTTCTACGAACCGGAAGTCGAAGACGGCCGCGAGATCGAACGATCGTTTGATGCGGTGGTGACCGAGATCGTTCCGCTGACCATTCCCAGCAAGCCTCACCGGCGGAATCGCGAAGCGGAGTTTGATGAGCCGATCACTCCTTACAACGATCTTGCGTTGACGCCGGATGTGCCTGGCGTGACCGATCAAGATTCAATCGGTGATTGGGATCTGCCGTTTCAGTTGGATCGAAAGATCGAGCGGGAGGACGATGCGTATTGGAACGAGCAACGGCTGACTCCCAAGGCGTTCGTGCCATTGGATGTTGGGCAAACCATCTTCGGCAGCCGGTTCGGGCAGACGACTGGATTGCGAATCGATGCAAGTTTGGCAGCCGACCTGCCTGCCTTGCGAGCCAAGATCTTGGACGCCACGCGGAGTGTGCAGAGTGAATTGGGGTGGACCCCGCGATCAATCCGAGCCGAACAATTGGCCGCATCCAAGGGGACGACGCCGTTTGATGGGTTGTTCTTGGCCCTTTCGTTCTTCGTGATCTTGGCGGCGATGATGTTGATCGCTTTGCTGTTGCGATTGGGTGTGATTCAGCGACTCAGTGAGTTTGGCACGTTGCTGGCGGTTGGCTTCACACCTCGGCGGGTCATGAAGCTCGCGCTCGGTGAAACCGCCGTGACCGCCGCGATTGGAACGTTGATCGGAATCGCCGGCGGGGTGGCCTATGCGTGGGCGGTTTTGTGGGCGCTGAAGTCGTGGTGGGTGGGCGCGGTGACGGTTCCTTTTTTGCAGTTTCATGCAACGCCGATGTCGATCGCGTTGGGTGGCATCTTGGGGTGGTTGGTGTGCATGTTCACCGCCGCCTGGACGCTGCGTTTTCTGTTGCGATTGAATCCGGCGGCTTTGGTTGGCGGACGCACGATGAACTCGTCGCAGGCATTGAGTGGTGGTGCCAAGGCCAGCAAGCGAAGCAGTGGACAGCGTTCGATGTGGGTCGCGATCGGGTTGACGGTTTTGGCACTGGTGGCTGCGATCGCGGGAGCGATGGGCGGCGGGCAGCAAGCGGCGGGCGGTTTTGTCGGAGCCGGGATGTTGTTGTTGGTGGCGATCCTGATTTGGGTCCACCGATCGCTTCGGCGGCGCGGTGAGGCAAGCGGTTCTGGCCACGCGATGCGAACTTCCGGACTGGGTGGCGGATCGTTGGGTTCCTTGGCGATGGCGAATGCGCGCCGCAGTCCTCTTCGCAGCACGCTTGCGATCGGATTGGTTGCGACGGCCGCGTTCTTGATTCTGTCGATCAGCGTGTTTCGTTTGTCACCAACTCGGGAAGGCACCGGCGGATTTGATTTGATTGGGCAGACGGCTCAACCGCTTCATCAAGATTTGCGTGCCGACGATGTGCGTGCTGAATTGCTGGGACGAGATGCAGAACGGTTCAGCAGCGAAGACGTTCGTGTGGTTCCGTTTCGGATGAAAGGTGGGGACGACGCAAGCTGCAACAACCTCTACCAAGCGATGCGGCCGACCGTCATTGGGGTGTCCGAGCAGGATTCACTGGATGGGTTCGGTTGGGCCAGCATGCAGGGCGAGACATCCGATGCGACCTGGGAAATGTTGAACGTCGTGGCCACTGGAACGCTGGAGGATCCGGTGCCGGTTGTGATCGACCAAAACACCGCGATGTGGAGCCTGCAGATGCGTGGCGGTCTCGGTGAGGTCAAGGCGTTTGATTACGGGCGTGGCGACGTGCATTTTCGCGTGGTGGGATTGCTGGCGGGATCGGTGCTGCAAGGCAAACTGATTGTGGGTGAGCGCGCGTTTGAGAGCATCTTTCCCAGTTCGACGGGCTACCAGTACTTCTTGATCGCGAGGCAAAACGGTGCTGGTTCATCAGCCGAACCACAGGCTGGCGGAACGATCCGCGAGGACGAGGTGGATGAGATCGCGGAGGTGTTGGAATCGCGGCTTGTCGACGCCGGCATGGATGTGCAGCGAGCTGACCGAGTGTTGGCTGGGTTGCTGGCCGTCCAGAACACTTACTTGCGAACGTTCCAAAGTTTGGGCGCATTGGGATTGTTGCTGGGAACGATTGGTTTGGCAGTCGCTCAATTGCGGAGTGTTTTGGAACGCCGTGGCGAACTGGCTGTGATGCGTGCGGTGGGGTTCACACGGCAACGACTGGCGGCGTTGGTGCTTGGTGAAAACACGTTCTTGCTGGCGATCGGAATCGGGTGTGGGGCGGTGACGGCGATGTTGGCGGTGTTGCCGTACGCTTGGCTGACGGGAACCAAGATGCCAATCGCGGAGCCCTTGGGGATCTTGTTGGCGATTTTGTTGTTTGGGACGTTGGCTGGTTTGGTGGCCGTTTGGAAAGTCTTGACGCTGCCGTTGATCGAATCGTTGCGAGCCGAAAATGCAGTTGTTGAACTTTAAGAACGAGCCCCGCGAAAATTCGCCGGAGCAAGACCCGCGTCAGTTCGGTCGCCGCCAACTGGCACGCGACGAAGCGATGTTGCAGTGGGCGGACCAAATCGTGGAGGGAGACGAGACCACGACGATCGACACCGAGTCCTTGCGGATGTGGCAGTTCGACCGCCCGACCGTTGTCCTGGGGCGGAGTTCGAAGATCAACGAAGAAGTGAACCGGGCTTGGTGCGAGGAGCGGCAGATCGAAGTGCTGCGTCGCTGCACCGGTGGGGCGTCGGTGGTTGGCGGTCCGGGATGTTGGATGTACAGCGTGGTGCTGAGGTTGCTGGATGAAACATCGATCCGAAAGATTGACGTGGCCCATGATCACGTGATGCAGCGGGTGCTCGCGGCGGTTCAGTGTCAACTGCCCGCTGCGGAACGCAAAGGCATCTGCGACTTGACGTTTGAAAACCGAAAGTTCTCCGGCAACAGCTTGCGTGTGGCCCGACATCACCTGCTTTATCATGGGACGATCTTGATCGGTTCGGATTTGGATTTGATCGAGTCGTGTTTGGACTTTGCACCGAGGCAACCGGAGTACCGCCAGCAACGACGCCATCGGGAATTTGTTGGCAACATTGAGATCGATGTGACGCGTCTGATTTCCGATATGGCGGTGCAATTTGGTGCCTCGCAAATCCCCGGCGCGACTGCGGTGGGGGCCATCGAAGAGCACGCGGATGAATTGTTGAGGACGCGTTATGGCAGGCCTGACTGGCACACTCGGCGTTGATTGGCGGGAGTCGCGGCCGTGGAAAGAGTGTTCAAGATTGCCAGTCGTTGGCATTGTCAGGGCGTACGAATTGGTTATCTTTACAAGACGATCTGCACAATTTTTGTCGCCATTGCACCCTTTCGTGAAAGGATTCTCATGAAGACCCGCATTCCATTGAGCAAGGCTGAGGAAGAAGCCCGTCTGCGCCGTGAACGTCTCGATTTGAGCATCGCGGAAATGGGTTTGACCGTTCGGACGACGAACTGTCTGGAAGAGACCGGTATTTTGACGGTCCGTGACCTGCTCAACGCGACACCGCGACGTTTGCTGAAAATCAGCAACTTCGGCGAAAAGACTCTCGAAGAAGTCTACGATGCCCTGGAGCAACTTGGGTTTTATCGTCCGGGCCGACAGGCCGCTTCGGCCACCATCTGATTGCGTCGGTAGTCCTTGGTGAGACGATCCTGGTCGAGAACGCTGCTGCGTCCCTGGAGTAAGAAGCGGGGACGCCGTTCGCGAACCGGGGCATTGCGTGGTGTCCTGGGGGAATTGGCGTTTTATTTGAGCCTGATTCTGCTGGGCGTGTTCGTGCTCGCGCTGGTGGTCGTGTCATCCGTGATGATGACCCGCATTGGCATCGATCTCCCCGAAGAGGCCCGCCGAGTTCTGGAGTCCAATCTGACCCAAGGTGGCGGAAGATGGGGGCGCTGGGTGGTTGCGGTTGTTTCTGTCGTGTCCATCGCATCGGGAGTGATCGGGCTGGGGTACCGCTTGCTGCATCTTGGATTCAGCCAAGAGCGAATTTCCGCCAGTCGCAAACGGGCGATCGATGAGACGCGTTCGTTGGCCGGGCGAGAATCCGCGTCGGAAGAGTCTTCGCAATCGTTTGAACCGGAACTGGATGCTCAAGATTTTCCGGAATTGCCAACGGTCCCGTGGCGTCAGGTTCTGAACGAGAGTCCGGGCGAACGGCTTCGCTTTCGGTTGGCTTCGATTTCGACTGGGCGGATGAGTGTGTTTGGTTCGGCGGCCTTGGCGTTGGGCTGGAATAGCCTGTGTTTGGTGCTGTTGGCGGTCGTGATCTCGGGTTGGTGGTATGGACTGCCGCGACCGATTTTGGCCGTGCTGATGGTTCCCTTTTCCGGCATCGCGGTCTGGTCGCTGAGAGTGTTTTTGAAGGAGGTGCGGAAGGTTGCCGGGGTGGGGGCGACGGTCGTCGAGATCAGTGATCACCCGTTGCAGCCCGGTGGGCACTACGAGCTGTTTGTCTCCCAAATGGGCAAGATGCGGCTGAAATCGTTGAAAATTGAGCTGGTTTGTGAAGAGGAATCGTTTTTTCGCCAGGGCACGGACGTTCGCAGTGATCATCATGTGGCGTTGCGGCAAGAATTGTGGCAGGAAAAGACGGTTCGTGTTGACCCCCGTGGTCCCTGGGAGCAACAATTGTCGTTCGAGCTGCCTGAAAACGTGATGCACTCTTTTGCTGCAACCAACAACGTCGTCAGGTGGCGACTGCTTGTCTCTGGAGAGTCCCGTCCGTGGCCATCGTTCTGCCGAAGTTTCCCGCTGCTCGTCCATCCGCCGCTCATGTCGCCTCCCGACAGCCCGCGGTGAATGTGTCGGTCTGCCGTGACGACGGGGCCTACGCGGCTGGTTGTCAACTCAAGGCGGGGTGGCGGATCAGCCGGGTTGATTTGAGTGAACTGGAGAGCGTCGAGATTTCGGTTCTCTGGCACACAGAAGGCAAGGGAGATGAGGACCTCGGTGTCCATTATTTCCAACGCTACGACCATTCCGATCTGCAGAACATTCAGTTGAAGGAGCGGAATGGGATCCAGTGCGTTTTGCCCGCGTCGCCGCTGAGCTATCAGGGCCACCTGATGCAAATTCAATGGAAGATTCGAGTGCGAGTCTTTCTGGCCGATGGGCGTGAGGTGGTTGCGGAGCAGCCGTTCTATTTGGTCGCTCACCGCCCGGAATCGAGTCGAGAATTGGTTGTCGAGCCATCTGTGTTGGAGGAGCGTCACGACCCGCCCCAGCGTCGCTCGCTCGCAGCCAAGTTGCCATCCGTCATCTCGCGTTTACGCGGACGCCGATCGCAGCCGTAGTCTGTGTCAGCCACGAAGTGGCGGAATGGTGTAGCCCTGAGCGCCAGCTCAGGGATAGCGAGACAACCCGGCGTCGGGAGTCCTGAAGGGACGGCAGGAGGTGCCTTGCAATCGACGCCTGTCGCCCCTGCAGGGCTTGGTGGCACGGTTTTGCCATTCGATCCACGGGTTGGCACCCGTGGCGACAACATGTCGTCCGTTCCGGACTAGGTGCGTAAGGTGCCAGGTGCGTAAGGTGCCAGCCACCTTCCCGCCGTGGGGAAATGAGGCGCCCCCTGGCTGATCCAGCCACGAAGTGGCGGCATGGTGTAGCCCTGAGCGTCAGCTCAGGGATAACGAGGCAGCTCGGCGTCGGCAGTCCTGAAGGGACGGCAGGAATTGATCCCGTGCCAGATGAGGGGGGAGTTGCGGTTGTAGCGAATCGTCGGGTTGAGATGACTTTGCCAGCAGCGGGGGGAGCAATTCGCCGTCGGATTGTGCACGCTCGTCACTCGGGGCTTGGTAAAATGTTGGGATGCAAACAGTGTCCATTGATCGTGTTGCTCGCCCTGGCTCAAGACGCCTGCGGGGGCATGTTTCGTCTTCGCTCGGAATCCAACCACGAGGCTTGCTCGTTTTCGCTGTTGGGGTGATCGTTTGTTTCTTTGGTAGCGGCACCAACCTGATGGCGGATGAGCTTGCCAGTGAGGTGATGTTCCGCGAGCAGTTGGTGCCGTTGTTGCGGACTTACTGTTACGACTGCCATGGTGAGGAAGACGGCGAAGGCGGCGTGTCGCTGGAAGCTGATGAGACAGCGCTGAAGCTGGTCAAAGGTCGCGACCACTGGATGCGTGCGCTCGCTCAAGTTCGTTTGGGCACCATGCCACCAGCAGATTCTAAGGTGATGGATCCGTCCAGTCGGGCTCGGATGGTGGAGCTGATTGACGAGTTGGCCAATGCGATCGACTGCGTGCAAAATCCGAACGCTGGCAAGGTCGCGTTGCGGCGGCTGAATCGTGCTGAGTATCGCAACACCATCCAAGATTTGGTGGGGGTTGATTACGCGCCCGCGGATGATTTTCCGGGCGATGACGTCGGCTATGGATTCGACAACATCGGTGATGTGCTGTCGCTGCCGCCTCTGCTGATGGAGAAGTACCTCGATGCGGCCGAGATGATCATGGGCGAAGCGATCTACACGCCGCCACCGCCGGAGTTGTTTGAGCTGGAGCGTTCTCCCGCGACCTTGATCGGTGCGGACAAGTTCAATGTCCGCAGCCACTTGGTGATGTCTTCCAATGGCACGGTCACGTTGCAGTTTGACGCTCCCTTCCGAGGGACCTACACGATCGTGTTGTCTCTCAGTGGAGACCAAGGCGGGGACGAGCCGGTTCGCGTGGAAGTCACCGATGGTCGCCGTGTCGTCCCGGTGGAGGTGAAGGAGAGTGAGCCGACGGAAAAGACGGTTGTGTTTCGGTTGGCGAAAGGCACCCGTCAGATCGACATCTCGTTTTTGAATGACTTCTACGTCAAAGATAAAATTGACCGGAACCTGCATGTCCACCATGTGAGGGTGGACGGTGTGGAGCAACGTAGGCAGTTTGTTTCGACACCGGATCTGCCAACGACTCATCGAGTGTTGTTGTTTGAAACGCCGGGCAACGACGATGAATTCGTAGATGCCGCGAAAGCGGTGTTGGGGCGCTTTGCGAGCCGGGCTTATCGGCGGCCGATTGGCAAGTCAGAGCTGGGGCGATTGGCGGAGCTGGCCTCTCAGGTGCATGAAAATGGGGGGACATTCGAGGAGAGCATGCAGGTCGCGATGCAGGCTGTTCTGGTTTCGCCGTACTTCCTGTTTCGAGTCGAGCGACCGCGGGAACCGGGGCCGGACGGTGTGATGCCGCTGGTCAACCAGTATGAGCTGGCCACACGGATTTCGTACTTTTTGTGGAGCAGCATGCCGGACGATGAGCTCTTGCGGATGGCACATCGCGGCCAGCTACGCGATCGCCGGATGTTGCTTGAGAAAGTGGGGCGGATGATCAAGAGTCCCAAGGCGAGCCGGTTCGTCGACAACTTCGCTTCTCAGTGGTTGCAACTTCGTAACCTGGAAATCGTGCAGCCGGACACCCGCATTTATCGTGGTTTCGACGATGAAGTTCGGGAAGCGATGCGGGTGGAGACGCTGATGTTCTTTTCCGAGGTGATGCGAAACAATTTGCCGGTCACGGAACTGTTGAGTGCCGACTTCACTTACATGAACGAAGCCTTGGCACGGTTCTATGGCATCAATGACGTTCGCGGCAGTGAATTTCGAAAGGTGTCGTTGTCGGGAACACCGCGAGGCGGGTTGCTGACGCACGCCAGTGTGTTGACGGTGACCAGCAATCCGACGCGAACCAGCCCGGTGAAACGCGGCAAATGGATCCTCGACAATCTGCTCAACACACCGCCGCCACCGGCACCGCCCAACATTCCGGAGCTGGAGAAGGGAAAGTTGGTGGGTTCGCTTCGTGAACGGATGGAGCAGCATCGGTCGAACCCGGCGTGCGCCGCGTGTCACAACATGATGGACCCGCTGGGGTTCGCGCTCGAGAACTTTGATGCGGTCGGCCGTTGGCGAACACGCGATGGGCGGGATGAGATCGACGCCAGCGGTTTGATGCCCGATGGGACCTCGTTTGATGGTATCAATGGGTTGCGAGATTTGTTGACGACGCAGCGTAGCGAGCAATTCGTTCGCTGTTTGGCGGAGAAAATGCTGATCTACGCGTTGGGGCGTGGGACCGAATATTATGACAAGTGTGCACTCGACAAGATCACCGCCGATGTTCGCACGCACGATTACAAATTCGCTTACTTGATCGCCGCGATCATCGAAAGCGATCCTTTTCAGAAGCAAGGTTATCGAGAACCATGAGTCATTCGCCTCGTTCTTTGTCACGCCGTTTTCTGCTTCGTGGATTGGGGACCGCGGTGGCATTGCCATTGTTGGATGTGATGAGCCCGACACGCTTGTTGGCAGCCACTTCGGATGGTGGGCCGCCGCCGTTGCGGATGGGGTTCTTTTATGTTCCCAATGGCATGCACATGCCTGCTTGGACGCCGCAGAAAGATGGCCGTCAGTTTGAGTTGACGCCGACGCTGCAGAAGTTGGCGGAAAACAAAGATTCGATCAGCGTTCTGTCGGGGCTGACCCTGGACGGGGCTCGGGCTCACGGCGATGGAGGCGGTGACCATGCACGCAGTGTGGCAGCGTTCTTGACCGGCGCTCACCCTCGTAAAACCAATGGTGCTGACATTCAAAACGGCGTGTCGGTGGATCAAGTCGCGGCGCAATACGTGGGCGACCGAACCCGGTTTGCTTCTTTGGAATTGGGGTTGGAAGCGAGCAGCCAGGCTGGCAATTGTGACAGTGGGTACAGTTGTGCCTACGCATCGAACATGTCGTGGCGAGGGCCGACGAATCCGATGGCCAAGGAGACCGATCCGCGTGCCTTGTTTGATCGCTTGTTCGCGGGGCAAACCATCAAGGAGACACGACGAGC
Source organism: Rhodopirellula sp. P2 (assembly GCF_028768465.1). Classification (GTDB taxonomy): domain Bacteria; phylum Planctomycetota; class Planctomycetia; order Pirellulales; family Pirellulaceae; genus Rhodopirellula. The sequence goes on from NZ_CP118225.1 coordinate 2,686,592, forward strand.
GAAGAGCGAACGCGAGAAGTATCGAAAGAGCATCCTGGACTTTGTCTCGGAGGATGCGAAGCGGTTGCATGCTCATCTGCCCATCGTCGATCGTCGCAAGTTGGACGAGTACCTGTATTCCATCCGCGATGTGGAGAAGCGACTGGACGGTGCCGAAAAGTTAGGCCTGACGGAAGAAGGTGTTCCCGATTACCCGCGACCCAGTGGTGTGCCGCAGGAGCTTTCACGACACAGCGATTTGATGATGGACATGGTGGCGCTGGCCTATCAAACCGACAGCACGCGAATTTTGTCGTTCATGTTCACCAATGCGGGAAGCAATCGGGCTTACAAAGAGATTGGCGTCAACGAAGGCCACCATGAGCTTTCGCACCATGGCAAAAGCGAGCACAAGCAAGCTGAGATTGCGAAGATCAATTCGTTCCATGCGGAGCGATTCAATTACCTGTTGTCTCGGTTGAACCTGATTCGCGAAGGCGATGGATCGCTGCTGGATCACTGCATGATTGTTTACGGCAGCGGGATCAGCGACGGGGATCGTCACAATCATGATGACCTGCCGGTCCTGTTGGCCGGGAAAGGTGGCGGGCGGATTCGTGCTGGCCAGCACGTGCGGTATGAAAATGGCACCCCGCTGTGCAACCTCTATCTGTGGATGATGAAGCAGATGGGAGCGAATGCCGATCGTTTCGGCGACAGCAACGGAGTCTTGCAGGGATTGGGGTGACGTCGGTTTTGAACCATTCAGCAAAGATCGCGAGGCGGTTGTTGCCCGTGTTGTTGATTGTGGTCGGCGTCGGTGGGCTGGTCAGCGGCGTTGGCACTGAGTTAGCCAGTGAATGGTTGGCGATGGGGCGCGAAGCGGGGCCAGTCGCGTTTGTGGTGCTGGGGACGTTGGCGATGTGTTTGTTCGTTCCCAAGACGTTTGTGTCGATCGCGGCTGGATCCGTGTTTGGTTTGATGCTCGGTGGTCCGACGCTGGCGGTCACGGCGGTTGTTTCAGCGTGGGTGAACTATCACCTCGGAAAGTGGTCCTTGGGCGGCGGTTTGCTGGGGAATGAATCCCCGAGCGATGGGGCCTCTCCAGGGCAGGCGTTGGACGCTGAGACCAACGCGTCCTGGCGCGAGGGATTGCGGATGATTCGATCAACCGCCCGTGACGCGAATCTGGGGATGCATCTGTTGGTTCGGTTGTCGCCAATTCCGACCACGATCATCAGCTACTCGATGGGAGCGGCCGGAGCACGTCAGCTTCCCTACTTGGCCGCCGCGTTGTTAGCCGCTGGGCCACAGTTGCTGTGGGTGCATTGCGGGGCGGTGGCCAGTGAAGCCATGAGCTCCGTTGCCGAGGCGGGGCTGACGGGAGCGGGGGATTCCGGTCTGACTCGCTGGTTGGGGCTGGCCATGTCCGTCGTTGCGGCGGTGCTGCTGTCGGTTTTGGTGCCGAGGCACATTTGGCAGCAACGAGCGCAAGATTTGGCAGGCAAGGAATTGGCTGCCGCTGGCCAGGACGCTTAGCTTGGTTGGCCGCCTGGAGGCGATTGGCTGGGGCCAGAAGTTCCGCCAGCGGGTTGTCTGGTCTGCGATTCGCTGCGAGTTGGCGTGCGCTGCGAGTTGGCGTGCGCTGGACGCCTGTTCTGACCGCGCATCGAAAAAGGTCCTGTTCGAATCAGGACCTTTCGAAGGCTTTGCATCTCAAATCAAGCGGCGAGTCAGCGGAATTCGCGACATCGCCAGTGATTGGCCTGGATCAGGCAGATTGAGCGGCGTTCTTGATCAAGTTGTTCAAACGGCTCTTGGTGCGAGCGGCAGCGTTCTTGTGGATCAAGTTGTTCGCTGCGGCACGGTCCAGCTTCTTTTGAGCGATTTTGAACTCGTTCTTGGCGGTCTCTAAATCGTTGTTGTCGACAGCTTCACGGACACGACGAATCGTCGAACGCATGTTGGTACGGGTGGCACGATTCAGCAAACGACGTTTTTCGTTTTGACGCAGACGTTTCGAGGCGCTTGAAGTATTTGGCATTTCGCTCGGAGTGTCCGGCGGACACGCATTGGTAGGGAACGGATCAAATTGGTCAAAATTTGGAATCGAGGAGTATGACGTGCAATCAGCCGACTGTCCAGGTCAACGGAGAAGTTCCATAATCTTGTTTTCCAACCCATTTATCGCGTCAAAGCTGCAACTCCTTGAATTCTGAACGCTCTCTTTCTGAAACATCGTCTGGATTCGTCGCATTGGTGGGGGCTGGTCCGGGACATCCGGGATTGCTGACCCTTCGCGGTCAGGAGTGTCTGCGGGAATGTGACGTCGTGCTGTACGACGGTCTGAGCAACGTCGAAATGCTGGTCCACGCCCCGCAAGCGGTCCACCAAAGTGTGGGAAAACACGGGCAATCGCGAATTTGGAAGCAGAAGGAGATCATCGCCGAGATGCTCCGGCATGCCCAAGCGGGGCGGCACGTCGTGCGGCTCAAGGGCGGCGATCCGGCCGTGTTTGCTCGGACCAGCGAAGAAGTCAACGCGTTGAAGGCCGAGGGCATCCCGTTTGAAATCGTTCCGGGCATCACGGCGGCTTTGGCGGCGGGATCCTACGCGGGAATTCCGATCACCCATCGCGGGATCGCTTCGGCGGTGGCTTTGGTCACCGGGCATGAAGAGCCGGGCAAGGCGAAATCGGACCTGGATTGGCCGGCATTGGCGAGATTTCCTGGCACGTTGGTGATTTACATGGGGGTCACGACGGCCAAGCAATGGACCGAGGCGTTGGTCGCAGGCGGCAAAGATCCGAAAACGCCGTGTGCGATCCTCCGGCGATGCAGTTTGCCCGACCAGCAAAAAATCCAGTGCCGCTTGGACGAGGTCGCCGGCCATTTGACTCCCGCCAGCAAGTTTCGGCCGCCTGTGATCACGATCGTTGGTGACGTCACCGGGTTGGCCGAGTCGATGGATTGGTTCAGTCGTCGGCCGCTCTCAGGCAAGCGTGTTTTGGTGACGCGGCCGAGGGATCAAGCTCAGCAACTGGCCAGACCGCTGGAGGAGTTGGGGGCGAATGTGATCGTCCAGCCCGCCATTGAAATCTCTCCGCCCGATGATTGGTCGGACGTGGATGCTGCGATCGAGCAGCTCGACTCGTTTGACTCGCTGGTGTTCAGCAGTCGCAACGGCGTGAAGTTCTTTCTGGATCGGTTGCTGGACCAAGGCCGTGATTTGCGTTGCCTGGGTGGACTCAAGATCGCGGTGGTCGGTGATGCGACGGCCGCGGTGTTGGCCGCTTATCATCTGCGAGCGGATTGGATTCCGGCAACGTTTGACGCCGACGCGTTGCTGGAAACGTTGCTTCAGGTCCAGCCCTCCGTGCGTTCCACGTTGATCGTGCGAACCCAGCGCGGGCGCGATGTTGTTGCGGACGGGCTTCGGCAGGTCGGGGCGAACGTTCGCGAGGTGGTCGCCTATCAAAATCGAGACGTGCCGGAAATGGACCCGATCACGCGAGCCAAGTTGAACGAGCAACCGTTGGACTGGGTGACATTGACCAGTCCTGCGACGGCACGGAATGTTCATCGTTGGTTGGGCGATTCCATTGGCGACACCAAGGTCGCGGTGATCAGTCCACTGACCGCGGAAGCTGTTCACGAATTGGGATGGCGAGTCGACGCGATCGCTTCGTCGGCCACAATGCAATCTTTGACCCAAGCGATTCTTGACGCGGAGACAACATGATTCCCAAACGCTACCGCCAAATGCACGCGGACCATCCTGAGTTCATGCGAGCCTACGAGGACCTGGGCAAAGCTGCTCGCGAGTGTGGCCCGCTGAGTGACCGAGAGGTGGCGTTGGTTAAACTGGCGATCTCACTGGGAGCTGGCTTGGAAGGCGCCGCTCACTCGCATTGTCGCAAAGCCTTGGAAGCCGGGTGTTCGCCGGATGACTTGCGACACGTGGCGATGCTCTCCGCCCCAACGATCGGATTTCCCACGATGATGCGAGCGAAGTCGTGGGTGGAAGATGTGATTGAACCCAAGCCGATGTGATCCTAAGCAGGTCGGCAGGAGTCATTCGGCATTTGAGCCGTTTTGGCGACCGTCACTGTTCCCACGTACAGCCGGGACGAATGCCCAAACGGCTCACATGGTTCTTCCCGATCATTCCTGCGCAACTGCTTAGGAGCGACGATTGTCTTTGCTCGTCAAAGCGTGACCCAGCCGGAGCGAGTGGGGCGGCTGCCGCGTTGGCGGTGGGTGGCTTGCAGAGAGGGCATCCACAACAAGTGCTGAGCAATGGTGATCAGCGATTTGGGGTCGATGGGTTGGAAGAGACAATGAGTGGGGGCGATCTCGGCTTCGGTTTTCTTTTCAAGGCCCGCCCATTTGGAATCCGCCAGTAACACGACCGGCAAGTTCTGAAATGCTGGGACGTGGCGAATCTGTTGGATGGTTGCCAGCACGCTCATCGGATCGTCGGCGACATCCCAGATCAGCAGATCGATTTCGGAACTCTGGGAAGATGTCTGGGCGGACGGTCCGACCTGCCCTGGTTGAGGGTGTTGCTCGTCGAGTCGAGTTGGAAGTGTGGGAGGAGCGGAGGACTCCTCGGTGAATTCCAGTTCAAACGCTTTCAGCACGGCATCGGCGGTGCGGGCACAGATGCAACGCATCCCTTCATGGTGCAAGACGCCGGCGGTGGCCAGCAACGAAAGCGGTTTGGGATCCGCCACGACCACGGTCGAAGTGGTCGACGTCGGTCCGGGGTTGGTGGGATCGGGATGGTGGCCGGTGGCACGTGAGCCGGATTCGTCGGCAGGATTGGAAAGCATCAAACGACCCGAAACAGCAACGGAAGCAATTGGCGTAGCAAGCGAATCACAAAAATCATTGTGATTCGGGGCTCAGCGGTGTCCTCATTCCGGGAGAATGAGCCTGCGGTCGCGACGAGCGCAGATCGCTGATGAGAATCCGAAATACGCCATCGGGGCCCGTTCTGCAAGCTCAGAAGCCGCCTTTCGGTGGTCAAGTTTGCTTTGCTAGGGTCGAACCATGATTGGCGAATACAAAATCAACCGAACCACCCGGCGCTGCAGCGTTGGTGATCGTCCGTTAGAACCCGGCGAGGTCTATTATTCGGTCGTCATGGAAGCCGATGAGGACTTCAAACGGATCGACATTGCCGCGGACGCTTGGACGGGCCCACCGGAAGAAACCATCGGATGGTGGAAGAACCGGGTGCCGAAAGCGGAAGAGAAAAAACGCGAAATCGCTCCGCCTGAAGTGTTGGTCGAGTTGTTGCGATCGATGGCGGGACAGCCTGCGGCGGCGAAGAGTCGATTCTTGCTGGCGTTGTTGTTGCTTCGCAAACGGCATCTGAAAACGATCGAGCCAACCGCGACGGGGTCACCGATCGGTGCACCGCAACAAGATCCGCCCGAAGAGGGTTCGCGGGACGCTGGCGAAACAACTTTGCCCGCTTCGAAATCGCAAGAGACGATGTTGTTGATGTCCAATTTGGACCAGTCAACGATGGAGGTCGAAGTGGTGGGGATCGGGCCTTCCGAAGCGAGAACACTGCAAGATGAATTGATCGATCTGATTTACCGTGACGTCGACGAACTCCCTGAATGAGAATGGACGCCGATGCTTTCCACGTTCCCTTTGCCCGCCTCGATTCGCATGCTTGACCGTCAATTCGCTTGGGTCGGCGTGATGTCGATGATGGGTTTGCTGTCGTTGAATGCGGGTTGCGTTCGAGCGGTTTCGAACACGCCATTTCCAGCTCCTCCGGTTGTGCTGAACGCGTCGCCTGACATTCATCAGTTGGCCGCGGCGGTCAATCGAACCGATGCGATTCAGCAGCTTTCGACGAACTCGGCGAAGGTGGATGTGTTGTCGATGCCAGCGGTTCCGAAGCTCAACGCAACGGTCAATGTGCAACGCGAAAAACGATTCCGGTTGAAGGCCAGCGTGCCGATCATCATGGGAGCGGGCATTGATCTGGGCAGCAACGAGAACGAGTTCTGGTTCGAAGTACCGGACAACATGACTCAGACGTTGTACTACGCGAATCACGAGCAGTACGCGAGGCAACTCAATCGTGCGATCTTACCGGTGGATCCGACTTGGTTGATCGAGGCCATTGGGTTGGCGCGATTGGATCCCGCCACGGTGCTCAGTGGCCCCGTGATTCGTAGCGATGGTTTGATTGAGGTGCGGACATCGATGCAGACGCCGTCTGGCATGTATCAGCGGGTTGTGTTCATCGAGCCATCTGCGGGATACATCACCAATCTGTTTTTGTATTCGCCAGACGGTCGTCAAGTCGCCAAGAGTGTCGCGTCGGACCATCGTTTCAATGCAACGGCCAACGTCGTGTTGCCTCACCGAGTCAAAATCGAATTGTTTCCCGCTGCGGGGCCGCCGCTGGCGATGCAGTTGGAGGTGGCTTCTTACACGGTCAACCAATTGTTGTCGGGCGATCCGGAATTGTTCACCATGCCGACCACCACCACGACCAAAGTGGACTTGGTTCAGATGGCGGGGATGGGATCGCCGGGAGGATTCGGAAGCCATGCAGCGGGAGCGATGGGATACAGTTCCGCGACCACGGGCCCGATCGTGCCGGCCGCGGAAGCCCCTTGGACACGCCCACCGGGGTTGCCCGGAACGGCCGCGGCGTATTCCGCCAACGCTCCCACGGGACCACCGCTTCGCGGCATTCGTTACGAATGAGTCAGCTTGAACCGCCGCGGTTGGCCCGGGATTCGCTCTTCCCTTGATTTCAGGCCTCGGGGCGGATTGTTGCCAAAGCGACAGCCCCACGGTCCAATGTCAGTTCCAATTTCGTAACCAGGGTGTGCCCCAGAACAGGGACGAATGAGCGACCGCGAAACCGAAGTCAATGACGAACCCCTCGATGATGAGAGTGCTGCTTCGGATGTCGAGGCGTCCTCTGAGTCGGTGGTTCCACCGAAGGTGCTGCAGGATTTCAGCCAGGGTTTCCGTCAGGCCGCCCGGAAAGTCAAAACGTTCCCGCAATCGCCGGGCGTGTATTTGATGAAGGATTGCGCTGGTGTGGTGATCTACGTCGGCAAAGCCAAGAACCTTCGCTCGCGGGCGAGCAGCTACTTTTTGAAAGCTGCCAGCGAGGACGCGCGCACGGCCGATTGGATCGGCGACATCGCTGACATCGACTTTGTGGAAACGGAAAGCGAAGTCGACGCGTTGTTGATGGAGTCGCGGTTGATCAAAGACATCCAACCGCGAAACAACAAAGAACTGAAGGACGACAAGTCATTCCCGTACCTGATGATCACCACGCGAGAGGAGTTCCCGCGGGTGGAAGTGACCCGGGAACCGCAGTCCACGGGGGTGAAGCTTTACGGGCCGTTCACCAGCGCTGGTGCGCTGCGTGGCGCGATCCAGGTGATGCAGCGGATTTTCAAGTTTCGAACCTGTTCGCTGGACATCAGCGAGTCCGACGAACGATGGCAGTGGTTTCGGCCGTGTCTGCTGGCGAGCATCAATCAATGCACCGCGCCCTGCAACTTTCGAATCAGCAAAGAAGATTACCGCCGCGACATCAAACGCTTGCAAACGTTTCTCGATGGTGGCAAGACGAAGTTGCTGCGTGAAATGCGAGGCGAGATGAAGGAGGCCAGCAAGGCCTTGGACTTTGAACGAGCCGCAGTGCTTCGCGATGAGATCAACATGATTGAGCGTTTGGAAGAACGGGGCGACCTGGACACCAATGCTCAGCCCGAAGTCTTTTACATCGATCCCAAAAAGGGATTGGCCGGACTGAAGAAGGTGTTGGGGCTGTCTGAGACGCCGCGTGTGATCGAAGGCGTCGACATCGCGCATTTGGGTGGGAACGAAACCGTTGCTAGTCTCGTCCAATTCATTGACGGCTTGCCGTTCAAGCCTGGCTACCGGCGATTTCGCATTCAGGAAGTCAAAGGCATTGATGACTACCGGAGCATTTACGAGGTTGTTTCCCGACGTTTTCGCGGGTTGTCGGATCGTCAAGAATCGTTTCCCGACGTGTTGTTGATCGATGGTGGCAAAGGTCAACTCAATGCAGCGATGGCCGCGTTTCGCGATCAAGACATTCAGCCACCGACCGTGATCAGCCTTGCGAAACGAGATGAAGAAATTATTCGAACGGGGATTTCTGAACCCCTGAAGTTGAGCAAAAACGCGTTTGCACTGCGTTTGTTACAGTATGTTCGTGACGAATCTCACCGGTTTGCCCAACACTACCATCACATTTTACGTAGTAAATCCAGTCTCGAGCGGTGAACCTTTCCAAGTGCGAAGGGTCCGTCATGAGAGTAAAATGGAGTCGACGACTCCGCTTCCAACCTTTTAGACCAAGGCACCCTCCACCACGTGTCAGATAAACACATCACCCTGCACGACGACGCTCCCGAACGTAGCATTTTGGCTCGTTTGATCCTGCCTGACACCGTGGTCGAAGAAGACCCGTTGGAAGAACTGCACGGGCTGGCGACCACCTCGGGGACCGAAGTGGTCGACGAGTTGATTCAGCGTCGATCCACCCCCGACCACTCCACCTATTTGGGCAAAGGCAAAGTCGAAGAACTGCGTTTGATGGTCGAACGCCATGAAGCCGATGTCGTCGTCTTCGACAACGATTTGAGCCCCGCCCAAATTCGCAACTTGGAAAAGAAAATCAATGCGAAGGTGATCGATCGAACAGAGTTGATCCTGGACATCTTTGCTGCCGGAGCACGAACGCACGAATCGCGTTTGGCCGTTGAGTTGGCTCAGTTGGAATACTCGCTGCCACGGCTCAAACGCATGTGGACCCACCTCTCGCGTCAGTCGATGGGCGTGGGGATGCGTGGTCCTGGTGAAAAGCAGTTGGAGGTTGACCGCCGGTTGGCCCAAAAACGCATTCACGATCTGAAGACGGAATTGAAGAGCGTGGAGTTGCGGCGGGAACGCCAGGTCGCGGCTCGTTCGGATTCACCGACGGTGTCGTTGGTCGGGTACACCAACGCGGGCAAGAGCACGTTGATGAACGCTCTGACGGATGCCGGCGTGATGGCTCAAGACAAACTGTTTGCGACGCTGGACACCCGCACCCGACGTTGGCATTTGCCTGAATGGGGGCATGTGTTGCTTAGCGACACGGTCGGTTTCATTCGCGATTTGCCTCACTCGTTGGTGGCCAGTTTTAAATCGACGTTGGAAGAAACGCGTCAAGCCGAGTTGTTGCTGCATGTGGCGGACGCCAGCAGCCCGCAGGTTTTCGAACAGATCAGCGCGGTGTATCAGGTGCTGGAAGAACTGGGCATCGAAGCGAAGGACACGTTGTTGGTGCTCAACAAGATTGATGCCATCACCAGCCCGCGGATTTTGAATCGGGTGCTGGATCGTTACCCGAATGCCATTCCTGTCAGTGCCAGGTCACGTTCCGGTTTGAAGCCGTTGGCTCAAGCGGTTGGCGAAGCACTGTCTCGCGAATTTCTGGATGTGGAGATTGTGGTGGCGCATCACGACGGCAAGCTGCTGTCGTTTCTCTCCGCAACGGGAAAGATTGAATCACGTGAGTTTGGAAATGACCATGTCACCGTGCGAGTTCGGATGCCAGCCTCGGCCATGGGAACCGTTCATCGCAGTGCGTTGAAGGTGACGCCCACGACGCTTGAAATGTGGAAGCAAACCGCGTCGGAAGATGAACCCAAGCAATCCGCGGAGGATTCCGTGGAAGAGTCGGTCGAGCGTTCAAGCGACGTGGCTTGAACATGCCACTGCCTTTTCAACAGGTTTGGAATCCCCAGGACGCCGTGACCATCGTCACGGGGGCGAGCAGTGGAATCGGATTCGAACTGACACGAATGTTGGTTGATGAAGGAGCTCATGTCGTCGCCGTGGCTCGGCGTCAGGAACGACTCGACGAGCTCGCCAAAGCGACGTCGTGTCCGGAACGTGTGCACTGCATCGCTGGTGATGTGACGGACGCATCCACTCGCGAAAAAGCCATGGCAGCCGCGGATTCGATTCGCGGTGGCCGATTGGATTTGTTGGTCAACAACGCAGGTGTGGGAGCGATCGGGCCGTTTGCGGACGCTTCGCCGGAACGCATGCGGCGGGTGATGGAGGTCAACTTTTTCGCCCCGGTGGATTGGACTCGCGACGCGTTGTCTCGGTTGCGTCGGGTGACTCAGGAAGGTGGGCATCCTGTGATCTGCAACATCGGCAGCGTGTTGGGGCACCGAGCGGTACCCGACAAAAGCGAGTACTGCGCCAGCAAGTTTGCGCTGCACGGTTGGAACGATTCACTTCGGGCCGAATTGGCGGGCGACGGGATCGGAGTGACGTTGGTCAGTCCGAGCACCACTCGCAGTGAGTTCTTTGACTCGTTGGTTGAGACGGATCCGGGGCAGAAGTCCGCCAGCATTGGCAGTTGGCCGCCCACTCGAGTTGCTCAGGCAGCGTTGCTGGCGATCAAGCGTGGACGGAGCGAAGTGATCTTGAGTCTGGGTGGCAAAGCGTTGGTCTACGCTGACCGAGTCTCGCCCCCAGTGATGAACGGGCTCTTGGCCAAACGTGGACGCTGAACCGTTCGCTGGCACTGTCGCAAATGACTGGGATCAGTCGCGATAGATCGGCGAGTATCCATCGTAGTACGGTGCCACTGGGTACGGCGTTCCTTGACCGGCTGGGTAAGGAGCGAACTGGTTGGTGCCGGCAGCGGGGTTCGGGCCACGGTTGTGTCCGCCACCGTGATGATGCCCCGGTCCACCTGGACCGGTCGCTGGGCCACCGTGCGGTTGCCCGCCTTGATGAGGGCCCTGTCCATTGGGCCACTGTCCGTTGGGCCACTGTCCGTTGGGCCACTGTCCGTTGGGGCCAGAGCCGGGGCCGTACTGTGTGGGGGGGTTCCAGCCGTATCCGCCACCCAATCCGATGTTCAGACCACCGTAGGGCTGGCCCCAGTTCGGATAAGGAGTGCTGTAAGGGCGATATGGAAAACGCCATTCGCCGTAGGGGCGAACGGGATCGCCCCATTCTTCGACTCGGTGGTAGTTGTCAGCCGATTGCCCGTAGGCAAGTGTGCTGCGGTAGTGGGTGTAACCACTGGTTCGAAGCGGCTGAGAAATCGCAGTGGTGGGCGCGTCGATCGGTGCAAACTGAGTCACGCGTTGGCCGGTTGCAACGTCGTGCGTGTAGGTGCTGGGCAGGGCCAGCCAATCGGCCGAGGCTGATCGCGATTCGCCTGCAAGGGCGATCGTGGCGAGACACAGGAGGGCTGGGACGAGCGATTTCATAGAAGCCAACGTAGTTCGCATTTGGCGATCAGGTCGGGCATCGGACAAAAATCGATCTGGGAATGTCTCTGGGAGGCAGCCCGATCGTTGCAATCGTTACAAACGGAATCCCTTGCCGGACCGAGGCTATGGTTGGAGGTTGAAACGAGGGTGGCGACTGCGAATCAGCTCGCTCTCGTAAGCCCGCCGGACCGTGATTTTCTTCGCGGGTGAATCGTTTGGAAACGCGTGCAGTTCCAATGTCACGGGGTTGGCTTCGGAATCGCTGAGGACGTTTGCCAAGCCAGCGTTGTGGCTGCCGCGGAGGTGGTCACCGATACGGTCTCGCAATCGAATCGCTTCACCGATGTAAAGGTACCCGGTCGAGTCGCGAAAAAGGTAAACGCCCGGGGTGTTGGGGAGCGACTCCAGATCGAGTTCTTTCATTGGGTGGGTGGTCACGGTTCGATCCCAGTCGGCCACCCGGAGGACAAGTTCCGGGCGAAGCCGCCGTGATTTTCGAAGTCGTAGAACCGCTCGTCGAACGGTTTCCGCGGAGATATTTTTCGAGAGTCGTTCAGCTTCTTGCTGCAACTCCATTCGCATTTTAGGGTCGCAGAGGACATCGTCGATCATCGCATCGTGTCGATCAAGAACTGTTCGGATGGCGATCTCGGCGGTCGGAATGGCGGCGTTGATGGAGGCCGAGGTCGGGCTGGATCGTTGCGTGGTTGGCACATTCAAATCGCCGCGTTTGCGAAGTTGCAGCAAGGCTCGTAGGGCTGCTCGCTGAGCGTCAAATTGCGATTCTTGTTTGGGAGCGATGCCCAATTCTTGAAGGAAAGCGTCTCGAAGTTTGTCTTGCAGGATCAATTCATCGCTGCTGAATCCTTGATGGGTGTCGCGAAACGCTTCCCGGATTGATTCGGGAGTGAAATCCTTGTGGATGGCCTGATTCGACGGCGAACCCACTCTGGCGGAGGTGGTTTGCGCGAGTGTCGGGCGGGCGTCTTGAGAGGCCGCCATTGCCAACCACACGGCGAAAAAACAACGAATCAGGGAGCCCGTGCTTGGAGAGGGATCTGTTTGGTTGCCGGGGAACGTTTGGTTCGTGGAGGTTGGCATGTCAAAGGATTCCGGTCAGGCAATTGGTTTGCATTCTCTTGATTTTAGCAATCATTCGTTGTGCAACGTGCTGCGACGGCAACGGGCGGTGATTCAGGCGGTTTGATTGCCATCATCGGGGCGAGCCGGACGATAGGATCGAAGAAATCAAACACCGGTTTGCGGCATGAGGCCGCTGCCCCCCTTTTTGTTTCTAAGTCACGACCGCGGATTTGCGGCCTTTCCCGACTTGGATTGAAGTCAATCGGAAACGGAGTTCGCCACCCATGACAAGAATCAATACCAACGTTTCGTCGCTCGTTGCACAAAACCGACTGCAGGCTAGCAACGATGACTTGCAAACGGCATTGACTCGGTTGAGCACGGGGCTGCGAATCAACAGCGGGGCGGACGACCCTGCTGGTTTGATTGCCAGTGAGGCGTTGCGAAGCGAAGTGACTAGTCTTGGCCGAGCGATCACCAACACTCGTCGTGCCAGCCAAATCATCAGCACCGCCGACAGTGCGTTGGGGCAGGTCAGCAACCTGCTCAACGACGTTCGCGGTTTGGTGGTGGAAGCAGCCAATAACGGGGCGTTGTCCAAAGAAGAGATTGCGGCCAACCAGTTGCAGATCGACTCATCCCTGGAAGCGATCAACCGGATTGCACAGACCACGACCTTCCAAGGTCGTAAATTGCTAGATGGTTCGTTGGACTTTGTGTCGACCGCGGGCGGCGTTGATTCGATTCGTGATATCAATATCGACCAAGCGAACCTAGGAATCACTGGCCAGATCGACGTGGAAGTCGTGGTTCAGTCGGAGGCCACTCAAGCGACAGTGACGACGGGCGGCTTCAGTGCCGCATCGCAAGCGTCTGCCACTTTCGGCAGTTCCACGACCGCGGATATCAATGGCGAGTCCATTGACATCGTTGGACCAGACGGCTTCACCAGTGTCGCCTTCGTGGATGATCCCAACAATTCGAACACGGGCGCGGTGGCTTACAATGACACGACCGGGGTGTTGACCGTCACCGGCAACTTCACGGGTGACTCATTGAATGTCGGAGAAGCGGACGCCGATGCGAGTGCGGTTGCGATCCAAGGGTTGATCGACGCATTGGATGGGTTCTCTGCTTCGGGAACTGCGGTTGCTGGAACACAAGCGTTGCCCACCGGAGTCACGGCCGACGTCGCCTTCCAAGTTGATGCCATTGCAGAAGGGTCCGAATTCAACAATGTCCAGATCGAGTTTGTCGACTTGAACGATGCGGCGGCCGATGATGCGGCGACCGCCTCGTTTGATGAAGAGCAAAAGATCCTGACAGTCACTTACAATTCGCAAGCCGCGACGTCCACCAATCGTGATTACGCTGCGATTGCGACCGCCATTGATGCGGTCCAAGACAGTGAAGGCACGAATCTATTCACCAGCACCAACAATTCAGGGGCCAACGCATTCGTTGCTCCCGATTCGCCACTGACGACCGGCAACACCGGCGGGGAAGTGCTGTTGGATGACTTGGTGTTCCAGCTCAACGGAGCCCAGGGCGCCGAAACGTTCAACTTCGCTGGTGGAACCGGACAAGATCAAATTGCTGCTGCGATCAATTTGGTCAGCGACAGCACCGGGATCTCCGCCAGCACCGCGACCGGCGCGCTGACGTTCACGTCGACGGACTATGGGTCGGAAGCGTTGATCAACATTGACGTGATCAACGAGGGAGCTTCGGGAACCTTCGAATCCTCTTTGGCCGTGGCGCGAGCAACGGGACAGGACATCTCGGCCACCGTCAACGGCGTGGAAGCGGACGGGCGTGCAAACACGTTGTCGATCAACACTTCTTCTTTGGACTTGGAAGTGACTGTTGACAACGGGAGTTCCGCCAACTTCTCGTTCTCGATCACAGGTGGTGGGGCGCTGTTCCAATTGGGACCGGACGTCACCAGCAATCAACAAGCTCGGTTGGGCATCGGCAGCTTGAGCACCGGTCAACTTGGTGGTGCGTCGGGCCGTTTGTACGAACTGGGAAGTGGGCAAGCGAAGAGCTTGACCAACGACGTCAACGGAGCCGCATCGGTCATCGACGAAGTGATCGATAAAGTCACCAGCCTGCGTGGTCGACTCGGTGCATTCCAAGCCACGAGTTTGGAAAGCAACTTGGTGAGTTTGAACGAGACACTCGCCAACTTGGAAGAAGCCGAGAGTTCGATCCGCGACGCTGACTTTGCACAAGAGTCAGCCAACTTGACCCGGGCACAGATCCTGGTGCAATCGGGAACGAATGTGCTTTCACTGGCCAACCAGAATCCACAGAACGTGTTGTCCTTGCTCGGTTAAGCTTCGCTTTTGGCCCAGGCAAACTTTTAAGAACGAACGCCACCGGTTCCAAGTCATGGGATCGGTGGCGTTGTTTGTTTGGGGGGGAGCAACGCACGTTCAATCCCTGTCGTGGTGGACGAGCCAAGTAGGCCGGATCAAGGAACGATCTGTCGCCGCTCCGCGGCTTTGGATTGAGGTGGGGGCATCCACGACGTCGGGTTGAAACCCGACGCTGTCGACTGTCACCGCTCCGCGGTTGGTTGGCGAGATCTCCACCGCACAGTCGCGGAGCGACGGCATTGGGCCAGCCTTGGGTTTCAACCCAAGGTCCGGCCGTGATCACCACACACACAAGTCGCGGAGCGACGACAGTTGGCAATGAGTTCGGATTGATCTGTCGCCGCTCCGCGGCTTTGGATTGAGGTGGGGGCATCCGCGACGTCGGGTTGAAACCCGACGCTGTCGACTGTCACCGCTCCGCGGTTGTTCGATCAAGCGGACACTGTTTCGGGAAACGTCATTGTTCCTATGCACAACCGGACGAACGCCCAACCGGCTCACATGGTTCTGCCCAATCATCCCTGCCAACTTGCTCAGATGTAGAACATCGGTGCGGCCACGTCTTGGCATTCTCGGACGACGTCGCCCAAGCGGACGCGAGCCAGGCGTGCTCGGGATTCTTCTGAGGCTTCGTTCCATCGTCGTTGCAGGGCGCGCTGAGCGTCTGACATGGGTTGGTCACCCCGGTCAGTGGATTCCGTGCACCCGATTGCCTCGGCAATGTCCAGCAACGTGATCGAATCAGGGTCAACGGCCAAGACATAGCCACCCTGAGCACCACGCACGGCGCGGACCCAACCAGTGGACTTCAGCGTGCGCAAAATCTGAACCAGATAAGGTCCAGGAATATCGTGACGCGAGGTGATCTCGGACGTACGGACCGGTTGCCCGTCGTTGCTGTGCATGGCCAGATCCATCATCGCTAAGCAGGCGTAATGAACGGCAGCGTTGATCACCATCGCAAAATTCTCCGAGCAGGGGGCAACCGATCTAGTTCAATCCGCAGTGTGCAGTCCGCATTCCGTCTTTTGGAATCCAGTCCACCGACCGGCACGCTCGTCTTCGCCAATTTGGACGGGGCGCGTGCAGGCTTGGCATCCAATGCTCGGGTAACCCTGATCGTGCAACGGGTTGTAAGGAATGCTCTCTTTGGTAATCAGCGACCAAACATCCTTCTTGGTCCAGTTCGCCAGCGGGCTGATTTTCACCAGTTGGAACTTCTTGTCCCAGCCCACGATGGGAGCCTTGGCTCGATCTTCGCTTTGGTCGCGACGGATCGCGCTGGCCCAGGCGTGCCAACCACTGGCCGCCCGATGCAGGACTCTCAGTTTGCGTTCAAAGCAGCAGCGGTTGGGATCGGTTTTGTAGAGTGGTCCGCCGTGCAGAGCTTCGAACTCCTCGACCGTTGTGTCGGGGTATTTGTACTGGACTTCCATCCCATAACGTTGCTTCACCGTTTCGCGAAGATCGAGCGTTTCTTGGAACTGGTAGCCGGTTTCCAAATTGAAAATCGGAGTGTCCGGGGCGATGGTCGCCAGCATGTGAATGATCGTCATGCCCTCGGGACCGAAGGCGGTCGCCATCGTGAATTTGGGAGCGAATCGATCCGCGGCCCACTTCAAGATTTCCTGTGGCGTCGCCGATTCCAGTGACTCACTGTCTCGTTTCAGTTCCGCCAAAAACTCGTCGGTGGGATTCAGGGGCGGATCGGCTGCCAAGGCGCCCCGTTTCATCGGGATGCCCTGAGCATCGACGTCAGGGCCCGCGGCAGCAGCGTTGTGAGCGATTTCAGCGGGCGTCAGCACGCGCAGAGAGGGTTTGGGCACTGACTCATCCGAGGCAGGGGGAGATTCGAATTCAGAGGGGACATCGGTGGGGTTCACCACGGCTGTCTCGTTCAGGCGAATGGGCATTGCGACTCATCTCCAGACCGCCGAAAAAGCCGTCTGAATGACTTTGGAATTGTGAAACCTTACAAACATGATCTGAATGGTCAAGTATCCCCATCGGCCGCCAGCGGGATCCGCTTGAGTCGATCGAAGTGGATCCCCGCGAGTTTGACGTATAATTGGGGTGCGACACTCCCTTTCGCCGTCTGAGCCAAGGAACTGGAACATGCACGTTTTCTCTCACGCCACTCTGATATGTCGGTCCATTTCCCGTCGGAAGACGCGAATCATGGGGAGAATGGTGTGTGCGATGGGGCTGGCGGGCATCCCGATGGCGAGCACAATGGCGGACACACTGCTGCTGAGCACCGGTGGGCAATTGACCGGCAAAGTTCGCGAAGTGGAGGGTAAGAAAACGCCCTATGTCTTGGTGCAGGTCGATTCGGAGCTCTCCGTCGCGATCGCGAAAGCGAATTCACGGATGATCGTCGGCGAGGAAAAGCTGAGCGAATACCGTCGCCGTGTCGCGGAAGCTGGCCAAGACGGGCAGGCCCATTACGAGTTGGCGACATGGTGCAAGCAAAACAACCTGTTGCAGCAACGTCAGTATCACTTGATGCGCACGATTGATTTGTTGCCCGATCATCCCAATGCCCGGGCGGCGCTGGGGTACACGCAGCGTGATGGCAAGTGGATTCTGACCGAAGTCTGGCGGCGCAACCAAGGGTTGGTGAAAGACCGCAAGGGGCAGTGGGTTCTGCCCGAGGTCCTGGCCTGGCGAAAAAACGCGGATGTGAACGACAAAACGGCCAAGCATTGGATCAAGACAATCAAGCAACTGTTGTCGAAGGTTCTTCGTGGCGATGCCGAAGCGATGGCAGAGATGGAGGCGATCGAGGATCCGTTGGCCTCGCAAGCGATTGCAAAGGAGTTGATTGATTCTCAGAAACGCGGGGCGAGTTGGCGTCCCGTGCGGATGGTGTGGCTCAAGAAACTGATGCAGTTCCGGACCGGTGTGGCGGTGGAAGCGATCGTCAAAACAGGGTTGTTGGAACCGGACGATGTGCTTCGTGAAGAAGCGTTGCGGTGGTTGCAATCCAATGAGACCGGTTCTGCCATGGCGACGTACATGCCTTGGCTGAAGAGCAACAACCCGCAGCAGGTCAAAGCGGCAGCCCGAGCGCTTTCGTTCTTTCCTAATTCAGAAGCCGCGTTTGCGTACATCAATGCTTTGATCACCATCGAAGAACGAACGCAGCAGGTCGGTGGCGGCTCGCGAGCCGGTTTCGATAACCAGGGAGGCGGCGGGTTCTCGCAGGGCAGCAAGCAGGTGGTCGTCAAGACGCCGCATCGGCATCCCGAGGTGTTGCAGTTGCTCCGATCGATCGCACCCGGCGTCGACTTTGGCTATGACAAATCCGCCTGGAAGAAGTACTTCGCTGAGTTGCGGTCGCCACCACGTTCCGATTTGCGACGCGACAGTTAAGCACGAGGCAATCAGGGCAGGATCAACAAAAACGCCTTGGAGAGCAGGCTCACCAAGGCGTTCGTTTTTCAGTCGGTCAGTGCCAATTGGCAGCGGGCCCAATCATAAAGCGGGCTCAATCAGGCAACGGGTTTGACTTCGTAACCAGGTCGGTATTCGCGACGCAGGAACGGGTTGGCGACGTCGGCGTTTTCGCCCACAAATTGTTCCGTCTTGGAATCGTGCGTGAGCATCGGGCCGGACTTCAGTTCCGACATGTCGGCGCCGTATCGTTTCAGCGATTCGTGCATGTCATCGAGCACGGCCGACCAAGCGGGCAATTCCGAAGCGGAACGAACCTGTTCGTCGTTGTAAGTGCCAGCACAACGCATGGCGACATTGGCCAAGTTGCACCAACCGGTGCTGTAGTGACCGTTTTCGATCGGGGCGGCCAGGGAGTCGGCTTTGCGACTCTTCACTGCTTCGACAAAGTTGCTGACGTGAGCCGGCACGGTGCTGACATTGGCTTTGAAGCTGCGGATGGTTTTGCCATCCAAGTCGACGGCTTTGCCGGTGCCGCGTTGGCCAAGGTAGTAGCCACCTTCGCAAACGATGACATAGCCGCTGCCTGGTCCGGTCATGGGTTTGCCGCCGGGGACTTTCCAGCTGCCTTTTTCGCCCGGTTTGATCGACATGTTGCTCAACGCGATCACAGTCGGGAAGAGTTCGGTTTCGAACAGAGCGAAGTGCGCGTTGGGAGTTTGCCCCGCATCGTTCCAAGCCATGCGTCCGCCAGCGGCGATCATCTTGGATGGTGTTGAAACCTGGTCTTGGTAAGCGACGTTGCGAATGTCGTCCAAGATGTGGACACCCCAGTTGCCCATTTCACCGCTGCCGGTGTTCCAGTCCCAGTGCCAATCGTAGTGGAGGCTGTTCCGCATGATGGGTTGGTCCTGAGCAGGGCCAAGCCACAAGTCGTAGTTGACTTCTTTGGGGATCTCGAGTGGTGTGTCGCGTTTGCCAATGGGGCCGCGAACTCCGAGCCGGTTGGCTTGGACGTATTTGATATCGCCGAGCCCTTTGTCGTTGTGCAGGAACTGGCGAGCTTCCATTTGGATGGGATCGCTGCGCTGCTGGGTTCCCAGTTGAACGATGGCGCCGGACTTCTTGGCGGCTTCGACGACTTGGCGACCTTCCCACTGCGAGTGCGACAAGGGCTTTTCGACGTAGACGTCCTTGCCAGCATCGATGGCCCAGATGGCGGCCAGGCAGTGCCAGTGGTTGCAGGTCGTGATGACAACGGCGTCCACGTCGTCGAGGTCCAAGACTTCACGCAGATCGGTGTAAGGTTTTGCACCGAATTTGCCGGCCAATGAAGCCGCGCGATTCTCATCGGGGTCCGCAACCGCGACCAACTTGGCACCGCTGACACCGTGGACGGTGCGAGCCAGTTCACCGCCACGTCCACCGGCACCCAGAACGGCAATGCGAACTTCTTCGTTCGCAGCGGCACGCAGAGGACTGCTGAGGGCGACGGTGCCGACTCCTGCTGCCATACCGGCTAGAAATTGACGCCTGCCGAAATTTGAAGTCGAGACTTCACGCATGTTGTTGATCCTATGAAGTTGAAAGACGGGGGATCCGTTGGATTTCTTTCC
Source organism: Rhodopirellula sp. P2 (assembly GCF_028768465.1). Taxonomy (GTDB): domain Bacteria; phylum Planctomycetota; class Planctomycetia; order Pirellulales; family Pirellulaceae; genus Rhodopirellula. Next base: position 2,706,358 of record NZ_CP118225.1, read on the forward strand.
TTCCAGGGTACCGATGCCGTTAAGGAAAGGCAAAGCACCCCAGAGGCTTTGGTAGCGGGAGACCATGTCCCCCACGCCAAAGTATCTTATTCGTGCCGGAGGGCTTCGATGGGATTCATCCGAGCGGCGCGAATCGCGGGATACAAGCCGCTGACCAAACCCACCAGGACAGCGATGATCACCGCCAAAGGAATGGTTTCGTAAACGATCGCAGGTTGTGAATCGCGAATGGCACTGGGCAGGGCAGCGAACTGTTCGGGGAACCCTCTGGCAACCAATCCCATGAACAAGCGGTACATCGGTGGGCCGGCAAAGCCCAATAAAATTCCCAGAAAGGCCCCTGCGAAGCTGAGGACAATGGTTTCGACCAAAAATTGTCGGACGATGTCGGCTCGTTTTGCACCCAGGGCACGTCGAATCCCGATCTCTCGCGTCCGTTCGGTGACGCTGGCCAGCATGATGTTCATGATGCCGATCCCGCCCACCAGCAGTGAAATGCAGGCGATCAAGATCCCAATGCCCAGGAACATCAATCGCAAGTTGCGGGCTTGTTCGAGCAGTTCCAGCGGGACCACGACAGCGATGTCCCCGACTTCGGCGTGTTTCGGGGCCAAGATGTTTTGGATCACAGCGGCGGTGGTTCGGACTTGCGAGACCTTTTCCACCTGCAGTGTGATTTGGTTGAGCTCCATCATTTCGATTTGAAACTGGCCGCTTCGGCGTGTCACGATTGTGTCACCGATGCGTTTTTGCATCGTCTGCATCGGGATGTAGACATCCTTGGAGAAGTCCTGCGAATCCAAGGATCCACCGATGGCGGCGGATGGGTTGCGAGCTTCCAGGACGCCCACAACGCGGTAGAAATCCGTGTGCTCGGGGATGTAGATTCGTTTGCCGATCGGTTCTTCATAAGGGAACAAACGTTCGACAACGCCGGTCGCGATGACACAGACATTTTGGTTGTTGATTCCATCGGCGTCGGTCAGGAACCGTCCGCCACGTTCGCGAATCTTGAGTTGGTTGACGGTGGCGTAGCCGGGCGTGCTGCCGACCAAACGTCCATCACACAATTTGTCGCGATAAGTGAATTGGCGACGGATCTCACGAATCGGCACTGCCTTTTGAATCGTTGGCAGAGTCGAGATGATTTGGTCGAGTTCGGAACGCAACAGCCCGTATTTCGAGGCGGAGCTTTCCGCGAGCTTTTCTTCCGGTGGTTTGACCGTGCGGACGATGATCGTCGTGGCACCGAGTGATTCAATTTGCTTCTGAACTTGGTCGCTGGCGCCTTGGCTGATCGCGGTCAGCACGATCACGGCCCACACACCGATCAGGATGCCTAGCATCGTCAGTCCGGTGCGCAGCGGGTGCAGGGTCAGGCTTTTGACGCCGAGCGAAAAGGTACGGAGCCACATCATGATTCGAGCCCTTGTTTCGCAAGGATGGCTTGGGCAGCGGAACGCTGTGCTTCACGAGCTTGTTGGCGTTGTGATTCGGGAACCAATTCATCGCTGTGCAACATGCCGTCCTTGAGTCGCACCACTCGTTTGGCGCGGTCCGCCACATCGTCTTCGTGAGTCACCAGAATGATGGTTCGGCCTTCGCTGTTGAGCACATCGAAGAGCGTCAGGATTTCTTCGGTGGTGACCGAATCCAGGTTTCCTGTCGGTTCGTCCGCGAGGATGAAGAACGGGTCGTTGACCAACGAGCGAGCGATCGCGACGCGTTGTTGTTGTCCACCAGAAAGTTGATTGGGGCGGTGATCCAGGCGGTCGCCCAGGCCCACGCGTCCAGCCAATTCGACCACGTGCTGGTGCTGTTCCGGGCCAAGTTTGCCTTGGTAGTACAGCGGCACCTGGATGTTTTCAACGACGCTGAGTTGTTGAATCAGGTTGTAAGACTGAAAGACAAATCCGATGCGGCGACTGCGGATATCAGCCAACTCGTCATCGGTCATGGTGCCGATGTCGTCGTCGCCCAGCATCAAGTGGCCTGAGGTCGGTTGGTCCAAGCATCCCAGCAAATTCAAGAGCGTGCTTTTGCCGCTTCCGGATGGACCCATGATGGCCACAAAGTCACCCTCAGGGACATCAAAGGACACACCGCGAAGTGCTCGCACGGTCTCGCTCTTGAGAACGTATTCCTTCGTCAGTTTCTTGATGCTGGTCGCGAGACGCTTTCCGTTTGCGCCCGATTCGGATTCTTTGTTTGATGCCAAGGCTGTGCCGCTCGAAGATGCAACCGATGTCTGAGAGTCATAGGCGTTGGGGACGCTCATGATGCGACCGGGGGAGTGTCAGTGACCTCGCTGAGTGACGCTGTGGTGTCAGCCTCAAGTATCGCGGTTGGCTCTTGCGAGGCCGAGTCCAAAGCAGCGACACCATCGACGGTGGTCTCCGTCGCGGATTGCTGGTTCGGACGTGAGCGGTTGGGCCTTTCGGCATTGCCTGCTGCGCCGCGGTTGCCGCCAGGTTTGCCCGCGCCGGGTTTTCTGCCACCGGGACGCCCTCCACCTGGAGGTCCCGCGCCGGGTTTGCCGTCGGGACTGGCTTCGGTGTCGGAGGCATCTTCCGTGTCGGTCGGTGCGGTTTCGCGAATGTCTCGCATTTCGCTGTTGTCTTCCGCGATGATTTCCGGGAGGTCCAACAGGTTCAAATGCTCTCGCAAGTTCAAGATGACTTGTTCACCCGGTTCCAATCCCGACAGGATGTGGCCCATTGTGTCATTGATGGCGCCCACTTCGACTTTCCGGGTTTCGAATTCCATTGGTCCGGTTTGCACCAGCGAGTACATGTTGCCGCCATGTTCGTACAATCCCTGGATCGGCACTTGAGTTGCCTCTGGAATTTGTTGGATGAAGATTTCGACGGCGGTCGTCATGCCGGTCCGGATGACTTCTGGTGGGTCGATGATTTCGATGGTGGTGGCGTACTCTTTGACGGAAGAGCTGAACCAGCTTCCCGGTTCGGCGTAACGGTTCACCTTGGTGACGCGACCTTTGAGAACGACATCGGGCAAGGCATCCAAGCGAATCTTGGCGGGCATGCCTTTTTTCAGCAGGGTGATCCGTGATTCATTGACTTTGCAGCGAACCTGCATGCGAGTGGGATCAGGAAGTTCAATGATGGCTTGGCGTTCACGCACTTGGGCCCCGGCCTCAACAACGAATTCGGCGTTGCCACCGCGTGAGCTGTATTTGTTGGCGTGAACGACCACGCCATCGGTTGGAGCGTAGATCACACAGTGTTGAATTTGTTGCTCGACTTCGCCCAGTTCCTGTTGCTCGGAGAGCAGTTCTGCACGCGCGGCTGAGAGCGTGGCTTCGGCCGCATCAATGTCGCTGTCGAATTGGACCAGCATCTTTCGGCGGGTCAGGTTTTGCAGCACCTTCAAGCGGGCTTCGGCCGATTCCAATTGGTTGCGAGCGTTGGCGAGCGCGAACTTGTCGGCTTCGAGTTGCAATGATTTGACCAAGCCTTTGGCGACCAAGCGTTCGGTACTGCCGATGGCCAATTGAGCTTTTCGCAGCTCTTGTTCTGCGACGGCAATTTCACTCTGAATCGTTTTCTCATCGGTCTTGAAGACCCCTTCGAGGTATTCTTCCCGAGCAATTTTGGCTTGTTCAACCAGTGCCGATGCGGTCGCCACGTTGGCCTCCGCCGTGATCACCTGGATGCGATCTTCTTTCAGTTCCACTTCCAGATTGGAGGAGTCCAGTTCGACCAGTTTGTCGCCCTTGCGGACTCGCGAGCCCTCGTCGATGACCCACAGAATCGATGTTCCCGAACCACCACGCGATTCAATCTGGCAGACGATTTCGGTGTTGCTGCTGCTCTCGATTTCTCCTTGCTCAATCACGGTGTGATCGAACGCTGCTTTGGTGGTCTTGGTCACGATCAAGTCGTCAATGCTGATCTGCGATTTCTGGGCGACGTATCGCTGGTAACCAAAGTAACCGCCCACTCCAAGCAGAATGAGGCAGATCAACAATCCGATCATGATCCCGCCGGTCCGTGGCGGACTGACAGAATCGGCTGGAGCCACCCCCTTGGGAGTGCAGCAGCGGGATGGTTGGAGGAGTTGGCGAGCCGAACGAACGCGACTTCGCTCCGCAACGACATTCTGCCGTCGTGGGCTGGATTGGGATGATCGCATGATTTTCAGGCGGGGGCCGTGGGGAGAGAACGGAGGGCTAACGGCTTGAACCCCAGAAATCAGCGAAGGTTTCGGGAGATTTCGTGCGGGGCGGTGAACACGGCAAGTCCACCAGTCGGGCCAATATGTTACTCCAACCAGACGATGTCCCAACCATTATTAGCAAAAATATCGATCCGATGAGATCGTTTGCTCGGCCTCGGTTTGTCCCGGTTTGCTGATTTTCTCGCTGAGTTCTGCGGGATCCAAGGCAAATCGAGGGTTGATTTCGACCTGCACCGAATCGTCCACGCTGACGCCACAGGAACGCAGCCAACGCCGGTGCAGATCGCAAATCGCCTGGCGAGCCAATTCCGGGGTGTCCGTTGCCGCGCCGTTGGCATTCTTGACCGGTGCAAAGGCGTCGGCGGGATCTGCTTCGCAAACGATCGTGTTTTTTGCATGCGGAAGCAGGTCAAAAATGAATTGTTCAAATTTGGTGGCGTTGGGGTGTTCCGGGGTCACCGGTTGCCCGTTTGCATCGAGATGAGGCACCTTTTTGCTGGCTCGGTGGATCGGCAGGGACGCGTCGAGTTGCAGCATTCGTTCGAGAAAGTTCAGGTCGAACAGGTGCACCGCGATGTTCCCCGCCCAGAGTTTCAGGCTGCCATCGGGGTTGGTCATCTCCGCGGCTGAGTCGGGTAAATCGCTGTACTCGATGATCTGAGTCTGCCCATCGATCTCGACGACATTGCCGACTTTCTCGGTCGGGTACCGTTTGCGGATGACTTGGGTGGTCATCTCGCTGCCGGCCAGCAAGTGGTGCCCAATGAAGATTGGATCGCACAAACCGACCAAGGGATTGTCGACTTGGAAATAGAACAGATGCTTCCGTTTGTTCTTTCGCATCTCGTCCAAGCAACCGTTTTGCGAGAGTGCTCGCAGGGTCCCGCCATGACCGTCGGGGCTGAGCGCCAGCGAACCTTTCTCGGCCAGCAACACTTCGCCGGTCGCCGCATCGACGGCGGGCATCGTGCCCTGTTGAAAAATCGTGACTTGTTCGGGTTTCAGGCCCAGGTAGTCATTTTCCTCGAAGTAGCGGCGTGTTTCCTCATGGGTCGCTTCGCTGGTCATCAGATACAGCGGGACGTCCACGCCATACCTCTGGCCCGCTGCGATCAAGCGGTCGGCGAAAAACTGAAACAGCGTTCGGTCGCTCACCGGGCCCACCGGAAACATGCCTTTGGGTTGGTCAAATCCCAAGCGGGTGCCCTGGCCACCGGCGACCAGCACCGTCGCGATTTCACCCGCTCGCAAGGCTTCTTCGCCGCGCTGTTGGGCTTGCTCCAGGGTCCAGTCGCAGCCACTTCCGTCGCTGGCGACCGCTTGTGGCATGGAGGCCCGCGAGGCGAGTTCCGCGAAGTCGACGGATTTGTCCTTTCCTTCGACCAACGTTTTCAATCGAGCGAAGTCGATTTGTGCGATCTGGTGGCTCAAGTGGGACTGCCCGTCAGAATCGAGCGAGTCCCAGAATCGCAGCAACTGAGTTTGCTGGAATGGTTCCAAGCGTGCCTTCAGTTCCGCGAATGAAAGTGGCGATTGGCTTGGAGCAGATGGCTGGTCGGCAGACATTGGCAACGGCTGAGTTCTGGAGGAAACGCAAAGGAATGAAATCGCGAGCAGACTCAGCATATTCTGTTCCAAGAAGATGCCAGCCACCCGTTGGAGAGATTCACGGAAACAACGTCAACTGGTTTCCGAACGTGGGAATGCTGCCGGTTGGCCGAACCAATCCGGATGAAAATCCTGCCGAACGGCGAGCAGGACGGCCTTGCCGTGTTGGTGCGGGGCACCGTGGGTGGTGTCCCACTCCAGTCGTTCTTCATACCGCAAGACTCGCAGGCGTGATTCGGCCTCGCAGGCCCACCCAACCAATTGGTTGGGACGGAAATAATTGATCACGGCGCCTGCCGTTTCGCTGACAGGTTGGTCGCTTTCCTTGCCCGGTGATTGGTCACTGCCGGGATCTTCGGTGGTGTGAACCTGGGTGTACAGCATGCCTTGCGAGGTCAACGCGGCGCACATCTTCTTCCAGACGGCGGGGGCGTCGGTGCCGGGAATGTGGTCCAGGACGGTGGTGGCGATGACCGCGGAATAGCAGTCGGCGTCCATGGATAGTTCGCGGACATCGCAGACCAGGGTTTTGACCCGGTCGGACAAGTTCGCTCGTTCGGCGCGTTCGCGAATTCGGTCCAGCCCGCGTTCACTGACGTCCACCGACGTCACGTCGTACCCCGCCGCTGCCAGTGCCAGCGTGTCTCGACCGGCCCCGGCCCCCAGGTCGATGGCCTTGGGGCGGGCGGATCGCGACGATTCGGCTGAGGCGGTCTGTTTCAGATAAGCCGCCAATTCTGGCGACGGTTGCATCCCATAGGCGATGTTTTCGCGGTCGTAGGCTTCGAAAAAGAAGTCGTTGGACGGGTCATCGGTGACTGGATTCACGCTGATACAGACTGTCTGAAGAAATCGGATAAAGTGGAGTGGTCATTGGCAAGATAGCCCGCCGGAAAGCGAAACACACTTATGCCTTCCATTGAACCCACGATCGACCCAAGCGACGAGTCCCCTGATTCTTTCGCTGAAAGTACGCTCGTGACGGCCGAATTGGTGACTCCGCCGGTCGTCACGGCTGAACTCGTGCCGCGTTGGAAACGAGCTCTGACGTCCGTGCGACGTTGGGGGTTGTTGCTGGTTTTAACGTTGCTGACGTTTGGGTTCTTGAGCTCCGGATTGAGTCCGGACCCTTCGGCAATCTTTGACGAGAGTGATCGTGACGCCACTCCGGTGGCTCAACGTGACCGTCAGACAGAGGCTCAAGCGACATCGACGGACGCCGGTTTGGCTGAGATCGATCGCGTCTCGGTCGAGCCCGTTCGATTGCAGGCGTCTGAGCGGGCCTCCTTGAGTGGCTCGACTTCACAGGCAGCGGATTCCAAACAAAATTTGATCGCAACAATCCTCGAGGAGCAATGGCGGTCCGGACTGGAGGCACGCGGTTTGGAAGCTGGCCCGATGGCGGATTGGTTGACGGTTTGTCGTCGACTTTCGTTGTCTTTGGCGGGGACCGGATTGTCACTGGAAGAAATTCGATCGCTGCAACGCTTGCCCGAGGCGGACCGTGTGGCGACGCATCGGGAACGCCTGCTTCGGAGCGACCGCTTTCATCATTACTGGGCGGAACGAACGGCTCGCTATTTGGTCGGTGCCGACGAGGGACCCTTCATTGTTTACCGCGGACGGCGTTTTCGCACCTGGTTGGCCAATCATTACGCGATGAACACGCCTTACGACGAATTGGTGCGGATGTTGATCACGGCCGAAGGTGTTTGGACGGACCGACCGGAAGTCAACTTTCACACGGTCACGTTCGACAGCGGCGACGATGCTCCCGATCCGATCCGTTTGGCAGCTCGGACGACACGAGCCTTTTTGGGCGTGCGGATTGATTGCCTGCAATGCCACGATGATTTCTTGGGGAACGTTTCACTGGGGGATGCATCTTGGGTCAGGCCCAACACGGCTGCTGAGGCAGCCGTCACTGAAACCGATGCATCCGAAGCGGAATCCAGTGGGTTGCTTCGCGAAGGGGCGCAAGAAGATTTTCATTCGTTGGCAGCGTTCTTCACGGCTGCGACGAGTGAAGGGGTGCAGGGGCTGAAAGACAAACGAGCGGACTACGAGTACCAGTACTTGTATGCGGACGAGACGGTGCCGGTTGAGCCCAACGTCCCGTTCCGCCGAGACTTGTTGCCCCCGCGACCGCAGCAGAAATTGGAAACAGAAGAGGATGTTGCTGGCCAAAATGAGGCGGCTGGAGAACAGGGGGCCGCAGAACAAGATTTGGATTCGGAGCCCCAAGCCGATGAACCCAAGCTTGTGTTGAAGGATCTTGGCACGATGGAAACCGGTGGCGAATCCGGAAACAGCGAGCTGCCCCAGCACATGAGTGACCGGGAACGGTTGGCGTACTGGTTGACTCATCCCGAAAACAAGCCCGCTGCTCGGGCCGCCGTGACTCGGGTTTGGACCCTGTTGTTTGGGCGGCCGCCGGCCATGGAAACCGAGTATGGATTTCAGGTGGGGGAGGTCGATAATTTGCCATTGGACTCGCCTCCTTCGGAGCTGATCGAAACCTTGACGGAGGCGTTTGTCGACGGCGGGTTTGATGTCCGGGAATTGATTCGCTTGATCACGAATGCCCCCGCGTTTCGAGTGAGCAGTCGGGCGGACTTTGACGTCACCGAACAACATGAATTGGCGATGGCTGTGTTCCCCGTGACTCGATTGCGGAGCGAACAAGTCGCAGGTGCAACCATTCAGTCCGGACGCGTCAAAACGATCAATCGTGATTCGTCTTTCTTGGTTCAGTTGCAACAGTTCGGAAGCCTGAACGACTTTCTGAAGCGGTACGGCGATTTAGGCGAGGATGAATTCACACCTCAACCGGTCACCATCACTCAGCGGTTGGTGATGTTGAACGGGAAGTTGGTCAGTGAAACGGCGTCACCGAACCCCATTCTGAACGCCTCATCGCACATCGAAATGTTCGCTCGAAACGATCAAGAAGTCGTGCGAACGTTGTATTTGACGGTTTTGAATCGAGAACCGACCGAGCCTGAGATGAAGCATTTCACCACTCGGCTCACCCCCGAGAGTCGCAATCAAAGCGATCCGCCGACCTCACGGAAACAAGAGATCACGGATCTCACGTGGGCCTTGCTCAACAGCAGTGAGTTCGCCTGGAACCATTGAGGCCCGCCCCGTGTGGGAAACCAACTGGAGACGTTCATGAGTATGTCGTTCAACGATCAAGCTGGATCCACCTTTGGATGGAGTCGTTCCTTGCCGAGTGGTTTGTGCAGCGCTGAGGTCCATCTTTCGCGCCGCCGACTTTTGGGGGCCGGATCGGCCTTGATGATGTCGTCGCTGGCACGTCGTTTGACGTTGGCGGCCGAGCAACAAGCGGATTCGGGGAAGCCGCCGAAGAGTGTGATTCTGTTGTGGATGGAAGGCGGTCCAAGCCAATTGGAAACCTTCGATCCACATCCAGGGACCAAGTTCGGTGGCGAGGTCGGCGACGTTGCAACCACAGCGAAGGATCTGCGGATCGCGGACACGATGCCGCGATTGGCGGAGCAGATGCACTTGTGTTCTTTGGTCCGAAGTGTGGTCGGCAAGGAAGGCGATCATGAACGCGCGATTTATGCCATGAAGTCCGGCTATCGGCCGGATCCCACGTTGGAACATCCCTCGATTGGAAGCATTCTGTGTCATGCGGATGACGCGGGGGCTGACATCCCGCGGCACATTTCGATTTTGGCTGGGCGGTCCGCCGCGACGGGCGGATACCTCGGGCCGCAGTTCGATGCTTTCAAAACAGGCGACCCGTTGGAGCCTGTTCCTGACGTTCGGCCCAGAGTCGATGAATCACGTTACCAACGTCGGCTCAGTGCATTGACCAACGTTTTGGAACCGCAGTTCACACGGGGGCGGATTCGGGATTTGCAAGAGAATCGAACGTTGCATTTGGCGGGAACGCAAGCGGCTCGAAAGATGATGTCGAGTGATCAGTTGACCGCGTTTGATATCAAAGAAGAACCGCAAGCCGAGCTGGATGCCTTCGGTGATCATGCCTTTGGGCGGGGTTGCTTGGCTGCATCCCGGTTGGTGGAAGTCGGCGTTCGATGTGTGGAAGTGACGCTCAGCGGATGGGACAGCCACATCAACAATCACAGCTTGCAATCCAGTGCGGCGGGTACCTTGGACGCAGGCATCGCGGCGCTCCTGAAACGTTTGGAAGAACGTGGGCTGCTGGAATCCACGTTGGTCGTTTGCGGTGGTGAGTTTGGTCGCACGCCGCAACTCAATCCGGCGGCAGGTCGTGATCACTGGATTCACGGTTTCAGCACATTGTTGGCTGGCGGTGGCATTCGTCGTGGCCATGTGCATGGTGCCACGGGGCCCGAGCCCAATCCCGACAAGCCAGATGCGCATGTCGTGGCCCCCGTCACGATCCCGGATCTGCATGCCACGATCCTGTCCACGTTGGGACTGGATCCGACGGAAGAGTTGGACACTCCGATTGGACGACCGATGAAACGCAGCGAAGGGCAGGTCATCGAATCGGTCATCGCTTAGGAAGCGATCGGGAACGAAGCGATCGGGATTCAAGCGTCAGGCACCTGCTGCCGGAACGGACCCTGGGTGCCGCTTGGATTGCGAACGCCGTTTAGTGCTCGTTCAGCAGATCGTGATCAGTCTCACTGTGCTGGTTGGATCCAGTTGATTTCAAACGATGCGGGCTCTTCGGAAACATCGAGGTTTCCAAAGGCGACTGCGGTGATCGTTTGTGCCTCGACGTCGTCCGCGAATGTGACAGGGTAAGCCTTGCCGCCCATCAATCGAACTTGATAGCCATCGGATCCTTCTGCAGCCACGAATTTTCCGAGAATGAATGCCCCGTCGGTTTGCCGATCCTCTTGGGGAGTGTCGATCCAAGCTGGCACTTGCTTGGCAAAGGAACGGAACAGATCTGCGTTGGTTTTGATGCGATCAACCAAGGGTTGCAGTTGGTCAAATTGGTCCGCCGAAGTTTCCGTGGACAACCTCGAAAGCATGCCATAGGCGAAGGCAACCGCTTGGCCGTACTTGGGGTCCTGGGCGTCCATGTTCTCGAGTCGATTGAGAACCATCCCGATTTCATTGACCGACTCCGCTAGCTTGGACTCACCGTTGTTGGGGGTGTCATTGGCAGGGGCGTCGACAGGATCCAATTCGCTCGGCAGATCCAATCCCTCTGAAGCCGCTTTCATCACGGCAGGCGGCAAGCCGGGAAGGCCCGTCACAGGTTCTTGCTCGGCAGGTTCTTCTGACGCGAGATCTTCCAGAGCGGTGTCAGGGAGTTGCATGGCCGTGCCGTCTGATTCGACGGGCGGTTTGGCCACTTCGGTGACGGGAGCGTCGTCGGTCGGCATTGCGAAATCATCCGTGTCCAAAACGGCGTTGTTGACCGCGTTGTTCAACTCCGCCAAGGCTTCTGAGGCGGGGTCGGTGGCAGGAACCATGTCGGTTTCAGACGTGTCCAATTCGACGGGAGGGGCAGGCGTGGTCTCGTCGTCACCGCCGTTGGCGAGGTCCTCGCCCAGTGAGCGACCCTCCGGCGAGTCGTCCATGATTGGCGGAACATATCCACCCGGAGCGGATGGGACCGATGCCGATCGACTGACTTGATTGGACGCACTGTAGGTTCCGTCGAGCGGATAAAATCCGAGGTTGGGAAGGGCATCGAGGTACCACAACAATCCACCACCGATGGGCAGCGCCAGCAACGCCCCGAGGACGGGCGACCCAACGGTTTTGAGCAGGGACTTCTTTCGACGACGCGACTTGTCGCTGGTGTAGATCGCCATCGGTGCAGCGTCCGTTGCGACGCCCTGTTCCGATTCTGATTTGTCTTCTGGGATGATGAATTCTTCCAAGTCTTCTGCGGTTGCAGGAGCTTCTGGAGAACCAAAGTCCGGTGCTTCGTCGGTAGCCTCGAAGGAATCCGAGTCCCGCATCTCTGAGCCAGCCACTTGATCCGCTTCGAAGTCGACCGCGTCGAGTGATTCGGAGTCGCTCACCTCAGGTGGTTCTGCGGGAACCCCCCTGCTCTCCAGTTCCGTGTCTTCCAGTTCGGGGACGGTGTCAGCCGACGTGAAGCTGGCTAACTCCGCGGGTTCTTCGTCGTCCGATTCAATCGCATCCAGATCTGACAGAGGGTCAGTGGCAGTGTTCAAATCATCACCCACCACAATCAATGCGGGCGGCATTGCTGACTCGATTTCCTGTTGATCCAACGTCGACAAGCACCATGGGCACTGGATTTGTGCGGACGTTGCCACCTGACCCGATAGCAAACGATCAGGAATCCGGACCGATTCGTGACAGCGAGGACAAGAGGTGACCAACATGAGCGAAACCAATTCGGCGGGAACTGTTTGATACGAGATGGGACGTATTGTAACCACGCATGGCAGCGATTTCAGCCCGCCGCTTGCGGGTCGATTTCTTCTTCTGGGTGGCTGGTCTTCAGCTCATGATTGAGGATTTCGAGCAAGGTTTGCAGGAAGACAACGACCATGGGACCAACCAGGATCCCGATCGGACCGAACACGGAAACGCCACCGATCACGCTGAGAAGTGCGAACAGCGGGTGCAGTTGGCTGCGGCCGTGCAGAACGTAAACCTTGATCACGTTGTCGATCGAGGAAACAACGGCTGCCCCGTAGAGTGCCAACAGTGCAGCGGGGATCCAGCGTTGATCGACCAGACCGAGCCACAAGGCGCAAGGAACCCACACGGATGCGGCACCTAGGAACGGGACCAATGCCATCACACTGGTCAGGAACAACAACAAGACAATTTGGTCGAAACCACAGAGCCAAAATCCGATGGTTGCCAGAATGCCTTGGACCAACGCACTGGCGACGCTTGCCAGCACCACCGCCCGGCTGGTTCGGTCAAATTCCGTCAACAGTTGATGTTCGTAGTTGTCGTCCATCGGCGACAGTCGCATCAGCGTGCGGATCATCACGGGACCATCGATCAAAAAGAAGTAAACCGACACGACCAAAATCACCAACCCAAAGATGATTTGCGCGACGATGCTGCCCGTCGCGCTGGTCAACCGAACGAATCGAGGCTGCAAGGATTCACGCGCCATCCGGATCAAGGCTGCAAAATCACCTTCGTCGGGATTGGCGATCAAGCAGAGTTGGCTGCGAAGGGATCCGCCCAACAACAGATTCATCCAACTTCGAACCGAGGCAGCCGCGATCACCGCGGGCTGTTCGAAGCGTTCGTTGTTGTTCAGTTGGACGAGCAGCTGAGGTCGAGTGTCGGTGGATGGATCATCATCTTGCGTTTCGGAACCGGAAGAAGCAACGTCACTCGATTCCACAGAGGGTTCGGACTCAGATACCTGCGGTGAATCTTCGTCGGTGATTGGTTCGGGAAGACTGGGAGGGTCCTGCGCCGGCGGAGGCCTTTCTGAATCGAGCTGCCCAAGTGAAGAGGTGGCAGGCGCAGGAGGCTTGGGGAGGGGAGTGTCGCCGGCGGAAACATCCCAGTCCGATTCGGTCGTTTGGGATTGGATCGACTGTTCGAGTAGTTCCGAGAATTCGCTCAGGTTGTCGACCGCAATTTCGGCGGCCGCCTCGGCAACGCCCGCATCGGGGACTTCCGATTGCAAGTAGGTGATGATCGCCGCCGCTTGATTCAGCTCGTTGATTTTGTCCTGCACCGCTTGAGGGTTGTCAGCTTGGGGCACAGTGATGTCCCCGATGATGCGGTCCAGTTCGCGGAAATGTTCTGGGTGGGGCAATGACAGGCCGACTTGCGAACGGACACGGTCCATGGCGACCGACATGTTGCTCAGATTCATTTTGCTGAGCAGAATCGTGAACTGAGTGGTGGCCACTGACACCAAAATCCCCATGGGGAGCAACACGATGAACAAAATCAACGCGGTGGTCGAACCTGCCGCGAGCCGTCGGCGTCGCCCGACTTTTTCAAAGATCCACAGATGGATCGGGCGGAAGATGACAACCAGCAACGCTGCCAAAAACAGCGGGACAAAGAACCCGACCATCAAGCGGTAGAACAAGACGCCAACCGCTAAAATCCCAATCACCAACATGACCACGGACATGATCCGTGAGAGCGATGGCAGTTGAGGGAAGAGGATCTGTTTGCGATTGCCAGGACGGACGTCTGCGTCATCGGACTGCGATTCAGGATCACGGACCACCGCGTTCAGCGGTTCGTCACCGGCGGGTTGGGCAGCTGTTTCGGATGCAGATGACGACTCAGGAAACCCGGAGTCGGGCGGCGTCGAACCAGAAGACGCTGAGCCCGCATCGCTGGAATGGGATTCTTCCCGCGGATCGGAGCCACTGGTTCGTTGCTGGTTCTTTTTGCGTCGTCCCACAGACTCCCTTTCAATTTTTAGACGCTGCGATCGCGTCGCCTTCGAGTGCGATTCCGAACGCCGACATCATTTCATCACGATTGATCGACAACGTGATGCGGTGGCGACCTCGCGACAAGGGGAGATTTTTCAATTGCCAGGTTGGCGTTGGTTTTCCATCCACCCAAGCCTCGAAACCATCCCAGCTGTTTTCGCCATCTGCCTGCGGCGTGTTTCCGATCAACTTCAGCGCAATCTTCGCGGTATCGGAGTTCGAATCTGAAGGAGTGACCTCGATGTCACACCGTACAAAGCTGATGAACGGTGACTGGCGATGTTGTTTGAATTTGTCCAGTTCGTCCAAGCGAATCGTTCCGTCCACCATCGTGGTCTGATCTCGCCAAGTCATTGCGGGATCATCTTGGGCCGCCGTGTTGACGCTGGTGCGATTCAGTCGGCTGTTTGCCTCGGGGGTGTAGTTCAGCGTTTCAAATCCTCGCACGATGTTCGCCGTCGACACGGTGAAATCTGGATCGCGGCCCAGGGCGACCAAAAAGGTCGTCAAATCGACCAATTCGGCTTCGGTCAGATTGTCCAACAAACCTTCGGGCATCAATGATTTGCCGGGGGCATCATCAAGGATTGCATCGGTTTCGATTTCACGCTCTGTCCCATCGGCCAAACGCAAACGGGTTGCTTCTTCGGTTTGTCCAATTGCAATGCCGCTGATGACTTCTCCGTCCTCCGTCAAAATCTTGCGAGTGGAGTAGCCTTCTTTCAGTCGAGCACTTGGATCAAGCAGCGATTCCAGAACGTAGTCGGGCTGCGAACTGCCACCCAAGGAAACCAGGTTGGGGCCGACCAGCCCTCCGGCTGTGCCGATGGCGTGGCAAGAGATGCACTGCAACTCCTTCCGCCGGTAGACCAGTTCTCCGCGAGCTGCGGAACCGGATTCCGGGACTCGTTTTAACAGCCGGGTTTTGAGTTCCGGTGTCAGTTCCCAAGTCGCGTCGGCCAGTTTGCCAGACTTTCGGATCGTTTGTTCCAGGCCTGCATTTCCACCGGCCGAACGGATGGCGCGAAGCAACGTCCGAGCGGTGTCAGAGGACAACTCCATCTCGTTCAACTTCTCGGTGTAGCGTTTCACCAAATCAGGTCGTGAAAGCGCGCTGACCAACCAGCCATGTGCTGCTTCGGACGTCTCCGGTTTTGAAAGTGCGCTGAGCACCAGAGGAATCGCAGCACCTGGACGCGAAGCGACCAAGCCATCGATGGCCGCGACTCGATCGGCAACCGATCCTGCTTTCGCAATGCTCATCAGTTGCTGGTTCGCTTGGGGCGTCGGAAGCGATGCCAGGGCTTTGATCCAGACTTGACGGTCTGCGGCGGAGGCATCCGATCGCGTTTGGATCGCGGACAGCAAGGTTGCCTCGGTGGACTTCAACTTCCATTGCTGGGTGGATTGTGAAATCCAACGCAGCGTCGACGGCTGCAGGTCCTCGGTGGTTTGTTTGCTCAGCCACTGCTTCACGCTGGCATCCGCGTTGGTGGGGGCCACGTTTTTGCGTTTCGAAGTGGACTCCAGCAATGCGCTGATTCGGCGTTGGACTTGCGTGGGATCGCCGCCGAGCAAACGGCTCAGGACACTCCCCAGTTGCTCCGCGGTTGCCACTTCGCCGATGGCTTTCAGCCATGGGGCATCGGCGGCCTCGGGAGACGATTGATCCCACGCGACACGATCGATCAACAGTTTCGCGGCATCGGCGCTGCCGACCGCTCCGACGGACCAGGCAAGAGTTTGAGGGGAATCTTCCCAGATCTGCTGCAGCGTCTCGTTCCCTTGCTGCCAATGTTCCGCGGTTTCGCGAATTGATTGCCAGAGAGCGAAGTCGAGCGAGTGTTGGGAGGAGAGCGGTTGATCCGAAGCCAGCGTCCGAGAAAGGATTTGATGCAACCAGACAGCGGAGTCTTCGCTGTCGAGGCGGCCGCATTGCACGACGACTTCCAACGTCAACGCGGGATCCGCGATGTCGATCGCCGCTTCGACCAAGCTGGCTGCATCGGTCATCGCTTTCTCTGCGTTGGCAGGATTCACGGTTCGGGTTTGTTCGGCGGACCGGAATTGACTTCGCAGCCATGCTCTCGCGTTGCTCGGCACCGAACTTGGGTCGGCCTTCCAAGCGTTGAGTTGTGCCATGGCAGACTCGGTCGCGATGGGTTGGAAGGCGGCTTCGCGAAGCCACTGAGCCTCGAGTTGCCGGTTGTTCAAACCCTCTTCCCGGCTTTGAACCCACTGGTCGACCTTGGCAAAGAAGTCGGGTTCTTCCAGGTGATTCCAAAGCGATTGCCGAGCGAATTGACGCACGGTCAGGGATTCATCTTCGAGATAGCTCAGCAGTTCGGGTGTCGTTGCGGACAGGAACTCGGGCCATGGATCGAGTGGTCGATCGGGAAATGAGAGTCGCCAAATGCGACCGTGTTCGGTGTCGCGACGCGGGTCACGGAAGTCGACTTCGCCGTGTTGGATGATGGGGTTGTACCAGTCAGCGATGAGCACCGTTCCATCGGGGCCCATGCGAGCATCGATCGGACGAAAGGCAACGTGCTCCGTGGTCAGCAACTCGGGTTGTTGGCGGCTGATGAAGTCCGCTCCGTTGGGACGCACGCTGAACCGGCACACGCGGTGACTTCGGAAGTCATTGGTGACCAAGTCGCCTTGCCATTCTGGTGGAATGTGCGTGCCGGAGAGGACTTCCAAGCCGCAATGTTTGGGGCTGCCGGGGTTCAATCCCGGCAACCAACGGGTCGCACCAGGGGAGGTCTTGAACACGGCATCGGGGAAGGAGTAACTGATGCCCTCGTAGCCAGCCCCATCGGTGACGAAGGATTCCCCGTTGGCATCCATGATGTGTCCCCAGGGATTGATGAAGCCTTTGCAGAAGACATCCAGTTGCCCGGTGCTGGGGCGGTATCGCCAAATCCCGCCACCGTCCAAACGTTTGGTTCCATCGGGAGTGTCAATGTGCGAGTGGATGTAGATGGATTGATTGAAATACAGGCAACCATCCGGTCCCCAGCGAAGTGTGTGAACCAAGTGGTGCGTGTCTTCGGTTCCAAATCCGCTGAGCACGATCCGACGTTCGTCGGCGACGCCGTCGTGGTCGGTGTCTTTGAAGTGCAGCAGTTCGGTGCTGGCCGCGACGTAGGCGGCGTGCGGTCCGTCCGGAATCACCCCGGTGGGAATCAGCAGCCCGTCCGCGAAAACGGTGCTGGATTCGGCGACGCCGTCTTGGTCCAAATCTCGCAGCACGACAATTTGGTCGTTGGGGATTTCACCCGGTTTGACTTGCGGGTACGACTTGCTGCTGGCGACCCACAGGGCACCCGTGCAGTCGAAGTTCATTTGGATTGGTTTTCGAATCGCGGGATCGGCCGCGAACAGATTGACCGCCGCGCCGGTGTCCAGTTTCATCGCCGCCGCTTCGGCGACCGGGTCGGGTTCCGGGATATCGGTTAGATTCCGTTGTGCGTGCGCCGCCGTGGCGAAGCAGCCGAACCAAACCACGAAACAAGACAAAAGAGGGGGGCGACGCAGATTCATTCTTTGGATTTCAATTCTTGACAGAAAATCGGGAGGGCCTTTTCTATGCTTCGTTTTGAACGCTCACAACCTAACAGGTTTCTGCTTGGATGCCGCCGATCTGCGTCCTTCCACTCTGCGTCCCTCGACTGACCGCCACTTTAATCAACGCGTCCTGGCTGAACGACCCACCACCCAACCCGCCACCCAACCCGCCACCCAACGAACCACCCAACCCGCCACCCAACGAACCCCACCTCTGCTGAATGTCTGCCGCCGCTGCCACCCACCGACTGTTTCGAATCGACGAGATGGAAACATTGCGTCGCGACCGTCGATTGGACCCGCAGGTGATTCGGCAGCTTCGAAACGGGCTGCTGAAAAAGTTTGAGTCGGACGACGTGGTCAGGGAGCGATTTCCGGCCTCCGACGCGGTCCAGTTGCACGCGTTGAAGCTTTTCCAACGAATGGATTCCGAGATCGATGGGGCAACGAAACTGTTGTTCGAAACCGATTCGGGATTGTTGATCGAAAGCGTGATCCTTCGGATCGCATCAGGGCGAACGACGTTGTGCGTGTCCAGTCAGATCGGATGTGCCGCCGCCTGTGACTTCTGCGCGACCGGCAAAATGGGGATCGCCAAGAACTTGGCCACCGAGGA
Organism: Rhodopirellula sp. P2; assembly: GCF_028768465.1. Classification (GTDB taxonomy): domain Bacteria; phylum Planctomycetota; class Planctomycetia; order Pirellulales; family Pirellulaceae; genus Rhodopirellula. The sequence continues at coordinate 2,724,742 of NZ_CP118225.1, forward strand.
GATCTTGGACCAAGTCGTTCAGGCCGGGCAGATTCTTCGAGCCGAAGACCGGCGGCTGAGCAACATCGTCTTCATGGGCATGGGCGAGCCGTTGCACAACGAAGCCAACGTGACGGAGGCGATTCGATTGCTGACCGCGCCGGACCATTTTGCTCGCTCCCCCTCCACGGTGCTGGTTTCCACGGTGGGGGTCCCCGCAGCGATGCTGCGGTTGGCCAAGGCGTTTCCGCGATTGAATCTTGCGCTCAGCCTGCATTCCGCCGATCAAGCAACTCGCGAGACCATCATTCCGCTGGGCAAGAAGGCTTCGCTAACGCAGTTGCAGGACACGATCCAGGAGATTCAAACGATTCAAGATCGTGAGTTCATGATTGAATACTTGATGCTTCGCGACCGGAATGATTCCGCTGAGGATGCGAAGCGATTGATCGACTGGATTGGCAATCTCCGCGTGCACGTGAATCTGATTCCGTACAACACGATCGAGGCCTCGCCCCACCTGCAAGCGTCGCCGCGATCGACGATCGAAGCGTTCGCTGACATCTTGAAAGCGTCAGGTTTGAAGACCACGGTGCGGTACAGTTTGGGGCATGACATCGAAGCCGCCTGTGGGCAATTGATCCGCCAAGAAAACCGTCAGCGGGCGATGCAGGCTCGACGAGCGGCGGCGGAGGGCGACTCACATGTTGGCTTCCTCGACGTGCGGCAAGTCGTCGATGGTCTCGAGTCCCAACAGAACGAGTAATCGCTCGCCGGGATAGAACCGCGAAACCAGTTTGTCGGTGCCCTCGCCCGGTTCCCGTTTGACTTCGACCAGGCGCCGACGCACCATTTGATTCAGCAACGAACCGCTGTCGCGTCCTCTCAAATCCGTGACGCGAGCGGAGGTGATGCCGGGTTGGTAGGCGACCAAGGACAGCACTTCGACGGCGGCTTGATTCAGCCGCGTTTCGCGAACTTTGCCGGTGAATGCGGCGCGGACGGATTCCACTTCGGGAGCCACCACCATGCGGTACCCGCCGTCTTGTTCGACGATCCGAATGCCCTGGCGTTCGGCGCGGTACGAGGCATTCAGCTTCTCGATGATTTCCACGACTTCCTCGGGCGAAAAACCTCGCATGATCGAGGCCAGGCGGGGCGGTGTCAGCGGCAGGTTTTCCGGGTGCCCGACGAACAAGGCGGCTTCCACGATGGCTTCCGGAGTGGCGGCCTGATCAGCGGTGGAGTCCGACTCGGCAGAGCTTTGAGCCGCGACGGCGAGTGCTTCGTCGCTGTCCGGATCCTCCTCGACAAATTCTTCGCCCGATTCCTCGTTGTTTGGTTGCGGATCTGGTTCGGCACGCAGCAGTTCCGCCGGGTCCAGGTCCGTGGGCGCGTCATCACCGCTTTCTGACATGGCCGCGACGCGGGCGTAAGCGGCCCCGAGTTGTTCGAGCGAGAAACCTTCCTCATCGTCATCGAACTCGTTGTCGAGTGCTTCTGCGGTTTCAGCTTGCTCACTTGCAGGCAGCCCGTCTTCGAGGCTCCCGTCTTCCGGCGGATCAGATGGCTCATTCATGGAAGTTCTGTCGCAATTGTTTCATGCCTCGGTGCAGCAGTCCCGCGACCGATCCAGCGGTTTTGTCCATGCGTTCGGCGACGTCGGACAATTTCAATCCTTCGAGGTAGTGCAGCGAGATTGCGTCTCGCTGAGCTTCGGGCAACGATTCGATCGCATCGGCCAACGTCAGCAACGATTCGCCCACCATCGCGTGCTGGCTGGGCGTGCCAACATCGCCGGCCAGCAAACCTTCCAGCCGCATGGACGATTGCGCCACCCGTTGTTCCATCGATTGTTCGCGGCGGATGTCGCGTTTGTCGCGGTGCAGGTCGCGATCGAGGTGACACATTTGTCGCACCAGAATCTTCCGCAGCCAAGCCCGCCATTCGGCTTCCGTTGTGCCGCGATACTGATCGATGGCGGCGACCGCTTGCAACATGGTTTGCTGAACGATGTCGGAGGCGCCCAATTTGGCTTTGTAGTTGGCTCGCATTTGCATTCGAGCCAACATCCGCAAATAGGGTTCATAGCGAGCGATCTCCTCGGCACGATTCGACGATTCGGCGGAGAAAGCCGGATCGGAGGCGGCGTGGTCCGAAGTCCGTGAATCGCGGGGCTCGGAGGGGGCGAAATCGGATGGATCGGGGGACGTCATCGTTGGTTCGATCGGGTTTGTCGCTTCGCGGGTTGGCAGCGGACCGTTACAGTAACAGAACTTTCCGGGCGGATTGGAGACGTCCCGGACACATTTCACTGCCTGAAACCATTTGAATTGATCGCCTGATGGCTCGCGAAGCAATTTACCAACAATCGAATCCTGACCCCGGCGGGGATCCGCCCGAGGATGGGCCTCCGCAAACCAACGGCATCGCGGATGGCGGGGATGAGCCCGATCGGGGGCCCGATCCGGATGTCACTCTGCGCCCGCAACGGATGGCCGAAATGGTGGGGCAAAAGGACGTGATTGAACGATTGCGAATTGCAATCGACGCGGCTCAGGTGCGTGGCGAACCGCTCGGACACATTCTGTTCGACGGACCACCGGGGTTGGGGAAAACCACGTTTGCGACCGTGATTCCCTCGGAAATGAACACGACGGTTCAGATGGCCAACGGGGCTGGGTTGAAAGCCCCGCGAGATTTGCTGCCGTACCTGACCAACGTTTCCCGAGGTTCAGTGCTGTTCATTGATGAAATTCACCGGGTTCCGCGGGCGATCGAAGAGTACTTGTACACCGCGATGGAGGATTTTCGAATCGACATCGTGTTGGGCGATGGCGTCAACGCGCGCACCTTGAACCTGAGTTTGGAACCGTTCACGTTGATCGGTGCGACCACGCGAGCCGGGATGTTGACCGCTCCGCTGCGAGATCGCTTCCAGATCCGAGAGCACTTGGGTTGGTACACGCGAAACGAGTTGGCGGAGATTGTTCAGCGCAATTCCAAGAAGCTGAACATCGAGGTCGACCCCATCTCGGCGGGGGTCATCGCGGATCGAAGTCGCAGCACACCTCGTTTGGCCAACAATCGCTTGCTATGGGTGCGGGACTACGCTCAAAGCAAAGCGAATGGCAACGTGGAAGCGAAAATCTGCGAGGCGGCTCTGGACATGATTGGGATCGATCATCTGGGGCTCGACAAACAAGATCGCAATTACTTGGACACGCTGATGCGAGTCTTCTTGGGCGGCCCAGCGGGCTTGGACGCGATCGCTCACACGATGAACGTCAGTTCGGACACGCTCGAAGACGAAGTCGAGCCGTTTTTGTTGCGAAGCGAGTTGTTGGTCCGAACGCGGCGTGGACGTTTGGCGACACCGAAAGCGTTTGAGCACATGAAACGGGAAATGCCGAATCGCCCTCTTCCCTGAGAGGTCGTGCAGCTTCGAAATACCGGGTTTGCTGTTTGGGAATTCTCGCTGCTGAACGCATTGGGGAAGAGAGAAATGCGAGCGTTTTTCATCTCCGGGACCCCTTCTTCGCGAATGCGAAGCCTCGTGGCAACCAAGTCCATTTCCAACCGTTCGCGTCACGCTGCTGGACGACAGCGGCCGATCACGCAAACATTTGGGGACAAAAGTTCTACTCTCATTCCATGCTCGGGGGCCCTTCAAACGTAGCGTTTCAATCCTGCGTGAATTCGAAGAGCGGGCCGTGCACTCAAGACCTCGCGAACTGAAAATCTGTGTTTCTTACGCGGAATGGAAGGTGCGTTGCCAAGATCGGAAGTTTCCGCCCGAAGAGCGTTCGGTATGACACCTGTCTCCTGAAACTGGCTGATCACAACGATGAATGACATCGACGAAACCGTCCTTTGGGAAGCGGAATTCAATCCCAAAGTCAGAGTGTATTGGTTGATCAGTGCTGTTCTGACAACGTTTCTGACAATCTTCCTGATCCCGTTTTTGCCGCTGATCGCTCCGCTGGCTTGGTACATTTCGGGGCTGTATTTGAAGAGCCACCGCTGCACGCTGACCGAGCGAACGCTGAAAGTCAGTCGTGGTGTTTTGGTTCGGCAAGAGAAGACGGTGCCTCTGGATCGGATCACCGACTTGGGTTTGGTCCAAGGGCCAATCATGCGGTCGCTCGATTTGGAAGCCGTCAGCGTCGAGACGGCTGGTCAATCAGGAGCTGGCTCGTTGGTCCGACTGACGGGCATCCGAAACGGCCGAGCCTTTCGTGATGCGGTGTTGAAGCAACGTGATGCGGTGACGGGCGGCGAGCCCGCTCGATTGACCTCGGCCGCGGAACCGGATGGGATTGTGGATACGAACGTTCAAGCGACACTGACCGAGATCCGTGACATTTTGAAACGGATTGAAGCTCGGTCAACGTCGTTGTAAACGACAGGATCCTGTCGCTCGGTGGGGCCACCGAGCGACAAGTTTTGGATGACCTGCTTAGTGGTCTGTCACAGCTAAAAGTTAGGGTTGATCGTAGTGGACGAGGCCACGAGTCCTTGGATTTGACGCCAGTTCAGGACTCGTGGCCTCGTCCACTACCCGAAAGATGAGTCGTGCCTAAAGATAAGTCGTGACACCCTGCTAAGCAGGTCGGCTGGAATGATCGGGCACAACCATGTGAGCCGTTTGGGCGTTCGCCCCGGTTGCGCGTGAAAACCGTGGCTAACGCCAACGGCTCACATACCCGATGACACCTGCGTACCTGCTTAATTCTGCTCGTCCGGACCGAGTTGCCAGTCCATCCCGTCTTTCATGATGCTGGCGTTGATCTGAAGCAATTGTTGCTTCATCGCTTCGACTCGCTCGGGTTGTTCTTTGGCCAGGTTCTTGGTTTGGCCTGGATCGTCCTTCAGGTTGTACAGTTCGAAGTTGTGATACGAGCCAGTTTTGATTGCCGGGATCCACTGCTCTTCGAACATGTTCTTGTTTGACATTTCATAGTCACGAAAGCCGACGAGCGAATAGTCGCCGTCTCGCATCGCCACGATTGGTTTGGATCGTTGAAGATGCCAGAACAGAGGTTGATGACGCTGGAATGAATCGGGATGACCTGTCAGCAGGGGGGAAAGGTCGCTGCCGTCGAGATGGACTTCTGGTGGCGTCAATTTCAGCAGCCCGCAAATCGTGGGCAGCACATCGACCAACCCAGCGGGCTGGTCCAGGATAACTCCGGCGGGAATGTGTCCGGGCCACTGGAAGATGCCCGGCACGCGAATTCCGCCGTCCCAGTTGACACCTTTTTGCCCGCGAAGATTGCCGACGCGGTCGCTTCGGTAGCTGCCGTTGTCCGAGGCGTAGATGATCAGCGTGTTTTCGCGAACGCCCATGGAATCCAACTTCGCAAGCAGTCGCTGGATGGCTTGGTCGGTGTTGTCGATGGTTCCGGAGTAGACCGCGGCTTTGTCGTCCACCTTGCCGTATTTCTGCGTGATCTCATCGGGAGCTGCGATGGGGGCGTGCGGCTCGTGGAACCAAACGTTCAGGAAAAAGGGTTGCTCGGGTTCCGATTCGCGGTGGCGATCCACCCAGCCGATCGCTTCGTCGGCGACCAGTTGGCAGGAGTAACCCTCCAGTTGACCGACTGGTTCTCCATTGCGAATGAAGTTGTCGGGGTTGTGGTGACTGGGTTGGGCGTTGTTCCAAGTCGCGAACCAGTGATCGAAACCATGTTCATCGGGGGTGGGTTTGTCTCGGTTTTCGGTTGGCAGTCCCAGGTGCCATTTGCCGACGTGAGCGGTCGCGTAGCCGGCATCCCGCAGGACCTCTGCGAGGGTGATTTCTCGCAGACGAAGATGGGAGTTCTGGGATTCATCATGGATCCAGCTGTAGACTCCGGCGCGGATGTGATGGCGACCGGTGATCAGTGTGGCTCGCGATGGAGAGCAAACCGCGCAGCCCGAATAAAACTGTTCAAAACGGGTTCCGTCTGCAGCCAATTGGTCGATCGTGGGCGTCTGAACGGGACCGCCGTAGCAGCCCACATCGCGGTACCCGAGGTCATCGGCCAACAGCATCACGACGTTGGGGCGAGGCGATTGGGCACGGGCTTGGTCGGTGGAAACGCCGAAGGCCGCAACCGACGCGAATAGAAACAGACAGGCTGGGATCAGCGGGTGCCGGAGGGGCAGCGGAGAGGCGGGCAGAGCAGACGAATTGCTTGGCATTGCGAATGGAGGGATTTAGGAAGGAGGCGGGGGCACGGCAGAGTGCGTCGTCCCAGGAAGGTGGAGGCCGCATTTTAGACGAAACGACGTTGGTGCATTGGGCGTGTCTTGGAAGGGCGAAGTCCCTTTTGGCGTTCGCCCGGTTCACACGCAACCGGAGCTGACGCCCGGCGAACGGAGTGATCCCCGATCGTTCCTGACGACCTGCTTGGGGGCGGGTTTTTCTCGGCCTGGCGTGCTGGTGGCGAGGTTGTCCAGGCGGCTGGGCTGATTCCAGCAGAATTTGGCTTGTGGGTGGTCAATTGGCTTTCGTAGGGTCGCGGCAGGATCGCGCGATTCGTTTCGCGTTGGTCTGTGCAGTCATTCCATCCGTATTTCCCGTTCGAGCTGATACCCGCTTGGCTGATCGGTTCCAACCTTTCGACACCTTGCCTCGTCCTTCGCGTGAAACACACTCACCGCTGGCGAGGTTGATTGCTGCGCGATTCGGATCGAGTCGGGCGACGATTGCCGCATGGATTGGTGCCGCGATTTGCGTGCTGGCGGGTCTCTCGCCGGCTCTCGCGCAAGAGGCCACGGAGCGTTCGGTGTACGAAGTCACCGATGTTTCACAGACCCTGCAGTTGTCCGGCGACGCCGTGCACCGCTGGCAGGATGGCTCGCGGGAGTGCACGTTGCTGCTGGGCAACGTTGAATTGCAATTTGAAGGCAAGCGATACGAAGCCGCTGCGATCTTGGTGGCATTGTCAGGAAAACAAAAGAATCTGACGGCGAATCTGTTGATGGACCAAGTGAAACTGGGGCCAGGCCAGACGACGGAACAACCCATTGTTCAAACCGTCAGCCTGACGTCGGTCCCAATCGTCCGCGCCGATCAATACCGCGGACGAGCGGAGATTCCAGCGGATTGGTGGACGAAGATGGGGATCCGTCCCGAATCAACGACCCCGTCTGGGAGGAGTCCCGTCCAGCAAGCGGCGCAGAGCCTGCCCGGCAACGAGTCTGGGACGGAGCCCTCGCAGCCCGTCCAGCCGGTTCAGTATCTCGAGCCCGTGATGGGCGAACCCAATTTGCCGTCTGGCGGGTTGGTGCTCGACCCGCCAGCGGTTTCGACCCTGCCAGCTCCCGTTCAGAGTTTTCAACCACCTGTGATGGAGACTCCGCCACCCGCGATCGCGACGCCGGGCGGTGGGACCACAGGTGGCGTGCCGTTCATTGTCGGCGGTGGAACGCGAGCCATCGAGGTTTTCTCTCGAGGCTCGAACACCCCAGCGGAACTTCAGTACATCAATCGTCCCGGCACGAATGAGTCGGTTGTCATCGCACGTGGCGGAGTCACCGTTTTGGTGCGAGACGTATCGGCTCGTTTGCCCAGCGGAGAGATCATGCCCTTGGGCACGGTGTCGTTGTCGGCCAATCGGATCGTTGCCTGGATGCCTCGATTGAGTGATGTGTTCCAAGGCACACAAGACTTTCAATCCAGCGAAGGGGAACTGTACCTCGAAGGCGACATCGTTTTCCGGCAAGGCGACCGAATCATTTACGCCGAGTCGATGTACTACAACGTCACTCGCGAAGTTGGGATGGTCCTGGACGCTGAAACCATCACCACGATTCCTGAGTATGAAGGAACGGTGCGGTTGAAAGCGGAGGTGATGCAACAAATCAACCGAGGCAACTTTCGAGCCATTGACGCGGCCTTCACGAGCAGCCGAATGGGTGTGCCTCGCTATTGGTTGCAGAGCAATGAATTGGAACTGACACAGCGAGCGATCGTGCGTGCCGATCCAATCACGGGACAACCGATTGCAGACAGCGAACCGATCATCACCAGCGGCGGCAACTTCGTGTACTTGGGCGGCGTGCCCGTGCTGGCTTGGCCAAGGTTCACGACCCCGCTTCGAAAGCCAACGTTCTATCTGACCGGTGCCGATGTCCGGAATGACGATATCTTTGGTTCGCAGGTGCTGCTGGAATGGGACCTGTTCCAACTGCTTGGGTTCACGAATCCGCCCGCGGGTGTCGAGACGACTTTGCTCACCGATTACTTGAGCGAACGCGGGCCAGCGGTGGGGACAAGAACAACCTACGCGTTGCCCAGTCTGTTTGGATTTGGTGGACCGGCATCTGGAACCTATGACAGTTACCTGATGAAAGACGACGGGTTGGATGTCTTGGGACAAGGCCGTCGAGATTTGCAACCGGAAGAAACCTATCGCGGTCGCGCAACATTGCGGCATCGGCATCACTTGCCTGGCGATTGGGAATTCATCGCCGAGGTTGGCTACTTGAGTGACCGTAACTTCCTGGAACAGTACTTCGAATCGGAATGGGACCAAGACACGGATCAGCGGACTGGATTGCGATTCCGGAAGTACGCCGGTTCGCAGATGTTGGACATTGCGGCCAACTTCCAGGTCAACGACTTCTTCATGGAAACCGAAGAGTTGCCGACGATCGAACACTACGCGCTCGGCGGATCGATCTTGGGAGATTCACTGACTTGGTCGATGCACAACGAAATTGGCTACAAGCACTTGCAGGTTGCTGACACTCCGGAAGACCCGGTGATTGCGGCGGGCACGTACACGTTGCCTGGCGAACTGGACCGGCAAGGTGTGGTGACACGAACCCGACAAGAAATCTCGGCTCCGCTGGACGCTGGCCCCGTCAAAGTGATCCCGTTTGCGATCGGCGAAGCGGCTTACTACGGCGAGGCTGCCGACGGCGATGACCTCACGCGACTGTGGGGCGGCGGTGGTTTGCGATTGAACCTGCCGATGTCGCGAGTCGATCCGACAATCCAAAGCTCGCTGCTGAACATTCGCGGCTTGGCTCACAAAATCGATTGGTCGGCGGAGTACTTCTACGCTGACAGCGACACGGACATGGACGAGTTGCCGTACTACGATTCGCTGGATGACAACGCTCAAGAAGAATTTCGGCGTGTGTTCACTGGGACATTGTTCGGAGGCACTTTGCCACCGCAGTTTGATCCGAGAAACTATGCCTTCCGGCAGGGCATGCAGCGAAACGTGACCAGTTCCAGCGACACGGTTGTCGACGACTTGCAGCAATTGCGGTTGGGGATGAAGCATCGTTTTCAAACCAAACGTGGCTTGCCAGGACGCGAACGGATCGTCGATTTGTTCCGGTTCGACATGGAAACGATTTTGTACCCCAAAGAGGATCGCGATAACTTCGGCGAGACGCTGGGGCCGACGATGTTTGACGCCCAGTACAACATCGGCGATCGGTTCACGTTGTTGAGCGATGGCTACATCGATTCCTTCGACAATGGACTTCGTTCGATCAGTGCCGGGTTCCGAACCAGTCGGCCAGGTCTGGGGGATTTGTATGTTGGATTGTTGTCGATCGAAGGGCCGGTCAGCAGCACGGTGCTGCGGACCAGTTTGGACTACCGTTTGAATCACAAATGGATTGTCTCGGCCGGAAACGTGTATGACTTCGGCGAGACTGGCAACGTTGGTCAGACATTGGGACTGACCCGTGTCGGCGAATCGTTCTTGGTTCAATTGGCGGCCAATGTCGACGCCGGTCGTGATAACACGAGCATCGGTTTCATGGTGGAACCTCGCTTCTTGCCCTCCAGTCGGTTGGGGCGATTGGGCGGTCAGCTGATTCCTCCGCCAGGCGTCGAAGGGCTGGAGTGATGACTTCGAAACCAGGATCCTGGGCCTCGAAGTTTCGCTGCGCGACGCTGGGGGTCTGGTTCGCCTGTGGTGGACAAAGCAGTTTCTGGGTTCATTTGCCAGTCGCTGCGGCGGTGATCGCGGCGGCGGCCTGGTTGAACGTGAGCCCTGTCGAATGGGCCGTTTTGATTTTGGCGATCGGCGGTGTGTTGACGGCGGAGTTGCTCAACTCATCGATTGAGTTGCTGGTCTCCGTTTTGCACCCGCAGCATCACCCGAGAATCGGGCAGGCACTCGATGTCGCGGCGGGCGCTGTGTTGGTGATGAGTCTGGCGGCTGTGGCGGTCGGATTGATCGTGCTGTTGCCGCCGCTATGTGGCCGACTGCTCGGGAGTTGACTCGCTGGTGCCGGATTCGCTGGTGTTGGCTTCTTCGAGGCTTTCTTGGACTTCGCGTCCGGCCGTCCAGTAGAAGATCGTGCCAATGATCGCCATCACGACCTTCACCAATTCAAACGCCAGGGCGACCAGTGTCCCCGATGCATCGGTCGTTTTTGCGGGAACGATGTGGTAGAGGGTTTCGATGGTCACTTCCAGCACGCCCACTCCGGCAGGTGTGAGTGGCAGCGCGGACATCAACATGCCGATCGGAACGATCACGAAGTGTTCGGCCAGTGTCGGAGGCAAGTCGTACATCGAAACCGCGATCAGATACATGCTGATCACCAGCAGGCCTTGCACAACAACACTCATCAGCAGGGACGACGCGAACGCCCAGGGATGATGGTGGAACATTCGCAGCGGCGGACCGACGTGCTCGATCAGCGAACCGACGACGGGAAGTTTCTCGCCACGTTGAAGCAGCGTGTCAACGAATTTGCCACCGAAGACCAGCATTGCCAGAATGGCGGAGCCAATGGAAAGCGATGCGATCGTGATGACCTTGATGTCAGCGATCGTGATGCCGTTGAATTCGAACGGGTCTTGCGATTGGTGAATCAGCAATCCACCGGAAACAAGCAGCAGCAACCCGTACAGCCCCGCGCCCCGGTCGACGACCACGGACGCGACCGCGGCGACGCGTTTTCCTGGCGAACGCCTGGCCAAGAAGACGGCTTTGAAGAGGTCACCACCCACGCTGCCGGCGGAGACGAAACTCAGCAGGAAGCAAATCGAACTCAACCGCAACGCTTCCATCAGGCTGAGCGGAATGCCTTGGCAGCGAACCAAAACCCACCACCGAACAAACGAAACCAACAGGGCGCAGATCGCAACAGCGAGCGCACCGACCAGCAAAGGAAGGTTGATGGACCGGGCGGTCAGATCATCCCACTGAGCGGGTTCGATCCGGCTCAGCAGGAACCAAATGATGGCAACTGGAACCGCGAATTTGACCAGGGTGATCGCGTAGCGTTGAAAGTGTTCGGGCATGCCGGCAAGAATAATTCGCCATCATCGCTTCGGATAGGCGATGCGGTCCCAATTCAGGAACGCTCCCGGGTGTTCTGCATTTCCCGATCGGAGATCGCTGTTGCTGAGGTCGACTCAGACCTGTCGTCGACTGGATCTGACTCGGCGGTTCGGTTGGGCAATTCAGAATGATCGGGGACCGCAAAGACCGCCAGGGCGGTGGTTTTGCCTTTGACCATTTGCTCAGGCAACGGGATTGCGGGGAATGAATTTGGCAGCGTCGCTCGCGTGCACTGGGTGATCAGCAGGGAATGGCCCAGCGACTTGGTCAGTGACTCGACTCGCGAGGCGATGTTCACGGTGTCACCAATCGCGGTGTACTCCTGTCGCTTGGGGGAACCGATGCAGCCGACCACCGCCGGTCCCGTGTTGATGCCGATTCCAATCGCGAATTCTTCCCAGCCGGCTTCCTGCATCAGGGCCTTTTTGTCGGCCATCGAGGTTGCCAATTCTTGGCCCGCCGCGACTGCTTTGGCGCCGTGATCCACCGCGCTACCGCCAACACCAAAGATCGCCATGAAGCCGTCGCCCAAAAACTTGTTCACCATGCCGCCGTGGGATTCGATGACTTCGACCGCTTCTTGGAAGAACAGGTTGAGTGCATGAACAACTTGCGTTGGCGAAAGCTTGGATGATTGGCGAGTGAAGTTGCGGACGTCCACAAACATCACCGAGATGACTTGCTCACTGCCGTTGAGACCATCGCTTTGGTTCATGATCTGTTTGGCGGCTTCGCGGCCGACATGGCGACCAAACGTCTCCTGCAGTTTTTCACGGTGTTGCAATCCGTCGACCATCCGGTTGAAACGTTCGATCAAGTGTCCAAAGTCGTCGCTACGAAGGAGCTTCACGCGAACGTCCAGGTTGCCTCGCGCGACATTGGATGCGGCCCGTTGCAATTGCATCACCGGTGCGGTGACCCACCGCCCGAGCATCCAACTGGTGATCAGTCCAAATGCGATCGCGACGACGCCCACGGTCACACCGAACATCGGCGACAGGTTGGCTGCGTCGGGCACGATCAACAGCATCACCAGCGAGATCACCGGGCAGACAACCGCGGAGAACGCCCACAGAATTCCGCGCGCTCGAATGCTTAGCGGAACGGCTCCGGGAACACTGGCTGGATTGCTGTCTTGGAAGAACACCGGAAACAAGGTGGCCTGCGCGGTGAGTTCGACGGCGAAGAAACTCTGCGTGACAGCGATCAGGGACGCGATCACAAAGGAGGTGATCAAGTGCCAAACGACCAATCCGGACAGGGGCTCGCCCGCGGATGCGATGGCCAGTGGGAAAACGGGGATGCAGGACAGCCAACCGATCGCGGCGACCAGCAGGAACCACCACGGCAAATGGATCACTCGTCGGCGGGCGGTGGCGAGGATTTCTGGATCGACCGGTTGATGATCCAGCAACGCTCGGTGAACGCGGCGAAGTTGCCAGAGGGGAACGACGTAGCAGGCGATCGCGACCGGGTACACGAACAGGTTGAAAACCTGCCAGCAGGCATGGAAACGGTCCATTTGTGCTGGCGACAGCAGCGGCTGGATCTGCGTTTGGTTGTAAAGAATGTTGAAGACGCTGCCGATCACATTGGCGATGATCGGCGAGACCCCGACCAGAAACATCGCGTGACGTTGAGCCCAAGTCCAGCGGCGAGGTGATTCGGCGGGTGGTGGCGACATCGGACGTTTCAACGCGGAATGGACAGGCAACCTGGGTGGGTCGCTGGCGGAAGTCGGCAGTGTACTGTTTCTTTGCCAGCCCCTCATAATTGGGTGCGTGAATTGCTATGGTGGAGAGCCTGAGATCGAATCCAATCGATTTCGTATCATTCGTCCTTCCACGAGGTGCTCCATGTCCGTTTTGAATCGGTGTGTTCTCAATCGTTGTGTCGTCAGTTTGGCTCTGCCAGCCTTCTTGCTGGTTGTGGTCGCAAACCCAACCAACGCTCAAGCTCAAGACGCAGCCACGGCAAAGCCCGTCACGGTGGATGTCTTCGGAGCGGGATCGTTGGAGGTGCCAGCATCGTTCAAGAAAACGACGCCTCGCAGCCGGATCATCGAGCACGAATTTTCAATTCAAGAAGGCGAAGGCGACGACGCCCCCTCGGCTCGGATGACCATGATGGCGGCCGGCGGCGACGTCAAAGCCAACCTCGAACGCTGGAAGAATCAGTTCAGCGGTTCGGACAAGAAGATTGGCGAATCCGAAGAAAAGAAGCAGGGTGATTGGCAAACACACGTGATTGAAATTTCGGGCAACTTCAGCGAGACCATGGGCGGCGGCCCCTTTTCGGGCGGGCGCGTTGTAAAACGCGAAGACTACGGCATGCTGGGGGCGATTTTGGTTCACCCGGAAGGCCGCAAGTACTTCGTGAAAATGATCGGCCCCCGCACCCTGATCGAATCCAATCGCGATGCGTTCAAGAAAATGATCGCTTCGATTGGCGAGTGAAACTGTTGTGCTCAGCGTGCCGTCTGTGGTCGCAGCGGCACTTTTGAAACCCCCGGCTCTTTTGGTCGTTCCTTTCGGACATTGATCCTTTGAACACACAAAGTTTTTTGGAACATCACGGCATCGCTCGCAACCCATTCGCGGAGGAGGATGCACAGACCGACCCGGTGTTCAAGCAGCACTGCATTCAGAATGCGTACCACCCGGCTTGGGACAAGGTGTACGGGGACCCGACTGAGCCGGCGACGGCGATCATTTTTGGGCCCAAGGGCAGCGGCAAGACCGCGATGCGTCTGCAGGTCGACCGGCATTTGGTGCATTTCAACGCCCAAAATCCGGACGGTCGCGTCTACATCATTCGGTATGACGATTTCAATCCGTTCCTGGATCACTTCTGCGAACGACTGGGACGCCGAGCGTCGCGGAAGCCCGAGAAGGCTCTGGATGCCTGGCGTCTGTGGGACCACATGGATGCAATTCTGTGCCTGGGGGTAACCGAGTTGGTCGATCAGGTGTTGTTGGAAGGCGACTCACATCGGCCCAAAACCGACAACGGAAATCGAATTGATACGGCAAAGCTATCCAAGCTTGACCGCAACGACGCTCGCGATTTGTTGTTGCTGGCCGCTTCCTACGACCAGTCGACTGCGTCGACGTTCTCGGGGCGGTTCGAGCAATTGCGGAAGCGACTGGGGTATTCGAACTGGAACGCGTCCCTGGATTTCTGGTTTGCCACCGTCTGGTGCGTTTTGGTTGTCGCCGTCTTTGGTTGGCTGTTCTGGGCCTCTGCCGATGAAGAAGGCGTTCGCACTTGGAATTTGCTGTGGTTCATTCCGCTGCTGTGTATCTTCGGCAAGCTGCCGTATTTGATCCGGTGGTGCCGCAATCAGTTCGCGGCGATGGGCATTCACCGTCACATGCGGGTGGGCAAACGAGAGACGTCTTCGGTTCGCAAGGTTCTGATGCAGTTCCCAGCGAAGGAACTCGCCAGCCAACCGCTGCCACGTTATGACCGCACCGACGACCGCTACGAATTGCTGCGGAAGTTTCAGTCGTTGCTGGGACGTTTGGGATTTGACGGTGTGATTGTGCTGATGGACCGAGTCGACGAGCCCCACATGACCGGCGGCAAGCCGGAATTGATGCGTCGATTTGTGTGGCCGTTGCTGGACAACAAATTGTTGAAGCACCCCGGAATGGGTTTCAAATTGATGCTACCGGAGGAACTTTATCGCGACACGGAACGCGAAACACGTGAGTTTCACGAGCGAGCCCGGTTGGACAAGCAGAATGTCATCCCCGCTTTTTCTTGGACGGGTGAATCGCTGTACGACCTGACGCGTTCACGGATGCTGGCGTGTGCGGCGGAGGGGAAACATCCGGATCCCAAAGAATTGTTCGACGATTCGCTGTCTTACGAGCGGATGTTGTCGGCGTTTGAGTCGTTGCGAGTGCCGCGGCATTTGTTCCGTTTTCTATACCGGGTGTTGGTGGAACACTGCAATCAGTTCACGGACGCCGCCCCGAAGTACAAGATCGACGCGTCCACGTTCGAGACTTCCTTGGCGGTTTACGTTCGTGAGATGGAACGGGTATGACGCTGGATTGGGAAAAAAGTTAGAATTCGGGTCAGTTTCCTAACCGGATTGATCGATACAATCCGTAAAGTCCAACACTTTTTGCTGGCTCGATCGCCTGTTCGGTCGCTTACTGGCAAAATATTACCCTCTTTTCGATTCGACCGAGCCTTCAACCGCCCTTCGGGCTGGCTGGGTCGACCCGCTTGAACGTCCCGAAAGGGCGATTTCGCATCCATGACCACTTCTACGCCGACGACCAATAAAAAAATCGAATCCGTTTCAGGGATCACCGTTCGCTTGTGCGGTGACTCGGGCGATGGGATGCAGCTCCTGGGCACTCAGTTGACCAACACTTCGGCGTTGGCTGGCAATGACGTGGCCACCTTCCCCGACTTTCCCGCCGAGATTCGTGCTCCCCGCGGGACCCGGGCAGGTGTGTCTGGGTTTCAAGTTCAATTCGCCAGCGAAGCGATCTTCACGCCGGGTGACACTCTGGACGCGTTGGTGGTGATGAACCCAGCGGCCATGGTCACCAACATTGCGGATCTTCGCAAAGGCGGGATCCTGATCGCCAACGAAGACGGTTTCAACGAAAAGGAATACAAGCTCGCGAAGGTCGAGAGCAATCCGCTGGATGCTGACGTGATCGATCAGTCTTACCGGGTGGTGAAGGTCGCGATGACCAAGCTGACTCGGGCGGCGGTTGCCGAGCATGGCCTGTCGACCAAGATCGCGGACCGCTGCAAGAACTTCTTCGCAATGGGGTTGGTGTATTGGTTGTTCGGCCGTTCGCTGGATCCAACCCTGCGTTTCATCGAAGCCAAGTTCGGCAAGAAGCCTGACATCGCTGCAGCCAACGTGGCGGCATTGCGGGCTGGTTGGGCGTATGGCGAAACGACTGAAGAGTTCGGTGAAAGCTACCAAGTCGAAGCAGCGGAACTTGAGCCGGGGACCTATCGCAACATCATGGGCAATCAGGCCCTTGCTTGGGGGCTGATCGCGGCTTCCAAAATCAGCAACAAAGAGATGTTCTACGGAACGTATCCGATCACGCCTGCTTCGGACATTTTGCACGAGCTGACCAAGTTCAAGAACTTTGGCGTTCGCACGTTCCAGGCCGAAGATGAAATCGCCGCGATTGGGGCAACCATCGGAGCCGCCTTTGGGGGAACGATGGCGGTCACCGCCAGCAGTGGTCCCGGGATTGCTTTGAAGGGTGAAGCGATGGGACTGGGCGTGATGTTGGAATTGCCGATGATCGTGATCAACGTTCAGCGTGGCGGACCCAGCACCGGATTGCCAACCAAGACGGAGCAAAGCGATTTGTTGCAGGTCATGTTTGGTCGCAACGGCGAGGCACCGATGCCGGTCTTGGCACCTCGTTCGCCTGGTGATTGCTTCGCCATGGCTGTCGAAGCTTGGCGAATTGCCGTCGAATGCATGGTCCCCGTGATGTTGCTGTCGGATGGTTACATCGCCAATGGCAGCGAGCCGTGGAAGATTCCAGAAATGGACGAGTTGCCCACGATCCTTTGCAGCCATCCACAAGAGCACACCGGCGAGGGGCCGTTCCTGCCATACGCTCGCAACGAGAATCTGGCACGTCCGTGGGCGATTCCTGGCACGCCAGAATTGATGCACCGGGTCGGCGGCTTGGAAAAGGAAGACGGCACGGGCAACGTGTCTTACGATCCTGCCAACCACCAACACATGTGCGACACACGAGCGGCCAAGGTCGCGAAGATTGCCGAGCGGATTCCGGAGCAAGACGTCAACGGCGAGACCTCGGGCGACGTTTTGGTGGTTTCCTGGGGCGGAACGTACGGTGCCTGTCACACGGCAGTGAATCGTTGTCGTGAAGCGGGGCACTCGGTGTCCCATGCTCATATCCGTTACATCAATCCTTTGCCTCGCAACATCGGCACCTTGCTGAAGTCGTTCAAGACGGTGGTGGTGCCAGAATTGAATTCCGGGCAGCTGCGAATGCTGCTGCGAGCTGAGTTTCTCGTGGACTGCATTGGGATCAACAAGATCCAAGGCAAGCCGTTTGCTGTCTCCGAATTGGTGGAAGCCATCAGCAAACACACTTCGACGCACTCGCAAAGCAAAGCGGGTTAGGCGTACGCCAATCCCTTCGTTTTCGTCGTCGTTCAACACTGCCAAACCACCCCCACTCCATCATTCAATCTTATGAATCTCCCTGTCCTCAAGGCCGCCGACTTCGCCTCCGATCAAGATGTTCGCTGGTGCCCTGGTTGCGGTGACTATTCGATTCTCGCTCAGATGAAAAAGATCCTGCCGGATCTTGGCGTGCCTCGCGAGAAAACGGTGTTCGTCAGCGGCATCGGTTGCAGCAGCCGGTTCCCGTATTACATGAACACGTATGGCATGCACAGCATCCACGGTCGTGCACCAACGTTCGCAACCGGGTTGAAGTCGACTCGCCCTGATCTGATGGTCTGGGTGATCACCGGTGACGGTGACGCGCTTTCGATCGGTGGCAACCACTTCATCCACTGCTTGCGTCGTAATCTCGACGTCAACATCGTGTTGTTCAACAACCGGATCTATGGGTTGACCAAGGGGCAATACAGCCCCACCAGCAGCGAAGGCCAGGTCACCAAGAGCACACCGATGGGTGCGATCGATCACCCCTTGAGCCCACTGTCGGTTGCGTTGGCCGCGGAAGCCACTTTCGTGGCACGCAGCATCGACGCTCACGTTCAGCACCTTGGCAAAACGCTCAAGGCGGCTGCCGAGCACAAAGGAACATCACTCGTTGAGGTTTATCAAAACTGCAACGTGTTCAACGATGGGGCGATGGCATACGCACAAGAACGCAAGCAACGTGCCGACAATGTGATCGAACTGGAGCATGGCAAACCGCTGATTTTCGGTGCGGAGCGAGACAAGGGCATTCGATTGGTGGGCAGCCACCTCGAAGTCGTCAACACCGCCGACGTGCCAGCGGACGATTTGCTGATTCACGATGCACTCGATCCAAATCCTTCGATCCAGATGATGTTGGCGCGAATGCGATACCCAGAAATGCCAGAACCAATTGGTGTTCTGCGAAGCGTTGCGGGAGTGTCGACCTACAACGATCAAATCAACGAGCAAGTCACGCAAGCCAAAGCGGCACGCGGCGAAGGCGATCTGTCTGAGCTGTTCCGTAGCGGCGATACATGGGAGGTGAAAGCCTGATGTCTCGAGGAAAAACTTTTGACAACATTGCCCGCGCGATCGGTGACACTCCGATGGTGCAGATCAATCGCTTGGTGCCTTCGGGTGACGCGACGGTCTTTGCCAAGTGCGAGTTCTTTCAGCCACTCAACAGTGTGAAAGACCGCATTGGCGTGGCGATGATTGAAGCCGGGGAGAGTGATGGAAGCATCAACCCCGACACGCATATTATTGAGCCAACCAGTGGGAACACTGGAATCGCGTTGGCGTTCGTTTGTGCTGCCAAAGGGTACAAGCTGACTCTCACGATGCCGGAATCCATGTCGGTGGAACGCCGAGCGTTGTTGCGAGCGATGGGGGCCAACCTGGTTTTGACACCGGCTGGCGACGGGATGAAGGGAGCCATCACCACGGCTCAGGAATTGGTCGATCAGACCGACAACGCCTTCATGCCTCAGCAGTTCGAAAACCCGTCCAACCCAGCGATCCACGAAGCCACCACCGGCCCTGAGATTTGGGACGACACGGATGGCAAGATCGATGCGATTGTCGCTGGCGTGGGCACCGGGGGAACGATCACCGGTGTGGCTCGTTACTTGAAGAAGCAAAACCCCGACTTCAAGGCATTCGCAGTGGAACCAAAGCACTCGCCCGTGATCAGTGGCGGGTCGCCAGGCAAACACCGCATTCAAGGAATCGGTGCGGGCTTCATTCCTGGAAACTTGGACACGTCGATCATCGATGACGTCGTTCAGGTGGATGATGAAGATGCGTTTGAATGGGGGCGTCAGCTCGCCAAGCAAGAAGGCATCGTGGCGGGAATCAGTAGCGGAGCGAATATGTGGGCAGCCGCTCAGATTGCTGCGCGACCTGATATGAAGGGCAAGCGGATTGTCACTGTGATGTGCAGCTTAGGGGAACGTTATCTCAGCACACCACTGTTCGGTGACCTAGGCTTGTAGTGGTATTTGTGACTGACAACTGGTAGGCAAGATGAAAGCTTTCGAAGCCACGCGGATTTTCTTTGAGCAAGCCGCGGATCGTTTGGAGATGGATTCCGATCTTCGAGAAGCTTTGTTGATGCCCCAGCGAGAGGTGCAGGTCCAAGTGACCATCCGTCTCGATGACGGGCGCCTCGCGAATTATGTCGGTTTTCGTGTCCAGCACGATCACAGTCGCGGTCCGATGAAGGGGGGGCTGCGTTTCCACCCCGAGGTCGATTTGGACGAAACTCGCGCTCTGGCGAGTTTGATGACTTGGAAAACTGCCGTGGTGGATTTGCCCTATGGCGGCGCCAAAGGTGGGATTGGGATCGACCCCAGCAAGATGTCTCGCTCGGAAATCGAACGCTTGACCCGTGCGTTTGTGGATCAAATTCACGACATCGTCGGGCCTGACACTGACATTCCCGCGCCTGACATGGGAACCGATCACCAAGTGATGTCCTGGTTTCGCAACCAATGGGAAAAGTACCACGGTTTTCATCCCGCGGTGATCACTGGGAAACCCGTGGAAGAATATGGGGCCAAGGGCCGTGAAGAAGCGACGGGGCGTGGTGTGGGAACGTTGACGGTCAAGCTGACCAAGCGTTTGGGCATGGATGCGTTGAAGACCCGCGTCGCGATTCAAGGTTTTGGCAACGTGGGCTCACACGCCGCGAAGTTCTTGCACGACGCTCAGTTCCCAATTGTGGCGGTTTCGGACATCACCGGGACTTATTACAACGCGGAAGGGTTGAACATCCCCGAGTTGTTGCGGCACAAGTTTTCGCATCCCAAGGGATTGCTGGAAGGGTTCGAGCGAGCTGAGCATTTGCCGCTGGACGCGTTGTTGAAACTCGATCACGTGGAAGTGCTGATCCCCGCTGCTTTGGGCGGTGTGATCACACAGAAGAACGCGCAAGACATCAATGCGAAAGTCATCATCGAAGCGGCCAACGGGCCGGTGGATCCAGACGCCGATGCCGCGCTGCACGACCGTGGTGTGACGATTCTGCCGGACATCCTTGCCAACGCGGGCGGTGTGACGGTCAGTTACTTTGAGTGGGTGCAGAACCGCCAGCACTATCGATGGCCGCTCGACCGCGTGCGTCAAGAACTGGATCGCACCATGAACGATGCCTTTGAGAACGTTTGGCAGATGGCCGGTCAGCAAGAGGTCTCGCTTCGAACCGCGGCGTACATGATCGGAATTGCCCGCGTCCGACGTGCGACTGAACTCGCTGGCTTGGCCTAGGTGGCTTGGCTCAGCCCAATGTCCGCGAAGGGTTGCTCCGCGGATCATTCTGGCTGGCGAGGGCTCATTGGGCAGTCGTTTCCGTCGGCGACACTTTGTCATCGGCTGCTGCCGGTTCTGGCGAGGGCGTTGTCTCCGTGTCTTCCGCGGGAGGCTCTGAAGCCTCGGAGGGCGGAATGAGGTTGAACACAAAGTGGTTTGTCCCTTGCTCGACTGTCACTTCTGTCTGATCGAGGACCGCACCTTCTGGAATCGAAGGGCGTTCGATCGTCAGCATCTCCGCAGGCGAGATGTTGGCTGATAATTTGCCTGGCGTCATTTCATAACGCAGCGTGTGAACGCCAATTTTGGCTCCTGGCACATTGGCGAGATAAATCGCCTCGAAGTGCCCGCTGTCGTTTGTGAAGGCGAGCGAAGGACGCCCGCCTGACACCGGGTGAAACTCGAGTGCCATGTTGGGGACCGGCTGGCCGTTTTGAGAAACGGTGCCGGTCACCTGCCCCAGTTCGGACGAAGGTTGTGCTTCACATCCAAGCGTGAGCAGCAGTCCCAGTCCAATCGCACATCGAAGGAGAAGGCTCATCCAGCCACGAACTCAAAGTTGATTTCGTTGCTGCCATCCACCACTTCGATTTCGGTGGGTTGCAGTTTGCCTTTGCCGCCCATGTCCGGCTTCTTCGACGTTGGAATGAACTCAGCGTCGGGGTTGGCAGGCATCGGAGCGGCAGGCCCGTTGATCTCGTAGCGAATGGTGTGCTTTCCGATCAATGCTCCGTCGGTTTGTGCCGTGAACATCGCACTGTAGTGACCTTCGGCGTCCGTCACTGCCATCGAGGGGCGACCGCCATCGACGGGAACAAACTCGAGGGCAACTCCTTCGACCGGTTTGCCGTCTTGTGTGATGACTCCGGAGACTTCGCCGATTGGAGGTAGCTCAGGGCCACATCCGGTCATCAGTGTGAGAGCGGCAAGCGTTGCCGTTCCGGTTAAAAATCGCGAGAACGCGTTCATCGAGTTGAGTTCCTTGTTGGGGATATCTTTGGATTGGTTCAGTTCTTCGGCGGCTTAGAATTCTTGGTCGTAGACGAAACGGTCGTTGCGACCATTCATCGCCATGAAGACGTCGTCGAAGTCGATGCTGTCGGTGACGAAGCGGACCGAGCCATCACCCATCGTGAACATAGCACCGCCGACGTGGTTGGAGCGGAAACCGTTGTGCAGTGTGTAACCGTAGAGTTGGGTGTAGTTGCCCGAGTAGATGCTGTTGATGGGCCAACGTGGAACCGTGATGTTCGCGGTCCATCCCAACCAACCGTGGAAGGCAGGACCAGCGTTCCAAGCACCACCAGCGTGACTGCTGGGGCGACTGTCGGTGCGGGTCTTGTCAGCGTGTGGCATTTCAGCGGAGTGTTCGCCGATGGCGATCGTTTGGCTGGTTCCGTCCAGGATGCTGGCAAACTTTGGGTTGCGATACTTCGAGTTGTTGATGCCGATGATGCCGGCGTCCTGCATCCAGCCGTAGCCAGTCCAAACGTTTCGCGAGCCGTCCGAACGAGCACCAGGTTGCCAGCCGGATTCGCCTTGGCGGACGCCGGGTGTGTAGTAGTAGCCTGCGACGCCGACGTAATCAACGATTTGAGTCTTGTAGCTGTCGGGGGATCCGAAGGCGGTCGTCAAACCGTTGGCGTTGTTGTCGCGGAAGTTTGGCATTGGGTTGGAGGGGCAGTTGAACCCAGGGACGATTGCATCGTCCAGGACTTCCCAGTTTCGGTTCACACCGTCTTGGGTGCTGAAGTCAGTGCCAACGAAGGTGAGCTTTTCGTAGATCGACGACTGCTCCATTTGCGGCAGGATCTGGACCAACCATGAAGCACCGCGGTTGGGGTTTCCGGTGGCTTTGGCACCGATGTTGGCGGGGAACATATTGAACGCACTGTGGTAGTTGTGGATCGCCAAGCCCAGCTGCTTCATGTTGTTGGAGCACTGCATCCGGCGAGCAGCTTCCCGTGCCGATTGGACGGCCGGAAGTAGCAAGCCAACCATCACACCGATGATGGCAATGACGACGAGCAGTTCGACGAGGGTGAAGCCAGAACTTCTGGAAGTACGAAAAGAGGTAGGACGACGCATCGCTTGAGATTCCATTTGAATGTGCGAATAAACTTCGAGGTGCCTCTCGGTGCGATCAACGCGACCGAATATGACACCGGTGATGTTGGATGGGAGATAGCAAGCAAGAGGCCAAAGTTGTCCCTTGCCCTTTTGCGTCTTCCGGCATTCATGGGGTTTTGGAAGCTCTAGGGAGGAGATCTCCTCCGAAGCGGGACGGTGGGGCCGGGAAAGATGAGCAAGAAATTGTGGAATTTCTCAACTTCGTGTCGGGATGCAAGGATTACAGGGAAGACAGTAGCGGCTCTCCAGGAGGGGGCGCGAGACGATGCTGCTTATTCACTGGGCACGAGTGCCTTGTTTTTAGGCGTGTTGCGGGAGGAGGGATTGTGTGAGCGATCCCACTCTTATTGAGGGGACAAAAGCGAGATGAAGACGCAATCGACAAGGCAACGCGTTGTTTTTCGAGGCGGTTCGAGGAGGTGTTGGGCCGCAGCGGATCGTCGCCAGGCTGGCGGTGGTAGGAAGCTTTGTGGCGTAGAAGTTGCCGTAGCGTCGGATTGGCTGCCAGCGTCCGCCCACAGGGATGCTTTGCAAAGATGCAGGGTCCGCCTGTAGGTCGCTTCGGTGCGAGCCGATGTGAAGAGCCGATCAGGTTCGGTCGTTTGGCCCAAAATCGGCACACGCCAAAATCTCGAAAGGTGAATCTCGAAAGGTGGGTGGCACCATCCAGATCGGCTATTCGGGAACGGTGAGAACGGCTGTTCGCCACCATCGCCCCGGAGGGGGCCGTCGTTGTTAGCTCGGGGCGACAGCCCCGAGACGGATAACGGAACACAGTTGGTCGCCCCGGAGGGGGCCGACGTGGGGATGCGGTGCGGGGCTGCTGGCGCGTCGGGTTTCCGTGTCGACGGGAATCGTTATCAGCGTTGGGTGGGACCATGCACCTGGTTCGGGAAACGAAAAAACGCTCCTCGAAGAACGAGGAGCGTTTTGTGATGGAGTCGAATTGGACGGTGTCAGACCTTCGAAACGTCCAAGGTGCCTTTGGCTTCCTCGGCGTCTCGCTGTTCTTTCGGTGTTGGCTCGACAACTCGGTTTTCGTCGCTGGAACAGCCGGTTGCGAAGCCAAGTGAACTCAGGAACAGGCAACAGATGAGCCGACGGAAGATTGGCGAAGTGAACATAATCGGTGGTGATTTGGCTGAATTGGAAAGTGAAATTGGATGAGTGACTCGCAGCGGTTTAGAATTCGCCGCCGATCACTTCTCTGCTGGCACGCGTGCCGAGGGAACCCCAGACGCCGTATGGACTTGCGTTGCCCGGACCACGCGACCCTGTCAACGCCGTTGAGCTGTTGGTGACGAAGTTGACCGTTCCCTCGCTGGAGTTGCCGGCTTCGATGCTGTCCGTGATGAACTTGACTGCCCCATCCGCCATCACAACGTGACAGCCACCAGGGTGTTGGCTGCTGGGGGGGAACATTCCCGGGTACAGCGTGTGTGAGATCCAGCAAGTCTCCCGGTTGGGTGGCAAGATGGTTTGGAATCCCGTGTGGGCAGGGTAGAACGTCGCCCACGATGACCCGCGAAAATGCATGCTGGTGCCTGCTTCCAGGGTGGGCGCTGTGCCTCCGTCGTCGCCAGTGGACCAGAACATTGGTCGCTCGGGGCTCAGCCACTGTTGGCAGACGGCTGGGTTGCCGGGAAGTCCCGTCATCGTATCGCCACCTGCATTGCGTGCTGGGCGAGTCCGCTTGTCTTGGTCGCCCAGTGAGGTTGCGATTTCGCCGAGGGCAATGGTGTTGGCGAGCCCATCAAGGATGTCGCGGAACTTGTGTTTGTAGCGGAGGCCAAAGGCCCCACGGTCCGTTCCGGACGAGATCGTCCGGTAGACATTCGTGGGCACGAAATTGTTGTTGTACGGACCATTGATCTGGAAGGTGTTGATCGAGTCGCCCAGGTTGACGGCGTAGTTGGTTCGGGCACGTCCAGGTGATCCGCTGGTGCCGGGATCGCTGGGGCAACGGAAGGCAACGATTTCTGTCATGTACGGGATGTAGGCATCTCCACTCCAACTGTAAGCGGGCGTCGGTCCCATCGCTGGGAACGGCAGCGGCGCGGTGTCGGCAGGTGGGCTGACGCCATCAATGTCAACGTTCATGGGGTTGCTGATTTGTTCCCACAACGGTTGTTGTTCGAGGAACGGAAGCAAGCCAACAAACGCCGAAAGACTCGCGTTGTTGTAGAGCCGCGAGCCGTTGAAGATTCCTGCTCCCTCTTGAGTGGTTCCTGCACCATGAGTGGGAAGCTGGTTGTAGGCGCTGTGGTAGTTGTGCATTGCCAAGCCAAGCTGCTTCATGTTGTTGGAGCAGCTCATGCGACGAGCTGCTTCACGGGCAGCCTGGACAGCCGGGAGCAACAGCCCAACCAGCACGCCAATGATGGCGATGACGACCAGCAGTTCGACAAGGGTGAAACCGTTGCGGCTTCGGTTTGGGGAGGTGGACGAGTGAACCATCAAGTGACATTCCATGCTGCGAGTATCGGTAAGATTGCTGTCATCTCGCTGGCGGCCGACGTGACCGCTGGAGACGAAACGGATGGTGGCTTCCAACGCAATCTGGAGGCCAAACTGGCTTTCCTCCTCACGTGCCAAGGCACGTCTTGGGCTCCGATTCCTCGTTGGGGCGATCTATCTCACCAAAGCAGACTTCTGCGGCTCCGATGTGGCGGCATGGGGCATCCGATTTTTTTGAAGAATCGGTTCATCCGCGTTTTGCCGGGGGTGTGCTAGCTCACCAACTCGACGGGGCCAAAAACATTTGGTGCTTCGAAATGAGGCGGCATCGCCTAGTTTCCAGGCACTCGACGCCGTTTCAGCGTTGCGGTTTCAGTTCCCATTGAGACAGACAGGGAGAGCTCGCAAGATTGGCTTTCTGCAGCTGAAAACGCGAGGTCTGCGTGCCGAAAGAGTCGTGGACGCGCTTGCCTGGCCAGCCTTCACGATGTCGTGAAGAGAACGTTGGGGACACTCGCGTGTTCCCTGGAAATGATGATCGGCGCCGTGCTTGCTGGCGGATTGCGCAGGACGAACTCTCGTTCCGAGTTCATCGTGGCTGATCGATCTGGTCGCTCGCCAACGTCTCGCCTCAGCCCGTGATTCCAAGGCCGGTCATTGTGCCCGTGCTGGTGGCGAACTGGTCCACTTCCATGCCGTGCTGCTGCAACAGTGAGACATAGAAGTTCGGAAGTGGGTAGTTGTTCTTGCGATCAAATCCCAAGTGGCCGCCGTGCTTGAACCCGCCGCCGGCGATCAGCACCGGCATGTTTCGGTTGTCGTGGTTGGATGAGTTGCCAAGGTTGCTGGTCAGGAACACGGTGGTGTCATCGAGCAGGTTGCCGTGTGAATCACCGTGCTGGCTGAGCCCACGCAGGAAATCGCCCCACTGGCTGATCAGGGCTTCTTCGACGAGTGCCAGTTGTTCCAGCTTGGTTTCGTCGCGGCCGTGATGGCTGAGGGAGTGGTAGCCTTCCTCAACCCCTTCGACTGGGACCACACCGCCGCTGCCGGGAAGGTGCAGCGTCACATAGCGTGTCGAATCCGTTTCCATCGCCAGGGAAACAACATCGCACATGGTTTTCATGCGACCGATCAAATCGTTGGGATTGCGGATGTCGATGGGGGCGGTGGCATCCACCGCTGGTTTGGGCAATTCGGCCCATTTTTGAGATTGCTGCATGCGTTGTTCGAGTTGACGAACGCTGGTGAAGTAGGCGTCCAAGCGATCGCGGTCGCCGCTTCCCAGGTCGCGCTGCAGCGATTTGGCATCTTCGGCAACGATGTCCATGATGCTGCGTCCCTGCCGCACCCGATCGGCTTGCTTCTCGCGTTCGGCGGGCGAGTTGTCCACGAACAGTTCCGCGAAAAGTTGCGAAGCTGAGGTGATCGGCGGGATCATCGCGCCGCTCTCGGTGTAGCAGGGGCTGGTCGAGCCTCCTGTGCTGCAGACCAGCGAAGGGAACCGGGTTGCATGCCCTTTGTATTTGGCGAGGTACTGGTCGATTGAGATCGTGTTGTTCACCGCGCCGGAAGAACCCATTGGCGTTGCGGTCAGGATGCTGGCTTCGGCCCGGTGGCCTCCGTTGACGCCGGGGTGCGACGAACCGGACACGACCGTCACTTTCTCACGCAGGTCCTGCAGGGACTTCAGGTAGCGAGAGGGTTGGTAGTCCATCCCTTCGCCTTCGGGAATCAGGTTCTCGGGCAGCAAACCCAAACCGACCGTCATGGCCACAAATCGTTTGGCTCGGCCTGATCCTTCACCACTGTCACTGGCCGCGAGCGCGGGTCGCATGGCGGACAAAAATGGCAATCCCATCGCGACGCCGGAGCCACGCAACAAGGTGCGGCGTTTCAGAGGGCTTCGTGAATGAAGGTTGCTGCGTTTCATGATCGATTCTCGAAGGCGGGGTTGAGTGGAGGGAGGCGCGGCGAAACAAGCGGCGCGATGGCAACGGTGGCGAGGGTCACTTGGAAAGGAACAAGTCGCTGTGGATGACTTCGTCCAGCAAGGATCGGAAACCGAATTCGTGGTCGCGTGTGTTGGCAACAATCTCTTCGATGCGATCACGATCGGCAAACTGAATGGTTTGGCCGGTGGCGTAGGTGGTGAAGTGCGAGGCGAGATTGGCGGCCAAGCGTTCATCGCGTTCGGCGATCAAACCACGGAAAGCGACGAACGAATCAAAGGTGGCTCCATCGGGCATCGCAAAGCTGGGATCGACCTTGGCACCGGCTTTGTAGGCGTTGCCACGTTTTTGCATGTAGCGATCACGCCAGCGACCTCCGGCGTCGAAGTTTTCGAGCGCAAAGCCGGGCGGATCGATGTTTTGGTGACAGGCGGCACAGGACGCGTCGGCTTGGTGTTTGGCCAGCAGTTCACGAACGGTTTTGGCACCTCGAATGTCGGGTTCCACGGCGGGGACGTTTTCGGGTGGGGAGGGGATTTCGACTCCCAAGATCCGTTCTGAAACCCAGATGCCACGCAGAACTGGCGAGGTGTCGTTGCCCGCCGCGGTGACTTTGAGGATCGAGCCATGGCTCAGAAGTCCACCGCGAGGGGACGCTGGATCGACGCGAACGAGTTTCATCTGGTCGTTCAGGTCAGCGACATCGGCTTCCGATTCGTTCAGTCCGTAGTAGCGAGCCAAGCGGGAATTGAGGTAGGTGTAGTCGGCCCCAACCAGCTCACCGACGGGGCGGTCTTCGTCCAGCAATCGCTGCAGGAAATGATGGGTTTCCGCCAGCATTGCCGCTTGAACGGTCGGGTCAAAATCTCGGAACAAACGCCGGTCCGGTTCCGTGAAATCAATGTCGACGAGGTCCAGCCATTGATCGGAAAAATCGACCAGGAAACGTTGTCCGCGACGTGTTTGCAGCAGGCGATCCGTTTGGCGTTTGAGTTCTCCTTCGCGGCGAAGCAGGCCTTGGTCCGCAGCGGTTCGAAGTTCTTCGTCGGGCATCGAACCGGTCAGGAAATAGCTCAGGCGTGAGGCGATGGCCCAATCGTCCAGGCGTCCCGATTCGTCGGCGAATTCGGTCAGGTAGAGGAATCGCGGCGAGCAAAGAACGGCGCGGTACCCGGCTCGCAAGGCGTCGATGAACGTCGCACCGCTTTGGCGTTCTGCTTCGGCGAGTTGCAAGATCGATTCGATGGTGGACGGGTCGACCGGACGACGGAACGCAAGGTCAGCGAACCGAGTGATCGCGGCTCGCAGTTCGTTTCGATCGCGTTTTTGATTGAACTTCTCAACGTTGACTTCGGATCGATTGAGCGAGCGGTTGTAGCGAAGTGGAATTGTCCCCAGCAGTCGCTGACGAGTCTCTTTGCGGTCGCCTCCGGGGTAGATGCGTTTCATCGCCAGCGAGTGCATGGCCACACCGGGAAGGTCTTGGTCTTCGCCTTCGCCCAGGCCGACTTGGCCACCCTGGAATCGTCCTTGTTTGAGCGTTCGGTCGGCGGGGCGGACTTCCAGCATGTGGCCCTTTTGCAGCCAAGCTTGGTAGGTCATGGTTTGAGGTTCGGCCTCGGCTTCGAAACTGCCGATCCAGGACAGCAGGGGAGCGCCTGAGTTGCATTCGCCGCTGCGCACGCTGCACCACACCCCGTGGTCTTGGGGGGGCTTGAGTCCCGAAGCGGTCAAGGTGATTTCGTACCAGCCATCTTCGGGCACACGAGTCGATGAGATTCGACCGTAGAAGATCATGCCGGACGACCAAATGACCGCCAGTCCCTTGCGCATCTCAGGGTCTCGATTGCGGCGGCCCTTGGGTTTGTTGGCAATCTTTTCGGGAGGCATGTCAAGCGCCCATTCCGAGGCTGGTTCCAGTGCTTTGGCAAACGCCGCGTCGAGCGCTGCGTCGACGACTTTCAGGTGCGTGTTCAACTGAAAGTGGGACATGGATTGTGCGGACGCCAAATGAACGTAGCCGCCGACGCGCTGTTCGGGAGGCATCAGATCATCGAGCGGCAATTCGACTCGCAGCAGATCTTGCAGCGTGCGCGAGAGTTGTTCGTTGCTGAGCCGCCGGCCTCGAACGCGACCTTCGCGACGTTGCAGTTTGAGTTGATAGGCCCGCAAACGATCTCGCAGCGGTTCGGTGAAATTGCGAACCGTTGGTGGATCCAGTTCCACGTCTTCTGGCGGAGGCATCACGCCACTTTGGACTCGGTCGTGAATCACGATCCAACGTTGCAAGGCGGCAGCGTTGGTCAGGTCCGGCGACACAGAGTGGATGTCGAAACCGCCTTCCCCGTCGGGGCCATCGTGGCAGTCGATGCACTGAGCCTGCAGGAATTCGACGGCAGCAGGGGACACCGATTGGTCGGTCTGGGACGCTGGTTTGGCAGCGATCGCTGGCGACGCAGTGGAGAGCACGAGGCCGGCCAAGCAAGCGAGGCCTGCAGCCAGCCGAAAGGGCGAGATCGAGAGCATGAACCGGGCACGCGATGTTGGGAGGGGAGAAAGGCGGGACGTCTCGGCCACGGATGAAATGCCAGCGGGCTGGGGAAGCAGGCTGTGGGAGCAGGCTTGGGGGGGGGAGCAAGGAAGCTGGCGGCATTTCTTAGCAGGTCGGACGCGTCCCCTGATTATAACGAATGATCGACTCGAAACGAGCGAATTTTGCCGCTCAAATTGTCGACGGAAGAAGGGATTCGCGGCCAGGTTCGCGGCGGCGAACCATTTTGCCTTTTGGGCGTAGCAAGGTTTTGCTTCTCTTCTTGTTCCCCCCACTCTGAATTGCGCGAGATTTCATGTCGGCGACGATCGGACTCGTGCTCGTGGCCGCTGGATTGGCGGCGGTTTTCAGTTGGTTGGTTCTGTTTCCGATCCGAAAGTATGCCGCTCAGCTTGGGTTGCTGGATCGTCCCGGCGGTCACAGCAGCCACACCGTGCCAACGCCGCTGGGCGGTGGATTGGGGATTTACTTCGGAATCTTGGGGACGGTGGCGCTCGCGACATTGGCCGCGGCGCTGTTGCACGATCCTGAGGCGGTGCCCGCTTGGATCACTTCGCTTCGTGATTTGACCTCGCCCGCAATTGTGCCGACGGAATGGTGGGATGCCGCGATGTTGCACGCACCCGGGGTCTGGTCGCGTTGCGGCGATGTCTGGTGGCTGATTTTGGCCGGTACGATCTTGGTCGCTTTGGGGTTGGCGGACGACCGGTTTGGTTTGCCCGTCGGATTTCGATTGGGCGTCCAGTTCGGACTTGCTGCGGCGGTCGTGTGGGGATTGAACATCGAGCTGTCGTTGTTCATCGACGGTGGCTGGCTGACCAAGTTGTTGTCGGTGGTCTGGATCGTCGCTGTCATCAATTCGTTCAATATGCTCGACAACATGGACATGTTGTCCTCGGGAGTGGCCGCCATCATTGCTGTTTCGATGGCGCTCGTGATGCTGACCATTCCGGATCCGGGCACGGATCGTCCGCAGTTGTTGGTCGCGTCGCTGTTGTTGGTGGTGGCGGGGGCGCTGATTGGATTTTTGTTCCACAATCGTCCGCCCGCGAGAATCTTCATGGGGGACGGCGGCAGTTACTTGGTTGGGTTTTTGATTGCGGTCGGCATGTTGATGGCGACGTTTGCGGCAGGGGATTCCGGTGACGGATCCGTTGCAGGGTGGGTGGGCAGTCGGCCTCACGCGGTCTTGGCTCCTCTGTGTGCCATGGCAGTTCCGCTCTACGACATGACCACGGTGATTTGGATCCGGATCCGACAAGGACGCAGCCCGTTCCAAGGCGATCACAGTCACTTGTCTCACCGGTTGGTGGACTTGGGGCTGTCAAGAACAGGGGCGGTCGCAACCATTCATTTGATCACCGCAACCTGTGGGCTCTCGGCGTTGTTGTTGGCGCACGTTGGTGCATGGCAGGCGATCGCGGTGCTGGGCATCGTGATGTGTTTGCTGACGCTGGTTGGCATCTTGGAATCCACGCAGTGGCGGCGGCCGGACAAGTGAACCAGAAACGAAAGGCCGGCCCATCCAAAACGAACCCTCTGAAAGCGAGCCGGCCAAACCAAGCGGACGACCGGGAAGCAGCTCACGAATCGTCAGGCAGTTCCCCCGCGGTTTCGGACCGGGCGAGGCTGGAATTCTTCGGGAACAAGGGAATGACGTCGGTCGTGTTGGTGATGCTTGCCGCACTGATGATGTGGGCGTTTTACCATCCATCGGATTCGACCGATGTGGAACAAGGAGGTGCCCTGGGGTGGTGCCTGGCAACGTTGCTGATCGCGGCGGCGATGCAGGTGTTCTGCGTTGGACGGTCATTTCTGGTTGCCCAGGGCGAGCGTGATTCAAGAGATCGAGCGGATCGGACAGGCCAATGGCTGATCGATGGAATCGTTTGCTTGCTGGCGGGGTGGATCGGGTATGCGGCAGTTGCCCAACTGAATGTGCCGACCCGTTCATTGGATGGGGCGGGGACGATTGGCGGTGACTGGCGCGCGGCCAGCAACGAAGCATGGGTGTGGATTGCTGGTGCGGTTTGGTTCGTCGGCTTGCGGCGTTGGCTGCGTGGACAGCAAACTCGATCCTCGTCTGGCGAACTTCGCAGCAACCAATTTGCGTTGCTGGGGTTGGTCGTGGTCGGGGCCGTGTTGCTGGCAACGCACGCTTTGCATCAGGTCCATGTGTCCTTGCCGCAAACATGGCGGGAATACAATGCCGATCCTGAGCGTGTGTTGGCCGAAGTGGGGATCAGTGCTCCGGAAGGTTCCAACGCTCGGATGATCTTTGAGAACCGGCTGCGTGACGGGGGGCCGACCGCAACGTTTGCGTTGGCCAATACCCTGGCAGGTTTGCTTGCGATGGCATTGGTGGTTGTGATCGCGGTTTTGCTTCCGGTTCTAGGAAGCACCTTCCCGAAAGCAATCTCGCGATTGAGAGTCGGGAACGACCGGTCCACTGTCAAACCTGAGGCAACATCGCGTCCGTCTGCCGCGGTTTCGATTGGTTTGGTGTTGGTCGCCGCGAGCTTGGCCTTGGCTCTCAAGGACACGCAGAGCCGTGCTGGGATGTTGTCTGTCTTGATCGTGGGCGGCTGCGCGTTGCTCGATTTCGTTTGGTCCACTTCACGAGGAAGGCGGTGCGTGACGGCGTTGTCGCTGGCGATCTCGGCCGTGTTTGTGGCGATGCCTTTGGCGGCCCGAGGCTGGTTCGGAACGGGCTGGATGGCTGGGTTGCCCGAATCGGTGCGATACCGTTTCCAGTATTGGGAAGCCACTTGGCGAATGGTCGATTATTCGCCTTGGACCGGTGCCGGACCGGGCAACTATCAGCAGGCCTACCATCGTTTTCGATTGCCTGAATCGCACGAGGTCATCGCAGACCCACACCATTTCGTTTGCGAAACTTTGGGGGCAGGCGGTTTCCCAGCGGGACTTCTGTTGGTTGGGCTGTTGGTGGTCGGGGCTTGGTTGTTCTGGCGAGCGGAACGCGGCACGAACGAGTTGAAGTCACCCGATTTGGCAGCGGAACCCAAGCTGCCTGAACCGGTTTGGGCATCAGGATCGGGTGGAAGCTTTGTTCGCTGGAGCGTTCCGGTGGGGGCGGCAGTTGGGTTGTTGGCGGTTTGGGGCCTGGGAATTCGCAACCGTGATCTACCGGATTTCGACGCTCATTTGATCGCGATTCCGGTGGCCTGTGCCGCTGGTTGGCTGTGGTGGTTTCGATTGGCGGACGAAAGTTCAGCGACCGATCCGGGCTGGGATGTTCGTCGGATCGCTGGGTTTGCGTTGATGGCCGGATGCATGCACCTCAGCTTTTCGGGCGGATGGACGGTGCCGGGAATCGCCGTGGTGTTGTGGACGTTGGCTGCGATGGTCACTTGCTCGGGGCGTTGCTGGTCGTTGTCTGGTCCCTTCCGCATTTCGGGGGCGGAGGATTCGCTCGCCAAGGATTCACGAACGCGGGTGCCGGATGGACCCATGGAATTCCGGGGGCGGTTGAGGGCGGTCGCGAGCGCGGTGGTGGTGGGATTGGCCGCGTTGACGATGTGGATGGTTTCGTATCGGCCTGTCACAGAATCGCGGCGCTGGATGGCGGAGGCTGACACTCAGATTCGTCGAGGCAATCTGGTCGGCGGAGAGAAACTTTGCCAGCGAGCGATGGAGGCGGACCAGCACGCATTTGACCCAGCGATCTTCCGTTTGCACGTGATCGAGCAAGCTTGGTTGCAGCGGTTTGCTGCGAATCCGTCGTCGGTGGGGATCAGCCCGCGATTCCAGGAGGCATTGGAAAATGCGATTCAGCGAGCCGGAAACGATCCGTCGCGATTGCAAGCGATCGGCGAATTGGTCCTGCACCGATATCAGGTCGGTGGGGAGACGGAGGCTCTGGCTCAGGCCAAAATGATTTATGATCGGTGCCAAAGGCTCAGCCCGTGGCATCAAGTGATCGCTGCCCAGCGAGCTTTGATCGCCGAAGCCGAGGGGGCTCCCGCAGAAACTGTCCGTGAATTGGCTGGGAAAGCCGTCGAATTGGCGGAAGCCGGCGGGGTGGTCACGCGTCAGCTCGCGTTGCAATGGATCCTGGTGGTCCGGCCGATCGGGCGATCCGCAATTCAGCAGCCCGTCCGCCAATCCGCCCAGGTGGCCATGGATGCCCTGCGGTTGTAGTGGCGGCCATTGCTTGGCAATGAACGACGCTTTGCAATGAACCAAGTGCAGGTGCCTGACGTAACCCAGCGGTGATTCTCGTTCTTTCTTTTCTCGTCGTCGTTTTGCCATGAAAACGTTGCTCGCTTGCTTGATCGTTGCCGGAATCGGCGCTGCGATCGCCTACAACATCAATGAATCCAATTACGGCCGTTACGAGCCTCACTTTGGCCCCATCGATTTCGAGGGGAAAACGACGGCGGCCAACGCGATGGCGTCTCTGAAGAAAGAATGGAGCGAGGATGTTCCCAAAGTCGAGCTGCCGGACGGCAATGAGTACGACTTCGGAATCATGCAGCCAGAAGAAGAGGGGGAGCACACGTTCACCGTTGTGAATGTGGGTGACGCGCCGCTGACGCTGAAAATCGGAGCTTCGACTTGCAAATGCACGGTCGGAACTCTGGAAAACGAGAGTTTGGCTCCCGGCGAAGAAACGGAAGTCAAAATGTCCTGGACGGTGAAAACCAATGAGACCACGTTTGGGCAGTCGGCCGAACTTCGCACCAATGATCCCACGCAAGTCGCGATTCGTTTCGAGATCACCGGGAAAGTGGTCCGCCAGGTGCAATTGGTGCCTGAAACGTTGACCTTCAAGGAAGTGGCCTCCGGCGAGCCCATTGATTTGGAGTTGAAGGTTTACAGCTACATGCGTGAAGAGATTGAATTGGGCCAGCCCAAATTCAGCAGCGAGGAAATGAACGAGCTGGCTGAGTTTGCCGTCACTCCGCTTGAAATCGATGACGAAGAGCATGCCGAAGCCACCCAGGCTTTCCTGGTCAAAGCTTCCATCGCACCCGGTTTGGAACAGGGCCCCGTGAGCCAAAACTTGGTGATGCCGTTCAACAAGGTCGGAGCAATCGCGGACGCATCGACCAACGGCGAATCCGAACTCAACGAGGAAGACGCGCCTGCTGAGTCCATCGTTGCGGCGGTGACGGGCCGGATCGTCGGTGTGCTGAGCATGTTGGAAAGCACCAAGCTGACCGGAGTCACCGGTGGCGGGTACATCTATGACTTTGGCAAAATCACCGAGAAGGGGCCGCAAAAGGCAAAGGCGTTTGTGGTCTTGAAAGGACCGGAACGTGACAAGACGAAGCTTTCGATCGGTGAAGTCTCTCCCGAAGGTGTCGTGGAAGCCAAGCTGAATGACCCCATCCAAAATGGTTCCATGTCGCTGTATAGCCTCGAGTTCACCTTGACCCCTGGTGACGAAAAAATCGATCGATTGGGCATGAACCGAGAAGACTACGGATTGGTCACGATTGTGTCCGATAACCCCAACGTGCCTTCCATGAAATTACGCCTGAAATTTTCGCTGCCGGCGCGTTAAGATAAACGGGTCGCGTAACCAAGGGGACCATGACGATGTCGTCGCTGCGATCGAATCGAACCGTCCATGACGACCGTGGTCCCTTCTGCGTTGGACGTGAATTGTCGGGAAAAGACTCATTCAACGCAGTTGATCAGGCCCAGATGAAATCGCCACGCCCCTTTCTTCACTGTTTGTCGACCTCGATTGGGGCGTCGACCAACACTTCGGTGAAACGTTCTCGATGGTCCTTTTTAATGGCCGTTCTGGGGGTTTCTGCGATCGCCGTGGTGGGGTGTTACTCGCCCGCTCCGCTCGCGAGTCAGTCTGAAAAAGATGAGATCGCAACGCTGTCGCCACCCGAATTGGTGGCTGTCGAATCGGTTGCTGTGGATTCGATAGCGGATTACCGAGGGCGAGTTCAACTGCCGTCGGATGACTGGCGTTTCGCTCGCCAGCAACCACTGTCCTTTGCGACATCAGCCGCGTTGGAC
Source organism: Rhodopirellula sp. P2 (assembly GCF_028768465.1). GTDB lineage: Bacteria > Planctomycetota > Planctomycetia > Pirellulales > Pirellulaceae > Rhodopirellula. Next base: position 2,760,619 of record NZ_CP118225.1, read on the forward strand.
AACACTCGCGAGGACGCGGAATCGGTCGACCAAACTGGTGGCTGGTCCGATGGCGATTTGACCTGGACGGTTGAAACCGATGACGAATCGGTTGCCAAGGAATCGGCTGCTCCCGCCAAAGTTGCGACTGGCAAATTCGATGGCAAAATTGACCTGAGCCAAATCGATCCTGCGGAAGACACTCTGTCAGAAAAGTCGGCTTCGGATTTGGGCAAGGTTGAAATCGTGCCGAGGCCCTTGGCTCGCAAGGAGATCGAAGCGGAAATCGTGCCGACCCCGCTGGGTTTGCCAGAGAATCATCGTGCATCGGTCGCGAAAAACGCTGGGCCAAACGCCGCTCGTGGATGGGAAGTTCCCGCAGCTGAGCTGGCGGAATCGCCCATCGATCGGATCGCACCTGAAAAAATCGTCGCCCAACGTCCGCTCAGCGATGCGGAGAGTTTCGAGGCGGAGCGAGTGAGTTTTCCTGAGGAAGCCACGGCCGCTTTCCAATTGACGGGACCCGATGCTCCGATCATCGACACCTTGATCGATGCGGAGTCGGTCGGCGGTGGTCAGGAACCGGAGGACTACAACACTTGGCCCACACCCTCACTGACGCTGTTCGTGACCGGTCAGCAACACGGGTACATCGAGCCGTGCGGTTGCACAGGGCTGGAAAATCAAAAGGGCGGTGTCGCGCGGCGAATGACGTTCCTGAAACAGCTGCGTGAAAAGGGCTGGGAATTGGCTCCGATCGATGCCGGCAATTTGGTTCGTCGCTACGGTCGCCAATCGGAAATCAAATTTCACCGTTCACTCGAAGCCCTTCGCAAGATGGGCTACGTCTCGGTTGGCCTGGGACCTGACGACGTTCGTCTGAGCGTGAACGACCTGATCCAAGAGGCTTCGCCCGGTGATCCAGAAGAAGCGATCTATGTGTCGGCCAATGTGATCCCGTTTGACCGATCGTTGATGCCGTCGCACCGCGTCGTTCGCAGAGGCGGGATGACGTTGGGCGTCACAACGATTCTGGATCCTGATTCGTTGGAAACCAAACTCAGCGACGACATTCAACTGACGGCTTTGGTGGATGCGGCAAAAGAAGCTTTGGCAGCGATCCAGGAAGAGGATCCTGACTACACGGTGCTGACGTTTTATGGCGAGGAAAAGAATGCCCAGGAGTTGGTGCGTGCGGTTCCTGGTTTCGACTTGGTTGTGATTGCTGGTGGCTATGGCGAGCCGACTTATCAGCCACAGGCGATCGATGGCACGCAAACCAAGTCGATTTTGACGGGCGACAAAGGGATGTACACGGGGCTGGTGGGGTTGTATCCCGATGGTCCGATTCGCTACGCCCGCGTCCCGCTGACGCACGAATTTGAAGACGCTCCTGAAATGCGAGCCTTGATGAAGGATTACCAGTTCCAACTTCGTGATCTGGGGTTCAGCAACTTGGGGCTCAAGCCCATCCAACATCCTTCCGGCGGTCAATTTGTCGGTTCGGAAGCGTGCGGCAAATGTCACACAACCGCCTTTGACACCTGGCAAGGGTCGGCTCACTTCGAGGCCACCGAGCACCTGGTCAACCCAGGCGAACGCGGCGACGTTTCGCGTCACTTCGATCCCGAATGCATCTCCTGCCACGTGACCGGATGGAACCCACAAGGTTACTACCCATACGTTTCCGGTTACTTGGAATTGGAAGCCAGTTCCCATTTGCATGGCAACGGTTGCGAGAACTGCCACGGTCCCGGTGCGGCTCACACGAAAGCCGAGGCGGCCGACAGCGGCGTCAGCGACGAAGAAAAGACTCGTCTGCGGGAGGCGATGAAGCTGCCGCTGGATGAGGCTCGCGAATCATGCATGAAGTGCCACGATTTGGACAACAGCCCTGACTTCCACGCGGAAGGCGCGTTCGACGACTACTGGGCCGAGATCGAGCACTACGGCGTCGACTGATTGTCGAGCAGGTCAGCAGCAATCTTTCATGCAACCGGGGCGAACGCTGAACTGTCAAAAGGTTGGTATTGACACGGAAAATGCGACGTTGATTTTTATTCTGTCCTACGCCCCAACGGGGCAGATCTAAGATAGCCCCAGGCATCGCCTGGGGTTTCGGGAGATTCCGACACCAGCCCCAACGGGGCGGCCCTAAGAAAGACTCCCCAAAACCCGCTAGGACCGCCCCCGTTGGGGCTTTGTAATCTTGGTCCCGCCACAACCCAGGGCGTTGCCCTGGGCTGGCATAGGGCTGCCCCGTTGGGGCGAAGTCGAGGAACGAAACCTGCGCAGTCCAAAGCGGTGTCAATACCAACCTTTTGACAGCCCAGGCGAACGCTGGACTGCAAAATGTTTGCGATTGGCGTTCCGGTAGCGAATGCCATTTTTCTTCCGGCTTCTGTCTTTCTTCATCTCGGTAGGGATGGAGAGTTCGTAGGCCAGGCCCCACCTGGCTGGGTGATTGGACGGATCGTGTTGGATCTTGCCGGGGTGGCTGGACGCCTCGCTTTGTTCCAAAGCATTGGCTGGTTGCCAGGTGAGACCTGGCCTACGTCGCTTGGCCACTGGAGTGGCCAGGATGTTAAGCAGGTACGCATGTGTCATCGGGTATGTGAGCCGTTGGCGTTCGCCACGGTTTTCACGCACAACCGGGGCTACCGCCCAAACGGCTCACATGGTTGTGCTTGATCATTCCTGCTTAGTGTGGTCCCTCGCTGACGCGTTCGGGTTGTGAAGTGGGGCGATCAGGCCGCGACGGTTTCCAGCTGTGCTGAATCGGAACGGTTGCCAGCGGCGTCTGGATCTTTGTCTGCTAACAACCCATCGCACATTCGGTAGCAGCGGTCAGCGGTATCGGCGATCGAGTCATCGTGAGTGATCATCACGATGGTCAGATTGTCTTCTTGGTTCAGTTCTCGAAGCAGGCTCAAAATCGTGGCTCCGGTCTCGGTGTCCAAGTTGCCGGTCGGCTCGTCGGCCAACAACAGTTTGGGGTTGGACATCAGCGATCGTGCGATGGCCACGCGTTGCATTTCGCCGCCTGACATCTCGGAGGGTTGGTGATGACTCCGGCTCAACAATCCGACTCGGTCCAGCATCGCTTCGGCACGAAGTCGCAGTGACTTTCGATCTCGCAGGTACCCCAGAACGCTGCGGCGAATCATGGCAGGTGCCAACACGTTTTCAATCGCGGACAGTTCTGGCAGCAAGTGATAGAACTGAAAGATGATCCCGATCTGGGAATTGCGATACTGATCGCGACGGGCGCGGCTTTGGTTGTCGATGCGTGAGCCATCGAACCACACCTCTCCCGAATCGGGCTGGTCCAGCGTTGCCAACAGGTGCATCAGCGTGCTCTTGCCGCTGCCGCTGCGTCCGACGAGTGCGGACATTTCGCCCGCAGCAAAACCAACGTCGATGCCGCGCAGAATGGGCAGTTCGATTTTGTCCTTGTGGTAACTCTTGCGAATCCCACGGGCTTCCAGCAGCAGTTCAGGCGAGGAATGCATGGATTGAATCGTTGGTCGAAGGAGGGGGATGGGGAGAGGTTTCGAAGGGGAACGAGTCGGTGGTCCGTTTCCGACTCCGTGAATCCGACGCCGCGGATCACTCGAATCGCAGGGCAGCCACTGGATGCATGCGAGCGGCACGGATCGCGGGCAGAACGCTGGCGGTGGTCGCGATCGCGATCGCACCAGCCATCACCCAAGCCAACGTGAATGGGTTGAGGATCGTGGGGATCTCGGTGAAGTAATAAACCGTGGGGTCAAAGACTTCTTGGCCCGTGATTTTTTCAATCACCGCCGCGACGTCATTGATGTTGTGAACAAACACGATCCCTCCGATCAGACCGACTCCGCTGCCGACGATGCCCAGCAACAGTCCGTAGCTGAGGAAGATGCTCATCACACCACTGCCGCTGGCACCAAGTGCTTTGAGCGTTCCGATGTCGCGTGTTTTTTCAACCACGATCATGAAGAAGGTGGCGAGGATGCCAAATCCAGCCACAGCAATGATCAAGAACAACAGGATGTTCAGGATCGTTGTTTCCAAGCGAACGGCGGCCAACAATGGGCCCTGCATGTCACGCCAAGTTTGGATGCTGTAGGCATATGTGTCGGGTGGGAAACGCAAACGCAGAGCGTCGCGCACGGCGTTCAGGTCCGCTCCTTCGATCAGTTTCAGCTGGATCGTGGTGATGCTGGTGGTGCCGGAGATCGGATCGATCATCCCGCGAAAATCTTGCAGTTGATCCAGACGCACGAAGGCAAACGTGCTGTCGTATTCGCTCATGCCGGATTCATACATGTCCACGACGGTGAACTTTTGATTGACGACTTTGGGTTTGTCGGAGGCATTGGGAAACATCAAGCGAACGTCGTCACCGGGGCGGCAATAGTAGTGATCGCGAACGTTGCCATCCGCGTCGCGTGATTTGTTGCTGCAGGTTGAGATTCCCAGGATGATGCCGGGGTACTGGTCGGCTTCGGGATCGAAATAAACGGGGGCTTCGCCGGCACCTTCTTCCCGAATTCCTTCGGGCAAAATCGTGCCAAGGGAAGGCCCGTCAAACCCGAACGAGGGGCCGTCGGATTCCACCAGTTCGGTGTTTTCGGGTTGTGGTTTGCCGCTTGCCAGGCGTGCCGCTTCTCGGCTCAGGTCTTCGATGCGTTTGCGTTCGGCTTCCCAAGCTTTTTCCATCCGAGCGTGATCGCGGCGGTACTTCCATCCGGAGTGAGGGAATCCCTCGCGGGCCTCTTCGTAACCGTCTTCACGCAAGTCGAACGAAACGGCGGTTTTGTTTTCGGGGTGCAGGAGATAGCGACCGAAGTGGCTGACGTTGTCATAGGTTTCCGCATCGATGCCAACGAGGTTGACGTGATGCGTGATCAACTGGCCGTTGAAATCAATGCCGAGCATGCTGGGGACATGCACACTGACCGAGGATCCAGCGATCTGGTCACCGACGATTCGGTTGATTTCCTCCAAGTGGGCATCGGGATCGGGCATGCCGCCCGACGCGTGACATTCGATGACAATGTCCGAGGCCAGTCCGTGCAGCCGCTCGTGCATCTCCGCGGAGAAGCCAGCCATCACGCTGTTGACGACAATCAGAGTGGCCACGCCCAGCGTGACGCTGATGATCGAAGCCAAGGCGATGTAGCGGGTTCGCAAATAGCGAAAACAAAGCAGCAGTCGGTACATCCGAGTTCCTTCCCAGGGGGGCGATCAAAAGGATGATCGGTTCGCGCGATCGGTACGGTCCTTCGTCCCAGGGGGTGTTTGTAACGGTCCGAGGGAAACCGCGACAACGTCAATCTGCCGAACTCGGCTCAAGTCCAGCGTTGGAAATGCCGACACCGGACGCCCCGCGTCCAATGCTGTCGATGGAAATCGGAATTGCCGTCAAAGCCGTTGCCTGCAAAGTGGCAGACCGCTAGAAAACCCGTGGCGAAGCGGCAAAGCCGTCTTTTCAAGCCTGCCGGATTCGCCTACATTCTCGCCCTCTCGAAACTCAATTTCGAGCGGCGGCATAGCTCAGCTGGTTAGAGCAGCGGAATCATAATCCGCGTGTCGGGGGTTCGAGTCCCTCTGCCGCTACTTTCAGGCCTCACTGGCCAAGACAATTCAAGCCAAACCCCGTGAATCGCGGCGTTTGGCTTTTTTTGTGCGCTCGCGTCTCGGAGGGCTCGCAATGATTGCTCTGGGACCAGCAAGCGATTAGCTTCCGGCATGGGGGGCGGCTCCCCGCCGGTGCCAATGCCGTGTAACGAAACACTTCGATGGACAAATTCTGCTTCTCGGGAACTCAAATGAAGTCTTTTGCGTTTGTTGCTGTCGCCTCTGTCTTGCTCTTGCTTCCGGAATGTCCTGCACAGGTTTTGGCTGGCGAGGGCGTTGCCGCGGCGCAGGCGAACGCCGAGGCCGCAACGAGTCGGCCACCCAATGTCGTCTTGATCCTGGCGGACGACCTCGCGATCGGTGACTTGGCGGGCGGCGCTGGGGGTCGGACGAGGACGCCGAATCTGGATCGATTTGCCAAGCAGTCGGTGCAGTTTTCTCAGGCTTACAGTGGTTCCTGTGTGTGCGCGCCAGCGCGAGCGGCGTTGCTGACTGGACGGTATCCGCACCGCACTGGCGTGGTCACGCTGAATATGAACAAGTATCCCAAGATGACCCGACTGCGGCGAGATGAAACGACGATCGCCGATGTCTTGGGTGACGCGGGCTACGCGACCGGCTTGGTCGGCAAGTGGCACACCGGTCGGGGCGACGGTTTTCATCCCCTGGATCGTGGCTTCGATGAATTCGAGGGCTTTTTTGGATCCGACGACGTCGGCTATTTCCAGTATCCATTTTCGCAGCAGCGAAAAATCAGTGACGTCCAAGATCAGTATCTGACCGATGACCTGACTGGTCGAGCGATCGGGTTTGTGCGCCGACATCAGGAGCATCCCTTTTTCTTGCATCTGGCGCACTACGCGCCGCACCGCCCGTTGGAGGCACCACCTGAAATCATCGCCAGGTATCGTGACCAGGGATTCAATGAATCCACCGCGACGATCTATGCCATGATCGAGGTGATGGATCGAGGCATTGGCGAACTGCTTTCGGAGATTGAAAGTTTGGGGTTGGCTGAAAACACCATCGTCATCTTTGCGAGTGACAACGGCCCTGACCCAGTGACGGGTGAGCGATTCAATCATGAATTGCGAGGCACGAAATACCAGGTCGATGAGGGCGGGATCCGGGTGCCCTTGTTCGTTCGTTGGGCGAATCGGTTCACGCCGGGCCAACGAGACCAGATGGTCACGTTTGTGGATCTGATGCCAACGATTTTGGAACTTTGCCGCGTCGAATTGCCGACCAAGAACCTCGTGGACGGGACGAGTTTTGTTCCCGTCTTGAGCGATGCCTCGGCCAGTCATTCCACCACGCGATTTTGGCAATGGAACCGGGCGCATCCGAACTACACCCACAACGCTGCGATCCGGCAGGGGCAATTCAAACTCGTGCGACCCTTCGTGACACGGAGCGCGAAGCTGAAGGATTCGACCGAGCCGGAGGTCCTTTATGATCTGCAAAACGACCCGACCGAATCTCGCGATGTGTCGGACAAGTACCCCGACGTCGCGGGGAAGATGAGTCGTGAACTCAAGCAGTGGTGCGACAGTGTCGAGCGGGATCGAGTCCGTCCCGCAGCGATGCCAGCGGATGCCGAGTAGGTTCATCGAGTCCTTTCCATCGGCCTCAATCGCGGTCACGCTTTTCCGTTGTGGTTGTCAGTGACAACGTTGATGGCGGGCAATCCAAATGAACCTGACTTGCCAAGCCGTTTGCAACCCGTCGCACCCATTTGGCTTTCCGATGACAACTTTTCCCATTTTCGAAGTTGATCGCGATCTCGCCCGCAACCTGGAACAGCTCGGCACCAAACGGAAGTTTTGGTTCAGACGTCCGGGAGAATTGACGGAGTGGTTGTTCAAGGCGGAGGAACGCAAAACCGGGGAGGACTGGGCCGAAAGAATTGCCTGTGAACTTTGCGAGCTGCTCGGCATTCCGCATGTTCACTACGAGCTTGCGGTCGAAGTGCCAACGAAGACTCGTGGCGTTATCTGTCCCAACATTGCTGACGCGCCCAAACGGCTGGATCTCGGAAATCAATTGCTCAGCGAGTATGACGAGACTTATCCAAGAGATGACGGCGAGAAATACGGGGTGCGACAGCACACGATCGAAGCGGTCGCAAACGCAGTACAAAAACTCAACCGTCCGGACGATTCGTTCTGCCAAAATCTCCCGGCGGGCGTGGGGTCGTCGGTCGATGTCTTTTGCGGATATTTGATGCTGGATGCGTTGATCGCAAATCAGGATCGGCATCATCAGAACTGGGGAGCGATTCGCGCCCGGCAGGCGTCGCTTGGCGTGCGCGACTGCGTTTGGTAACTAGAGAAGAGCTCGTGTCGATCGCAAGCCGCGTTCCTGCCACTCGAATGACCGATGTCGCTCGCGATTTCACGGTTGAATTATTGCTGATCAATCAACGACGAATTTTGGAGACGGACTTTTCCTGATGAATCCTCGTTTATACGTCGCTTGGCGAGCCGATACGCCCAATCCGGTCTGGGGACCGGTCGGACGATTGTCGCAGTTAAGGGGCGTGTACTCGTTTTGCTACACGCGGGGGGCGCTGACGCTGCCGGGGTTTGAACCGTTCAGCGGGATGGAGGATCTGAACCGGGTCTACGAATCGCGAAGACTGTTTCCGTTGTTCGAGAATCGATTGTTGCCCAAGTCGCGACCGGAGTACCGGAAGTATTTGCACTGGAGCGGATTTGATCCCGACGACCCGCCACAACCGTTAGTGTTGTTGGGCCGCACCGAAGGCCGCAAGCAGACCGATTCTGTCGAGGTATTCCCGCAACCGGTTCCCGATTCGCACGGGTGTTACGTCAATTACTTTTTCGCTCATGGCATCCGCTATCATTTGCCCAATGCCGCACCGGTGCTCGATAACCTGCATCTTGGCGATCGTGTGATGCTGCGGCCGCAACCGCAGAATCCGAAGGACGCCAATGCCGTGGGCATTTTTGTGGGCGAAACACCGCTGGGCTACGTCCCGAAATATCTGGCTGCGGAAGTAGGCCGACTGATTCGAGACTGTCCGGAGACGACAATCAAGCTGGCGGTCGAGCGAATCAACCCGGACGCGCCGACCCAACAACGATTGCTGTGCCGATTGGACGCGTGCTGGCCGCCGGGTTTTCAGCCATGTCAGGATGACACCTTCCAGCCGTTGGTGGCCGGGTGCAAGGTCTGACGCATGGTCGCTCCGAGATTTAATTTCGACGCAACCGATGCTGATTTGGGTTAAGCGACGGTCCATGGCCCGGACATCGCCCCGGAAGGACTTGCACGGGAGCGGAGTCATTCGGTGAAGTCATGCCCCAGCGTTTGCAGGAGGCGATTCAAAGACTCAATCCGGACGTTCTCAGCGAAGGACTCGATGAAGCGTTCCGCAATGTTTTGCTGCTCGATGCTCCCACACTGATTGCCTGCAATCGCCAGTTCCACAGTTAGCTTCGTGATGGCATCGAAATCGAGTACCGGCGACCGGACGGATCGCTCCAAGTGACACGGAGCGCGAAGCTGAAGGATTCGACCGAGCCGGAGGTCCTTTATGATCTGCAAAACGACCCGACCGAATCTCGCGATGTGTCGGACAAGTACCCCGACGTCGCGGGGAAGATGAGTCGTGAACTCAAGCAGTGGTGCGACAGTGTCGAGCGGGATCGAGTCCGTCCCAAAGCGATGCCAGCGGATGCCGAGTAGGTTCGCCGAGTTGTTTCTTGAAGGCGAATCTGGGAGGCAGGAAAATGGAGCTTGGTTCGCGGAGTCAATTGCCTGAATCCTTTGTGCGGCTGCCAGCAACAAAGCGGAGGCGGGCGAGTTACAATCTCTGCTTTTGAGGGGATTCCGACCACACCTTGCGGGCTGTTTTGTTTCAGCTGAACTGGGGCTTGGGGGCGGACGAGCGATTCGTGGCGATGGAGAAGAGGATGGCGGGCAATCGGAATGACACTCACTTGCCGAACACTTCCGCGGCACGAAGTCGACGATTTCGCCCGCTGAAGAGTTGGCTCGTTTGGCTGGTGGCAGGTGGTTGCTTGGCGAGCAGCAGCTTTTCGAGGACGGTGCAGGCGGACTACGCGATTTATCAGATTCCGGGAACGGACGCGGGTTTGTTGTTGGAAGGCAAGACGAACTACAACCCGGGCGGCACGGTCACGTTTCGTCATCCACGTGGGTCGCTGTATTTCAACGCTCGTGATTTGAAGGTGATTCAAACGCCAACCCGGCAGACCATCTTCCAACGCAAGTCGGGGAAGATCCTCCGCGAGAAGACGGTCGACAACTACATCCAGTTGGCCCAGTGGGCACTTCAGCATGGGATGCTGAAGGAGTGCAAGTCATTGCTGAGTGATGCGTGGAAGCTGGATCCGACCGATGTCAAAATCAAGAAATTGGCGTCTTTGATGGTGCACATCAATCGGCCTGTTCCCAATGATTCCGCCAGTGAAGCTCACGTTCGAAACCTGATTGGTGGGAGCCGCATGGAGATGTCGCGGAGCAAGCACTTTGCATTGTTCCATGACCCGCAAACCGAAAAGGATTCGGTGACCAAGATGACTCGGGCGGAGATGCGTCTGGAGTTGTTGGAGAAAGTCTACGAGTCGTACTTTTTGACGTTTGCCCTGCGTGGTTTTTATTTGAAACCGCCAAGCGACCCGCTCAACGCGGTCTTGTTCTCGCAGCACAAGGATTTCTTGTTGATGGAACGACGACTTGAAATGGGGCTCAAGCAGGTCGCTGGTTTTTATCTCCCCGATGAAAATATCTCGTTCTTCTACGACTCCGGGACCAGCGAGGTCTTTCGGTATCTCATTGAGTTTTCGGACGAACTGAATGATTTGAAAGAGCAGGCCCGGCGGACTCGCAGTCCCAACGCTGCCAACATCATTCGGCTTGCCAACACGGTTTCGTTGCTGGTTGATATCGAACACGAGAGCGAGGATGTGGCGACGGTTTCCCACGAGGCGGTTCACCATTTGGCGGCCAACACGGGGCTGTTCCCACGCGACGGGGTGTTCATTCGTTGGGTCCACGAAGGTTTGGCGTCGTACTTTGAATCGTCCAAGTTGGCGGTGTGGAGCGGCGTTGGCGTCGTCGATGAAAGTCGGATCAGTTACTACCGTGCCTTGGAAGGCGACACGATTCGCGGCAGTGTGGAGTTCATCGTTTCGGACCTGGGGTTCCTCGTCGAGACGGCGCTCGGAGATCAATTGCCCGCGTACGGACAGGCTTGGGCGCTGACGCATTATTTGTTCACGGAACGATTCGATGAATTGATTCAGTTTTATGGCAAGTCGCGGAAGATTCCCGCTGACACTCCGCCGAAGGAAAAAGCCATGAAGTTGGTGGAGCTCTTCGGCGAGTGTTTTGGCGATCAAGTCACATTGGAACTGGAGTGGCGACGCTACATGCGAACGTTGAAGACGGACATGGAACAATTGTCGGAGGAATTGTGAGAATGCAAACGCGAACAAAATACGGCTTGATCGCGGCAGGTTGGCTGGGATGGTCGGTCCTCGCGTGCGGCAGCCTGCCCGGACAGGATGTCGCCTACGTTCCTGCCGCTGGAAAAACGTTCGACTATGGGATCGAATTTCGAATCATGGAGCGAACCGAAGGCGAACGGAATCCGATCCAAGTCCGACAGCGATGCCGTTTGCGTTTTGTTGTTTCCGAGTCGGACTCGAAGGAGTGGTCGGGAACCTACCGGACGATTCCATTCCGAGGAAACAAATTGATGAGCAGCAAGGAAGCTTTGGCGACCTATCACCGACGCACTCGGGAATCGTACGAGGCGGGGCCATTGCAACACTCTGGGCCGGCGCCACCTGATCCTGGGCTCGCTCGACTTCAGCAAGTGGCAAGTCAGAGAGCGGCAGCGTTTCAGAAGGAACAACAACGCCGAATTCTGTATGAGCTGGAACGCTACCCAGGACTGTTTCAATTCTGCGAGGGAGAAATCACTTGCACGCGGCTGGGGAGCATGCGTGGCAAAGGCAACGTCGGCACCCTGCCCTTCGCCACGGGGCCGGTGGCAGGTTTGGTGTTTCTACAACTGCCAAAGGACGGCAAGACGCAGTCCGGTTTCAGCACGCGAAGTGTCGGCGCATTGAATTTGGTTTCTTCGTCCAGTGACCAGGTGGCCACGTCCGACCTGTCCGTTCTGTCGTTGCTGACACCACGCGAGTCCTCGCAGAACGGGCATCTGGCGTTTGATCGCGAAGTTGAAATTTCGGGTGGTGTGTCGGCTGGAAACAAGCTGACGCTTTCAGGTTCCGGCATGTGGGAGTTCTCAACCGAGATGGGCATGCCGTATGCCGGGAGCGTGGACTACCAGATCGAAGGTGCAAGCTACATCGGCAAAGCGGATCAGTTTGACTTGCGAGTCGGGTTTCACTATCTCGATCCGGTTCGAGCGATGTTGTTCGACAATGACCTGTTGCCGACGATGGAGGCTTTTGACGCCAGCAATCTGCCGCGATTGACCATGAAGCAGCAATCGGAGATGACGAAGCATTGGGAGCCTCGGCCAAAGAGAAGCAGCTACCGCCCCAATTTGACAGTGGGTGTTCAATTGGTGCGGATCGCATCCAACAGTGCTCCGCCGCCAACGAATTCAAAGTTGCAACGTCTGCTCGAAGAACGACTCAGCGACGAATCCGATTGGAAGGAAGACATTCATTTCGAGTCCATTTTGAGTCGCTGGGATTCGATTCGGAAGGCAGCGACCCAGTTCCCGCGGGAGTGGTCGGACCCTAGCGGTTCGTTCACGATCCAGGCGATGTTGCAATCGGTCGACAAGACATCGGTTTCGCTGTTGCGATTGGACACCCGACAAGTGATTTCGGTGCCGCTGGAGAAACTGAGTGACGAGGACGTTGAGTTTGCTCGCACCTTTGGTGTGCTGGATCAGGGATCCTGACCGCGGCGTCGCCTGGCTTGCCTTTTGAACGGTTGGTCATTGCTCTCGGCTGGTCTTTGATTCCCAGGCAATGAGCGGGGGAAAGTATCGGGGACCTTGGGCGCGAAGCACCCCAGGGGCTGTTCCGGCAAAAGGCACCGGACACTCATTTCTTGACCGTTCCCAAACCGTGCTGCAGCACCATTTTTCGTGAATAGGCGAGGATTTCGACACCGATCTCAGTGACGATGACTCGGCCTTTGGCGAGCCAAGAACTGGCGAAGGCCCACACCGCAATCCATTCGGCCCAGAACAAAAAGTTGTATCCGTTCAGCCAGTCCTTCCAGGCTTGTGGGGCCAACACCATGTAGCCGCCCATGGCAAAGGTGATCAAAAGAATCACCAAACCGCTGGTTCGAAAGGCGAATGATCTTTCGAACAAGTGTGATTCGGCTTCTCGTTGAGAATCCCGGGGAAAGTGATACAGGGAATAAAACGCCAGGGTCAGGAAGAAGATGCCGCCGCTGACGGTATGCACGTAGCCCACCAATGATTTTTGGATCAACGGATCACTGCCGTAGTCCAGTGGAAAGAGAGCGATGCCGATGGCGGCGGCCGAACCGATGTTGGCGGTCCAGTTTTCGATGCGGTCGTATCCGCGATAGCAAAATAGAAAAATGCCGATTGCGCAGAGCGTTCCCACAAACACGTCTCGCAATGGCGTGTGATAGTAGCTGCTCATGTTCTCTTGGATTTCAATCCCCAACAGCATCCCTCCGGGACCAAGCAGCAGTGGCAGCAGCAAACCGCTCCATCCAATCGCCCGGCGGATATCCAGGTACGACAGGACCAAGTGGTCCATCATTGTGCCGGATGATTCACCCGGGAGGGGCGTCGAATGAGGAGGGCTCATTGGTCTGATGTCGTCATGCGGGCGGTCGTTGCGGGGACATGGAGTCATGGCGGTAGTACCAATCTCTTGGCAACCGCGATTTGGTTCCAGGGGACGATTGTGAGCATGCAATCGGTGAATGGGAGGATCGGAAACCAACCCGACGTCAATTTTGCTTACAATGCTGGGCCACGACGCATCATGTTCAGCAGTCAAACGTTGGCGGATGCGTCGCCGAGTCGGCTTGAACGCTGATTCTGGTTCCCCACCCCACCCGCCCGCCTCTCTGATCGATTGGTCCTGGACGCTTCGAAGTCGAAGCATTCAAGGGCACCCGCCGATCATCACCGCCTCGCTTTCCTTTCGCACGCTTGTGTGATGTGTGAATTGGAAAGTGTTGTGTGATGGAACGCTGGGAGATTCGATCCAACCCAAGGATTTCGCCATGAATAAGCGTTTTCAACATCCTGATGTGCAAGCTTCTTTGCCCGCGCAGCCGAATCTTCGGAAGCGTGATCGGCGTTTGTTTTTGAAGGCGGGGGCGGCGCTGGGGGCGACCGTCGCGGCTCGTCCTGTGCTCGCCCAAACACCGGCCAAGAAGTCGCCCAACGAAGTCATCCGAGTTGGGATCATGGGCGTCAACAATCGCGGCGCCGCGTTGGCCAAGGGGTTCATCAAAGACCCCGGGGCGGATGTGGTCGCGATTTGCGATGTCGATTCGAGAGCGTCCGAGAAGGTGGCGGCTTCCGTTGCGGATGGCCAAGGCCATCGCCCCAAGTCCTTCGTTGACGTTCGAAAGATGCTCGATGAAGGCAACATCGACGCTTTGGTGGTGGCAGCACCCAATCACTGGCACGCACCCGCGACGATTTTGGGATGTGCGGCGGGAAAGCATGTCTATGTTGAAAAACCGTGCAGCCAAACTGCCGAAGAAGGTGTCTTGGCTGTGCAGGCGGCACGGAAGCACAACCGAGTGGTCCAGATGGGGTCCCAACGTCGCAGTTGGCCGGCGGTCATGCGTGCCATTGAGCTCGTGCATTCAGGCGGCATCGGCGAGGTGTCTTATTCACGCAGTTGGTACAACAACCGACGGCCATCGATCGGCCATGGCAAGACAGCCGCTGCACCAGATTGGCTGAACTGGGATCTGTGGCAAGGGCCAGCGCCACGACGCGAATACGTGGACAATCTGATTCACTACAACTGGCACTGGCGTTGGCATTGGGGCAACGGTGAACTGGGGAACAACGGCATCCATGTGTTGGACTTGGCTCGTTGGGGATTGAATGTCACCACACCCAGTCGAGTTCGCGCCGGCGGAGGCAAGTACCGTCATGACGACGATCAAGAAACACCCGACACGATGATGGTGACCTACGATTTTCCCGAAGGAAAAACGGCCACCTGGGAAGGGCTCAGTTGGTCTCCCCTGGGGCCGCATGATGCAGCGGTGGGAGTCAGTTTTCACGGCACCGAAGGCTCGATTGTGGTTCGTGGCAATGGCTTCACTCGGTTTGATGACCGCAACAAAGAAATCGAAACGGTCAACGATGAAGGCGGCGACACCAGCCACTTGGCGGATTTCTTGGACGCCATCCGCACCGGACGGCGACCCAACGCGGACATCCAAGAAGCCCATCGGAGCACGTTGCTTTGTCACCTTGGCAACATGGCCTATCGCAGTTCGTCGGAATTGGAAATTGACCCGGCCAGCGGCAAACCTCTTGGCAACCCCGAGGCATTGGCGTTGTGGGGACGAGAGTATGAACCCGGCTGGGAGCCGAAGGTCTGAGCCGCTGCGGTTTGCTCGGGTTCGTCAATTCAACTTGTTTTTCGTCTTTGTTTTGTGAGTGGTTTCATGCGTGTTGGTCTGGTTGGTTTTGCAATGTTTCTTTGCCTGAGTGCTTTGTCTTCTGTCTCGGTGGTGTCGGCGGAGGAACCCGTTCGAATTGGCATCATTGGTTTGGACACGTCCCATTCGCCAGCGTTTGCGAAGGAGTTCAATGCCGAGCATTCCGACAATGATCCGTTGGCTGGTTTTCGCGTCGTTGCCGCTTATCCCTACGGAAGCCAAACGATCGAGTCCAGCAGCAGCCGAATCCCAGGCTACACCGAGCAACTGAAATCGTTGGGAGTTGAAATCGTTGATTCGATCGACGATCTGTTGTCCAAGGTGGACTGCGTGTTGCTCGAAACCAACGATGGAACGCTGCATCACGAGCAAGCGTTGCAGGTCTTTGCGGCTGGCAAGCCGGTGTTCATCGACAAACCCGTTGGATCGAATCTGGCTGAAACAGTCGCCATCTACGATGCGGCGAAGCACTACAACGTGCCCATGTTTTCCAGTTCATCGCTGCGTTACAGCCACGGTGCCCAAGCCATCCGTGGTGGTTCCGTGGGCAAGGTGCTGGGGTGCAGCGCACACAGCCCGTGCAAGATCGAGCCGTCACACGTCGACTTGTATTGGTATGGAATCCACGGCGTCGAAACGCTTTACACCTGCATGGGGGTGGGATGCGAAACGGTATCTCACACCTCCACGGAAGACTTTGAATTCGCAGTTGGCCGTTGGGGCGACGGGCGAATCGGAACGTTTCGAGGGATTCGGGCTGGCAGTTCCGGCTACGGCGGAATGGTCTACGGAGAAAAGGCCATTCAGGAAATTGGAAAGTACGACGGATACCGTCCGCTGCTCGTCGAGATCGCTGAATTCTTCCGGACCGGTGAACCACCGATCGAATCCGCGGAAACGATCGAGCTGTACGCCTTCATGCAAGCCGCTTTCGAAAGCAAACGCCAGGGTGGCATTCCGGTCTCGATTGAAACCGTGATGCAGGCGGCCCAAGTGAAAGCGGGAGAGCTGAACCAGTCGCTTTCGAAGTGACGCGGATGGACGCCTCCTAAGCCTGGCATCGCTGGGATCGATCACTGGCGTCTGGAATGAGAGTAGAACATTTGTCCCCAAATGTTTGCGTGGTCGGTCGCTGTCGTCGAGCCGTGTGACGCGAACGGTTGGAGATGGGCTTGGTTGCCATGAGGCTTGGCGTTTGAGAGTTGCCCGACGGAACAGTTGAGGACAACGGTTCGACTCTGACGTCGCTCACCCACCTGTCGCCAAACGAAGTGCCGTGCAGTTCTTACGTGCTGTTCCAGTAACGTCTTAAGAACCCCGCCCGACAAAGGAGTTCGCGCGGTGAGATTTTACCCTCCCTTTGGGAGGGTCCGCCCACTTCGGGCCGGGGAGGGTCACGCGCTGGATCCAATGCTGAGCCCTCCCCTCGCTTGACCCTCCCAGAGGGAGGGTGATGAGAAACGCTTGGCAACACAGCACTTAAGAACTGCACCGCCTCCAGCGTTTCGAGGAGGTCCAGTGACTCGCTCTGCCCTTGCGAATTCGCAGCCTGCACTCGCCACAATGGCAAGTCGTGGTGCCCGGATACCCGTGACAAGAAAAGTTATGCCGTTTGGGTGGTGGCCAGGCTCCTCATTCAGGGATTTGTTTGGAAGTGTCTTTTGTCCTGAGGGCCCCTTTGTGGGTGGCTGGCCTGAAGAGGGGTTTGGCCCCTTCTTTTAGGTGTTTTTGGCAAAACGATCGACACCAAGGTTTGATAGTGGTGTTCACTTGAATATAAGATATGTGAAAAATACGCATATGCAGTCGGCGTGAGTTGTTCCGTCCGGTTGATAATATTTCGAAACAGCACTATTGAACCCCAGGAATGTTTACATGTTAAGTAAAAGCCCTTCTCGGCGAGGCTTTACGTTGGTCGAGTTGCTCGTTGTGATCGCCATCATCGGCGTTCTGGTCGGGTTGTTGTTGCCTGCCGTTCAGGCCGCTCGCGAAGCCGCCCGGCGGATGAGTTGCAGCAACAATTTCAAGCAACTCGGTCTGGCGATGCACAATTACCACAGCGCTTACAACGGAGCTCCGATCCATGGTGTGGGAACCGACGCTGGCGATGGCAGTCATAACTGGTGGACCAGCTACACGACCCACAACTACTGGCGATTGAACGCGTTGGTGGGGATGACCCCTTTCATGGAGCAGCAAGCTTTGTGGGAGCAGATCACCAACCCCAACACGGAGCGAACCGATGGCAACACGGGTGCAGCCATTGGCGTGGTGACCAACCCTTGGCCTCCGATGGGACCAGCCCCTGACAACGTTCAGTACAAGCCTTGGGCCACGGAGCTCCCCACATTGCGTTGTCCGAGCGATCCAGGCGAAGGCTTGCCCAGCCTTGGTCGTACCAACTACGCGATGTCGATGGGCGACTCGTTTTGGTGGACCATGAATGGAAAGTTGCGTCCAGCCAACCCGGGTGACGCCAGCACTTACGCCCAAAATTCGCGTGCCGCCAGCCGTGGCTTTTTCGTGATGCACTCGCAAACTAAATTCCGCGATGTGCTGGACGGTCTGTCCAACACGATCGCGATGGCTGAAATCGCGACTGACTTGGGCGATGGCGACAATCGCACGCGTGGAAAAACACACAGCGGTGGGCAAGGAGCACAGGCTTCGATGCGGGACAATCCAAAGCTTTGCATCGAAGATGCATCGCCGATGATTGATCCGACCCGTCCCCAGTTCTGGATCAACAGCGGCTTGGAAAGCGTTACCAAGGGGCGTGGTTACCGTTGGGCAGATTCCCAGAATGCTCAATCGAACGTTCACACGATCTTGCCACCGAACGCACCCCTGTGCGTCGCTCATGATTCCAACGGCAACGCGATCATGACCGCCTCCAGTCGTCACCAAGGTGGCGTTCACGTGTTGATGGGCGACGGTGCCGTGAAGTTCATCACCTCGTCAATCGAAGCTGGGAACCAGAACAATCCCGTGGTTCACCTGGGAGGCAATGCTGCCAACCTCAATCAGCCTGGGGCCAAAAGCCCGTACGGATTGTGGGGCTCCTTGGGATCGCGTGCTTCACGCGAAGTGATCGACGGCGAATTCTAAGATCGCTGGACACCCATCATTGAACTGCTGCAAACGCCACGTTGAAGGTCAACGTGGCGTTTTTTCGTGGCATCGTGATCGCAGCTTGTGTGGTGGAGTTTCACTTCGAGGGATGGTGAGCTCCCCAAGTGCTTGGCGGATGCCTCCTGGTCAAAAGCAGTGTGCGCAAAGAAAAAACTCCAGGAAAATGAGTTTTTTCGCGGGCGAGCGAGTTGGCCAGAAACGCTTGTTTCTAGAGGGAATCAGGCTGTTTAGGGCGGGAAGATCCTCCTTGCGTGTCGTTTGCGGTGCTCGGTGCGATTTTTGAACGTGGCGGAAGATCGTTTTTTGGAATGTCTTATAAGTGATCTGATTGGACAGATCCTTATCCGAACTTCTTTTGAGAGATGAACAAATGGTTGCTAAGGGGCGTTATCGGCGCGGTTTCACTTTGGTCGAGCTATTGGTTGTCATTGCCATCATTGGCGTTTTAGTCGGGCTGCTTTTGCCAGCGGTTCAGGCGGCGCGTGAGGCGGCTCGTCGAATGAGCTGCAGCAACAACTTCAAACAGCTTGGGCTTGCCATTCACAACTACCACAGTGCCTACAACGGGGCACCGATGCAGGGCGTCGGGACCGACGCGGGCGTTGGCAGTCACAATTGGTGGTCCAGCTACACAACCCATAACTACTGGCGTCTGAGTGCGTTGGTTGGGATGACTCCGTTCATGGAACAGCAGGGGATCTGGGAGCAAATCACCAATCCCAATGCGGAACGAACCGATGGAAACACAGGGGCGGGGATTGGAACGCCCACGAACCCTTGGCCGTCCATGGGACCAACACCCCAGAACATCCAGTACAAACCTTGGGCGACCGAGTTGCCGACGCTGCGTTGTCCCAGTGATCCAGGCAAAGGCTTGCCCAGTCTTGGACGAACCAACTACGCGATGTCGATGGGGGATTCGTTTTGGTGGACGATGCACGGTGACCTCCGGCCGGCAAACTCGGGGGCGGCGAGCAATTACGCCCAGCATTCTCGCGCGGCCAATCGCGGGTTCTTCGTGAAGCACAAACAGGTGAAATTCCGCGATGTGCTTGATGGTTTGTCGAACACTATCGCGATGGGTGAGATCGCGACCGACCTGGGCGACTTTGACAATCGAACACGTGCCAAGAAACACCCGCAGGGGCAGTCGGCCCAATCAAACATTCGGCAGAACCCACGGTTGTGCATCGAAGACGGGACCATGGTGGATTCTCAGCGGCCCCAATTCTGGACTCCTGGCAGTTTGGAGGGCAACAGCAAGGGTCGAGGTTATCGCTGGGCGGATTGCCAAAACGCTCAGTCACAGGTCCATACGATTCTTCCACCCAACAGTCCCACCTGCATTCCGCACGACTCAAACGGGCCGTCGATCATGACGATGTCGAGTCGTCACCAAGGTGGAGTGCACGTGTTGATGGGGGATGGTGCGGTCAAGTTCATCACCTCGTCCATCGAATCAGGGAACCAAAACAACCCGGTCGTTTGGCGAAGTGGAAACGATGCCAACATGAACCAACCGGGTGCGAAAAGCCCTTATGGCTTGTGGGGGGCGCTCGGCTCACGAGGCGCACGCGAAGTCATCGATCAGGAATTTTGATCGCCTTGGACCGCCGCAGCCTGACAAGAACAAGCTGCGGTGACTTCCTCTGAAACGAAAAAACGCCACGTTGATTTCAACGTGGCGTTTTCTTTTCAATTGATTCGGCAGGGCCGGATTACTTCGCTGCTTCCATGCCTTCTTGAGCAGCCTTTTCTTCTTCAGCGATCATGCGCTCGTACTCGGCAATGGCGTCGAGGTCCGTGGAATCCACGACCGATGCTGGTTCGTCCGATCCGCAACCGGGCAATGCACAGGCACCAAAGGCGACCAAAGAGGCAAAGCAAACGCCTTGGAAAATTTGTTTCATCGTTTTGTACCGAAAGGTTGAATGGGGAGGTCAATCGGTCACCAACTTAACAGAGTCAATCCAAATTGAGAATTGTCCTCACCCGCTCGGAGGGGGCCGAGCATGGGATGCGGCGTGGATTGTCCTCCCCGGAAATCTCGCTGAACGCTCGCTTTCCGACCCCTCCCGCAGCGGAGGTCGCGCACTTTTTAAGTGCTGTGTTGCTAGGCGTTTATCATCACCCTCCCCCTGGGAGGGTCGAGCGAAGCGAGGGGAGGGTCGAGCATCGGAACCATCGCGTAACCCTCCCCGGCCCGAAGCGGGCCGACCCTCCCAAAGGGAGGGTGAAATAAAACTGCACGACCGCTGCGCGGGCGGGGTTCGCAAGACGCTAAGCAGGTCGGCAGGAGTCTTTCGGCATCTGGACTGTTTTGGAAAACGCCATTGTTGCCACGTCCAACCGGGGCGAACGCCCAAACGGCTCACATGGTTCTGCCCGATCATTCCTGCCTGGCTGTTGGAACTGCGTTCAGGAGGGTGGATTCAATCTTGCGAGCACGGCATTTTCAAACGGCACGACCTTCTCGCAGGGCAGATACTTTGCGGCCTGAATGAAACGCCATCGCGTGAAACTAAGACGGCGGTGGATCATGGCTTGATCCGTCTTGTCTTGGCCCGCAAAGTTTCGCTATTCCGGATTTCCCTCAAGATCGTTTCCGTTTGTTGTCGATCCGTGGAGGGGGAGATGTTGCGCCTGGAGAGTCCTGTACGTGGAGGATGTTTCCGTCGACCACTCACGTTCCAAAACGAGAGAAGTACGCATGACAACCGCGTCCAAAAACACTGATCCAAGCCGTCGTTCCAGCCCGTCACGCGCGGAGTTCGAAAAAATTGCGCCGACCCTGCTGCGATTGCCCGATCTGCATCCGCCAACGGATGCAGGCGAGGGCTGCGCCGAGGAGGATTTGCCGTCCGTTGAGCATGACGAATCCACTTCTCCGGTGATGCAAGATTTGCTGGATGCGGCGACGCAAACGACGCCCGACACTGTCAATCATGCCAGCGTCACGAGGCTTCCCGATTTGGCACCCGCAGCTGCGCCCGTGGCTTCGCCTGTTCTGCCGCCGACGGTTGCCGTTGAAGAACCGGTGGTGGCTGCCGTGAAGCCAGTCGAATCGTTCGCTGCGACTCAACCAAGCTCGCCGCCACGGCACGCGTCCGCGGACACGAACAAGGCATCGGCTTCCGCCGAAACCGGCCGCGACGGGTCCTGGAAAGCAACCTCGGAATCATTGGGCAATCGGGCCCTGGCCCTGGCTGGCTCTCGCAACACTCTGCTGGCGTTGCTGGCACTGATTGCGTGCTGGGCGGTGTTCGCTCCGCGTCGGCACCCCAACGCTCAGCAAAACTCGGAAGTCTTGAGCGCCAAGGAACCGGCCGTTGACGAAACCGCATCCAAGTTGGAAGCGAAGTCCAGTTTCGATTCGGTGGCATCCACCAATAAAACCTCGCAACGTAAACCATCTCGGTCCATCTCCGATTCAGCAACGAAAGTCGCTGCTGCGGAAGCCACCGCTTTGGCCCCGAAACCTACACCTTCCAAATCGGACTCCTACAAGACGGGGGCCCCGATTGCGGGGGCTTCGAAGTTTGGGGGTTCGAACAGTGGGGGCTTGGAAGGCCCTGCGGGCGACATGCCAGGGTTGAACGCACCCGCTCATTCGATGAGTCAAACAAAATTGGGGCAGCCGACCCGTGCGGGCGAATTCGGATCGGTTCCAGAGGGAACCAGTTTGGTGGAATCGCAGTTGGCATCCTCCGCGACTCAGCGTGGCATGGGTGGCGTGCCACCATTCGATTCCGCTCCCTTTCACAGTGAACCGGTTGCCGAATCATTCGCGCCCGTTGTCCGTGAACCTCAGGTCGCCATGACTCCTTCGAACCCCGGTTTGACCTCGCCAGTTTCAGAAGCGAATTCGGAACTTGGGCTGCCGGCCAACGATCGCGTTCCTTCAGGGAACAGGGACGAACCAGTGAATGCTGTGTCGCCCGCCGTTCCAGCTCCGTTGCAAACAGGGACGCCTGGATTGATCACCAATTGGATCGACTACCTGCCTCCCATGCCATCGGAATTGGGGGAACAAGCCTCGGTGAATGAGGAGCAATCCGCATCACCGGAAGCGTTCCCGACCACCCAATCGCCATTGACCCCGGATTTCCAGTTTGGTTTACCAGGAGATGGGCCGGAGGTTTCCGTTGGAAACCAAGTCCCGTCCTCCGGCGGTCAGCCTGAAGCCAGAGTCGCCACCCCGTCTTTCTTTCCCGAATCCAATCTGCGCCGCTGAGTGACAGGGAAACGTGATGAATCAACCCAATAACTTCATTCAATCGCACGCCCGGAATCGTCGTTACGTTTCGAAGACGGTGGCCCAAATGCAGGCGGTCGATTCGATCGATTCCGCCGTGGTTCCACCGCGGACGAACGACACCGCCACCCAAGAATCATTGACTGGTTTGGAGCGATCCGAGCGAGTCACACGACGACTGGACGAGGCGGTGTTGCGACTGGATCGTGCCGCCTCCATGCGTCGCCAACGAGAGACGGTCGGCTCGGTCGACGAAACCACCGCCGTGGAAACGGCTGTGGCGGAGGAACCCGTGGTGCCCGCACCGAAAACGCACTTGCTGCAAGATTCACCGTCGGCAATCAAACGACCATCGGATCGATTGAAGCCGATGCGGGGTGATCGTCGCGATGACGTGACCGGAATGCAGTTGGATGCATCTGTGACCGAGTCCACCTCCATTTGGATGGAAACGGCGGATCAATCGACTCGTTTGCGGATTGACCGTCCAGTGGACGTGGATGACACCGCTCGACGAATCGGCGAGCCGCTGATCGTTTCGGGCGTTGCGAAGATTCATGCGTCACCGATTGTCGAAACCAACACCATCGAAATGGCGGCTTCGCCGGCGCCAGTCGTCGATTCGGAACCACCCCGTGCACCCGTTCGTGATTTGGAATCGCATGGGGTGCCCGATGTGGCGTCTCGGGTCACGCAGCGGATGAGTGAAGCGGAACGCTATCTCGCCGAGTCAATGCAGCAGCAAACCGCGGTCATCGCGGAACCAGCACCCGTTGCAGAAGCCCAGCCAACTGCGGTTCCCAGCGAGGAACCCAAGGAAGTTGCCAAGCGAGCGTTTGTCGCCGCGTGGCAAGTGTCGGAACTTGAAATCCCGGACACCGTGTCAGAATTGTTCCTCTGTGGATCGCTGGCCGATCAACTGGGGCAACACATCGTGGACGCTCAAGTCGACGGACTCGGTTCCATCGCCGTGACCAGTGTGCTTCCCGGCGAAGGTCGTTCGACGGTTGCGATGGGCATCGCGCTCAGTGTCGCTTACACCGGAATGAAGGTTGCTCTGGTCGATGCCGACATCGATGGCCCCACGCTGGGCGATGACTTTGCCTTGGAGTTGGATCAGGATTGGATCGATGCAATTCGCGATGGCATTCCCGTGGAAGAAGTCGCGGTGGCATCCGAGTCCGACGCATTGACCCTGATTCCTTTGTTG
Source organism: Rhodopirellula sp. P2 (assembly GCF_028768465.1). Taxonomy (GTDB): domain Bacteria; phylum Planctomycetota; class Planctomycetia; order Pirellulales; family Pirellulaceae; genus Rhodopirellula. The sequence goes on from NZ_CP118225.1 coordinate 2,784,477, forward strand.
CCTGGTGCAGACGAGTTGTCGCCGGCATCAAGCGAGTTGGAACAGGTGGTCGAACGACTCAAGCAATCCTTCGATCTGGTGATCATCGATTGCGGCACGGCAGCCCTGTCGACCGCCAGCCTTTGTGACTCGGCATTGATCGTGCGTGACATGAGCCGCACGAACGGTTCCGAGGTGGAGGCACTCGTTGACGAGCTTCGCCGGAATGGATTGACCGGCGTGGGGATTGTCGAAAACTTCTGCCAGGACACGGAGTGACCTGGGTTGGTCGCCGCGACTGATCAGCGTTCCCGAAAAAGTTCGCTGATCGATTGGTCGTGGTGAATCCGCTTGATCGCCTCGGCCAGCAACGGTGCGACCGAGAGTTGCACCAGGTTGGGCAGCAACTTCTCACCCGTCACGGGAATCGTGTCGGTCACGGTGATCGAATCGATCGGAGCATCACGAAGTCGTTCGATGGCGGGGCCACACAGAACACCGTGAGTGCAAGCGATGTGGATCTCTTTCGCACCGGCTTCGTGAACCAAGCGAGCTGCACCACAGATGGAACCGGCGGTGCTGATCATGTCATCGAACATCAACGCGATCTTGCCTTCGACGGGACCGCCAATGATCGTGTTTTGGCGGACTTCCAAAGCGTTGGTGCGACGTTTGTCGACGATGGCCAAGCTGCCACCGAGACGTTTGGTGTGACCAAGGGCACGTTTGATGCTGCCTTCATCGGGGCTGACCACCACCACTTCGTCACCGGAAAATCGTCGGCTGACAAAGTGGTCATTGATCACCGGAGCGGCGTACAAGTGATCGACAGGGACGTCGAAGAAGCCTTGGATTTGCGCCGCGTGAAGGTCCATGGTGAGGACCCGATCAGCACCCGCCCGCGTGATCAGGTTGGCGACCAATTTCGCGGTGATCGGCACCCGGCCTTCGTCTTTGCGATCCTGACGCGCGTATCCAAAGTAGGGAATGACCGCGGTGATTCGCTCGGCGCTGGCTCGTTTGCAGCAATCGATCATCGTCAACAACTCAATCAAGTTGTCGTTGACAGGGGGGCAAGTCGGTTGCACCAAGAACACGTCGCGACCACGAACGTCTTCATCGAGTTTGCAGTAGTTCTCGCCGTCTGGGAATTGTCCCAGCGTGATGCGAGCGGGCTTCAGGTGCAGGTGACGACAAAGCTTTTCAGCAAGATCATGGTTTGCCCGGCCACTGAAAATTTTCAGTTCACGCATAACCCATCGCTCGCATTGTTTGGTCGACCAATTGAAGTTCCTCAGGGTTGTTGATGGAAAGCGATTCGCAATCCTGCAGAACGGGCAAGGCTTCGACGGGACGTCCGGCTTCGTGAAGCAGACGAGCACAATCCGTCAGGTAGTATTCGCCTTGGGCGTTGTCGTTGCTGAGCTTGGAAAGCGAATCCAGCAAATCGGCGTTGTTGAACAGGTACGTGCTCATGTTCACTTCACAAATGGCACGTTGTTCGTCGGTGGCATCTTTGTGTTCCACGATGCCGGTGAATTGTCCGCTGTCGTCTCGCACAATGCGGCCGAGCCCCGTGGGGTCGTCTTTGGTCAGTGTGCCAAGCAGCAACGCGGGACGAGTGGCTTGGAAGTGCTCGATCAATTTGATCAAACTGGACGGTTGGATCAGCGGCGAGTCACCGGCGATGACCAGTGTCAGGCCATCGTGATCAGCCAATTGATCGAGGCACATTTGAACGGCGTGTCCCGTGCCGAGTTGTTCGGTTTGCTCCGCGAAGGACAATGTGTCGTCGTTGCGAGTCCTCAGTTCCTTGCGGACCAAGTCGGCTTCGTAGCCCACCACGGCGATCTTCTTTTGGATGCCAGCCTTGTCAGCAGCGTCCAAAACGAAGTGGATCATGGGCCGATCGACGACCGGGCAAAGTACTTTGGGGAGTTCGCTGTTCATGCGAGTTCCCTTGCCTGCGGCCAGCACAACGAGGCAGACGTTGGCGTTTGCAGTTGAGGGAGCTGAGGAGTCTGTCTTCGTAGTCATCGGGGGTCCGAGAAAACCGTCGGCGACGATGGGAATGGCGAATGAAGAATGACGCGGGCCAACATCGTCCCTTGCTGGTACCTTTCGGGCAAGCCGGTACCTTGCCCGAACTGTCGGGGTGGGAGTTGTTCATGAGGTGAGTCTCTTCACCCCCGATCCCTCTCCCCCACGAAGGTGTAATCCAGGAATCGAATTGGCATCCGCAATCAGAGCGTCAATGGTGACGGCTTGTCGACTCCGTCCTCAACGACGTTTCAACGCATGCAGGATGGGCACTCTTGCCCGTCAGAGTCGGCCAAGACCACCCATCACAACCCGAAGCGTGAGCGAGGGACGCCCCCAACTCCCATAACGGCCCCATCCGGGGCGAAACCCAGACGCCAGCCACCATCTGTTTTTCGAACGTCCCGGAGGTGCGGCCCGCTTCGGGCCGGGGAGGGTACGCGCTGGATCCAATGCTCGACCCTGCCCTCGCTTCGCTCGACCCTCCCAGGGGTTGTGCAGTTTTCTGGTACTGCTTTTCAGCGGGTTTTCGTCTGCTGCACCTCTCCTGAAACGAAGTTTGGGGAGAGGTCGAGCGACGCCGTTCAGGCGTACGCGAGGGTGAGGGCCGGGCATGGGAAGCGGCGCGTATGGCCCTCCCCCGGAAATCTCGCTCAACGCTCGCTTTCCGACCCCTCCCGCTGCACGGGCGGGGGTCTTAAGGCATTGCAACACAGCATTTAAAAACCGCACGACCTCCCCAGGGGGAGGGGTGTGATCATGTCTCGGATGGAAATCTTTCGGGCTTGAATCAATTCGTCAGCAAAAGCCGATTTTTTTGGCTGCGTTGACCTTGCCGGCGGTTTCACGCGATTGCTAGTGTGACGGAACAGAATTTTGCCCAGAACTTTTGCTCAGAATTCAATTGGGACTGCAGGCCCTGGGTCTTGGAAGCCGATATCAGACGTGTTCTCGAAACCTGCGCTTGCGAAGTCTCCACCGATTCTGACGGATTGATTCCTGGGACAAGGATTGCAACGCTGATAACCGAGTCGAGAGTTCCCTGATTGGCGAATGCGCTATTCGCGTTTGTTCAAGACGGATCGGTTGTCACACCCACAATCCTTTTCAAATTTTTGTCGATCGATCGACATGCCAAATGGGCCACGAAGGTCCGGCATAGGATCCGGTTGTCAATTCCGCTTTCCTCCCGGGAGCACACGTCACGATGCAAATTTACGGTCCATTTCGACTTTCTACGAGCCAAGCCGCTTCATCGGTTTCCAAGCCAGCTGCCAATGCTGGTGCGAACCGTCTGAAGGCAGATGCTGCCACGCAGAGGACCACCGCCGCGCCAGTGGACCAACTCGACCTGTCCAGTGCCGCGACTTCCGTCAATCGATTGGATTCAGCCTCGCCGATTGCCGGCGGCGGTGAAATCCGGATTGATCGGGTGGCCGACATCCGTCGTCAAATCGCCGATGGAAGCTACGACACTCCGGAGAAGATGGACGCGGCACTCGACCGCTTCCTCGATGAACTGGCGTGACCCAAAGCGACGTCAGAGACCTGGATTCGCTCGATGCCCTTCGACAGGCTGTCGAGCGATTGGCGGACCGCATGTGTCAGTCCAGCCACTCCATTCACGCGATCCTGAATCGTGTCGACGAACATTTCTCGGTCAATCAGGTGGCGTACTGGCGCGATCAAAATCGAATGGCCGAACGGGAGCTGACCGCCGCGCAAGATCAGCTCAGCCGAAAGCGTTCGACGGTGCGTTCCGGCGATCGAGTGCCAGCTACCGAAGAAGCCAAGAATGTGGCTCGCTGGAAAACCCGGCTGCGGTTCTGCCAAGACCAAGAACGTTTGTCGCGACGCATCTCAGTGGAGATGCAACAGGTCTGCGAGAAGACTCGCGGTCCATCTGCCGCGCTCACCGAGCTGGGTGAAGTCGCGTTGCCCACCGCCGCGAATCGATTGCTGGTGCTGATCGACCGCCTGCGTGCCTACCAAGACGGGCAGAATTCTGGGTAGCTGTTGATGCCGAGGGCAAAGGGCAAGGGACGCTGAAGCCCGCCAGGCCCGCTCTCAGAGTGACTTCAAGACCTTGTCCGCGGCGGCGATCGTTTCGTCGATCATGGCTTCGGTGTGTTGTTGGCTGAAGAACATCGCTTCGAATTGGCTGCAAGGCAGGTAGATGCCTTCCTGGATCATTCCCCAGAAGTAGCGTCCGAATGCTTCTCGGTCACAGCGATCCGCGTCATCCCAGCATTGAACGGGATCGGGGTTGAAGAACAGCGTCAGCATTGCCCCGGCTTTGGCAACCGTGTGAGCAATGCCCGCGGCACTGGCGGCGCGGTCCAGGCCAGCGGCCAAGCGGGTCGCCAATCGCTCCAGTTGGTCGTAGGGAGGATTCTCTTTTAGCAAACGCAGCGTGGCCGAGCCCGCGGCGACCGCGACCGGGTTTCCGCTGAGTGTTCCAGCTTGGAAGACTTTGCCCGCTGGAAGCACTTGGTTCATGATATCGGCTCGGCCGCCGTAAGCTCCCAGAGGCATCCCGCCACCAACGATTTTCCCCAGCGTGGTCATGTCGGGCGTGATTCCAAACCGTTCTTGGGCTCCGCCGTAGGACACCCGGAAACCCGTCATGACTTCATCGAAGATCAGGATGGATCCATGTTGCTTGGTCAGGTCGCGTGCGGCGTTCAAGAACTCCATTGTGGGCACAACGCAGCCCATGTTTCCCACCACAGGTTCCAGGATCAAGGCCGCGATTTCGGCACCATGTTGTTCGAAAGCGTTCTGCAAACCGGGCACATCGTTGTAGGACAGAACGAGTGTGTCTTCGACCGCACCGGGGGTCACGCCGGGAGAATCCGGGGCACCCAACGTTGCCGCGGCGCTTCCGGCGGCAACCAGCAACGCATCGACGTGGCCGTGATAGTTGCCGGCGAACTTGATGACTTTCTTGCGCCCTGTTGCACCTCGAGCCACACGGAGCGCGCTCATGGTGGCTTCCGTTCCGCTGTTCACCAAGCGAACCTTTTCAATGCTGGGAACCGCTTCGATGATCTGCTCAGCCAGTTGGGATTCGGCCTCGGTCGGCGCGCCGTAGCTGGTGCCTTTGGATGCTGCCGCGGTGATCGCGCCGATGACCTCCGGATGCGCGTGCCCTAAAATCATGGGCCCCCAGGAACCGATGTAGTCGAGGTAGCGATTGCCATCGAGGTCGAACAGGTAGGGGCCTTCGGCTCGTTCGATGAACAACGGCGTGCCACCGACGGCACCAAACGCGCGTGCGGGTGAGTTGACTCCGCCGGGCATCAGCGCGGAGGCGCGTTCAAAGGCAGCCACGCTTTGGGGGCCAGCGGTGGGACGAGCGGCAGCTGAATTCGCAGGTGAGTTCATGATCGATGGGGGAGGTGAAACGAAGAGAGGGTGGCGGCTGATGGTGGCAGCCTGGAATCAGGAGTCGTCGCGAACCGTACGAATCAAATGGTCCGCACCGTTTGCTCGAAGTCGATCGGCAACCAACGTGCCCAGTTGATGAGCAGCGGCGACCTCCAAGTCGGCGTCGTCGGGAGTGACTGCGACGCGGGCCTGTTCTTGCAATCGTTCATTGCCATCGGCTGACATCACGATCGCATTCAGGCAAAGCTCGGTGCCTTGATCGGAACTGTCCAGGTGGGCGTGGCAGGCGATCGGGGCCAAGCACCCGCCATGAAGTTCGGAAAGGACTTTGCGTTCTGCAGTCGCGGCCAAGCGTGCAGCGGCGTCATTCAAACGGGACACTGCCCGCAGTGCATCGGGATGGTCACTGCGAACCTCGATCCCCAAAGCGCCTTGTCCGGGGGCGGGCAGCATCTCGTCGAGTGGGAACAATTGGTGAGGCAGGCGGGTCATTTCCAGACGCAGGATTCCAGCGTGGGCCAGCACGATCGCGTCAAATTCGCCGGCGTTGAGCTTTGCCAACCGAGTCTGCACGTTGCCGCGAATGGGCAGGACGTCCAGGTCGGGACGGAGTTGTTTCAGCTGTGCCAATCGTCGTGTGCTGCCCGTTCCGACTCGAGATCCTTGCGGCAAACAGGCCAGCGGTGAGCCGGTGGCCGATGAACTGGACGAGGCATCCCAGTGCGGGCTGTTGTCGGCAAAGACCAACGCGTCCAAGACAGATTCTCGGGGGGGAACCGCTGCCAATGCGAACCGATTGTCCGGTTCCGTGGGCAAATCTTTGAGGGAGTGGACCGCCACATCGGCTTCGTCATCAACCAGCGCCTGTTGGATCCGTTTGGTGAACAGGCCGACCTGGCGGGTGCCGTCGATCGGACGCATGTCGGTGTCGCCTTTGCTGACCAAGGGCACAATGACCGTCTGAAATCCTCGGTTTTTCAAGGATTCAGCGACATGTTCAGCCTGCCACATGGCCAATGGGCTTTCTCGGGTGGCGATTCGCAGACGGGGGGCGTCGGAGGAGGAAGTCGGGGCCACAGGTGCGGTTTATTCGTTGGGAAGGGTGGACGGAGGGGCCGAAAATGCGAAAATCATGGCGGATAATCTTCCGCTGCGTCGTTACGCTATTAAACAAGAGTGTAGGCCGAGGGCGCCAGTTCCGGAACCGAGTGCGACTCGGTCAGGAAGGGACTTCGGTTGTGTTCTCGCACGCTCTCCCTCTCCCATCCTCCGTCTGCCATTGTCCAATTCTTCTGACGAACCTGAACTGTTCGGCGATGCCGCCGGCCGGGACACGCGACGTCACACCGAAAACTCCAAGGAGTCCGGTGGGGACGAGGCCAGTTCGTGGGCGGATCTGATGGACGCATCCGCAGCAGAATCGATGGGCGAATTGACTCGGGACCAAACGCATTCCGAGGTTGGATTTGAAGTCGAAGCGTTCCATCGGTCCATCCCCGAGATTGTGGGGGTCTACAAAGTGGGACGCCCCATCGGGCGAGGCGGCATGGGCGAAGTGTTCCTGGCCGAGCACCGGTCGATGGGACGCGTTGTCGCACTCAAAATCTTGCCGACTCGTTGGCTCGATCGCGTGGAATCCGTCAATCGGTTCTACGAAGAGGTTCGGGCTGCTTCCCGGTTGATGCACCCGAACATCGTCACCGCCTTTGATGCGGGAGAAGCCGATGGCATTCACTACATGGCGATGGAGTACGTCGATGGGCGGACACTTTCGCAATGGGTGAACGATCAAGGCCCAATGTCGATCGGTGATGCCGCCTCCGCAATCCGGCAAGCAGCTTTCGCGCTGCATCACGCTCACGCCGCCGGCATCGTGCACCGCGACGTCAAACCCGGCAACTTGATGCGAGCCCACGATGGGACGATCAAGTTGCTGGATCTCGGATTGGCTCGATTTTCGGCTGATTGGTATCCCTCGCCTCGTGACATCAAGCCGCGGGAATTGGATCTGCCGGAGGATGACGGCTCTCTCAACTCCGCGACCACGGAAGCGAAGAACCGACCTCTGCTGGGGACGTTGTCGTTCATCTCACCGGAACAACTCGAGGACGCCAACTCGGCCGATTCACGCAGCGACCAGTATTCGCTGGGCGCGACGCTGTTCTATCTGTTGATGGGGCATCCACCCTTCACGGGTGATTTGGTCGAACAGGTGTACGGTCATCGCCACGGTGAAGTGCCGGACCTGATGACGCTTCGAAACGACGTGGATCTGAAGCTGGCGGACATCGTGCGTCGCATGCTGGCCAAGGATCCTGCGGAACGGTATGGCTCGATGGACGAAGTCGCGCGTGCGATGTCGCCTTACGACAACGACCGTTCGACCCCAGCCTGGGTGCTGGATTTTGCACGGCGCGAAACCGGCGAAGACCACACCACCGTGGGTGGGGAATCCACACGACGCGGTTTGCTCAGTGTCATTGGCATTGAACTCGGGATGACCCACGCTGCGACCGCGATCACTCAATCCGATGGATCCATGTTGTCGGGGTGGCCGGGGATGTCATCACAAGGCCCCCGTCCGCTGTGCCGAATCGCTGTCGCGGAAAAGACGGACCGTGACACGGGGTTGTCGACGATTCTGTTTGGTGACAGTGCGTACGAACGTCGTGAGCGGCACCCGCAGCGGGTGGCTCATTGCCAGATGATGTACTTTGGTCGCGATGACATGATGCGGCGGATCGGTGGGCGGATGTGTCCACCCGAAGTCACGATGGGGTTGTGCATGCGGCATTTGCTTGGCAACACATTGAGCCAACTGGACACGCTCGGTTCACCCGATGGCGATTCATCCTCGCCGATGGCTTTGGGGACGAGTTGGAAACGGCATGCACGCTGGCCCGATGCCGTCGCGATCACGGTCCCTTCGAGTTATGACCAATTGCATCGTCGCGCGATCTATCAAGCCGCACAATTGGCGGGTTTGCCGGCGGTGCGTTTGATCGAACGCAGCATCGCGGTGACACGCTTCGCGATGACAACTCCAGCTCGCAGCAGTCATGCGGAAGAACCGTTGCCGCCAATCGATTCGCAGTCGTCGGCGCCGATCCTGTATGTCGGTCTGACAGGGCAGTCGTTGGACGTTTCGGTTCTGCAGGTCTACGGCGGCCAGATTCGACAAATCGCGACCTCGGGACATTGGTGCCACGGCACGATGGCTTGGTCCCGACGATTGGTCGAGATGATTTCATCGCGGTTGCCATGCGATCCGCAACGGATTCAAGGGTTGCCAGCCAACCGTCAGGAATTGATTCACGTCACGCGCATTCAGATGGCTGGTGAGCGAGCGATGAACCAGTTGTTGTTGATGCCAGAAACACGGGTGGAAATCGCTCACCAAAACCACATCGACACAGTGGAACTGACTCGTGATGAGTGGTTGACCCAGTGCGAAGATTTGATGTCGTCGATTGAAGAGAGCATCCAACTGGTTTGCCAGCGAGCGGGTGTGCTGCCCTCTGACCTGAGGCATTGTTTGGCGATCGGGCCCTTGTTGCGTTTGCCCGCGATTCGCGATCGTGTGCTGACGAAAGGGGCTCCCAATGCGGCGATCGCTTTTTACGATCAAGTCGATGCGGCCCACGGTGCCGCAGCCTGTGTGGCGTCCGAATTGCCAGGTCAGTTGTGTTCCGAACCGCCTGCCAAAGGTGTGGCGGGGCATTCCATCGGGTTCGTTGTCGCTGATCGTGATGGCAAGCGGCGAATTTTGCCGATCATTCCAAGAGGAACGCCCACACCAGCTCGAACCAATCGTCAGCTCAACGGCACCGCACGTGACAACCAGATGACTTTGTCATTGGTGGAATCCTCTGGGAAGAACGGCGAGACCTGGCAGACTCTTGGTCGGCATACCATCGAGGTGGCTCCCGACGAGGTGAACCCCATGCGACGGCTTGGGTTCGAGTTGGACATCAACGGGTTGCTGTCGGTTCACCTGGAACGTCCCGATTTGGGACGAACCGTGATGCTGCCCTCGTTGCCGGCGTCCAGCATGGACGAATTGCAGTGGCAAGATTGGCGTGAATGGATTGAAGCGACACTCTGACCTTTTCGCGAGGTGGATCCTGCTGATGAGATCGCTGGCGAACGCTGCGTCACAGCTTCGTGGTCTGGTTCGCCGTTTTGGCGTTCGCCTCGCTTCTGTCGTGGTGGAACCGAGGCGAACGCCCAATGGCTCACATCATCACCCCTCATTGCTTCACGCTAGGTTTTCGGCACCAACCGATTGAGCAGGTCACGGTTTTCTTGGCGGATCGCTTCGCATTGCCTTCGCAATTCTTGAGGTGTTTCGGTTCCCGTCAGGATCGCCAGTTGTTGGAGTTCCAGCGGAGGTTCTTCATCCTCAAAGCCGTTTGGTAGCTCATGTCGAGCCACGGTGTTGAGCAATCGAAGTTTGCCTTCGATGCTTCGTAGTAAACGGCCGTTGCGAGCCAGTGTTTGGACATCGTCCTCGGCGTAGCACTTCCGGCGAGCAAGTTCTTCCAAGCATCCAACGGTGTTGGCGTGGAGCGGAAAGTCGCTGTCATGCGATTCTCGGAGGACGCCCGCTGCAGCAATCAGTTCGATGTCCACCAGTCCCCCGGCGCCGCGTTTGAGGTTGTTGGGCCCTGCGGTGGATTCGTTGTTTTCCCGCCAATCACGCAGTTCCCCGTTCATGCTGTCACGCCAGTTGATGCTGCGGATGATCCGGTGAAGCAACTGGTCAATCGATTCGCGGGCTTCCCGGGAACCCGAGATTGGACGAGCCTTGCAGAGCGTGACGGATTGCCAAAGCGAAGCGGTTCGCAGACGAAACGGTTTCAGGAATTGGTCGCGTGACATCGCCAAGACCGACTCATCCGCGCCGCCAGCGAAGGGCAAGTCCAGTTCGTACAAGCGGCCCTCGTTGGATTGGTCCATCCGCCGAAGAATGTTGCCCGCCAACTGATTGAAGAATTGACGGTTGGAAAGTGTCGATTTGGGACCGCCAACACGACGTTGGGTTTCGCCCTCCGCGGTGTACACGAACGTCACGTCCAAGTCGCTGTGATAGTTCATTTCGCCGCCAGCAAAACGTCCCAGAGCGACAGCGACCAACTCGGATGGTTCGCCGTTTGAATCGACGGGATCGCCGTACCGTTGAGCGAGCCGCTCGTGTTCCTGATCCATCACGCGACGCAGGCAGGCTTCCGCTGTGTCGGTCAACGACTGGCTGATCGAATCGATGGATTCTTTCCCCAGCAGATCACGGACGCCGATCATCAAATGAGCGCTTGCTTTGACATTTCGTAGCACATCAATGATCTCGTCCACGCCATCGCACAAACGGATGGTCTGTGCATCCAAGCGCTCGGTGGTGGGAAGGCGATCCATCACCAATGAATCGATCAATTCGTCAATCATGCCCGGATGATCGATCAGGATGTTGGTCAGGTAGGGAGCCAGGGAGCACATCGAGACCGTGAGACGTAGCGTCGCATCGTTGGTCCGCAGTAATTCCCACAGGGTTGCTTTGGCACCGATCGAATCCGTCATCGCGACCAGCCGAGCCAGCGTGGAATCTGGATCGGGAGAGGCCGCAATTTCTTGCAAGACGCGCGGGGCCACCGCAGCGAAGAAGTGACGGCATCGCCGCGGGGAAAGAAACGAGACCGTTTCTTGGCTGAGCGCAAGCACATTGGAGATCGCTTGCGGGACGTTGCTGAAACGATACTGAGCGATGGTTTGGTGGAACATGTCCACGTCCGGATCCGGGTCCAGGATCAGTTCCGTGATCACCGCCAAATCGTGCAACGCACTGGATTCACTGTCGTCGTCGGAACCTGATTTTCCGTCCGAGACGGGAGATTCGCTCGGGGGCACTTCGTCAACCATCAAGTGGTTGATGATCTTTCGATTGACATCAAACGTCTCTTGCAGCATCTCTTCAAAACGTGCCGCGTCACCTTTGAGATGAATGGCAGCGGCATCCGCGGACTCGGTGCGAACTCCCAGTCGCCATGCGAGCCGAGCGCGAACATCGACTTCGTCGGGCAAGTGTGAGATTCGGTGATCAAATAACACCGCCAACAGGTGTTCCAAGCGGCACAATTTCGCGTGGTTGGTCGACAGAATGGTGGCCTCTTGGGAGGTCAGGCACCCGTGTCGCGAAAGCTCTGTGATGGCGGGAAGCGTTCCAGTCACTCGGACATCAGGCAAGTCGCCTCCGTGAAGCAGTTGCAAGAACTGGATGGTCAGTTCGATGTCGCGCCGGCCGCCGGGGACATCTGCGATCGGTGTGCCATCGGTGGAGGTGGTCGCGAGAGCGCGTTTTTCCAGCTTTCGCCGCAGCACTCGGATGTCAGCGATCTCGCTGCGAGTCAGCAGGTGGTGATACACCCAGGGTTCGATTCGCTTCAGGAAGGATTGGGACAACGCGTCGTCGCCCGCCGCGTGACGTGCCTTGACGAATGCGAGGCGTTGCCAGGTACGCCCGTTCCGTTCGTAGTGCGTCGCGGCTTCGTTGACGCCGAAGAAGTCGATGTCGGCTCCGGAACTGCTGGTCGGCTGACGCCCCAACGACGATTGCGAGCGAGTGGACTGAACCCCCAAACGCTGGGTGTCGGATAACATCAATTCGTTCTGCGTTGGTTGATGGTCGAATCGCAACGAGAACGGGATGACTTGGCTGCCGTTGGATTGCAACAGCTCGACCAGGCTGCGTGCCACCTGTTGATGGAAGTCGATGTGGCTGGCGTTTTTGCGGTCAATCTGGTCGCACAGCAGCAACAGATCCAGTTGCGACTCGTAGCCAATTTCTTGACCACCGTAGTTGCCCAAGGCGATGATCGAGAATCTCGGTTGGCTTCCGTCGATGCGTTGCGGGGTGGGTCGTTTGGCCGACACGGACGTGACCGCGAACGCCAGTGCAGCCTCCATGATCGCGTCGGTGACAAAGCTGATTTGAGATTGAACCTTGTCCGGCGGCAGACCACGAACAAACTCGCCGTAGGCAATTCGCAGAATTTCACGGCTTGCAAATCGCCGGATCGCGAACGCGGCTCGGCGATTGGACTGAATCGTTTCCATTTCCCCGGACAATTCGTCGATCAACACCGATCGCTGCGCCGGGGAACCGTCGCTGGCTCGAATCAGGTCGAAGCTTTCCGGGTCATTGATCAGCAATTTCGCGATCGCTGGGCTGGTGCTGAGGACCTGCAGCAACGCAGGCAGCATCATCGGATCGCGTTCAAACAACGCCAGCAGAGCCATCGGGCTGCGCGAGACGCCGATGAACTGGCTCAGGCGATCGATGGATTCGTCGGGGTCATCCGTCAGGTGCAGGTGTTCAACCAGCCCCGCCCAAAGCAGTTGCAGCAGGTCCTCGGAGACGCCGCTGTCTGCGATCGCAGCCAGCGATTGGTGGACACGCGACGGATCGGCGACATGTTCGGGGCTCAGCGGCGCGTAGTCGGCCCAGTCACTCATCCAATCCATCCAGTCGCATTCGAGGAACCTCCACGGAACTTCGCGTCGTTGAGCTGCGTCTTATTGGTTGAACCGCTTTTGCGATCACGCACTTGTTTGCAACGCCACAAGCGAGTTTAGACGTTGGGTGGGAATCGTTGTAGCGGACGGTGGGACGCCTGATTCACCAAACCAGCTCGGCAGGGCGGAGGCGTCTGGTCGGGGGGGAGTTGCCCCCGCGGGCCGGATTGGGAGATCCATCGGTTGAGCCAAAATGATGACAACGAAATTCAAATCTTGCGTGACATCACTCAGACGTGACCTACGTTTTTATATGCGAGGCGGGGGAACGTCGTGCATCAAATAATCACGGTGTTGAGGTGTGTGGTGGTTGTTCACCGAGTGTTGCGGGAACGCAACGTGGGTGATGTCTGGAACCCACACGCCACGTCGCAAACTCATTCATCCCGCAGGCGGTTATTCCGCCTAACTCCTTCTGCGACAACGGTTTGCTATGATTTATGTGTTGCCCCAAGAGGCGACTGGCACCGCCGGTGCTTGGTCTCACTCACCCAATCGTGTTGATAATGTTTCGGGTGTCGAGGAGACCTTGATGGGAAAGAAGCTCAGCCGCCGTAGCTTGCAGGACGACGCCTTTGATGCCGAGGATTCGGTCAATCGCCGATCACGCACGATGGGGCAGGAGTTCTCGGATTCGATCTCCGAGGAAATCGAAACCGGTGCGGCGGGCGACGAAGACGTGGTTTCTCGTCGTGACGAGTTTCCGACCGATCCCACCGAAGACCCGGTGCGTATGTATCTGATGCAAATGGGGCAAATCCCATTGTTGACGCGAGACCAGGAGGTCGCCGCGGCTCAGCAGATCGAAGCCACTCGGGAACGCTACCGTCACTGCATGATGGCAACCGATTTCATGTTGCAAGCCGCACTGAAGTTGCTGCAACAGGTCCGTGACAAGCAATTGCGTCTGGATCGCACCATCGAAGTCAGCGTGACCAACGCGGCAGAGAAAAAAGCGATCATGAAACGGATCGTTCCGAACACCCGCACGCTGGATTACTTGCTGCATCAAAACCGCGGCGACTACATGGTTGCGATCAATTCATCGCTGCCGATGCGTCGTCGTCGTGCGGCTTGGCGGAACCTCGTCATTCGCCGCAACAAGGCGGTTCGGTTGGTCGAGGAAATGAACCTGCGAACCAACAAGCTGCAGCCCATCTTTGAAAAGCTGCGCCGCAGTTGCGAACGGATGCAAGAGATCAGAGCCATCTTGGCGGACGCTCATCGATCAACCATGCCTGGCATGCCGTCGGGCGATGAGTTGCGATCCGAGCTTCGCAGCCTGATGCGATTGACCTACGAAACACCTCGCACGCTTTCTCGCCGTGTTGAACGATGCGACACCTATCGCGATGACTACGACGCCGCCAAACGGGTTCTCTCAGCGGGCAACTTGCGGTTGGTGGTTTCGATCGCGAAAAAGTATCGCAACCGAGGGTTGTCATTCCTGGATCTGATCCAAGAAGGCAACACGGGTTTGATGCGGGCGGTCGACAAATTCGAGCACGCTCGGGGTTACAAATTCAGCACCTACGCAACATGGTGGATTCGTCAGGCGATCACGCGAGCGATCGCGGATCAAAGCCGCACGATTCGTGTGCCCGTGCACATGATCGATACGATGAACAAAATTCGCCAAATCACTCGTGATTTGGTCCAAGAACACGGTCGAGAACCCACCGCGGAAGAAGTTTCCAGCCGCAGTGGTTTGTCACTCGATGACACTCGCGTGATTCTGAAAATGAGTCGCCAGCCCTTGTCCTTGGATCAGCCGGTTGGCGATCACGACGACAGTGTCTTTGGCGAATTCCTGCAAGATCATCGCAACGACGATCCGTTGGTGGAAACCAACCGCGAAGCTCTGAAGCATCAGATTGACTTGGCGATGGAAACACTGAACTACCGCGAACGCGAGATTCTTCGTTTGCGATACGGTTTGGCCGACGGTTACACCTACACGTTGGAAGAAGTCGGGCGGATCTTCCAGGTCACCCGCGAACGTGTTCGTCAAATTGAGAGCAAGGCTGTTCGTAAATTGCAGCAACCTTACCGAGCCAAGTCACTGGTCAGCTTCTTGGACGGGGCTGAGGTCTCGTTGTTCGAAGGCAGTGAAGCGATCTGAGATCGCAGGTGCATGGATCGCTCGGTTTCGACCGAGCGAGCAACACTCGCTCGCTCAAAAAAGCTTGATCGAGTCACCGCAGTGAGCGGTGGCTTGATAGGCCAACACGGAGTTGAGCAGTTCAATCGCCATGCGTGATTCCAACGTCACGCCGGCGCGCACGCCAACGCATGGATCGTGCCGGCCTTTGGCCAACTCAAAATCAATTTCATCGAACTGCTTGTTGATGGAATCTTGTGGCAGGTTGATCGTCGAAGTGGGTTTGAAGCCAACTCGCGCGACCAGGGGATTGCCCGTTGTGATGCCACCGAGCAATCCACCGTGGGTGTTGGATTGATAGCCTTTGCTGCGAATCGGATCGTTGTTTTCGCTGCCGGTTCGTGGAATCACATCGGCACCCGATCCAATCTCGCAGGACTGCACCGCGTTGAGTCCGCCGAGGGCTCCCATCAAGCGAACCTTCAGGCTTTGATACAGCGGTTGACCCAGCAGGGGCGGAACGCCAACGGCGACCACTTCGACCGCCGCACCCAGGGAATCGCCTCGTTTGCGAGTTTCCTTGATCAGCTCGCCGGCTTCGGTTGCGAAGGCCGGATCGATCGAAGCGATCTCAGCTTCGCCGAGCGTCTTTTCGATCTCGTCCACGTTTTCAATCGTCAGAGAGTCCGCCAAACGACGACTGGCCTTCAGTGAACCGACTTGGCAAATCGAAGACACAAACCGGGTCCCAAAGTATTCCCGTAGGATGAGGCGGGCCACGCTGCCGCCGATGACATCGGTGATGGTGGATCGATAGCTCGAACGCCCGCCACCGCGAACGTCGACGAAGCCTTGGGATTGGTGGAATTTCACCAGGTCGGTGTGGCCCGGTCGGACTTCCCCGGTGGGGCCACTGAACTGGGTGTAGTCGCCAGATTTTTTGCTGGTCGACAACACGATCGCCGCAATCGGTTCCCCGGTGGTGAAGCCGTCTTCGTAGCCTTCGGTGGCAAACGATTGGTTGTCCACCTCGACGGACAATTTCGATCCGGTCAGCAGCGCATCCATGTCATCCTGGTACAGCCCCGACAGGAAGACGACTTTGTCCTTTTCGTTGCGGGGCGTGCCGTGTTTGTTGCCGCCGGGGCGACGGCGATCGAGGAACGGTTGCACATCGAGTCGACGGATGCGAACCCCAGGAGGGCACCCATGAATGATCGTGGTGACCGCAGGGCCGTGGCTTTCGCCTGCGCCCGCGACCGCGAAATGGGGACCGCCTAGGATTTCCATTGCAATCCGGCTCCGTTCAACCGGGCAGCCGTTTCGGCCATCAAGGCGTCTTCGGCGGCTTCGTCTTCGGCGATGTAAGTCACGCTGAAACGAAGGAACGAACCGGCGTCGTCCCAGGGCACGGTGACGATGCCGTTTTCTTCAATCAGGAACCGCGTCGCGTCTTCCGCAGCGGCAAAGGTTTCGCCGCTGGCTGTTCCCGAGGGGGACTTGGTGTACAGGAAGTACGTGCCGCCTGGCATTTCCGCTTCGAAGCCACAGTCACGCAGGACTTTGACCAGCTTTTCCATTCGCCGGCGGTACTTCGTGCGGATGCGTTCTGGAATCGAGTCGTCATCGAGTGCCGCTGCAGCAGCTTTCTGCGTGGCGATGAATTGACCGCTGTCGCTGTTGTCTTTGACGTCCGAGAACGCTTTGACCACCAGTGGGTGACCGGCGACGAATCCCATTCGCCATCCGATCATGTCGTAACCCTTGCTCATCGAGTGAACTTCGACACCGACGTCCAAGGCACCAGGGACTTCGAGGAAGCTGGATGGTTTGCCGTCGAAGGTCAGCATGATGTGGGCAGCATCGTTGACGACCACGAACTCTTTTTCCTTCGCCAGTGCGATCACATCTTCGAAGAAGGACTTCGGTGCCGTTCCGCCGGTGGGCGAGTTGGGGTAGTTGAGAATCATCAACTTGGTGCGACGGAACACATCGTCAGGGATCGCGTCCAAATCGGGCAAGAAATTGTTCTCGGCCAACAACGGCAACCGGTAAACGTCACCACCGTAGTAACGTGTGTGAGTGCCCGCGACGGGATAGCCCGGCACGGTCATCATCGTGATATCGCCTGGGTTGATGAAGCAGGCGGGCAACATCGCGTAAGCCGGTTTGCTGCCGATGCAGTGGTTGATTTGCGTTTCAGGATCCAGCTTCACGCCAAATTGACGCTGCATGAATCGAGCGGCGGCTTCCTTGTATTCGGCGACACCATTGTCGGCGTAGCCACGATTTTCGACTTGGTTGATCTCGCGACCCATCACTTCGCGAATCGACGCGTCGGCCATGGAGTCGTTTTCGCCGATCCCGAAGTCCAGCAATTGCCGTTCGGGGTGATCCGCCAAGGCTTTTCGTTTGGCGCGTTTGATCTTTTCGAACTTGTAAATCTCGGTGCTCTTGCCGTAGTTCGCTCCGCCAATTCGTTCGGCAAACAGCGATTGAATGTACGGGTCAGAGTTCGGAGCGGTTTCGGAAGCAGCGGCAGCGGAGGACATTTGCGACCCATCGAGATCGTTCGGGAAAAGAAATGAGCGAATCGAATGTTTTAGCCTCGAAACACGCGTTCGTCGAGGTCGTCAGTTGCCCCCAACGGCCGCGGGAGTGTCCCTCATGGATGCTCCGCGATTCGTTCCTTCCCCGGGGGAAATCAGGGGTTCGGCAATCGGCAGCGGGGCGTTTGAGCGATACAATTGATGGTTGCTGAGCCCTCCGGAGAGATGGGGCCGAACCGTTGCCCGCCCTTTGTCCCGTGTTCTTTCATGTCCGAGCCGATTTTTTCCAGTCACGACGACACACTGCCTCCGGAAGATTCTTCTGGCAAAGCGGGCGGTGCACGTGACAGTTCGTCTCGCAGCGATCGTTCTCGCGAGCAAGCCCGGCACGAAGCGGAAATGCTTGAGGCACGTGGCCACTATGAAGAACTGGCGGAACTCGCCGGGTCGCTGGCTCACGAGATCAAAAACCCGCTTTCCATCATTCACATGAACATCGATTTGCTCAGCGAAGATCTGATGGAGATCGATTCTCCCTCGAGTCGTCGCTGCCAAAATCGAGTCGATATGGTTCGCAACCAATGCGAACGCATGGAAGGACTGCTGCGAGATTTCTTGCGATTTGCACGGTTGCGGCACATCGATTTGGTCCCCGGCAGCCTGAACGACCAAATTCAACAAGTCCTCGATGCCTACCAGGCTCAGGCGGATTCCCAGGGCGTGGAGTTGCAGCGGTATCTGGATCCCGATCTGCCATCCATTCGCCTGCACAGTGATGCCCTGCAGTCGGCGCTCATGAATCTGGTGAAGAACGCGTTGGAAGCGATGCCCGATGGCGGACAGCTCTGGGCTCGCACCTACAGCACTCGCGGTGGTGTGAACCTGGATTTGATCGACACCGGATCCGGTGTCGACGACAACACGGTGCTGCATATGTTTGAACCTTTCTACAGCACCAAAGACGGTGGCTCCGGGTTGGGATTGCCGACCGCTCGGAAAATCATCGAAGCTCACGGGGCACGGATTTCGGTTCAAAGTGAAACCGGCCGCGGGACCAAATTCAGTTTGCAATTTCCCGTCCCTGCACGGTTGGGGTGACCTTCCCCCTGAGCTGGGCTTGGCTGCTGGGCTTGTCAGCTGGCTTGGCTGAACGCTGGCGGAGACTGAGAGGATACAATCATTTCGCGTTGGGTCAGTGGTCGACAGCGCGATTGGCAATTCTTCAACTGAAACCGCCTCTTCTCAAGCGATTCCGTCTGTTCTAGCGAGATTCCCGATGCCGATTCGAGTTTTCATGTACTGGTTCGCTGGGGTGCTGGGGATTGCTGCAGCGTCATTCGGCATGGATCCAGCGGTGGCGGAAGAGCCGTCCGCCTCCCCGGCTCAGCCGTTCGTGCTGCAGATGATTCGTGACGATTCGGTGCACACTGAATTGCAGCTTTCCACCGATCAAATTGACCAAGTGTACGGCGCCATTGCGGAGGTTGATCCTCGATGGTGGGTCAATCGGATCACTCCGCTCGAGCAGCAATCCGCTGAAATTCGAGCGTTGACGTCGACGCTGAAAAGCCGACTGTCCGGCATCCTGTCCGGCGACCAAATGAATCGCTTGGAGCAACTGGAAAAGCAGGCCGCTGGAACTCGATTTGTGCTGCACTCCGAGGCGATCGCCGCGTTGGGATTGAGCGACAGCCAAGTTGAAAAGTTAAAAGAAACGTTTGCCGCGACGGACGAGGAAGTCGCCAAGTTGCAGCAGCAGGTCGCAGACAAAGAATTGGAAGCCGACGAAGCGGCCCGTGATGTCGCCGCAATTCAGGCTCGAGAGCGGCAGAGTTTGGTCGGCCAGTTGTCTCGGGATCAACAAGCCAAAATCGGATCGTTGCTGGGCGCAACGTTCGACTTTTCAAAGGTGATGCGAACCTACCCGCGAGCCCCCGAGTTTGTGCTCGACGGTGCGGAGTGGATCCAGGGCGAACCCACCACGATGGAAGATCTGCGTGGCAAAGTGGTGGTGGTTTATTTCTACGCGTTTCAGTGCATCAACTGCCAGCGAAACTTCCCGCATTACCAGGCCTGGCATGACGACCTGGCTGACCAGGGATTGGTGGTGATCGGGATCCAAAGGCCGGAAACGTCTGCCGAGCGAAGTCGGGAACGGGTCTTGGCTGCCGTGGAAAAGGACGGGTTTGAATACCCGGTTTTGTTCGACGAAGAATCTGGCAATTGGAATGCGTGGGGAAATACCATGTGGCCGACGACCTACTTGATTGACAAGAAGGGGTTCATTCGTCGATGGTGGCAGGGCGAAATGAATTGGCAAGGCACCCCCGGCGAACAGCAAATGCGTCAGACCATCGAGCAACTGCTTGCGGAGTAAATCGAGCAACTGCTTGCGGAGTAAGCTGCGAGATGCTGGGATGAGGGACAATGATTGTCGATGACGCTCGCACGCTGCCCACGAAACACTCCCTGACATAGAAGCTGAACTTCAGAATGGAACAGTCTTTCCTCGCCTACCTTCGCGGTCGAACTCGTCAATTGCCTCAGGTCGCCGTCGGAATTGGCGACGATGCGGCGGTGATTGACTGGCCGGGAGCATCCTCGTCCGACCAACCTTCCGTTCGTCAGGTTGCCTGCACCGACCAGATCCTCGATGGCGTGGATTTTCGTTCGGGGGAACAGTCGCTGGCCGACATCGGCTTCAAAGCGATGGCGATCAATCTCAGTGACATCGCGGCGATGGGGGCGACTCCTGCTTCGGCTTTGGTGACGCTGGCACTGCCTTCCGAAAACGCGACGGAGATCGCAGGTGAAGTCTACGAGGGCATCCTTGAGGCGGCGCAGAAGTACCAAGTCGCGATCGCGGGCGGCGATCTGTCCACGTATGACGGGCCGCTTTCGATCAGCATCACGGTCCTGGGATGGGTCGAAAAACCGTGGCTGCGAACGGGAGCTGAGGAGGGGGACGCCCTGTTCGTCACCGGATCCCTGGGCGGCAGTTTGCTGGGGCGGCACCTACGCCCCGAACCCCGAGTCGAATTGGCGGCGAAGCTGAAAGAGAAAGTCAGCGTGCATGCCGCGATCGATGTCAGCGACGGCTTCAGCTTGGATCTCGACCGGATGCTGGCGGCCAGCCGAATGGGGGCGGAGTTGGAATTGGAATCGCTGCCGATCTCAGACGCGGCCCACCAGTTGTCTGAAACGAGTGGTCGCACGCCGCTGGAGCATGCCTGGAGCGATGGAGAGGACTTTGAGTTGATCTTCTGCGTCTCGCCCGAAGAGGCGTCGATTGTTGAATCGACGGATTGGGGCGTGTCCGTGACGCGAGTGGGCAAGGTTGTGGGCCGAACCGGATTGTGGAAACGCGTTGCAACCAGCAAGTTCGAGCGTGTCTTCCCGCAAGGCTTTGTGCATGGCGAAAAAGACATCGCGGCAGCCCAGTGATCCAGCGAGCTTGATCAACATGAATGACTCAGATTCGACTCTCGGAGAACAGTTCCAATTCGCAATGGGCGAGCATGAGGCCTCGTTCCCCAAGAGCTATCGCTTTGCGAAAAATCACATGTGGGCGACGCCTTCGCCGGACCAGTCCGCTGCCACTGGCAGCGAGCAATGCGTGTGGCGGTTCGGTTTGTCAGCTTACGCGGTGCGTCTGCTGCAAGACGTCTACTTTCTGGATTGGATCGTGGAGCCGGGAACGCCTTTGTCGGCGCGCAAAACGATCGGGGCGATTGAAAGCAAGAAAGCGGAAAGCGATCTGTTCTCTCCGATCGCTGGTGAACTGATGGCGATCAACGACAACGCTTTGGATGAGCCTTCGATCATCAACGCATCGCCTTACGTCGATGGTTGGCTGATCGAAATTCGCGGCAACGCCTTGGAAGAAAACCTGTTGTCCTCCGAGGCTTACGCGGAACATCTCAACGAGGCTTGGGAAGTCGCTCAGCGAACCATCAAAGGCCAAGCCAACCACTGATTGGCCCGGCCGCGTTTGTCACCTGTCGCACCCGTTGAATGGTTCGCAACCATCCATCGGGCAGAGTCCAGTGGCCACCTCGGCGGTCACTTCACGGGACGAACCAAGACCTGCAACTTCTTGTTGTCGTACTGAGCCGCGTTGCTGGTGAAGGTCCAATCGGTGTGCTCACCCGAGTGATTGCCAATTCCGAGATCGGCATCCCGTCCGCGCTTCCAATTGTTGATCGCAAAGACGGTTTCGCGGGCACCGACATTGTGGACTTGCATGCAACCATAACCGTTCGCGGGCGGCCCAGGTTGGTCACCAAAGTCGAAGGCTGTGCCGGATGCCCCGGGGACTTTTGCGTCATTGCTGGGGCTGTAGTTGTTGGGCCAAAACTCGATTCGTCCGGTGGAGATACCCGTTGCGGGGGACACGCTGGCATCGCTGCAATGGACATTCATGGATTCGACCGCTTGCTGGAAATTGGCCTTGGAATCCGCGGTCGGGATGCCCAGTTTTTCGATGTCGTCGGTGAAGGCGTCCATGCTGACGAAGACCGATTTGATGTTGCCGCTGGCGTCCTCCAGCGAGACCAAGTAGGCGACGCGATCGAACTTGGAAATGTCAGCGTGGCGGTCGATGTCATACTGGATCGAATCGCCCAACTTGTTCAGGTCCAGTTCGTAAACCAATTCGTAGTCGTCTGCACCGGGGATTGTTTGCACGAACGAGGGGACTTTGCCGGCTCGAAACGCGGACACGGGCAAACCGGTTGCGCCACGCAGGTTGGGTTCAGCGAGTTTGTCCCAAGCGAATCGGACGGCGACGGGATGCTGGACTTTGGGGGATGACAGAACAATCTCGCTCCCTTCGATCTTGGCCGTTGCTGTTTGGAATCCGCCCGATTTTGGGCCGATGATTTCGAACCAGTCCGGTGACTTGCCGTCGCTGGTTTTCAAATCACCTCCGACGTTCTTGAAACGCAATCGAAGCTGGCTGCCCTCTGGTTGCATGGATTCCAGTTCGGGACTGTGCGCGACCAAGTCCGTTTTTCCATAGTCATGACGCAGCGCCAGGTCCGCCAAGCGTTTGCCCACGTCTTGCTTGTTGGGTGGGTGAATGTTGTTCAGGGTGGCGATGTCATTGGTGACCACCATCGCAGTGTTCGGAATGGCTTGGGACGCTGTTTGAGCTTCCCAGAACTTGGCCAGAACCGGGCCCGCTTCGTCGCCATATTGGTAAGGTGCGATTTGCACGAAGTAGAACGGGAACGGTCCCTGGTTCCACTTCGTTCTCCAGCCTTCGATCAACGCTTGCATTTTCGCCTTGTACAGCATCCCATCGCTGCGATTGGCTTCACCTTGGTACCAGATGGCACCTCGGATGGGCATTTGAATCAGCGGGTGGATCATGCCGTTGTAGAGCGTGGTGGGCTGGCTGCGAGTTGTGAACGGCGTCAGTGAGCTTGGGTATTCGGGCGCGGGTTCGATGAACGAATCGTTGGCCAATGCTTGCTCAGCCTTCACGACCCATGCTTTGGTCGATTTCAGGTGGTTCTGCAGAACTGCTTCAAAGGTGTCGGTTCCAGGCGTTCGCTGAGTGACTGAATCAGAGAGCTCTTTCAGTTCTTCAATCCCTTCGAACCCGACCGGTGGGGTCCAAGGTTCGATGCGAGTACCGCCCCACGACGAATTGACCAATCCGATGGGGACGTTCAGTTCTTGATGCAACCGTCGAGCCATGAAGTACCCGGCGGCAGTGAATTGTCCGACGGTCTCTGGCGAGCAGACCTGCCAGGGCGCCGGCACGTCATCCTGAGCGACTGGCGAGGGCACGCGAGGCACTTTCATGTGCCGGATTTGCGGGAAGTTCGCCGCAGCGATTTCCTCGGCCGCGTTGACACTGGATTGAACTCGCCATTCCATGTTGGATTGGCCCGAGCACAACCAGACTTCGCCGATCAAAATGTCTTGGAGTTGAATTTCATTGTTGGCCGTCACTTTGATTTCAACGGGATCAGCGCTCGCGGAGCGGCTGGGAAGTTCGATCAGCCAGCGTCCGTCCTGATCCGCTTGTGTGCTGGCCTGATCGTCACCGATGGTGACTTGGACCTTTTCTGTTGGTTCGGCCCAACCCCAAACTCGGATCGGTTTCTCTTGTTGCAGGACCATGTGGTCGGTGAAGAAGCCCGGCAGTTTGACATCGCCGCGAACCAGGCTGGGATGCACAACCCCCGCGGAGCCGCAGAGGAGTAGAGCCGCGATCAGCACGCGGCAAAAATTGTGTCGGTGGTGAGACATGATGCGTGACTTCGGTGGGAAGGAGGGAGGAAGGAAGGAAGGGATCGCGGATCAGTGATCCGCGGGAAGGTCCGGTTGTTGCCACGCACTCATGCCGCCATCGACCAGCAGCGTTTGTCCGTGAACATGTTCGGCCACATCGCTGAGCAGAAAGATGGCGGCTCCCACGCAGGCGTCCGCGGAGGGGATCTGCCCGTTGGGCGTGTGAAGCTGCATCCATGATTCGATGGATGCGTCGTGATTGACCACATCGGTGAGCTGTGTGCGAACCAACCCTGGGGCCATCGAGTTGACGCGAATTCGATGCGGGGCTAGCGACACGCAAAGGGAACGCACCATCGCCGCGACGGCGCCTTTGGATGTGTCATAGGCGGTGTGATCGGGTTCGGCCAAGAATCCATTGATCGACCCTGTGAACAGAACCCGTCCGGCAACTTGCTTGGCAACCCAACGTTTCGCGAAGGCTTGCGTCAGGAAGTACCCTGCCCCGACGTTCAAATTCATCGTGGTTTGATAGCGTTCCGCGGTCATCTCGAGAAAGGGTGTGTCGATGAAGGTGCCGGCGTTATTGACGAGCGTGTCCACACCAGACAGCACCTCATCGATTTGTTGCAGCAACCCATCGACCCATGATTCTGCGGGGGCCGAAAGATCGCACAGGATCAACTCCGCACGGGGACCGTTTGCACGGCAGGCGACCAAGGTTTCTTCGGCAGCGGCATCATGCTTGAGTCCAATCAGGACCACGTCCGCGCCCACACTGGTCAGGCCTCGCGCGATCGCACCGCCGACACCTTGTGTGCCGCCCGTGACAACGACGCGGCGCCCATCCAATCGGAATCCATTGGGATGAAACGCCGCGTTGGAAGATCCCGGTGATGTTTCACCGGGGGAGGTTTTCGGAGAATTCAAAACGAGGGTTTGGTTTGGGAGTAGTCGGCAAAATGTTGTTCCGATTTTTCGCGATCAAAGCCGCCATCGTGCAACACAATTCGGAAGTGAAGGTCCAGGTGTTCTCCCTCGGCAATCTTGACGCCTTCGTATTCGGGTTGACCAAAGTGATGGCGACCGAATGGGTTGGCCGCGAACAAACCGTACGTGCGAACGTGCCAGTAGCACTCCGGAAGCGAGTTGCCGGGGTGGTAATACATCGTGATCCCTGCGGTGGGCCAATCCGATGGTTCGTCCGAATCAGCTTGTTGAATCGGGCCGCTGTAGTCGACCCACGCGGAGGCTTTGCCCCACGCTGCGCCGTCTTTCAAGCCTTCTGCGTTTTGCCCTGTCCCTCCGAGTTTGGCGTCGACCTTCATCGATCCCGCCACGCGAACGCCGAGCGTGCCTTCTTTGGTGTCGCCAAAGACAACGTCACCGTCGGTGGCCATCAGACGAACGTCGAAATCGATCACCGTGTCGCCTTGTGACTCCGTGAACGTCCAACGTCGTTGATCGCTCAGGACTCGTTTGCCGTCTTTGTCATTCCAGTCATTGTTCGTGGTCAGCGTGATCCCGTCGTCGTTTTGCGATTTGGACATCGCGGTTTGCACGATGGAACCCGTCAGAGGGCCGGGTTTGTCGATCCAGAAATCCAATCCGTTGACGACACCATGGTTGAACCACAGTGAGCGGTGGTGGTGGTGGTCGTCTTTTTCGTACTTGCCTTTTTCCTTCATCGGGTAGTCACGCGTCAGCGCCAATCCCGAGGGGGAATTCACGGGGTACAGTCCCGGCGTTCCCAGCAAGCTGGCGTGATAACGAGTGATCAAATTACCACCCTGGGTTATGACAACATCCTGTTGTTCCGAGTCCGTATCATTGGAGTCCACGGCCTTGGCTTCCCAGGTCGCGGTTGCCTCGGCGGTTGCTGGCGGCGCCGCCGAACACGCGTGAGTGACTGAGAATGCGGCGATGACGACGCAGACGTGCTGCGCAAGCTGGCGAAGGAATCGGTGAAGACGCGAAGGATTCATCAAGGTGGGTCCGTGTGAGTTCATTGTCTGTGGGGAAGCGTTTGTTTGAAAAGTTGCAATCGTGATCGGAAGCGTTGCCCAAGCCTAGGTGTGGGCACCCTTTCGGCCTGGATTGACGGTCTGATCGGATTGGTGACCTGATTGGATTGGCGACAACTCGTCGCGAAGGTGGGATGGGGGGGAAGGACGGAGGCAGGTGAGCGAACTGAGCGTTCGATTTGCCAGTTGCTCGCAGGTCGATGGACTATGATAGAGCGGGACGGAGCACGATGCCATCTTTTCTGAGTTCTGGTTTTTTCGGAGTGGACGTGATGTGTCAACGAGGCGGCTCGGCGCGTTTGATTGGGATGGTCGTATTGATCATCTGCTTGTTTGTTCCTGACGCATTTGCCCAGCGGTCCAATCAGCGAAACATCAAGAAACCCAACCCGAAAACGAAGATCCGCCTGCCGGAGAGCGTCCGCACGAAGAAGCCGGTGGACATGAAGGTCGCGCCAGTCCGCGAGTCCAGTCGCCAGGAAATCCGCTACGCGGCCAACGAGCTGGATACATTCATCGAGCGTGAACTGCTGGCCGAGGGCATCACGCCACAAGAATTGGCCAGCGACGAAGTCTTTTTGCGACGCATCTACTTGGACGTCGCTGGACGCATTCCCACTCTGGACGAAGCCAATCGGTTTTTGGAATCCAAATCCAGCGATCGACGGGAAGAGCTGATTGACCAGTTGCTCTCCAGCCCTGATTACGTCAGTCACACGTACAACTGGTGGGCGGACACGCTGCGATTGGTCGATCGCCCTCAGCCCAACTTGGTTGCCGATCCCTACAACGGATACGTCAAGGAATCCATCGCCGAGAACAAACCCTACGACCAGTGGGTTTACGAGATGCTGACGGCGGACGGCAAAGTCTGGGACAACCCGGCGACCGGCTTTCAGCTTCGTGATGATGGGATGCCGCTGCCCTACATCGACAACACCGTGCGAGTTTTCTTGGGAACGCAAATCGGCTGCGCTCAGTGCCACGACCATCCGTTTGATGAATGGTCGCAGTATCAGTTCTACCAGCTGGCTGCGTTCACGGCGGGGACCAGCACCCGGATGCGAAAAGGCGATCCCGGGTTCGAGAAAACCAATCCGGCAAACGAACTCATCAACGAGGGAAGGAAGCGTTATGAGAAGGGCCGTGTTCCCGGCGAATTTCAACGCATCGCACGAGCCAACACCTACATTGTCAGTGAGCGACCGCGACGTCTGCGATTGCCGCATGACTACGCCTATCGAAATGCCAAGCCGAAGGACTTTGTGGAGCCCAAAGTGCTCTGGGGCGAGGTCCCAACGTCTGCGGCCAAGGCAACCCCGCGTGAGCAATTCGCCGCCTGGGTGACTAGTCCCGAAAATCCGCGATTCAGTCAGACGATCGTGAACCGACTTTGGAAACGTTTGATGGGCGTCGGGTTTGTCGATCCCGTGGACGACTTTCGGGACGAGAATCCTTGTGTCAATGAAGCCGCGATGGATCACCTCTGCAAGGAATTGATTCGGCGCGGATTTGATCTGAAAGAACTGACCCGCATTGTTCTGTACAGCCAAACCTATCAACGACAAGCGGTCGATTTTGACATCACCGATGGCGAACTGTACTACTTCCCCGGACCCACTGTTCGACGAATGACGGCGGAACAAGTCTGGGACTCGATTCTGACATTGGCCGTGAACAACCCCTGGCCGTTTCAACGTCCAACCGCTGCCGAAATGAAGCCTGTGATGGACTTGGATTTTTCCAAGGTGGATTTTGCGGAGGTCCAAAGACGTTCCGCGAAGTTCAAGGAAACCTATTTCGCCAGCGTCTACAAACGCAATCTCAACCAGCACGCCTACCAACGCAACGTGTTGTGTCGGGCCAGCGAATTGCCATCGCCACTGCCTGCGGATCACTTCTTACGCCAATTTGGACAAGGCGATCGCGAGGTCATCAATGGTTCCCAGGACGACGCCACCGTGCCTCAGATCCTGGCCATGTTCAATGGCCCGATCACGCATGTGATGTTGGAACCCGGATCGGCTCTGGTCGACAATGTCCTCGAAGTGAGCAACGTCAAGAAACGAATCGATGCGATTTTTCTGAGTGTGTTGACTCGCAAACCATCGACAGAGGATCGCATTCTCGCTTCTCGCGAATTGTCCAGTCAGAACCAAACCGGTGTCGGCTACGGCAACATCATTTGGGCACTGCTCAACACACGAGAGTTCTTGTTCATCCAGTGACCGGCAGCGTCCTTGCTGGATGCATCGTTGCTTGACACTGCATCCTCCCTCCTCCTCTCGCTCATCGCCCGCGTTGCGATTCACCCCCACGAGACCGAATCATGGCCGGAATTGAATTCACCCTGGAAGATCGACGACGATTCATCAGCCGATTGGCAAAGCAAACCCTCGGTGTGTCATTCGCAGGTGGCCTGCTAGGTGGACCTTGGTGGGATGAGTTGTCGCCTCAAAGCCGAGCACATGCGACCTCGGCCTCTGCCAAGAAAGCCAAGCACATCATCTATTTGTTCATGGATGGTGCGATGTCGCATTTGGACACCTTTGATCCCAAGGTTGGCGTCGAAGAAGCTGGCGAAACCAAACCGATTGCCACCCGAGTTCCCGGCATCCAGTTCGGTGATCGTTTTCCAAAACTTTCGTACCTGGCCGGAGCTATCGCGACCGTTCGATCGCTGTCCACCGAAACTGGGGCCCACGAACAGGGGCGGTACTTGATGAGGACCGCCTACAAACAAATCAATTCCATCCAGCATCCCGGCATGGGGGCCTGGATGGTGGACCGGCAGGGCCGAGCGAACAAAGAGTTGCCAGGGAACTTTTTGATTGGCAGCGGCAACCGGCACCCCGGTGCAGGGTTCTTGCCGCCGGCTTTGTCTCCCGTTCCGATTGCCAATGCCAATTCGGGTTTGCAAAACATCAAGTTGCCAAAGTACTTGGATGAAAAACTGTTTTATCGACGATTGGCGCTCGCCAATCGATTTGACAAGTCGTTTCAGTCGCAGCGGAAGAACAACGATGTCGAAGCCTACAACCAGCTGTATTTAGAAACTCGGAAGTTGATGGGGAGCGAGCACTTGAAGGTGTTCGACTTGAACGAAGAAGACTCCAAACTTCGCGACGCTTATGGTCGCAACTCGTTTGGCCAAGGTTGCTTGCTGGCCCGGCGATTGGTGGAGTCCGGGGCCCGGTTCGTCGAAGTCAACTTTGGTGGCTGGGACATGCACCAGGATCTCTATGCCCGCCTGGGCGAAAAAGCGACTCAGGTCGACGATGGGATGGGCGTGTTGCTTCGTGACTTGCACTCAAAAGGCTTGCTCGACGAAACGTTGGTCGTGCTGACCACCGAGTTTGGTCGCAAGCCTCAGATCAATGCAAATGCGGGCCGAGATCACCACCCCGGAGTGTTCTGCAGTTTGTTGGCTGGTGCCGGAATCAAGGGCGGGCAGGTGTTGGGAGCATCGGATAAACACGGCAGCTATGTCGATGAGTATCCGGTCAGTGTGTCGTCGTTCAACAAGACCATTGCTGCGGCGGCTGGGTTGCCGTTGGACGAGGAGTTCTTCGCGCCCAACGGACGTCCCTTTAAGATCGGGGGCGACGACGATCCCATCCCCGAACTTCTTGCCTGATGTCAGCGTCCCTTGTCAGAATCAGCCCAATTGGTCTCGCATCGTCGTGCTGTTCTGGCGTTGGTCGTTGTCAACGTTTTGTGGGGATCCTCGTTCCCCTTCATGAAGACGCTGAATCTGCTCGCTGACGAACACTTTGGCGTGGATGAGCACACAGCCTCGGGGGCTTTCCGGGCCGCTGCATCCGCCTGGATGATCGGATTGCGATTCGCGTTGGCATTCGTGATGTTCGCTGTTTGTTGCCACGGCGTTTTGAAACGCGTTCGGTGGCCGCACTTCCTCGCCGGAATCGCGATCGGGTGCTTGTTCGTTGTTGGGATGGTCTTGCAGGTGTCCGGGCTGTCAACCATCCCCGCGTCGCGAAGCGGGTTCTTGACCAGCCTCGCGGTGGTGTGGACGCCCATTCTTGCGACACTCTTTGAACGACAACGGCCACGACCCGTCGTGCTGCTTGCCGGGGGCGTGTCCCTGTTCGGCGTGGCGATTCTGACCGGGTTGCTCCAGTGGGCCGACGGCGGCCTGCGTTTCGCACCCGAGGGGCTGGGGCAATGGAAAACCGGTGACACGTTGACGCTGCTCGCCGTGTTGTTCTTCAGCGGCCAAATTGTCGCCGTCGATTGGTTTGGAAAGCGGCTGGATTCGCTTGCGTTCACCCCCTCCATGTTCGGGGCCACCGCCGTGTTGGCGTTGCTGTTCTTTGTCCTGATTCAACCCAGCATCCCTGAGGTTTCGGCCGGCGATGCAGGCAACTCTGGTTGGTACGCGTTGACAACCCAACCCCGCTTCTATGGGCTGATCGTGTTGCTTTCGATCTTCCCGTCTTTGGTGGCATTCTCGCTGATGAATCGATATCAACCCAGCGTGTCACCGACGCAAGCATCCGTGCTCTACACCCTGGAACCACTGATGGCGTCCACCTGGGCCATGTTCATCCCAGGGGTGCTCAGCGTTTGGTGTGCCGTTCAGTACGCCAACGAAACGTTGACCTTCGAGTTGATACTCGGCGGTACGATCCTGATCCTCGCCAACCTGCTGGCCCTCTGGCCAGCCAAGAACACGCCAGCCGATGGCTGAAATGGCGACGCCAATCGCGGGCGATGTGGATCAAGAACTCGCAGAATGTGCGTCCGCCTTTCCCTTGCCGGTCCACGTTTTCACAACCCACCAACGAGTAGGCCGGATCAAGCCGCTTCGGCACCGCTCCGGCAAATGCCCCGTATCCATCGGCGTAAGCGGCGTAAGGTGTAAGAGGCATCCTCGGCTTTTTCGACACGCCATCATCCAAAGCTGCAGCTTGGAGTTGGCCTCGGTGGTGGCGACCGACCTAAAAGGTGTCAGGTACCTTTTTGGGGGACTGGGGGATTTGCTTCGTCGGTGGTGTCGTCGCGTGATGCGATTGAGGCAGCGTTTTCCTTGGTGGAACCGCCTCCGAACCGTTTCCCGTTCGGAGGCTGCGGGAGCGTCAAATTACCTGCTTTTCCAAAAAGGTACCTGACACCTTTTTACGATCCGATGAGGAACGCCGGATGGTGCCACCCAACAAACCTTGATTGAGCGATCCAAGACGAGAAAACGTGTCCGCCAGTCGTGGGCGATCGCACTCGCTGACGAGCTGACCTCTGGTCGACACTCCGCTCATGTGAGATGTCCAAGACATAGCCCCCACCGATTTGACCCCCGTCCCAATAGTGTTCGGCCCGACGTTTGCCGGTCGATGCTGAATTGCTAGCAACGACAATTTGGCTTGCCTTCGCTCGCTGGGCGAGAGTGTCTCGTTCGTGCTTCAAGGGAACTGACGGGCAGTTGCGATGATGTGAAACTTTCAATGGTTTGCATCCGCCAGAGTCGAGATGCGTGAAACCGGATTGGCTCATGCGTCGATGTTGCTTTACTCCTGCGTTGAGCGGGCAATCGTTGGTTCGCCATGCCAACCAAAACCAAGCGACTCAAAAGACGAAAGCTTCCTGATGACCAGGGCGAGCGAACACAGGAATCTCTCGTCAAGCCAAAGATCAAAATCGAAGGCCTCAAATACTTCGCCATGCTCAAGCCTCTGCTCGAGCATCTTCACGAACATGAGTGCCAGCGTGATACCGCTGGCAACCGTACGCTGCACTACGATCAGTATTGCATGCTCGTGTTGCTGTATGTCCTGAACCCCACTGTCTCAAGTTTGCGAGCAATCTCGCAGGCCAGTGAGTTGACGAAAGTACGTGACAAACTGGGCAACGAGAAAGCTTCGCTGGGATCGCTATCCGAAGCCGGTGGGCTGTTCTCTGCAGACCTTCTCAAGCCGATCATTGAGGCCTTGTCTGCTGAAGTCAACGATGCTGCCCCGGACCCGCGACTGAGCAGCATTCAGCAAACGATCACCGCCGTGGATGGCTCACTTGTTAACGCCTTGCCGTCGCTGATTGCCGCATCCATTCTGAAGCAAACAACGGGCTCAGCGCTGGTGCGATGGCGACTACACACACACTTTGAGGTCAATAACCTGCTGCCCGTACGAGTCGACGTGACACCTGACGGCGGTGGAGAACACGACGAGCGGGCCGTGCTCAAACGAGTGCTCGAAGAAGATCGCTTGTACGTGATGGACCGTGGCTATGCCAAGTTCTCGCTCTTCAATTCAATCGTCGCGTCATCGAGTAGCTATGTTTGCCGACTACGTGACAACACGGTTTACGAGACGACTCAAGAACTTGAGTTAACCGAGGGTGACCGTGCTGCGGGGGTGCTCAACGATACGATTGTGAAGCTTGGAGGATCGAGCAGCAGCTCAAATTCCCCTGATCATCCGATCCGGTTGATCCAAATCCGCTGCACGCCTCATCAAAACCGCACAGGCGGAAAGGCGAGAGGTTCCAAGGCACCCAACAGCGATGGGATCCTTCGCATTGCCACCAATCTGCTGAATGTACCTGCTGAAATCATTGCCCTGATCTACTCCTACCGATGGACAATTGAAATCTTCTTTCGGTTCTACAAGCAACTGATGGGCGGCGATCACCTTATCAGCCACAACGTCAATGGGATCCAGATCCAAGTCTATTGTTCGGTGATTGCCTGCTTACTGATCAACCTGTGGACTGGATCTCGCCCCACGAAACGAACGTTTGAAATGATCTGTTTCTACTTTCAAGGCTTAGCCAGTGAAGAGGAGCTGATAGCTCACATCGAAAAGCAAGCTGCTGCAGAAGAGGCAAAGCGTGCCAAAGAGGAGCGTCAAGAAATTTGCTAATCGGCGTTGCGGGAAGTCATTTTGCCTGACTGGTCTCGGCGTAAATGCTGCGCGGTACCAAACACAAAAACGCAACGGCCCTGGGCAAGCCGGATCGCTTCGCTTCCTTCGCAATGAACCCACACTCAACTCGCCAACCATCCGCCAATATTCCAGCCGGCAAACGCCGGGCCGAACACTATTGCCCCCGTCCCCTTTTGGGGGCACGTCGGGAATTCGATAGGCATGTTGGCTGCGTGAATGAACGCACCGGCGGGGGCGAGTGTTCTTCCGCCGCTCCTTCGGATGTGTAATCTTGGTGCCCCGTCCTCGGGATAACAATCCTGCCGGTCACCGAACCGAACGCACCTTCTCTGCCGAAACCAACATGTCACACGAGTCAGCCGCTACCGATGGTTCAACCGAACCCAATCTCGATGCGACGAAGTTTGCCGAGGTGACATCGGGGGTCTATCGCCGCTTTGATCCGGAATCGGTTTGGATGGCATTGCGATATGCAGTCGGGCAACAATTGTTCGATGAGAACCCGACGATCATGTTGATGTTCGTGCGAATTGCGGAGATCTATCCGGAGGCTCAGGCACGATTGCAGGAGATCCGGTCCCAGGAATCCGGTCCGTTGCGTCAAGCGATTGACTTGATTGTTGATCCCCCCAACGAGCTTCGTGAAGCGAAGTACCTGCCTGATTCGATTCAGTCGCCCGGTGAGATGGATCTGTGTTGGGCGGAATTTCTAGTGACCGGGAAAACGGAAGTCATTGCGAAGATTGTTGCCGTGCTGGACAGAGACGACCGGACTCGTGAATTCCTCAATCAAACGCTCTCTAGCGATGCGACTGATTTTGAGTTGTCCGATGCGGAGCGTACTGAGCTTCAACAATTCGGAATTGGGATTGGGAAGTTGTCTGAAGATGCCCGCTGGGAAATCATGACACCAGGTGATTCCGATCTGTTTCTATGGCTGGCGATCAAAGACCAAAATGCGACCTGCACGCGGATTTTGCATGCCATGGACGAACCACTGAAACTGCACTTGGCGAGCAAGGGAGCTGCGTTCTGGTCACTTCAGGCGAATGCGACGCAGCACGGAACGATTCGCTTGCTCTGTGAACAGGCAAGCAAGCAACCTGGTGGCTTCGGACGAAAACTCCTGGTTCCAGCCTGACGTTTCACCCACTGCGGCCGGCGAATGCAAACCCGACTGGATTGCCGGGATGCCGCATCAAGTCAAGGACGATCTTCGCACACCACTGGCTGAACCGGAGCTCTAAAAGGTGTCAGGTACCTTTTTGGGGGACTGGGGGATTTGCTTCGTCGGTGGTGTCGTCGCGTGATGCGATTGAGGCAGCGTTTTCCGTGGTGGAACCGCCTCCGAACCGTTTCCAGTTCAGAGGCTGCGGGAGCGTCAAATTACCTACTCTTCCAAAAAGGTACCTGACACCTTTTTAGGATCCGATGAGGGAGGGGGCGAGTTCGAGGGTGTCGCCGAGCTCTTTTTGCAGGCTTTGGAGTTGCTCGAAGAGGTGCTTGACGACGGGTTGCATGGCGGGGTTGGTGGCCAGGTCGGTTCGCTCGCCGGGATCGTTTTGCATGTCAAACAGTTGCACTGTCTTGGCTTTCGGGAACACGATGAGTTTGTGCTCGGGGGTGCGGATGCTGCGTTGCAGATTCAGGTAGGCGCCGTAGATCGCGGGGTACGGTGTCACCGCTCCGTCCATCAAAGGAAGCACGCTGTGGAAGTCGACATGTTCGGGTTTCTCAATCTTTGCCAGTTCCAGCGTCGTTGGCATCACGTCTTGCAAGTAGATTGGTTCTTCCATTCGTGCGCCCGCTTTGACGCCAGGGCCTTTGACGAGGAATGGCACTCGGACGCTGTGATCGTAGGGATTCTGTTTTCCGAGAAGACCATGTTGGCCGACGGCGAGACCATGGTCGGCGGTGAAGAAGATCCATGTGTTGTCGGCTTCACCGGAGGCTTCGACCGAATCCAGAATCCGCCCGATCATCGCGTCCATGTGCGTCAGCAGCGCGTAGTACTCACGACGGTGAACTCGAACGGCGTGTTCGGTGCGTGGGAAGGGAGCCAGACGCTCGTCACGCAGTGAGCGGCCGCATCCAATTTCTTCCGCGTAAGGATGCAGCGGTTGGTAGTTCGCGGGAACGAGAATGTTTTCCGCGGGGTATTTGTCGAGGTATTCCTGCGGGGCCTGGCGGGGGTCATGAGTGGCGTTGAAGGCCAGGTACATGAACGTGGGTTCGTCGTGCTGGGCTGCGTCAGCGAAGAAGTCATCGGAGTGATTGGCGATGACTTCACTCCAGTGCGTTCCGCCTTCCCAGAACCCGCCCCATTTCGGATCCGAAGGCGACCAGGGATCGGGTTGCCCCTCGATCGGCCGGTTGTAGCCTTCGGGGAAATCTTTGGGCATGCCCGGGCGGGTGTCTCGAACGACATCGAATGATTTCTCGGCACTGGCTCGGCAGTGCCATTTGCCGGTCATGTAGGTGCGGTAACCGGCGGCCTTCATCATTTCGCCCCACCAACGACCTTCCTGGCGTTCCTTTTCAGATTGGTTGTAGATCTCCTGCGCCTGCCAGACGAATCGTCCTGAGTTCAGCATCGTGCGGCTGGCCAGGCACACAGCGCCGCTCCACGAGCCCATGTTGTAGGCGTGGTTGAACGAGGTGCCTTCGCGAGCCAGGCGATCGAGGTTGGGGGTCTCGACCTCTTGGTTGCCAAGTTCCGCGATGGAATCGAAGCACAGATCATCTGCGAAAATGAAGATGATGTTGGGACGGTCATCCGCGAAGGTTTTCGAGGAGGTGCCGTTGAGGAGAAGCGTGCCCAGAACAAGGCACGCTGCGATCATTGAGCGAAGCATGAGCAATCAAAGCTAGGTGGGAAGCGGGGAAAGAAGCTTCCCAGTCTAGCTCAATGAATCCGTCACGGGGGGCTCGATGGAGATCAGCTGGCACCCAGTTCGACATCGATTTTGGCGTCGCGAGCGGCGTCGCGAAGTTTGCTCAGTGCCCGTGCTTCGAGTTGACGCACGCGTTCCTTGGTGACGCCCATTTCTTCGCCGACCTCTTTCAAGGTCAAAGGTTCGACGCCGCGTTGCAGTCCAAAGCGAGCGGTGATGATCTTTTGTTCGCGTTCATCCAAGCGGTCCAAGATACGAGCCAACTCACGTTGACGTTGCAGCTGAACGGTTTCTTCCAGGTAGGGATCCAGGCGTTCGTCTTGGTGTGCGACGAACATTTCTTCTGGCGTGGCGCGGAAGCGATCACGGTGTTTGAATTCGTTCGGGATGGTCCGAGCGAAGTTCTTCATGATTGCCCAGGAAGCGTAGGTGCTGAATTTGTTCCCACGTGAGTAATCAAATTTCTCGACGGCTCGGATCAAGGACATGTTGCCGTCGCTGATCAACGAGAAGAAGTCTTCCGCCGAGGCGACGTGGCGTTTGGCGATGGAAACGACCAAACGCAAGTTCGATTGCACGATCTTGTTCTTCACTTTGACAGCTTCTTCGTACAGCGATTGGATTTGATCCATCACGGCAGTGTCCATGCGATCCGCTTCAATCAGTGATTGACGCAGTTTGTTCGCACGGTGCTTCAGGTAGTTCATTTTGCGGAACAGGTGGCCCTCTTGTTCCCGATTCAACAAGGGGACGTCGTAGAGAGCCGCCAGGTAGCTGGGCAATTCCGAGGGAGCCCGCACTTTCCGAGCGGATTCCGAAACGGGCATTTCGGCCAAGTACTCGGGTTCTCGCGAGGTGTCTTCGAAGTCTTCGTTGTAGATGTATTCCAAAGGCATCTCGAGCAGATGCTGCATTCGAACTTCATTCAGAATGCGCTGGATGCTGGTGCGAGTGCGTTTGAAGCGTTTGCACAATTGCGGGATTGTGGCGCCGTGCAATTGCAGTTGGTGAATGACGCGTTTGTCTTCTTCGCTGAGTGTTTCGCGATGGTGAGGGAAGATCGCCAGTTGGCGATTTTTCGCATCGAAGTTCTTGAGCGTGTAGCGAACCGTTTCGGGGGAACGGTGCATGATCGATGCGATTTGCTGGATGACTTCGGCAAAGGTGGCTCCGCCCTCGACCAATTGCCGAGCGCGTTCGACCATCTCGGTCTTCTCGTTGTCGCTCAATTGGCTGAAGCGTTCGCCGCGACGGACTTTGTCGCGGTTGTTGGCGATGAAACGATCGACGCTGCTGTTCAGGAATCCGACTCGTTTGCGTTTGCCGAACAGGAACTTTCGGCTGACCAAGCCGGCGTCACGCCAGCGGCTGATCGTCTTGGTGGAAACGTGGAAATTGCGACTGAGGTCGGCGACGGTGTGCACGTGCTCACCGGCTTCGTCGGCACTGATGTCGGCTGAATCGGAGAGGTCTTCGATCAGCAAACGCAGGTCGTGCACCAAGTCGGCCGAGGCGATCGTTTGCCGCAGCGACGATTCGGGGCGGTAGTTGGTGATCCGGAAGGTGACGTAGTCCATGGAGTAATCGCGATCGGGCTGAATTTCCGACAGCAATTTCTCGGCCAACAAGGACTGCTCGACCTTCTTGGCTCGAGGGCTGAATCGAGACAGTTGATCGCGAAGTTCTTTGACAGCAATGTTTCGGTAAGACGCATGCATGATCTTGGTTTCCCAATGCCAGATTGTCCGTGCCGTTGTCCTTGCGACCCCGGCGGGTCGTCAGCACGTCAATCCAATTTGCCCGGGGGTCGCCTTATCCGTAAGGCGATCGGTTTGATCGGGCAGGGAGACTTCGTTTTCAAGGCCGCCCAACCGGGCTGCTCAAAAACCATCCTATTTCTCACTGCCGTCTCGTCCGGCGCGACTCCGTGCCACGCCAGTTGAAGGCAACCGAGCATCAGAGCACTGATTTTCGGCCGACTTCTTGGGCTGTCCTGATTAGAGCGTGTGATCTGACCGAGAGTTCGCTGAGATCACCGTTGATAGCGAAAAAGACGAGTTTTTCGTCTTCCTGCCCTCGCCAAGTTTCCCTCGTTGACCCA
Source organism: Rhodopirellula sp. P2 (assembly GCF_028768465.1). Lineage (GTDB taxonomy): Bacteria > Planctomycetota > Planctomycetia > Pirellulales > Pirellulaceae > Rhodopirellula. The sequence goes on from NZ_CP118225.1 coordinate 2,822,266, forward strand.
ATGTCAAAACGAGAGGGACCGGTTGAAGTGCGCCGCTACCCTGCCCAGATCAGGACGAGGGACCACTAGTGAAAGTTTCAGGCCAAACGGCACGTGCCAAGTCGAAAAAACGATTTGACTTTGCAAGTGTCCGGCAAAACGCTTGGTTTTCTCGTGCACAAAATTTTTGAGGCTACGAGCAAGTGTCCTTGTCACTGTCAAAAAAGTGCAAAGTTTACAATCAGTTTGAAACTTTGGCGGTCTCAGATTGAGAAAGCCGGCCAGAAGTGCGAGATCCGGTCAACCGGGAGAACCGGTCGAGCCGATTGAACGGATTGAGGCCGCCCATGCGAAGCGGTCGCGAGATTTTCGACTCTGCCGCCAATCCGCTGAATTGATCATGACGAATTCGACTTCTAACTGTGTTTCTTCGAATTCTCCTTCCGCGACTCGTCGTGCGTTCCTGGCTCGCTTGGTAGCGATGGGCGGCATGGCGGGGACGTTGGGGGCGAGTTCGATCGCCGTTGCCGCGGGGTCTGCGAAGGCCAGCGATGTGATCCTTCGCCCTCGCTTGGATCTCGGGTTGTATCGCGTTCGAATGGAGATGGACGTCAAGGGAAATGTCAATTTGACCAAGGACCCGTTGCTCGCCCGTGCCAATGATTCGAGCACCAAGCAGCAGTTGCCGATCACGGCGAAAATCGCATTGGATTACGAGGAGCGATTTTTGCGGCCTCGCAACGCTGACCTGGAATCGCCCATCATCGCGGCGGAGCGGCACTATCACATGGCGGAGGGTGTCAGTCGGTTGAGCCGCTTGGACCAAACCTCGCAGTTGCGTGGCAATTTGGGCTCGATTGTGGCTCGCCGGGACACGTTGCCAGAGGCGATTTATTCGACCAGCGACTACCTGAATCATGACGAGCTGGATCTTCTGCGGACGCCCATTGCGAGCGTCGCGCTCGACCACCTGTTGCCGACTCAAACGTTGACGGTGGGCGAGAAAGTGGCTCTCGATTCGAACGATTTGGCTTCGGCGTTCAACCTCAGTGGCGTGGCGGCGAGCGACGTTGAGATCAGTTTGGTTTCCAACGATGCCAGCAACGCGAAGCTGCAGTTTCAAGGCAAGCTGGACGGATTTGTCAGTGGGGTGCCAACGCAGTTGCGGGTGCTCGGCAAGCTGACCTTCCAGCATTCGGTGCGGACGGTCACCTGGGCCGCGGTGGCGATTCACGAGACTCGCGAAATCGGGATGGCGGAACCAGGCTTCGACGTCACGGCGACGATTCGGATGATTCGCAAACCCTTGGAAAAGCCTCTGGCGTTGCCAAGCACAGCGGTCGCGGTCGATTTCGATTCTCCGCCGCCGTCGGAGCGGATGCTGATGGCGATTGACTGCGAAAAAATCGGTGTTTCAGCGCTTCTGGACCGTCGTTGGCGGATCATGCAGGACGGTGCCGGGCAGGCCATTCTGCGAATGATCGAGAACGAACAGAGCATTGCCCAGTGCAACTTGAGATCATTGCCACGTCTCTCTGAAGGCAAGCAATTGACGCTGGAAGCATTCGAGGCGAGCGTGCAGCGAACGCTGGGCAAGCAGCTCGATCAGTTGATGCGATCCGAAGAGCAATTGGCCGACTCGGGGCTGCGAGTGTTGCATGTCACCGCCACGGGCGAAGTCGAGGGCATTCCGATCCAGTGGATCATGATGCACTTCAGCGATGATTCTGGCCGCCGCGTTCAGGCGACCCTGACGATGGACGGCGAAAGCGTGACCCGGTTGGATGGTTCGGACGTCCAATTGGCGGCCTCGCTGCAGTGGTCGGGACCTGGGGGCACCGGTGGCGAAGAAACCGATGTCGACTCGGCAGAAAAATCCGGCTTGGACGGCACGGAAACAGCTTCCTCGGCCGGTCAGCAATTAAGATTAGAACCAGCTGACGTGGTCGACCCGGGCAAAACTGGCCCGGAACACGTCATCTCAGCCAGTGATCTTCCCACGACCAAGCGTTAACGACGGCTTTTCATGTTCACTTTCGCCACACGAACTCGATCTTTGGACGACCTTTCGGCAGGCTTGCCGCAAAGGCGGGGCTGGACCGGCGTGCTGGCGCAAGGGGCGAAAAAACCGTTGGTTGCGGTCGCATGGTGTGTTTTTGCGGGCACTTTTTCGGTGACCGCCAACGCTCAGAACCCGGCCCCGGCGGTTCAAGTTCAAACCGAATTCGCGCCGGGGGTGGTGACGGAGATCCCGCCTGCTCCGGATCCGAAGGAAACGTTTGACGGGCCACTGACGCTGAAATCGATCATTGAGAGCCACCCTGAAATCGCGTGGCAGAGCGACAAGCATCCCAATGGCGAGCCGCATTTTGACCCTCGTTCGCGAACGCTTGAGGAAATGGCGAAGCAAGTGATTTTGCGTCGCGAAATTTTCTGCTTTGAATTTTCGTTCAAACCGCTGCGTCAGATGTACTTGGACGTGCCCCGTCCGGACGGCCGACTGCAGCGAAAATTGGTGCACTACATGGTGTATCGCGTTCGGTATCGCGGCGGTGATTTGCGTCCTGCCGTCGACGACCCAGACAATCCCATTTACCAGCGGATCGAATCGGTCAGCTACAGTTCCCGGCGATTCTTCCCGATGTTGGTGTTGAAGGATCACGAGAGCGACCGGAAATACATCGACCAGATCTTGCCGGCGGCGATGGATCGCATTGCGATTCGCGAGCAAATCACCGCTCCACTGCACAATTCGGTGAACATCAGCACCGTCAAAATCCCTCGCACGTCGGATGAAAACGCCCCCGGCACTTGGGGCGTCGCGACGTGGGTGGATGTGGAACCCGGATTGGATTTCTTCTCAATCGACGTGTTCGGTTTGACGAATGCATTTGAACAGGACGGTGAAGGCGACGACGCACCGTACCGCCGAAAAGCGTTGACGTTGAACTTCTATCGCCCCGGCGATGGAATGGATCAAACCGAGGATCGGGTTCGCTTTGGCGTGCCTGCTTATTCGGATCCAGAAGAGCAAAAATACATGCTCGACCAATATGGGCTAGAACGACGACTTGATTACACGTGGACGTTCCGCTAATCTCTCGCCCTCTCAAATAATCTACAATCACTTCTCACTGATCAAAACGCAGAACTTCGATGGCACACAAAAAGGGTCAGGGCAGCAGCCGCAACGGTCGTGACAGCAACGCGCAACGTCGTGGTGTCAAGAAATTCGGCGGTGAAGCCGTCATCGCCGGGAACATCTTGGTTCGCCAGGTTGGAACGAAGTTCCACCCTGGTGCGGGTGTCGGCATGGGCAACGACTACACTTTGTTCGCATTGGTCGACGGCAAAGTCCGTTTTGACCGCGAAGGTCGTCGCGTCAACATTGACGTTGCCTGAATAAACCACGGCTGAATCTTCTTCCTTGAGCACGTTTGATGTTGCGGGCCTGAATCCGCCACAAGCCGAAGCGGTGCAGACATTGTCTGGCCCGCTCCTGGTGCTCGCTGGTGCTGGCACGGGCAAGACCCGTGTGGTGACGTTTCGCATTGCGAATCTGATCAAGCACGGCGTTTCGCCCGATCGTATCTTGGCGGTCACGTTCACCAACAAAGCGGCTGGTGAAATGCAGGATCGGGTGGCCGATCTGCTGGGTTACAAAAAACAAAAGCGGAAACGTGGCCAAAAAGGCCCTCCCAAGCCCACCATCAGCACGTTTCATGCTCAGTGCGTGAAAATCCTTCGGGAGCATGCACCCGCGCTCGGTTTTCCCGCGACCTTCGCGATTTATGACCGCAGCGACCAAGAGTCTTTGGCGCGAGCGATTCTGCGTGAACTGCGGTTGCCCAACACGGCTCTGAAACCCAACGACATGCTTTCAATCATCAGCGGTTGGAAGAGCGCGTCGGTGTTTCCGGAGCAAGCGATGAGCATTGCCAGCACCGACAAGGAACATTTCGCTGCGTCCGGCTATCGGCGATACCAGAATGGACTGCGAGCTCGCGGGGCCATGGACTTTGATGACTTGCTGCTGCAAACCGAGATGTTGTTCAGTGAGCACGCAGAGATTCGTGATCGTGAAGCGAGCAAGTACGACCACGTGTTGGTCGATGAGTACCAGGACACCAACGGGAGCCAGTACAGGATCACCAAGTTCCTGACCGAGGCTCACCGGAACCTGTGCGTCGTCGGCGACGATGATCAGTCGATTTACGCTTGGCGAGGTGCGGACGTGTCGCACATCCTCAGTTTCAGCAAGGATTGGCCGGACGCGAAAGTGGTTTGGTTGGAGGACAACTATCGCAGCACGGGTGCCATCCTGGAGATGGCCAACACGCTGATTGACTTCAACACGGTTCGTCACGACAAGGTGCTCAAGCCCTATCGGCCGTCCGGCAAGCGTCCTCGGATCGTGCAGCACAAAGACGAGCAAGCCGAAGCAGAGACCGTCGTCCGTGAGATCAAGCACTTGATCGACAACGAGCACATCCAGCCCAAGGACATCTCGATTTTGTTTCGAACGAACGAGCAGCCTCGTTTGTTTGAAACCGAACTGCGGAAGCACGATGTGCCTTACGTGATGCTGGGAAGCCAGTCGTTCTTTGATCGTCGCGAGGTTCGCGACATCGTGGCTTATTTGAAATGGATCAATCAGCCGGACGACGAGATTTCGTTGCTACGAGTGATCAACACGCCCGCGCGGGGACTGAGCAACAAGTCCGTGAGGATGTTGATTGATCGCGCTGTTGCCAAGGGGATTCCGGTTTGGCAGGTGATGAATGATCCCGAGTCGGTTGCCGATTTGACTCCCGCAGCACTGCGCGGGATCGATCAACTGAAACAGTTGCTGGGAGACGTTCAGCAGCGACTTTCCAATGAAACCATGCGAGAAGGTCTGGAGACTTTGTTGCAGCGGACGGCGTACGCGGATGAGATCGCGCGGCTGTACGACCAGCCTGATGAGCGTGAGTCTCGGATGGCATCGATTGGTGAAGTCGCCAACGCGGTGGCTGCTTACGAAGATAAAAACGAAGAACCAGATCTATCGGGGTTCTTGTCCGACATCGCGCTCGCCGGTCGAGAGATGGGCAGCGAGAAAGACAAGCTGGCGATGAAGAACGCGGTGTGGTTGTTGACCATGCACGCGGCCAAAGGGCTGGAGTTTCCGGTCGTCTACATGGTCGGCATGGAAGATGGGATTCTGCCGCACAGCCGCACGTTGAAGGGTGGGCTGGACGAAGACATCGCCGAGGAGCGGCGGCTGTGTTACGTCGGCATCACTCGCGCTCAAGATCAGCTGACGATGTCGCTGGCTTTGACTCGTCGCAAGTGGGGCAAGCCGCGCCCGACCAAGCCGAGCATGTTTCTGTACGAGATCACCGGGCAAGCCGACAATCCGAACAAGTATCGGAAGCGAAAGCAGGGAGCGCCACGATCGTAGGCGAGACCTTCGTGCGATGACGCGTTCAACCGCTACACGGACGTCGGTGGCTTTGGGGTGGGGCTGGTTGTCTGTCGGTTCAACCGCGGAGCGGTGATCGTTGATAGCCTCGTGTTTCAACCCGAGGATCGGAGTGTCGCGACCGGGACGGGAAAGCCACGGAGTGGCGACAGGTGATCGGGGCGTGTCCCAGCTGTCGTCGCTCTGCGACTTGGGAGGCGTGTTGAGACGTGGGTGACCTTGGGTTGAAACCCAAGGCTATCGGCTTTCGTCGCTCCGCGACTGGTGAGCACGCACCCCTGTGAATGCGTGCTGCGTTGGCGAATACAACCGCGGAGCGGTGACAGCTGGCAGCCTCGGGTTTTAACCCGAGGGCTCGTGAGCCAGCATCAAAACGGACCAGCCGCGAAGCGGCGGCAGAGGTTCGGAACGCGTTCCCGGCTGTCGTCGCTCCGCGACTGGTGAGCACGCACCCCTGTGAATGCGTGCTGCGTTGGCGAATTCAACCGCGGAGCGGTGGCAGCTGGTAGCCTCGGGTTTCAACCCGAGGCCTCGTGAGCCAGCATCAAAACGGACCAGCCGCGAAGCGGCGGCAGAGGTTCGGAACGCGTTCCCGGCTGTCGTCGCTCCGCGACTTGGGGGACGTGTCGCGGTGTTGGTGACCTTGGGTTGAAACCCAAGGCTATCGGCTTTCGTCGCTCCGCGACTGGTGAGCACGCACCCCTGTGAATGCGTGCTGCGTTGGCGAATACAACCGCGGAGCGGTGACAGCTGGCAGCCTCGGGTTTTAACCCGAGGCCTCGTGAGCCAGCATCAAAACGGACCAGCCGCGGAGCGGCGGCAGGTGTTCGGGGCGTGTCCCAGCTGTCGTCGCTCCGCGACTGGTTTGGCGGGTGCGCCGAGAGTTCAATTGCTACACGGATGTCGGGGATTTCACGGAGTGGCGACAGGTGTTCGGGGCATGTTCCCGGATGTCGTCGCTCCGCGACTTGATGGGTGCGTTGAGACGTGGGTGACCTTGGGTTGAAACCCAAGGCTATCGGCTTTCGTCGCTCCGCGACTGTTGTGGTGGGAGCGCCGAGAGTTCAATCGCTACACGGACGCCGGGGATTTCACGCGGTGGCTTTTGGGTGGGGCTGGTTGTCTGTCGGTTCAACCGCGGAGCGGTGATCGTTGATAGCCTCGGGTTTCAACCCGAGGATCGGAGTGTCGCGACCGGGACAGGAAAGCCACGCAGTGGCGACAGGTGTTCGGGGCGTGTTCCAGCTGTCGTCGCTCCGCGACTTGGGAGGCGTGTTGAGACGTGGGTGACCTTGGGTTGAAACCCAAGGCTTTCGTCGCTCCGCGACTGGACAGCCTCGGGAGGGTGGAGCCGATCCGTGCGGCTTCTTCGCCGCGGACGCTCAGTCCTCCAGTGGGTGCCAGGGTTGCTGGCCATCTTTGGGTTGCAGGAATTTCGCGTCCACTTCTTTGTACCAGCGATGAAGTTGGTCTCGCATCGCGTTGACTCTTTCAGGGTGTTGATCCGCGACATCGTTCCGTTCGCCGATGTCGTCCTTCAGGTTGTAGAGGTGCACTCGTCCGTCTTCGTAGCGTTCGATCAATTTCCAATCGCCCTCCCGAATGGCTCCGCCGGGGAAGCTGCCTTGGTTGCTGTAGTGAGGGTAGTGCCAGTAGAGCGATTGCCGGTCCAGTGATTCATCGCCGCGAAGGAGCGGTTTGAGTGAGACACCATCGAGTTGTTGTTGCGGGGGGGCGGTTTGCCCGCAGAGGTCCAGGATCGTGGGATAGAAGTCGATGCTGCAAACAGGCTCGTCGCTGGTCGTTCCTGGCTTCGTGATTCCTGGGGCGCGAATCATGAAGGCCTCACGGATCCCGCCTTCGTAGACCCAGCCCTTGCCGCCTCGGAGGGGAAGGTTGGAGGTTGGCCAGCCTTCGGATGTGCTCAGCCCGCCGTTGTCGGAGGTCAGGATCACAATGGTTTCTTCGGTGAGCCCGAGGTCGTCGATCTGCTGGAGGACGCGGCCGACGGCTTGATCCATCGCTTCCACCATGGCTGCGTAAGTGGCGTGACTTTGCAGCTGTCGGACGGGGCGTCCCTTCCACTCGGGTTTTCCCCACAGCTTTTCTTCTTCGCCGAAGGCTTCTTGGTCGGTCAGTCCGAGGCGTTCAGCCTTGGCTTTGTATTTCTTGACCAGTTCGGGTGGTGCCATCAGCGGTGTGTGGACACTGTAGAACGACAGGTACGTCAGAAACGGTTCGTCTTGGTGTTGTTCGATGAACTTGGAGGCTTCTTTGGCAAGCCGATCGGGAAGGTGTTCCCCGGTCGTGTTGTCTTCCAGGCGAGGGTTCTCAAAGGGTGAGAAGTATCGCTTGCCGCTGTAGGGGCCGCCTGCGTTGTGGCCGCCTTGGTTGACGTCAAACCCTTGGTGTTCTGGCCAGTATTCCTCGGACGGGCCAAGGTGCCATTTGCCAGCGAAGAAGGTGGCGTAGCCATTTGACTTCAGGGACTCAGCCAAGGTGATTTCTTCCAAGGGCATCCGGTTGTTCAGCGGAGCGGGATGGAACTTGCCGGGGCGGGTGCCGGTGAAGAAGTTGGTCGCGTCCACGCGAGAGGGGTACTTGCCCGCCAGGATGCTGTAGCGGGTCGGGCTGCAGACCGGGTTGGCTGCGTAACCGTCTGTGAATCGCATTCCCGATTGCGACAGTCGGTCGATGTGGGGGGTTTCGTAAAACGTGTCTGGGTTGTTGGCGCCGATGTCCATGTAGCCCAGGTCATCGACCAAGAAGAAGACGACGTTGGGAGGTGATTTTTCTTCGGCACTGGCGATTCGCGGCGTTGCAGCAACGAACAGCGAAAGCGTTGCGATGGCCAGGAGGGATCGAGTCAACATGTCGCAGGATTCCAGTTGTGAGTCAGAAGGGGTGTGCCGCCCAGCGTTTCTTCGTTGGGTGAAGTTTAGTCGTTCGGTGAAGGCGTGTGCTCGCCGCCGACATGTTCCAGTGCCAGGTTGGTCATGCGTTGAGAGTACCCGGTGAGTTTGGCATGACCGGGGCACCAGCCTTCGAGGAAGCGAACAAAGTCGGCCCAGGCGATCGGGTACAGTTTACGCCACGAATTTTCCACTGCCGCGAATTCGATTGGTTCGGTGCCGTGAGTTAACATTGCGTCTCGCAGGGATTCGAAGTAGGTCGCGAGATAGCGAGATTCATTGCGCTCGCAGTCGGATTCACTGACACAGCTGCTCAAGAAATAAGCGACGTCTTTCATGCCGCAGCCGCGACCGACGTATTGGAAGTCGACCATCGCAGGAGGTTGATGGTGGCGGGCGGCGAAGCACAGGTTGGCCACTTTCGCGTCGCCGTGCACCAGCGTTTGGAACTGGCATTCATTGAGGCACGCATCGATCGCCGTGGCGGCCTGTTTCAATGCCCCTTCCGGCATCGTTTCGAATTCGTCCGGTCGAGTGGCCAAGTGCCAGTAGGTTCCGATCGGCCACAGGTCGTTCCACTGGGCCGCTTGGTCCTGGGGGTGCAGGAATCGAGCGTGGAAGTGTGCCAGCCACCGCAAGCCTTGGTTCACGCCAGCGGCGTTGAGGCTGCGATGGCGGATCGGATAGCCCGCTTGGTCCAGGTCTTCGAGAACGATGATCTGGCCCGAGGGCAACTCGGCTTGGGCCAAGCACTTGGCGACTCGGCAGAACGCGTCGCAGTGGATGGCGTGGTGAGCATAAAACGCCGACTCGACTTCATACGATCGGAGTTTGCGACGATGAGACTGGGATGTGTTCCAGCCTCGCGGGTGAGCGCCACCCTGCTCGGTTGAGCTGGGCGGCGAGATCTGTTTGACGATCACACGGGTTGCCAGGGAGGTGCTCGTCGAGGGCTCGGAATCCGGCCAGGTGGGTTGCTTCAGTTTGACTCGCAGGATTTGTCCATAGCCGCTCCAGAGCGTTTGGACATGCTCAGCCTCTTCGATGGCTGAGGCTCCTGAGATGGCTTGCAGCCAAGCGGCCGATTCGGGGGGCAAAGTCAAAATTGATCCAAGAGAGTGGTCGCTGTGGTGCGACCTCGGTGAGTGCGGCTGATGTTCACGAAATCAATTTTGCCATCTTTGCCGATCACAATGGTGGTCGGGTAGGCAGTTTCCCGAGGGGCGTTCCAGCGAAGACCGTAGGCCTTGGTGAAGGAGTGATCCGGGTCCAGCAGCATTGTGAAGGGGGCGGGCAACTTGGAGTCTTGGAGAAAGTCCTGGGCTCTGGCTTTGAGTTCCGCCGCGGGGCCGGGGTAGATCAGCAGGACTTCGATGTTTCGTTGGCGGAAGTGGCGGGCGTGCTTGACCAGGTCAGCGACTTGTCCGACGCAGGCGGGGCACTGGCTGCCTGGAAAGCCTCGCAGGACGACGACCACGACGGGGGCTTCTCCCGTGACATCGCTGAGACTGACCTCGCCCGAACGTTTGCCGGCGACCGCCTCCAGTCGAAACTCCTTGGCCGTTTGTCCGACTTCCGGTTCGGCTCTCAGCCTGGGGGGCTTGGCGTCCGCTGCGGTCGCGAATTCACCGCAGAAAATGCTGCTCGCGAGCGCAGCGGCCAGTGTCATGGCAGGCAAGGTGTTCTTCAAAAGCATCGTGTCGACTCACTTGGGGCAAAGAAATCAACGCGTTTGGGCAGACATTGCACAGCGTGTTCATTTTGAGCGTCGGTTCGGTGACGCGCAAGGCTTGAGGGCCAATCGTCAATTGCTGGAGGGGGCGTTAGATTGGTGGCATGAATTCCGCTCGTTCCAATGATCCGTCCCATTCCGTTTCCGATCCTGGGCTCTGCCGGATGGCTCACGGGTGTTTTGAGTCTCTCTGGGATTCCGCCTTGGAACTGAATTGCGAGGCGTCTGTGATCGCGGGGGCCCGTGTGTTGGACGCAGGAGTCCATTGCCGTGGCTCGTTGGCGGCCGGTTTGGGATTGGCTCGGCTGTGCTTGGGGGATCTGGCGACGGTTTCTTATGCGCCCACCTCGCCTCAGGATCTGGTTGGGCTGGCCGTTTCGATTCAGACGGATCATCCGGTTCGGGCTTGCTTGGGCGGTCAGTACGCAGGGTGGCCAGTTTCAGTCGGCGACTACTTCGCGATGGCGAGTGGGCCAATGCGTTCGCTTCGCGGGAAAGAGGCAATGTTGGAGCAACTCCAGTTGTCTCGGCCGGCAACCGAGGATGACGTCGCCGTGGGAGTTCTTGAATCAGGGACGCTGCCTGGGGAGGACGTGATTCAGGCGATGGCGGATGAATGTGGCGTGGATTCCAGTCGTCTCTGTTTGGCGGTTGCTCCGAGCACCAGCATTGCGGGCAGTGCTCAAGTGGTGTCGCGAAGCGTTGAGACGGCGCTCCATAAACTGCATGCACTGGAGTTCGATGTTGCTCGTGTGATGTCGGCTCATGGCGATGCGCCCCTGCCGCCTCCAGCAAAGGTCGGTGACACGGTGGGTGGCATTGGGCGAACCAACGACGCGATGCTGTACGGGGCCCGGGTGACGCTTTGGATCGATGCCGAGGACGATCTGATCGAGAGCGTGGCCGCAAAAATTCCTAGCGAATCGTCCGAGGATCATGGCCAGCCGTTCGCGAAAATCTTCCAGCGATACGACTACGATTTTTATCGCGTCGATCCGATGCTGTTCAGCCCCGCGGTGGTCACCATTCACTCGTTGCAAACGGGGAAATCTTGGCGTCATGGACAGCTGAGTGATGGCATTTTGCGAGAATCATTCGGGCTATGAGTCGAGCGAATGTGTTGGTGCTCGGCGGGCGTGAAGCGACGTCCGGATCGTCCCGGTCTCAGCCTCTTGGCCGTGCTGCTGCACTGGGGTGGCACCTGAAGGAATTGCAGGCGGCTGCGTCGCGTCACTCGGTTCAATTGCACTTCGCGGACTACGAAACATTGAGGAGCCGCCTGCATTGCGGTGGCGACAAGGCGTCCACTCCCTCGGGCTCAACGGCGTGGTGTCAGCTGCACGACGGAACAGATTCCCGCGAGCGATCGCTGGCGGATTTCGAGGCGATTCTGACCCGCACCATGCCAGCGGGTTCAATGGAACAGATCACGTTCCGGCTGGCGGTTCTGCATGATTTCGTTCGCCGACAAAGCGTGAGTGGCCCCACCGCCTTGGTCAATCCGCCCACCGTCTTGGTCAATCCGCCCAGTGCGTTGGAGTTTGCAATTGATAAATACGCGACCTTGGCTCGCGTTCAATCGCTTGGTGTGCCCACCCCACCCACCCAGGTCGTGCAATCGCGAGCGGCAGCGATGGAGGCATTTGAAAACCTTGGTGGAGACGTGGTGATCAAGCCGATCTTTGGGGGAGAAGGTCGCGGGGTGATGCGTGTTCGCGATGCCGAGTTGGCTTGGACGGCGTTCTCAACACTCGCTCAAGTGAACGCGGTCATGTATGTCCAGCAGTTCGTGCCGCCAGGTGGAGTTGATTTGCGAGTCTTGGTCATTGGCGATCACTCGCACGCGATTCGGCGTCGCAACGCGGCGGATTTTCGGACCAATGTTCGCGGTGGTGGGCAGAGCGAACTTGTGCCGATGGATGCAACCTGGGATCGATTGGCTCGTCAGGTCAGTGCTGACTTGGGATTGAAGTTCGCCGCGATCGACTGGCTGGAAACAGAAACCGGGGAGCTTCAATTGATCGAAGTCAACGGTATCCCAGGTTGGAAGGGGGCTCAGCGGGTCGTGCAGGAATCGATCGCGGATCAAATTCTCGAAGTCTTGGTGAATGAAAATGAGTGACGGTCCATGCAGTCGAGAATCATCTCAAGTCCTGGCGGGCACGGCGGGGTCAACCGGCAATGTCGCTTCCCGATTGAGTGCCGTTGCGAAAGTTCTGCCGGGCGGCATTGCGATTGCGGAGCCGTCGGGGCCTGCCAAGCGAGATGGTTCCGACCGCGACTACGCGTTGACAACTTTTAAAACGCTGGACGATCGCAGCACCCAGATCGCTCGTGGGTTGTTGGCTTCCGGGATCCAGCCCGGCATGCGTTTGGTGAGCTTGGTTCCGTTTGGCGCCCAGTTCATCGAGCTTGTGTTTGCGATGATGAAAGCTGGTGTGGTGGTGGTGCTGATTGATCCAGGAATGGATCGCAAGCACTTGGTAGGTTGCTTGCAAGAAGTGAACCCGGACGGCTTTTTAGGGATTCCAAAGGCGCAGGCGATTCGGGCGATCCTGCGACGTCGATTTCCGAACGCGAAACGAAACATCACGGTGGGGCGGCGTTGGTTCTGGGGGGGCAAAACGCTGAAGCAGATCCTGGAATTGGGCGAGCAAAATCCGGCGTTGACGCTTCCGGATGTTCAGACGCTCGATGATGCCGCGGTGATCTTCACCACTGGCAGCACAGGACCGCCCAAGGGGGTTGCCTACACGCATCAAACCTTTCATGCCCAGATCGATCGAATTCGAAACCGCTATGAGATTCGGCAAGGCTCTCGGGATCTGGCGTGTTTTCCTCTGTTCGGTCTGTTTGATGCCGTGATGGGCGTGACCACGATCATTCCCGACATGGATCCCACTCGGCCCGCCGACGTGGACCCCAAGAAGTTGATCCAGGCGGCGCGTCAGTGGGAGGTGGACCAGGCGTTTGGTTCGCCCGCGCTTTGGAAGACGGTGACTCGCTGGTGCGAAGCCAACGCTGTGGGGAAACCCTTTCCGACGCTGAAGCGAGTGTTGTCGGCGGGAGCGCCCGTGCCTGCCGCAACGCTGGAATCGCTGCGGCGGTTTGTTCACGAGGATGCCCGAATCGAAACGCCGTATGGTGCGACGGAAGCGTTGCCGATTGCATCGATTGAATCGCGTGCCGTGATTTCAGAAACCGGGCCCGCTGCATCCAAGGGCAAGGGCGTTTGTGTCGGTTCACGTTTTGACGGCGTGCGATGGAAAGTGATCGAGATCAACGACGGACCCATCGCCACGATCGATGATGTCAACGAACTTCCGCGTGGCAAGATTGGAGAGTTGATCGTCAACGGTCCAATGGTGACCAGGCGGTACGTCACTCGCGTGGATCAGAACGCCCTGCACAAAGTCCATGATGAGTCAGGTGGTTCGGAGCATCCATTTTGGCATCGGATGGGCGATGTGGGGTACCTGGACGAGCAAGATCGGTTTTGGTTTTGTGGTCGGAAGGCTCATCGGATTGTCTCTTCCAAGCGAACGTTCTTCACCATCCCGTGTGAGTCTGTTTTCAATGTGGATGACTTGGTCGAGAAGTGTGCTTTGGTGGGGGTGGGGAAGCCGGGCGAGCAGGAGCCTGTGCTGGTCGTTCAGCCGGTCGATCTTTCCATCGGTGGTGATTCCCGTCGAACACAAGAGCTCGAGGCGCGGCTGCGAGACCGTGCGGCACGCAATCCACTCACGCATCGGATCGAGCGTTTTGTCATCCGCGATCAGCCGTTGCCAGTCGACATTCGGCACAACAGCAAGATCTTCCGCGAGAAGTTGGCTGCGGAATTGAACGAAACCAATCCGTGACTCGCGATTGGATTTTGTGCTTGCTGGCTATTCTTGATCCAAGCGAATGGCACGCAGCAGGCCGGCGGCTTTGGTCCAGGTTTCTTCCAGCTCGCTCTGCGGTTCGCTGCGCGCGGTGATCCCACCGCCGACAGCGAAGTGCCACTGCCCATCCCTTTGGGTCACGGTCCGAATCAGGATGTTGAAGTCCGCGTTGCCGGAAACGCTCACGTAACCGATTGACCCGCAGTAGGCTCCGCGGGGTTGGCCTTCGAGCCGGGCGATTGTCTTCATCGCCTCAATCTTCGGTGCACCGGTGATGCTTCCTCCGGGAAAGCATGCGGCGAGCAATTCGCTGATGGGGACGTTGTCTCGCAGTTGGCCTTCGACAGTCGACACCAAGTGCTGGACGCTTTGGTAGCGTTCGATTTCGCAGAGTCCAGTGACGCGAACGCTATCGTCTGTGCAGGCGATGGAAAGATCGTTTCGCATCAAGTCCACGATCATGATGTTCTCGGCGCGATCCTTGACGCTGCCGCCGAGCACCTGTGCCAAGCGTTCGTCTTCGATCTCATCGCCGGTCCTGGGCACGGTGCCTTTGATCGGTCGCGTGACAACATGGCGGCCTCGGATTTGAAGGAAGCCTTCAGGCGAGGAACTCAGGATCTGCTCGCTGCCGATGTCAAAGAACGCTGCGTACGGAGCCGGGTTCGACTGACGCAATCGGCCGTACAGTTCCTCTGCGGTGCAGGTTGCTGCATGAGTGAGCGTTTGAGCGAGGTTGACTTGGAATGAATCGCCGGCGCGGATGCGGTCGATGATCTCCGTGACCGAAGCGATGTAGCGAGGTGAGTCAAAGTTGCTGCGTACACCGGGCATTTCCGTGGGGAACCCCGGTGACATGGATGGCGGTGACTTCTCAGCGTGGCTGGCCATGGGGGTGCACCGGGGGGAAGCGAGTCGCTCAAGGATTGCTTCGCCGCGCTGCTGGGCCCGTTGGGGGTCGGTGACCAGATCCTCGTTGAGACCGTTGCTGATCAGCGTGGCTGAACCGGTGGAATGGTCGACAGCGAGGGTCCAGTCGTAGACTCCAATCGCCAAGCCGAGCGGAGGCTGTTCACCGAGGAATGAGGGTGGCATTTGAACGCTTGGTTCGAGCCACCAAGCCGCTTCGTAGGCAACCAGCCCGGCGATGCCGCCACAAAACGGTGGCAGGTCCGTGGGGCGATTTTGCTTTGATAGTCGGAGGCACCAATCGTGATAGGTCGGCCAGGGGTCAGGGTCGGCGAGTGATGCCTGAAGCCAAGCAACCGGATCCGCAGTCAAGAAGGAGTAGCGTCCTCGGTCGTGATTGTGGTCCGAGGCCGAATCGAACCAGAGTCGATGATTCATTCCGGCGAGTTTCTCAAACCAGTCTTGCAGGTCCGCGACCTGCCCGAGATGGCGAGTCCAGAGGGCGGAGTTGAGGTTTGTTTTGGCGTTCGGCGAATCCAAGGGCGCGTCCGCAGGCGGATGCTTGTCGGCTGGTTGAGGCATCGCGATCGATTGGGATCGGAGATTCGCCCGTTCAGAAGCGGGCGGGTGATGGCAAAAAAAATGCCTCGGCGAGTGAGGGACTCGCCGAGGCACATTCAAATTCATTCGTGAAGCGAACTACGAAGCGTCCGATTTCGCTTGGTCATCGCTGCTGGCAGCAGGCACCGCTTCCTCTTCGGAGTCGCTGTCTGCCCAACCGCGTTTTTCGCCTTCGAAGTTCAGACGTGTGATCTTGCCACTGTCGTCTTTGTGAACGTCGATGATGATTGTGTCCTTGCCTTCGAACGCACCACGCAGCAATTCTTCGCCGAGTGGATCTTCGATGCGTTGCTCGATCGCACGACGAAGTGGACGGGCACCGTAATCGAGGTTGCTGCCTTTCTTGATCAAGAACTCCTTCGCTTCGTCGCTCAAGTCGATGGCCAAGCCACGATCGAGCAAACGTTCGCGAACCTTGGACAGTTCGAAGTCGATCACGCCCTTCAGGTCGGTCGTGGTCAAGTGACGGAAGATGATCGTGTCGTCCAAGCGGTTCAAGAACTCAGGGCGGAAGACACGTTCAATTTGGTCCATCACGCGAGACTTCATCGAGTCGTAGCTCGCATCGCCATCGGGTTTTTGGAAACCGAATGCCGATTCGTTCTTGATCGCTTCTGCACCCGCGTTGGTGGTCATGATCAAGATCGTGTTTCGGAAGTCAACGTTGCGTCCGAAGGAGTCGGTCAAGCGACCTTCTTCCATGACTTGCAACAACATGTTGAAGACATCCGGGTGAGCCTTTTCGATTTCATCGAACAGCACAACCGCGTAAGGACGTCGGCGAATCTTTTCGGTCAGCTGGCCACCTTCTTCGTAACCCACGAATCCGGGAGGGGCACCGATCAGACGGCTGACGTTGTGTTTCTCCATGTACTCGGACATGTCGATGTGCACCAAGGCATCTGCATCACCGAACATGTATTCAGCGAGAGCTTTGGCGAGCAACGTTTTACCGACACCGGTTGGACCGGCGAAGATGAACGAACCGGTTGGCCGCTTGGGATCTTTCAGACCCGAACGACTTCGGCGAACTGCTTTGGCGACCGCTGTGACCGCTTGGCTTTGACTGACAACGCGTTTGTGCAGTTCCTCTTCCATCTTCAACAGACGCAGCGAGTCTTCCGTTGACAGGCGTGTCAATGGAATGCCGGTCATCTTGCTGACGACTTCTGCGATGATTTCTTCGTCGACGACGCCATCGGTTTGCTGACTTTTTTCACGCCATTCTTGAGTGATCTGCTCTTTCTTCTTGCGAAGTTTTTCAGCTTGATCACGCAGGTTGGCGGCTTTTTCGAAGTCTTGGTTGGCAACCGCGTCTTCTTTGTCCTTGTTCAGCGTTTCGACTTGCTCGTCGATTTCTTTCAAGTCTGGTGGACGAGTCATGGTGCGAAGACGCACGCGAGCCCCGGCTTCATCGATCACGTCGATGGCTTTGTCGGGCAGGCAGCGAGCGGTGATGTAGCGTTCGCTCATTTCGACGGCCGCCACAATGGCATCGTCGGTGAACTGCACGCGGTGGTGTTCTTCGTAGCGTTCTCGCAATCCCTTGAGGATTTCGATCGTCTCGGTCTTGCCGGTCGGCTCGACCATGATTTCTTGGAAACGACGAGCCAGCGCGTTGTCCTTTTCGATGTACTTGCGGTACTCATCCAGCGTGGTCGCACCGATGCACTGGATTTCGCCCCGTGCCAAGGCTGGCTTCAGAACGTTGGCAGCGTCGATGGCGCCTTCTGCACCGCCGGCACCGACCAGGGTGTGAAGTTCATCGATGAAGAGGATCGTGTTTTTGACACGACGCACTTCGGTCATGACCGCTTTGATGCGTTCTTCGAACTGACCGCGGTACTTGGTCCCTGCCACCATCATGGCGAGGTCGAGAACGACAATGCGTTTGTCGGCCAAGATCTCGGGCACTTCTCCGCCAATGACGCGTTGAGCAAAGCCTTCGATGATGGCGGTCTTGCCGACACCGGCTTCGCCCAGCAGGACGGGGTTGTTCTTGGTCCGGCGGCAGAGGATCTGGATGGCGCGTTCGATCTCTCGTTCGCGGCCGATGACTGGGTCCAGTTCCCCTTTCTTGGCGAGTTCGGTCAGGTCGCGGCCGAAGCTGTCCAGGGCGGGAGTCTTGCTCTTGCCGCTCTTGCTGCTTCCGCTTCCGCCACTGCTGCCTTCGCTGTCGCCACCACGGCCACCGCGTTCGCCGACTTCTGCGCCTTCGAGCCCGTGACCGAGCAGGTTGAGCACTTCTTCGCGAACATCTTCCAGCTTCAGGCCCAAGTTCATCAGAACCTGAGCGGCGACGCCTTCTTGTTCACGCAGCAGGCCCAGCAGGATGTGCTCGGTGCCCACGTAGCTGTGGTTGAGATTGCGTGCTTCTTCCATCGAGTACTCGATGACTTTTTTCGCACGTGGTGTTTGTGGCAATTTGCCCACGGTCACCATTTCAGGCCCGCTTTGCACCAATTTCTCGACCTCGAGGCGAATTTTTCGCAGATCGACTTCGAGATTTTTCAATACGTTGGCAGCCACACCGCTGCCTTCTTTCACCAACCCCAACAAAATGTGTTCGGTGCCGATGTATTCGTGATTGAATCGTTGAGCCTCTTGGTTAGCCAATTGCATGACTTTCCTGGCTCGGTCAGTAAACCGTTCGTACATATTCTCCGTCCCTATTAACCAGACCGACTGTCAAACTGGCGAATCTTTCGACCCGATGTTTCCCTACGCAAACCGTACGCCACAAGTCACCCACAAGACGAGGGAAGGCTTGTTCCGTCGTCTCAAAAACCAATCAATTGCAGGGAAAATCGTTTCGCAAATGCTTTTCGCGAAAACGAGCTTCGACGCACAACCGGCCGGTTCCCCATACCGTGCTGACTTCATCCTACCGTTTTGTCCCAACAACGGGGATAGGACTTCGTTGGCCATCTTGTACGTTGGGGCCGCGCCGATGGTTTCCATTTCGCCCTTTCCGGCCTCAGTGCTCGAAGTGTGCTGTTGTCGACGACGGTTCGTATGATTTGAATCGATCCTGCCGCCCTGATGAATCCTTGGAGAAAGCCGCTGTGTCGAGTTTGCTGCCGATTGTGAATGAAGGTCTCCCCACCGGTGTGGTTCCAACGTTTGCGTCGCGGCTGGAAGGCGGCAAGCTCTGGCGAAACCAGCTGAATCAGCTTCAAATCAATCTCGGCAAGCTTTGCAATCAAACCTGCACTCACTGCCACGTGGACGCTGGTCCGACCAAGAAACGCGAAAACATGGACGATCGCACGGCGGATCGTTTGCTGGAATTGGTGGCATCCTGCCCCGCGATCACCACCGTCGATTTGACCGGCGGCGCACCGGAGATGAATCCGAACTTCCGCCGGTTGGCCGAAACGTTTCGAGCGGCCGGTTTGCGGGTCATCGACCGATGCAATCTGACCATTCTGAGCGAGCCCGGCTACGAATGGGTGGCCGACTTTTTGGCAGCGAACGAAATCGACGTGGTGGCTTCGCTCCCGTGTTATCTGGAGGACAACGTCGATGGGCAACGCGGCGGAGGCGTCTTTGGACGCAGCATCGATGGGCTGCTGAGGCTGAATGAACTCGGGTATCGACGCGACAGCGACACGCATCGACTGGATCTGGTCTACAACCCGACCGGGCCGTCGCTGCCGCCGGATCAAGCCCAATTGGAAGCTGATTACCGACGCGAATTGTCGGCTCGATACGGGATTGAGTTTGGCAATTTGCTGACCATCACCAACATTCCCATTCGCCGATACGCTCAATACCTGCAAAAACGGGGGTGGCTGGACGACTACCTGCGGTTGCTGTCGGAAAACTTCAACGCGAAAGCCACGGACGAGGTGATGTGCCGGTCACTGGTGTCGGTCAGTTGGGACGGTCAGATTTACGATTGCGATTTCAATCAAATGATCGATTTGTCTCAATGCCCACGCACGGTTTGGTCCATCGAATCCCTCGACGAACTGGTTGATCAGCCGATCGCATTGGCGGACCATTGTTACGGTTGCACCGCCGGGGCCGGCAGTGGCTGCGGTGGTGCCTTGCTGCACTGAAGTGATTGCCGTTCTGAATTCTTTCTTCGCTCTCTTTTTCTCTTGCTGAATCGCCATGACTTCATTGAATGTGGAAGCCGCCGTCCGTGAACGTTACGCTCAAGCGGCCCAGGAGCGTGAGGCCGAGCTTTGTTGCCCGGTCGACTACGACGCGAAGTACTTGAAGGTCATCCCGCAAGAAGTCATCGATCGCGATTACGGTTGCGGCGACCCATCGAAGTACGTTCGCCCTGGGGAGACCGTTTTGGATCTGGGCAGCGGCGGCGGAAAGATTTGCTTCATCGCCTCGCAAGTCGTGGGTGAGCAAGGCCACGTGATCGGTGTCGACATGAATGACGACATGCTCCAGTTGGCTCGGCAGTCGCAGCCCAAGGTCGCCGCAGCGATCGGTTACGACAACGTCACCTTTCGCAAAGGCAAGATCCAAGACTTGGCGATCGATCGTGACGAGGTCCAGGCTTACTTGCAGCAGCATCCGGTGACCGACGACGCGGGACTTCGTGCGCTGGAGGCTTACTTGGCTGAGCAACGGCGGGAATCGCCCCTGATCGATGACGAAACGATCGACGTTGTGGTCAGCAACTGTGTCTTGAATCTGGTCGATGCCGATGAGAAGGAGCTGTTGTTCGACGAGATCTTCCGTGTCTTGCGACCAGGCGGGCGAGCGGTGATCAGCGACATCGTGTGCGACGAAGAGGTGCCCGAGGCGATGCAAGCGGACCCCGAATTATGGAGCGGTTGCATCTCCGGCGCGTACAAGCAATCGGCGTTCTTGGAAGCGTTTGAAAACGCTGGTTTTGAAGACCTCCAAATCGCGGAGCTGCAGACGGAACCGTGGCGGGTCGTCGAAGGCATCGCGTTCCGATCGATGACCGTGATCGCAACACGGACCGATGACGATGCGATTGAATCCGGCAGTGCTTCGGCGAACGGGTACCAACGGGTTTATCGTGGCCCATTCAAGTACGTGTGTGATGACGCCGGGCGAATGTACACGCGAGGCGAAGTCTGCACGGACGAACTCGCGGAAGCGGCGTCACGGGAAACGATCGCCGATCACTTCGCGGTTTACTCCAGCGACAACGCCGAAAAACCTGCGGCGATTTCCTTGCCGACCGCCTCTGGTTGCTGCTCCGGCGACAGTTGTTGTTGAGCTCCGGTCAACCGTGAGTGGTTAAAATCCACCGGTGGCAGGAACCAGCGTCACGCAGTCGAGCCCAAACAAGGTTCCCAAGGAGTCTTTGTTTTGACCGGTGACTTCCGCTCGCAGGACGTAGACGCCGTCGACGGGATAAAATGTTCCCAGTGCAATTGGACCGTGAGAAGTCGGTTTTTCGCCGGAATAGAAATCGACGTTCGCAGCGGCGGGCTGGCCGTTGACTGAGAAATTCACGATCCCATAGTCACCGCTCTTGGTGGCGTGCAGCGTGAGCGTCTCGGCCGCGGAGCCCGACGCTGGAATGCGGATTTCCACGGCGTCACCAATTCGCGTGTTTTTGAACAGCACTTGGTCGTCCTGGCTCCAGGTTCCCTTGAGCTTCATTCGCTTCAGGTTCTGTGGCTTCAGGGCGATGTGCTCTGGTTTGGAGAGGACATTTTTCACGTTCACCTCCACTGAATTAGGAAACGCGTGGCCGGTGCTGGAAATGGTTGCTTGGCGTGGCGTGGATTTCGTTGTTGGGACTGGCGGAACATTCAGCACCTCCTCTTGGTCCGGCGCGTGATTCGATTTGGTGTCAGCGTCGCCGTACCAATAGACACCCACGCCGTAGCCCATGTCGCAATCCGTCCAGGACCAAACTTCCATGTCCAGTTTGAGCGAGCTGGAAAACGGCATGGTGTCGAGTGCTCGAGTGCGTGTCTCTGTGCTGAAACCTTGCGTGTTCTTTTCGTCAATCTTGGGTTTACGGTTCAGTTGGTTGTACTGGTGGCTGAACGGTTGAGCATGAAACGGATGCTCATAAAAGTCGGTGCTGCGCCCGCCCCAGGAATAGGCGTAGTAATCTTCGGTTCCGGTGCCAAAAATCGAAGGGAACGATTCGCCGTCGATGAAAATCTTTTCGTCACCTTCTCCCCACCATCGTTCCACTGGATTCATGATCGTGAGCGTGTCGCCGACATACACGCCACGACCGTGCAAGGTGACGTAATTCCAGTCGGAGTAAGGGCGTGTCGGCACAGGGTATTGACCTCGCCAGCCAGCGTGGAAGTACATGCTGGACGAATCCCATTTCCAGTCGTCGATCGTGGCGGAAAGTTCAACGTCGACTGGATCTTTGCCCAGGTTCACGACAGAGATTTTCGCGTTGTTTTGGTACGGCATCACCCATCGGCAGGTCATCGTGCCATCAGCATCCACCGTGCGATACCAACCCTGGAATGGATTCAAACCGATGCCACCGCCGAAGAAGTCGCCGATCGGACACCACACAGTTTCCTTGTCGTCAAAGCGGATCTTCAAGACGACATGCCGCGTCACGTTCGGGTCTTCGTAACTGCCTAACTTGAGCGACAACGATGTGATCGCTGCCTCCTGTGCGGGTAGCGAGACCGATTGCTCGTTTCCACCGGCGAGGGTCTCTTTCAGATTCACAACGTCACCCGACCCGGATGTGCTGGGCGATAAAAGTTTCTGACAGGTTGTGTCAATCAGCCGTTTCGCCGACTGGAAGTCGTCCATCGAGAACGTCTTCACGGCGACATCTTCCTCGTATTCCCGGTAGGTGAACTGAAAGAAAAACGGATGGTCCGACATCGTCACCTTGCAGCTTCTGGCGTACGGAATCGGGAAGAACGAAACAGCCGATCGCAGAGATTCGTGGGCGAGTGGAAACGGGATCAGTCCCTTTCCCTGAAACAAGTCGAACATGTTTCCTTCGATGGCGGGCTTCGAGGCACCATCCAGGTAAAACCGAATGACAACATCGGTTCCTGGCTGCAGCTGGTTTTTCCAAGGCACCCAAAAGCGAGTGATCGCTCCGGCGCCTTCGTCCTCCATCACCACGTACTCTTTGCGCCCCTGGTTGTCTTCTACGCGAACGTAATTCTTGTGAGTGTCGTTTGTGTTTCGATCGAAGTTGTCAAACCAACCTTTGGGATCGTCGGGGGTTTTCGAATCACGGCTGTAGCTGCTCGCCTGCTTCAGTCGGAAATCATGACGAGGGTAGCGAGCGACCTTTTCTCGGTCAGTCATCTCATGCAGAAGTGACACGAGGGTCACCGGCTCATTTGCCGAGGAATTGGTCGCGATCACAATGCCAAAAACTGCAACGATGGCAAGCTTGAATCGAAAATGCATTTTGGTCACAGGTCCTGAGTCACTCAAGATTTGAGTTGAGATGTCTTTGGGTGGGGAGAAGCGTGAACAAGAGATCGAGTCAAATCCCTGGCTCTCGCATGCGCAGTTTGACGTTGCGGGTGTCGCCACGATCGTGGCGATACAGCCATTGCCGGGCCGGTGAAGGCCTGGTTTGAACAATGAAAGTATCCACCAAACCCAGGCGAGGTGACACCGTGCAATTTCAAGACTTGCCCGTCGGCTTGCCATTTGGATCGTCCCGCGGCAATGACAACAGGATCGACCGGGGACACGTGGCCGCCAACCCTATCCAGGCCACTCGAGTCAGTTGCGTTTCGGCCGCGACACCGCTCAGCATCGAACGAACAGGTCGTGGGTTTCTCGGAGTTTCGATCGTCGAGGCGAGTCAGTTTTCTGGTGTGGGGGCTGGCTTTCCCCGCCGTGGGTTTTGTTGAGTTAGACTGGTTGGTCAGAGCACGGTGTTTGGCGGGTGCCGAGGTCGATCAACAGGCAACATCCCGTGCACGTTCGAAAAGATTGATGGCGGGAACACTGGGTATGACAAAGTCGAAGTCACTTTCCGGCGAGAAGGCTCCCAAGAGGATCCTCTGGAAGGTCTTGTTGATCGCATTGGTGGTGAGTGCCACGGCGGTCGGGGGCGGCGGTTTCTATCTCTATCGAACGGAGCAAAACAGGTTGGCTCAGGCTGCCGCATCTTCTGCCGCCATGGCGGAGCAGATGAAGGTGCAAGCTGAGGCGATGAAGTACCGGGAACAGTATGCTCTGAGTGCACAGGATCTGAAGGCGGAAACGTTTCGGACGATGTTCGAGCGGTTTCCAATCGATGTGGCGAGTCAGCAAACCCGGCTTCGTGATGCGGTCAAGGCTCGGGCGAAGGTGGACCCTCATCTGGAAACGGCGCTGCTGGATGTCTACGACGCGCCCTTGGTTGGCGAAGATCCGCCCATTTTCTTCGCGGACTTATGCGACGAGTTCATGGCCGACGTTGAGCTGATGTTGGAAGACTTTGTTCAACGCAATCCAGACCTCGACAACGTCGAGCCAATCACAAGCAGTCTTCGTGAGTGCTTGTATTTCGGATGCCGTTCGGAACACCCGCCGAAGAAGGCGTTGGACGATGTCAAGGAATTCGAGGCGACGGGCGACCCTCTCGTTTTGCTGGCCCTTTTGAAATGCGATTTCGGGGACACGAGAGAAACAAATTTCGAACGTGTCGGCAAAGCTTCTGATCGGATTGCAGAGTCGCCGGAGTCGTTCGATCCAGTGCTTGCCGCGTTGGTGCACAGTGAATCCTTGTTGTGCCACGCCGTAGACAGGAACTCGGATGGTTATGACGCGGCGGTGCGTCGGTTTCTTGCGGCTTGGCCTGTGGCATGGCAGGAGGCTTCGAGTCGCAGTCCCAGTGTTGGCCGCGATCACGTGTGCTTGACCCGGATGCTGCAGGCGGTGGATGTCCTCAACTCCGTTGCCCAAATGGACTTTCTGGATGGATTGTCATCGGCAGAACAGCCGGACGTCCCCGCGTTTGTCGTGCATGCTGTGATTGGGCAGTTTTATAGAAGGGTGGCCTGGGACAATCGTGGAACGAGTTATGTTTCAGAGACTGCCCCCTCCGCAATGGAAACATTTGGAGAACTGGCCAATGTGGCGTCGACGCACATGGTGGAAGCCTACTTGCTTCGGCCTGAACTGGCCATGTTGGCCAGTGCCCCGCTGGGAATGCAAATGGCGAGTGGTAGCACGCCTTTGTCAGTGCACCATTGGTTCCGGTTGTCTTTGAGTGGGCATCTCGATCATCAACGCGCCTACGACAGCTATGACCTTGCGTTGATGCCTCGCTGGGGAGGCAGCGAAGAGCTGCAGAAATCAATCGCCTCGAAATGCTTGGATACAGAGACGCCGGACGGATTGGTTGCTCTGCACTCCCATCTGTTCATGCGACGTTATTTCACGCGTCGCACTGCCGACGTTTCGATGTTGGACGAAGCCGGGAATTTGATGTGGGCACGACGTTCAGTCGACGCTTGGCGCAAGCTCAGCAATGCGAATCGAACGTACCGTTACGGGGAGCGAAGTCTGGGGTACGCCCTGCAGATTCTGTGGGAGGCTGGGCAGTTTGACGATGTCTCAGCGTTGCTGGAAACAATTGGCCAACGCAGTCGCATCGTGAATTGGAAAACGCACAACATGGATGAGGAAGAGGTGCGTTTCGTCTGTCGAATGGCCAGCGGGTCATCGTACTTTTCATGGATGCCAATTCATCAACAGTTGGTGTTCAATAGCGAGAGGTTGGACCAACCGAGAATCGCTGATTTGATCGCAAGGTTGGAGGATCTGGAGGCGGTTTGGTTGGAGGACCCAAGTTTCATTGCGGAGCGTTTTTCTGATTTGTCCTCTGAGGCGATTGAGTCAAAACGCGAATATGCCACGCGAATGCTGGCTCGCCGGCGAACCCAATTGAATCTCTTGGACCGTTTTCACCGCGGCGAGCAAGTCAAGTTCACGGTTAACGAACTTGCCGCCAGCTTCATCCCGGTTGGCAACCACTCACGTTTGGAGTTGCGATCGAGTGAGAAGTGTAACGTCGAAGCGAATCAGCTGAACGTTGAGTTGAACGGAGCTGATGAAGACGAGCAAAGTGGTGAGCAGAGCAACGCACCGTCGGCTCAGGAAACGGTCGAAGTCATAGCCGACAGTGACGATCCCATTGGAGGGTATCAAGTTGAAACGGATTGGTTGGACCACTCCTTTTTCCTCTGGAACCAGGTGCGCTATCCATTGCCGGCTCGATATGAGGTCACGGTGACTTTCTTGGACGCGACGAGATCTCCGTATGGCGTTGGCTTGCTCTGCGGTCCGGATGGATCCGGAGGGCTGAGAAACGAATTGCGTGGGGCTCAAGTTCGGTTCTGTCCAGGAGCCAGATTTCTCTGTGTCAATTCGGTTCCCGAGGAAGCAATGTCATCCTCGTTTTACAAAGAATGGTCATTGTCGAAGGAGAGTATGCGAACCGCTCGCTTGCGACTGGACGTCGGCGAGCGGGGGTACAAAGCTTACCTGAATGATCACTGCTTTCACGAGTCTGAGTCGCCACTGCGGACGGACGGGTTGTTTCAGGTTGGACGATGCAGCAGCCGTATTTACACACTCCCACCTGGCCGGCCGAGTGTCTGCAATCTCTTTGACTTTCAGGTTCAGAGGTTGCAGCAAGACCCTTTTGATGAAAGCCAGCGAGATGATGCGGGAACGGAACTTTTCGATTCGGAGGAGGGACGCTCGGAGGAAGGCTCGAACGACGCAGACGATTTCATCTGATTGGCGACGGTTGAGCGGCCTCGCGTTGAATCCACCAGCGATCTCTTAAGGACGTTGATCAGCCATTCACTTGTTTGGGTAGATTGCTTTCCAGTCCTGCTTCATATCGACAACCGTCCAGCCTGTTTGTTTTGCGTCGTCGAGGGCTTGGTCGAGTTGGCCGATATGTGATTGCCGATCGTAAGCCCATTCGCGTTCCGCATCCGTGTGATGCACGATCAAGCCGAAACTCGGGGATCGGCCAATCGTCGCGTACTGGAGCATTTGCAAATCGCCGTCGGAGTTGCCTGCTGCAAAGATGGGACGTCGGCCAATGTGCGAATGAATGCCCACCGGCTTGCCTTCTTTGTCGTCCACGAAATCAACCTCGGGCAACCGTACGATGACGGGTTTGCCGTCGCGAACCTCGTAGCGTGTCTTGATGCTGCTGCCGACAACCTGCTCCGGTGGAATGCCGTAGGTGGCTTCTGTCCACGGCCGCATGAACTCGATCCCACCGCCTGAGACGATGTAGGTCTTGAACTCGTTGGCCCGAAGATACGCTAGCAATTCCAGCATCGGCTGATAGATCATTTCCTTGTACAGCCGTCCGGTCTTGGGATGTTTCGCGGTCGAGATCCAATCGGTGACAATCCGTTCAAACTCGTCGGCGGTCATGCCGGCATGGGTGGCAGCGATGATCTCAATCAGCGACTTCTTCCCGCCGGCCAGGACGGCTTTGAGATCGCCCTCCAGGACACCCTTGAACGGTTGTTTGGTTTTCCATTCAGGGTGATCCGGTGCCATCGCTTTGACACGATCCAAGGCAAAGGCGAGTTGGAAGTAGTAGGGCTGCTCACTCCACAGCGTTCCGTCATTGTCGAAGGTCGCAACACGCTCTTCCACCGGGACGAAGTCGGGTGAACCCTTTTGCGTGACACGCTCGACAAACGCCATGACGGATTGCTTCGCCGCGTTGTCATTCCAGGAAGGAAGCGGATCGCTGGCCACTGCAGTGGCAGAACCGGCCAGCAACATTGCGACGGATGCGGTGAAGGTCGAAAGGCGAGTGAATCTCATGGGGGTTTCTTCGTGACGAGTTGGGGAGCGCGCATCAAAAAAGGCGTGGCGAGAATCATATCCCGCCACGCCTCACAAAAGAGATCAGTCCTGCAGCTCTTTCAGATCGATGCCTTTCTTTTTCAGCAACGATTTGATTTCGTCGATCTTCCGGAATCGTTCGATCGACAGCGGGCCGGTGTAAGTCTCACTTTGAAGTTTGCGTGGCGGGTTGGCTTCGTAGGTCTTCATCAACTCGGACGTGGCCTTGTTGAAGAGAACCATCGTCCACGTTTTCTCGGTGAAGCTGTTCATGAACAAGTCGTAGCGTTCTTGAGGATCCTGCCAGAGATCATAGACCGCTGGGACGGTGGCTGCATACTTTTGCGGTCCTCGCCATCCCAGTTCAGCCGCCGGGGCGTTGCTGCCGGCCATGGCACCGTTGTCGCCGCGCTGGTTGAAAACGGCTTTCCATTTGCCGTAACGAATGGCGTCGGGTGAGAGATCCGATTCGGTGAAGAAGTACCATTTGTTTCGTTTCCAGTCTTCTGTTTTCCCGGTCAGAAGCGGTGTCATGTCCTGACTGTCAAAGACAATGGGCTCGCCTTCGCGGTCTTTTTCAGGAAGATCCACGCCCGCGACCGACGCGAATGTGGCGAGCATGTCGAGTCCACCGACGATCTCGTGGGAGTCGCTGCCGGGTTGGATTTTACCGGGCCACCAAACGATTGCCGGGACGCGGTGTCCGCCTTCGCGTGCGGTTCCCTTGCTACCACGAAACGGTGTGTAGCCGGCGTCGGGGTGAACGTCTTGCCAGGCTCCGTTGTCGACGGTGTAGAAGACCAGTGTGTTGTCATCGATACCGAGTTCACGGATCTTGTCCATGATCTTTCCGACGTTGTCGTCCAACTCGACCACGCAATCGGCGTATTTGCTTTTCGCAGGCGACTTCAGTTCGTAACCTTTGGCGGGAAGGTTGGGTTGGTGGTTCTTGGCGAAGTTGATGCTCATCAAGAATGGTTTGTCTTCCTTGGCAAACTTCTCAAGGTATTCCAGCGATGCTGTGGTCGTCATCACATCGATTTCAGCGATGTTCTCGTCGGTGACTTTCGCGACTTCCCGAGCTGGTTTGCCGGCTTCGCCTTCGAGGATCCCGGTTGTGATCTTGGTGAAGGCTTCGCGTAGTTCAGGTTCCATTCCAGGATTGAACGATTCGAGCGGGTAAGTGTACGCGTTGAGGTGGTACAGAAACGCGTTCCGCATCACATCAAAACCGTGAGCCGTTGGCATGGCGTACGCGTCTTCGCCCAAGTGCCATTTTCCAGCGAAGAAGGTGTTGTACCCGGCTTTCTTGAGGAGCGACGCGTAAGTCCATTCCGCAGCGGGCAATCCTCCGCCTTGACCTTGGAACGCGACCGTGGTCATGCCACTCCGGTTGGGGAAACGGCCTGTGATCATCGCCGCGCGACCGGCGGTGCAACTGGCTTGACCGTAAAACGACCAGAGCTGCATGCCCTCGTTCGCCAGGCGATCCAGGTTGGGCGTTGGCATCCCACGACCTGCTCCGCCGCCGTAACAACCGAGGTCGCCATAACCGGTGTCGTCAGAAATCAGGACGACAATGTTCGGTTGCTCTGCGGCGCGAACCATCGTCGCGGAAGCCACTAAGCCCAGCAGGCCTAGCACACCCGCTTGGGTCAACGCAAAAATTCTTGTACCTCTAGACACTTTAGTTCTCCCGAACAATGGATTAAGAAAAGTTTCGTTCCGTCAGTCGAATCAACCGATTCTTTTCGGCTTTGTGATTGGTTGGGTGCGGTTCAACGCTTGGCGGATCGAGTCGAGCAATACTTCGGCGTCGATCGGTTTGCGGAGCACATCGAAGGCTCCAGCTTGCATTGCGGTTCGCCGGGATGAGTTGTCCTGATGCGACGTCAAAAATAACGTTGGAATGCTGCGTTCCGCTTTCAATAGCGTCTGTTGCAGTTGCAGACCCGTCATGCCCCCGAGCCGGATATCGAGCAACAAACAATCTGGATCCTTGGTCACCGTCTCTTGAAGGAATGCTTCTGCCGACGCGAAGGTCATCACCGAGTAACCACTGATTTGCAGCAAACGCCGCAGAGCGGTGCGGATCGATTCGTCATCGTCGATCACAGCAATGGTCAATCGGTTTGACATCAACTGGCAGGGCCGCTCCGTGATCTCTTCAGGGCAACCAACCGATTCGAGAAAGCGACCGAAGTGAAGCACCCTCAGATGGCTGGAACTACAACGATTGATACGGTAGCGACCGGCCCATGCAGGCGAAATCATTCTTTGGGATGACTGGTGTCATCCTTTCGTAGAGGTCGCCGCCGATTTTTCCACCATGCGAGCCAATTCGGCGATCGATGAGGCCTCCATCTTGTCCATCAGATGGCGACGGTGGCTCTTCACGGTCGGCTGAGAGATGCCGAGCCGGTTGGCGATTTGCTTGTTCGGCAATCCGTCCACGACCAACGCCAACACTTCTTGTTCGCGAGGAGTCAGCGAACGGAGACGTTGATGGATGTGCCCCAGTTCGCCGTTGCTGCGCCGGGAGAGGATGTTTTGGTCGATCGCTTGGCCCACCGCGTCGAGCAGCTTTTGATCGTCGACAGGCTTGGGGAGGAAATCCGTCGCTCCCGCCTTGATCGCTCGAACCGACATGGGAATGTCGCCGTGGGCGCTCATGAACACGATCGGTAAATCTTGCTGCGTCTCTTTCAAACGCTGTTGCATGTCCAATCCGCTTAGACCAGGCATTCGCACGTCCAGCAACAAACAACCGGGAACATCGGAACGCTGGTGGTCCAGGAACTCTCGCGCCGAACCGAACAACTCGACTTGCAACCCGACTGATTTCAACAGGCGTGCTTTTGCTTTTCGAACCGATTCGTCGTCGTCAACGATGTAGACGGTGGCGTTGTTCACGGACATGACGCCATCTTACTCACCACGCGCCAGTCAGGGAGCTCCCTTCTGACAGCGACAGTTCGCCCTTGCGTGTGTTCATCGGTTCACTGTGTCGGTTGCGGTGGTTAGGCGAACGTGAAACGTCACGCCGTCAGACGCGTTTCGCGTTACCCAAATCTGTCCTTCATGCGATTCGACAATGGATTGACTGATCGACAACCCCATGCCGATTCCACCGGACCGAGTTGTGAAAAATGGATGAAATACTTCCTGCAATTGGTCTTCGTCCAGCCCGACACCGCTGTCCTCGACGCTCAATCGAACGGACTCGTCATCGTGTGTCGTTCGCACGATGATTTGTTGTGGATCGTGTTGGACGTCCTGCATCGCCTGCCCCGCGTTGATCAGGAGGTTCAAGATGACTTGCTGGAGCCCGATTTCGTCTCCCGCAATTGGAGGCAGGTTTCGATCGAGTTCTTCATGAATCACAATGCCACGACTCACGGCGTCCGGTGCGACGAGCCGGAGCACGTCGCGAACGATTGTGTTGAGGTCCAAAAGCACACGCGTTGGTTGTTCTTTTTTCGAAAGAGAACGGACGTGTTTCAGGATGCCGGCGGCGCGATTTCCGTCTCCTGCGATGTCTTGCAGAGCCGCTGCGACCTCGTCGGTATCCGGTGGTGTCTGTTGCAGAAGCCTGATGGCGGCTTGCGCGTTGCTGACGATCGCCGAGAGCGGTTGGTTCACCTCATGGGCAATCGAAGTGGATAACTCGCCCACGGTCGCCACACGATTGACTCGCGCCAGTTCGTCTCGTTGCCGACGGGCGACCTCTTGGCTGGCCAGCTGTGCCTGCTCTGCTTTGCGTCTTCGACGGATTTGCACGAGCAACACAGCGATCAAACCGGCTTGGATCACGATCAGCGTGGCCGCCGCGGCGATTCGACCGGGATAGCGTTCCCAAGCGGAAAGTTCACGAAACGCGACGACGCTATCAAGTGGAGCACGCGACTGATCCAATCCCCAGTGCTGCAGTTGTCGCCAATCGAGATGATTGTGAATGGGGGCTTTGGTGACATCCGACGCCTCCTGTGGATTGTTACCATGGAGGACCTGTCGTGCTAACTCCGCGGTCGCTTTGGCCAAATCCTCGAACGTCGCGAAGTGCCCGCCCACGATCCCCTTGCCGTGATACGTGTTGTAGACACCATACAGCGGTGCTGGCGAAACGTCGGCCAATCGCTGCACAACCTCGGGCGAGAAGAAGTGCTCGCCATTGCCGTCTTGCATGCACAGCAAAAACAACACGATTGTCTGTTTCGGAAGCGACTGAACTTGTTGGATCAAGTCTTCCATTGGCAAACCACTCCAATGAGTGACCTTGAGCCTCGCATCATGGTGTGATTGACTCAGTTGCTCGTCTGTCGACTGCTTCCAATCACGATCGAGCTGAGAGGCTCCCGTGATGACAACCAAATCCTCGGCCCCCGGTTGAAGCGTGAGGGCGAGATCCAGCGTCGCGACCAAGTCGAGCCGCATCTGGATGCCGGTGAGATTCTTGAAGCGATCGTCTTCCAAGATCCTTTCGCTGCCGACGCAGGTGTAGATCAGCGGAGAGTCCGCGAACAAAGATTCACGATGCTCCAGCAAGAATTCCAAGGCAACCGAACCACCGGCGATCACCAGGTCAACGTCTCGATCCAAATACTTCTCCTGAAGCAGTTTCCGTGTTCGCTGAAGATGTTCTGCTTCGGGGAACCGGGAGATGTCGAGATATTCGTTGTATACCTCGACGTGTGAATCACCGCCCGACTGCAGGTTCTCTCGCAGCACTCGGTCGACAATCTCGTTTGCGGGCAGCACATCACCGTAAGAGTAAACGACAACGACATTTTGACTCTTCGTTTCGTTTCGAAATTCCGCCACAGCGGTCGTCGCATGGCACCACCAAATCGCCAGCGCCACCGTCATCGATGTTCCACGAACGAGGGAATCACTTGGCATGCTGAACTCGAAGCTGGAAACCAAACAAGGAAAGAGACGCTCGATTGTTTCATGACGATGCGTTCGAGCACATTCGCACTCGGAGATGCACCGCTTGGCTGCGATCTCGGAGGAAGCCGATGGCTTGTGACGGTGCACGACCGTGCAGGCAAGTTTTGCCATCGGACTCTCGATCGCAACAGGCTAGTCAAAATGGAATTCAGCACTGATCTTCTCGGCCGTATGGCCTGTTGATTGCCATGGTTGGCGCCCGGTGGTATCCGGCGGTGTCTCAGCGGACGGGGGCCTGCTCAGGCGACGAATCCGGTCGCGTTTCCCAGGGGACGACTCGCGGTTCGGGTCTGGCGGTGATGGCCAGCCATTTGCCATCGTGGGACAGGTCCACTCCAGCGATCTGCCGATCGTTTGGTTGATTGGGCCATGGCATTGGCAAGCCCGGAGCCGTCACGTCGATTGAATGCAATCGAGTCCGTCGTGATTCGGCGTCTAACATCGGAAACAGTAAATCGCGACTGTCTGACGACCAACCAAAGTCACCGCCGACTTTCGCTGGCGTGGCAAGGACTTGAAGCCGATTCGGGGGTGACAGTGTGACGACGGCCACTTCATCATTCGAGTTGTCGCGACGTCTTCCCTTGATGGCGATCTGTTTGCCGTCCGGGGACCAGCACATGTTCCAGTAGATGTAGCTGTATCGAGTCGCATCCGGCCCCTGCAAAATCGGGCGGCTGGATGACGTGTTGCGGTCCCAGACGAGGAGGTTCCCGCCGATGCTGTAAGCGAGCAGGTTGGGGAGTGGAGACCACTGGATTCCCCATCCCCGCGGATCAAGAATCCTGCGATTGGAACCGTCAGCGTTCATGATTCCAACGCCTTGGCGGGCAGCCGAAAACGCGAGCCGCTTGCCATCAGGGGAGAACGTTGGCATCGATCCAAACCCCAGATCGACCGGGGCCCCACCGGATTTTTCGATTCGCATCAGCCGAGCTGTCAAAGTGCTGCCGGCTTGCTGGTCGTAGGCGATTTGTGTTCCATCGGGCGACCAATCCGGCGACCCGACCTGAGTCAGGGGCCCAGTCGGCTCGGCCAAATCTTGCAGCTCCGTTCCGTCGAGTCGAATCACCGAAAGAACCGGTTTGGGATCAGCCGATGGCGACACCATCATTTCCTCGGCCTGCAGTGTGAGATTCCTCCAAACCGCTGCCGTTGTCCCGCTGCCCTTCGCGATGCAAAGAAGCTGAATGCCTCCCACGGGAACTTCGCCATCCGAGGCGGTCTCTCGGTGAAGCATTTGCCAATGGTCGGAGCCTTCCTCAGCAAACAGGAAGGAGACCTCATCATCTCGTCGAGCAATTCTCAATCGCCCTGAGGTCGACTCACTGGTGCGCCGCCTCGATTGGAACTGCATGGTCCCATCAGGATGATTCAGGTTGATGGAACCCAGCAGATGTCTTCCTTGCCCGCTGGCAATTCCCGTCGCGGTTACCAATTTGCGCGACAACGAATCGTTCAGCGAAATTGAGAGGGCCACGCGAGCAATTTCAGCGGACTCAGGGAACGTGGCTTGACTCAATTCAGCTATGACGTCGAAGTCACCACGCAACGAGAATTGAGGGGAGGCACCAAACTGCTTCCACGGTCCGAATGAAGCCGCCGACAGACGCAAACCGTCCTCGGTTGTGATTGCACTGCCGCTTGTTCTCAGCGTATTCGCGTTGAAGTAGCGAGTCGTGTCCTCTTCATTTCGAAAGTCGTGTGTGAAAACGGAAGTCAAACCGGCAAGATCAGACTGAAGCTGAGCGGGAAGGGGATCCGCGAGTGATTGTGGCTCGGACAGTTGTCGGGGCCAATTGCCACGCAGTGTGAGTCCTTTGGCTCTCAGTTCTCCACGATCGGCAAAGTGGAACAGCCCGAAAGTGCGGTCGCTTTCATCGTCCAAGGGGCGTTCGTAGATGAGCTGCTCATTCAATGAAAGCTGGATCGTGTTGTCGACCAATTGCAATTCGATGTGATTCCACTGCGACGGTCTCAGCGGAACGGTTCCTTCGTGACGCTGGTGGTCTGATCGAACGA
Source organism: Rhodopirellula sp. P2 (assembly GCF_028768465.1). GTDB lineage: Bacteria > Planctomycetota > Planctomycetia > Pirellulales > Pirellulaceae > Rhodopirellula. Next base: position 2,856,517 of record NZ_CP118225.1, read on the forward strand.
CCATGTTGTCAGGACGCAATTGACTGCGGTCAAAACACCCGTCGGTGATCCAGTGCTCGGCCACGCCGTCGCTGGTGATCAGAAAGGCGAGGCGATCCAACGCCGGATGCGCACTCACCTTTCCCGGATCGTAGAAGAAGTCGTATTCCACACGATCCCCATTCATCAGTGGTCGGAAATACCGAAGCAGACTTTCGCAATGAGACCGAGGCAAATCCTCGCGTTTGGGATTAACGATCAACGTCTCCCCACGTGCGGTGGCGACGCGTTTCCAGTGACCTTTGTATTCGGGGCGCGAGCCACCGTAATAGTCCGTCCAGCCCGATAGTCCACGCGAGGTCAGCAAGGAGACTTCGTCAGGGATCTCGGGGGCACCTCCAATTCGAAGGTGCCGGAAATGCGCGTTGTCTTGATGCCAACTTCGCATCGCCAGCCACGGTGCTGCGTTAGAAGCGACCGATTCTTCCTGGACTTGTCGCCCATTCAAGTGGACGGTTTGAGTGTTGTCGTTGATTGTCGAGCGGTAGTGAATCCAGCCGTCGAGTTTCTCGAAAGGCTTGTTCAGTTCGATGTTGTCGAGTCCCCAGCTCAGCACACCGCTGCGATAGTGGTTGTCTCGGTAACCAAGACCAACAAATCGTCCAGCCGACAGGATTTGACCGAGCTTCTTGGCTGCGAGCTCCGCTTCAACGCTGTAGTTGCCTTGCAATGGCGTCGCAAACGCCAGGTATTCGTTGTGGCTGCCTCCGCGGAGAATCACCGCTCCGGACTTGTCCTGAATCCATTGGGCAACGGCATCACCATTTCCTCGTCTCGATGCGGTCGCTTCTCGAATCGGAATCCACTCCTGCAGGTAGTCTGCCGTCCACTCATAAATCTGTTGGACGCCTTCGTCGGAGGACGCCCATTCACGACCGAAGAACTCCGTGCTGATTCGTCGGATTTGGCTGACGAATGAGTTCGGGAGATTCGATCGATTGCGAACGACACAGGTTTGATGAAGAAAGGAGACCAATTCTCCCAACGCTCGTGGTCGAGCCGACTGGCTGATCCCGCGGTGGGCCACCAGAGCGACCGGCCAAAGTTCTGCGAGTGAATGTTCGGTCGCCTTGGACATCAGTTCGTGAAGCAACGCAATGGATTCTTCTGCGTCGGTCTCGTCACCTCGCTCCAAATCAATCAGTGCCAACAACGCCAGGCGTGCTTGAGCGTCGCGCGAACCTCGCGGGACAGTTGACGCCACTCTTTGGCGTAACTCCCCCAGTTTTTCTTGTTGTTTTGCAAGTTTCAACGCGTCATAAACTGGTGAGATGATCGATGAATCGTGCGTTTCAAATGCGGCTTCACGCCGAACGGACGGTGACGGGTTGGTTGGGGGCAAATCACCTGACACACGAAAGCTCGCGTGGGACGGCGAAGGCAAAATCCACTGACAAAGGAAATCCAAGCGTTCGTCGGCAGGTACCTGGGATGCGAGTCTTCGGATCTCCAGCACGTTGTCGGCGAACAGGTCCGATCCGATGAGTGACTCTCGAACGTATTCGTCGAGTGGGGTGATTGAGGTTCCTGCATCAATATTCTCGTTCACCGATGCGGTGTTCAGTGAAGCCGCCTGCTTGGCTGGTTGACCATGTGCAGCGGACAGGAAGCACCCGTGAGACACGACAACAACCGCGATGAAGCCAAGACGGGTCAGCACTGACGGTCGAGTTGCATTTTGCATGGACACTGTCACAAGAACTTGGGGGATGTCTCAGCGGACGAATCGACAAGATCGATTGGTCGCGGGTTTCATCCTACCACTTGCTCGAGTCCGTTGCTCCGCGACTGGTTGTACGTGTCGGGGCGTTCTAACAACCGCGGAGCGGTGAAAGTTGTCAGCCTCGGGGTTTTAACCCGAGGTCTTGGGTGTCACCCCCTTTGCTCGGCAAGCCGCGGAGCGGCGACAGATGAGATGGGAGATGGATTGAAAAAGTGAAATTGTAAATTGTAAATTTCAAAATCTGGGCGGTGGAGGCGATGACGGGGCACGCACCGAAGGAGCATCGTGACGGCGATCCTCGCCCCGGACGGGGCCGGTTTTGGGCATGCCACGCGTGCCTCGCTGACGCGTCGGGGGACCACTTCGACGGGCTTGGAAGCCCCATCTTACGGAGATGCGAACCGGGGATCGTTCGGCGATGAGGCGGCAAACAACTGTCGTTGCTCCGCGACTGGTTGTACGTGTCGAGGCGTTCGAACAACCGCGGAGCGGTGACAGTTGTCAGCCTCGGGTTTCAACCCGAGGTCTTGGGTGTCACCCCTTTGCTCGGCAAGCCGCGGAGCGGCGACAGATGAGATGGGAGATGGATTGAAAAAGTGAAATTGTAAATTGTAAATTTCAAAATCTGGGCGGTGGAGGCGATGACGGGGCACGCGCCGAAGGAGCATCGTGACGGCGATCCTCGCCCCGGACGGGGCCGGTTTTGGGCATGCCACGCGTGCCTCGCTGACGCGTCGGGGGACCACTTCGACGGGCTTGGAAGCCCCATCTTACGGAGATGCGAGCCGGGGATCGTTCGGCGATGAGGCGGCAAACAACTGTCGTTGCTCCGCGACTGGTTGTACGTGTCGAGGCGTTCGAACAACCGCGGAGCGGTGACAGTTGTTAGCCTCGGGTTTCAACCCGAGGTCTTGGGTGTCACCCCTTTGCTCGGCAAGCCGCGGAGCGGCGACAGGTGAGATGGGGGATGGATTGAAAAAGTGAAATTGTAAATTGCAAATTTCAAAATCTGGGCGGTGGAGGCGATGACGGGGCACGCACCGAAGGAGCATTTTGGCGGCGATCCTCGCCCCGGACGGGGCCGGTTTTGGGCATGCCACGCGTGCCTCGCTGACGCGTCGGGGGACCACTTCGACGGGCTTGGAAGCCCCGTCTTACGGAGATGCGAGCCGAGGATCGTTCGGCGATGAGGCGGCAAACAACTGTCGTTGCTCCGCGACTGGTTGTACGTGTCGGGGCGTTCTAACAACCGCGGAGCGGTGAAAGTGGTCAGCCTCGGGGTTTTAACCCAAGGTCTTGGGTGTCACCCCTTTGCTCGGCAAGCCGCGGAGCGGCGACAGATGAGATGGAGAAAGGATTGAAAAAGTGAAATTGTAAATTGCAAATTTCAAAATCTGGGAGGTGGAGGCGATGACGGGGCACGCACCGAAGGAGCATCTTGGCGGCGATCCTCGCCCCGGACGGGGCCGGTTTTGGGCATGCCACGCGTGCCTCGCTGACGCGTCGGGGGACCACTTCGACGGGCTTGGAAGCCCCGTCTTACGGAGATGCGAGCCGGGGATCGTTCGGCGATGAGGCGGCAAACAACTGTCGTTGCTCCGCGACTGGTTGTACGTGTCGAGGCGTTCGAACAACCGCGGAGCGGTGACAGTGGTTAGCCTCGGGTTTCAACCCGAGGTCTTGGGTGTCACCCCTTTGCTCGGCAAGCCGCGGAGCGGCGACAGATGAGATGGGGGATGGATTGAAAAAGTGAAATTGTAAATTGCAAATTTCAAAATCTGGGCGGTGGAGGCGATGACGGGGCACGCACCGAAGGAGCATTTTGGCGGCGATCCTCGCCCCGGACGGGGCCGGTTTTGGGCATGCCACGCGTGCCTCGCTGACGCGTCGGGGGACCACTTCGACGGGCTTGGAAGCCCCGTCTTACGGAGATGCGAGCCGAGGATCGTTCGGCGATGAGGCGGCAAACAACTGTCGTTTCTCCGCGACTGGTTGTACGTGTCGGGGCGTTCGAACAACCGCGGAGCGGTGACAGTTGTTAGCCTCGGGTTTCAACCCGAGGTCTTGGGTGTCACCCCCTTTGCTCGGCAAGCCGCGGAGCGGCGACAGATGAGATGGGGAAAGGATTGAAAAAGTGAAATTGTAAATTGCAAATTTCAAAATCTGGGCGGTGGAGGCGATGACGGGGCACGCACCGAAAGAGCATCGTGACGGCGATCCTCGCCCCGGACGGGGCCGGTTTTGGGCATGCCACGCGTGCCTCGCTGACGCGTCGGGGGACCACTTCGACGGGCTTGGAAGCCCCGTCTTACGGAGATGCGAGCCGAGGATCGTTCGGCGATGAGGCGGCAAACAACTGTCGTTTCTCCGCGACTGGTTGTACGTGTCGGGGCGTTCGAACAACCGCGGAGCGGTGACAGTTGTTAGCCTCGGGTTTCAACCCGAGGTCTTGGGTGTCACCCCCTTTGCTCGGCAAGCCGCGGAGCGGCGACAGATGAGATGGGAGATGGATTGAAAAAGTTAAATTGTAAATTGTAAATTTCAAAACCTTGGCGGTGGAGGCGATGACGGGGCACGCACCGAAGGAGCATCTTGGCGGCGATCCTCGCCCCGGACGGGGCCGGTTTGGGCATGCCGCGTGGGCCTCGCTGACGCGTCGGGGGACCAGGAGAAGCTGAAATGCCTTTTTGATGAACGGTGGATGAACGAGTACTGTAAATTGTGTGCGGGAAAGACCCGTCCGGTACCTGAGACCTCTCGTGAGTCATTGTCGAACGTATCTACGCGATCATGCTCCTCGTTTTTTATGACAATCAACCGTCAACCTCACCAGGGCATTTCGTTGAAGTCCGAGCCTTCCACTGACCACGGTTGTGAACCAGAGGGTGTTCGTGCCTCGAAGAGCCTGCGCCAGCGGTGGCGATGGGCGATGCGGTTGATGGCTTTCCTGATTGCGTGCCTGCCGGTCTTGTTGTTGGAACTGGGATTGCGTGGCCTGGACGATTCGACCACTCAGGCAATCGATTACGATCCTTATGTGGGGCTGAGCCAACCGCGTCCACTGTTCGTACTGAATGAAGCTGCCAATCGATGGGAAATACCATCGGAACGGTACAACTTTTTCCGGCCGGAATCTTTCTCTGCGAAGAAAGCCCCCGGGACTCGACGTGTATTCGTTTTGGGCGGGTCGACTGTTCAAGGGCGACCCTACGCGACGGAAACGGCTTTCTCAACTTGGTTGCGTCTGTCGTTGGAATCCGCCGACAGTGAATTCAAATACGAAGTCATCAATTGTGGTGGGGCGGCCTACGCCAGTTACCGGGTGGCCAAGATTCTGGAAGAAGTCTTGAGTCACGAGCCCGATGCGATCGTGCTGTACACTGGCCACAATGAATTCTTAGAGGACCGCACCTACGCGCATGTTCGCGAGCTGGGCACGGTGAGTCGTTGGGCAACTGCGATTGGATCAAAGCTGCACACGGTTCGTTGGGTGCAATCGTTTTTTGCTGAGTCTCCGGAACGGACGGAGTTGGTCGCGAATGTCGATACGAAATTGGACCATCCTGGCGGATTGGACAGTTATCAGCGCGACCCGATTTGGCAACGAGGTGTGGAAGAGCATTTTGCTGCCACGCTGGAGGGCATCGTGGAACGAACGCAGGACAGCCATTTGCCACTGATCCTGTGCGTTCCCGCGTCGGATCTGATCAACACGCCACCCTTTAAAATGCAAACGCGAACGGATTGGACAGACGAGGAAGAGAAGGCTTTTCAGTCGGCATGGCCGACCGCCTGCGATTCCGAGTTGAGTTCCGCACGCCGCATCGACGCTTTTCGGGAATGCTTGCGAATTGACCGAGCTCATGCCGGGGCAAACTATGCCTTGGGGCGACTGCTCTATGATCAGGGGAACAGCGATCAGGCGCGTCTCTACTTGATCGCGGCTCGTGACCATGACGTTTGTCCACTGCGAGCACCGAGTGCGATCATTCGGGCGACCAGGGAGATTGCTGAGCGGTACGATGTCCCGCTGATTGACACTCCCGGATTGTTGGACGAACGCAATTTTCGAGGCGACTTGATTGCTGACCAAATTCCTGACCCAAGTCGGTTTGTTGATCATGTGCACCCGAGCATTGCGGGGCACCAAAGAATCGCGGCTGCCTTGGCGCTGGAATTTCAGAAGCTGGGTTGGGTTGAGCTGACCGCGCAGAGTAGGCTGAATTACGAAAACGCCGCCAAAGAACACCTCAGTGGGCTTGGGCTGGAATACTACGTTCGTGGCAAGCAGCGTCTGGAAGGGTTGCGATTATGGACGATGGGCCGGGCCGGACAACTGGCGACCGAGATGGCTGACGACCCATTCGATTTGCAGGCCACTCGGGAACGGCCCTAGCAGACAGTTGATTGAAAACGTTTCGCAGATCGAACGATCAGCCGATGGATGGTAGCCGGGAGTTGCTGCGTCGCAGCCCACCCCCGGAAAACCGTTGACCCAGCGAATCAGTAACCGGAGCTGCCGGTGGCGGTGATGCTGATTGCCGGCAAGCCGAGTTGTTGGCGGGCTTCGCCGAGCATTTCGGCGGTTCGGCTGGCACCGCATCGGGTCACTCCGAGGGACCGTACTTCCAGAAGTGTCTTCAGGTCTCGGACGCCGCCGGCGGCTTTGACCTGAACATTCTCGCCGGAGTGTTGTCGCATCAGACGCAGGTCGTCCATCGTCGCCCCGCCGGTGCCGTAGCCGGTGGAGGTTTTGACCCAGTCGACTTGGAGCTCCGTGCAGATTTCACACAGGCGGATTTTGTGTTCGTCTTGCAGGTAGCAGTTCTCGAAGATCACCTTGATCTTTTGTCCGGCCGCATGCGTCAGTTCGGTCACCGCACCGATCTCGTTTTGAACGTAGTCCCAGCCACCGCTGAGGACCTGCGAGATGTTGACGACGAAGTCAAGTTCTTCGCAGCCATCTTGGATGGCTTGCTCGGCTTCGGCTTTCTTGATCGCAGTGGTGTGGCCACCGTGTGGGAAACCAATGGTGGTCGATGCTTTCACACCGGTTCCCGCCAGTCGTTCGGCGCAGCGTTTCAAGTAGTAAGGCAGGATGCAAACACTGGCGACTTCGTAGGCAATCGCCAACTCGATTCCGGAATCCAGGTCGGCTTCGGTCAGCGTGGGTGGAAGCAGAGAGTGGTCCACCATTTTGGAAACGTCGTGGTACTGGTAGTCAGCCATGGGAAGCGGTTGTCCGTGGAGCGATTGCGAAGGGGGGAGGTGTTTCGAGTCTTGGAACAGGGGCATCGAAACGGCAAAAGCTTACCGCCCGAGCGACGCTGCCACAATCAAAGCAGTCGCTGCACACGCTGACGCGAGTCTCGCTCCGGTGGGGGCGTGCATCGGGGAGGTGGATTGTTACGATACGCCCGATCTTTTTGCCTCGCTGGAATCGCTTCATGACACTTCATCCGCAAGCTCAAACGTTTGTCGCTTGGTTGCGAGAAGCTCAGCCGCCACGCTGGGAAGAGCTCGGTGTTGAAAAGGCTCGCCGTGGGTTTGCTGCTTTGGTCGACAGCTTTGGCGAAGGGCCGAGGATGCAAACCGTCGAAGATCGTCTGGTGGAAGAAACCACCGTCGACGGCCAGCGGCTGTCCGTGCCTGTTCGGCTGTATCGTCCCGCCGGTTTGCCGGTCGTTGCTCCCGTGATCATGTTCTATCACGGCGGCGGTTGGGTGCTGGGGGACGTTGAGTCGCATGATTCGACCTGCCGTCGTTTGGCGGATGCTTCCGGGGCGGTGGTGGTGTCGGTTGCCTATCGCTTGGCACCTGAGTCGCCATTTCCGGGGCCCGTTCAGGATTGCTTTGTCGCGACGAAAGCGATCGCGAAAATGGCGGGGGAATTGAGTTTGGACGCGGGGCGGATGGCGGTGATGGGCGACAGTGCGGGAGGGAACTTGGCGGCGGCGGTGGCGTTGCTCGCCAAAGACGATCCCAATGTCTTGGTCAAGTACGCCGTGTTGGTGTATCCCGTGGTGACGCCAACGTTTGATTCCGGGTCGTACTGCAAATTTGAATCGGGATTTGGGCTGACCAAGCGGACGATGCAGTGGTTCTGGGCGAACTACTTCGGCCGGGAGGCAGCGGACCTCTTTGACGTCGACGCTTGCGAGGTGACGGATCCACTGGCGGATTTGATGAAGTCGGATTTTCGCGGGTTTCCGCCCACGCATGTCTTGGTGGCGGGCTATGACGTGTTGCGCGACGAAGGGTTGGCTCTGGCGGACAAGATGGAAGCCTCCGGTGTGCGAGTGACTCGCGAAAACGCCTCGGACATGCTGCACGGGTTTGTTCATTTCGCCGGGCGGTTTGAGACGGGAGTCACCACAATGCGGTCACTGGGCAAGCGAATTGCGAATCAGCTGGGCTGATCGGATTGGTGTGGATCCGCGGTTGGTTGCTTTCCGGCCGTGCGTTAGGCTGCCGCACGAACGAGTCCGAGTTCTTTCCGGAGTGATTCTATGATGTTGGCTGCGTCGCTCACTGAGATGCCCACTGCGTCCGCGCCTGCTTGGGTGATGGTGTTGTTCGCTGTTGTGATGATGGCGACCTACGTGGGGGTGGCAGTCGAGCGATTTCATAAAACGGTGGCGGCCCTGTGCGGTGCAGCGGTCTTGATCATCCTGAGCGTTTCGCTGGGTTTGTTTGAATACCCGACGGTTTACAACTTCCTGAAAGAAGACCTCAACATCTTCGGGGTCATCATCGGCACCGGGATTTTGGTGGACGTGGTTGGCAAAAGCGGGCTGTTTCACTTCATCAGCATGTGGATCGTGCGGCTGACGGGTGGCCAAGCGAATCGGCTGTTCATGACGTTGTGCGTGGTCACGTTCTTGTTCGTCAGCGTCCTGACCATCGTTCCGGCGATGTTGATTCTGAGTTCATTGGTTTTGGTGATCTGCCGTTCGCTCGGTTACAAACCGATGCCGTTGTTGTTGTCGGTGGCGGTGTGTGCCAACAGCGGTGCGATCGCGACGTTCGCCAGTGGCTTGCCCAACATCATGATCGGGACCGCGGCGGGGATTCCCTACGTTGACTTCTTGCGTGTCTCGCTGCCCTATGCCGTGGTCAGCTTGGTCGTTGCGATCGCGGGTCTGCGATGGTTCTTCCGGAACGATTTGCCGTGGAAGCAATCCGAGGAGGACAAGGCCGCGCTGAAGCAACAGATCGATGGGTTTGATCCCTGGGCGTTGGTGGAGGACAAAGGCGTCTTGCTGCGAAGCACGTTCATTTTGCTGGGCACCGTGATCGGCTTTGCCTTGGCTCAGCCAATGGGCGTGGGCATGGATTTTGTGGCGATGGTGGGAGCCACCGCCGCCTTGCTGTTCTCTGGCAAAGGCGTGGAGGACGCGATTGGCAAGGTGAACTGGACCGTGATTTTGTTCTTCATGGGACTGTTCATCATCATCGGCTGCGTCAAACACACGGGGGCATTGAAATGGGTGGCGCAGCAAGTCGTGTTGGTCTCCGACAATCGGATTGAGTTGCTGGTGCCATTGATGGGCGGGTTTTCTGCGGTGGCCAGTTCGATCGTCGACAACATCCCGGTCGCGGCGACCCTGATCCCGATCGTCCAAGACATTTCAGGCGGTGACACGGGCGTGCCCGCCGAACCGTTGTGGTGGACGCTGGTGATTTGCTGCAATCTGGGCGGCAACGGAACGCCGATTGGTTCGATTTCCTGCGTGATCGCGATTTACGCTTTGAAGCGTGAGGCCGGCATTCACGTTGGCTGGGGCACGTTTTTGAAGCTGGGAGGTGGCATCATGGTGGTGCAAGTCATCGGCGCGATTTTCTACGTGATGTGGATGCACCATCAGGGTTACATTCCTGATATCACGGCGGTGCCGACATTGCCTGTCCATTGAGATTTCTTTTCTAGCGAGCGACTTGAGTAATGGATCAATCACCCGATTTGGATCGTGATGTCGATGATGCGATGCGGATGTTCGAGCGCGCGAAAGTGGGCTCGGCAACGCCACTGACGCCGATTCGTCCGGCACGCGTGATCTTGGTTTTGGATGGATCGCCACAAGACGCAACGTCCATCGAAACCGCGAAAACGCTTCGCGACGAGTTCAATACCGAGACGTTGGTGCTGGACGCTCGCGACGGCGTGGAGACGACCGATGTGGCCACGGAAGACGCGATTCAGGCGGCTCGTCAGATGAGCGGCGGTCGCGCGATCGCTCGTGGAGAAGGCGAAGCGTTCGAAGTCATTTTGAAAGCGTTGCGAACCCACGACGTGAACCTGGTCATCGTTCCCTGTCCATTTGGTCGCTCGTTCGAGCGAGTGGGCACGGACAGTGTCGGGACGGTGATGGACGTGCTGCTGTCGCGGTGCCCGGTTCCGATTTTGGTCACGCGGCGAGCTGATCAGGTCTTTCAAACCTGTCGCAAACGCGTCCTGCTGATGGCGGGCAGCGAATGCGATGTCGAGAGTCGGGCGGCGGCGTGGGCTTTTGGTTTGGCAGCGCCGGGAGCGGAGGTCTCGTTGAACTTGGTCGTCGAGAAGGAGCACTTCGAGAATGTGCGAAGCATCTTGGAGTCCCTGCGTCCTGGCGAAGCATTCGATGTGGAGAACTTGAGCGACGCCCTGGCTCAGGCTCACACACAATTGCATGCCGCGATGAACGCGACCGCTCGCGAAATGGAAATGAACTACGCGTTGATCCCGCAAGCTGGCGAGCTCGCACCGCCGCATCCACTTTCCGATTCGACTCAGCAATTGCTGGTCATGCCACTGGAAGTCGACGACCGGTTCATCCAAGGCTTTGTGAACGATCGACTTCGTCGCAGCCCACATCCGCTGCTGATCGTGCCCGGGCACGTGATCGCGGAGTGATTTTCTGGTGGTCGGTCGGCAGCCCCGTAGCGAAAGTCGTGAAGACTTTCGGGGTTGTGTCAGGCAAGTCGAAACTCGTGACGGCTTGTTGATTGGATCCTAACCCGACGCGTGAGCGAGGGATCGCGTGCCATTGCAGCGAGCCTGTGGATCGCTCGCTCACGCGTTTTGAAGTTGCGCTTTTTCCTCGAATGGCCAACGGCCTCGTTCAACCTAGCCAGGGGCATCGCCCCTGGAGCAGAAAAACACGGCCCCATTTTGGCCAACGGCGAAGTTCAATTCAAAACATGTGGGTTGATGTTGGCCGTTGGCCAACTCTTCAAAACTCACGCGTCGGGTTGTGGTTGAAAGCGGATGGTGCGGTCCAATTCACATCGCGTGAAGAACCGTGTTGGCCTGCATTCTTGGGATCCTGCTTCGTTAGGACCGCCCCCGTTGGGGCTTTGCAATCTTGGGCCTGCCTCAACCCAGGGCGTTGCCCTGGGCTGGCATAGGGCTGCCCCCTTGGGGCGATCCCTGCGGGATGAAAGTAGGATGGGCACTCTTGCCCGTCCGAGTCTGCCAAGACTACCCATCACAATCCGACGCGTGAGCGAGGGACGCCCTAACTCCCACGACGGCCCCATCCGGGGCGACCGTTTGTTTTCCGGCATCGGTCTCTCGGGGCTTCCGCCCCGAGCTAAGCAAGCCGGCCCCGTCCGGGGCGAACCCCAGACGCCAGCCACCGTATGATTTTCGAACGTCCTGCGGGATGCAACCTACTCAGGCTTCTTGGATCCAAACCCGGGCATCTTCGATGTTCGCGTGGTCAAAGTATTTGACGGCGGCTTTGGTGAACGGTTTGCAGAAGGTTGCCATGCCGGCTTCCCACTTCGATTCGCCGACGAGGGCCAGTCGTTCGATGTCGCTGAAGTGTTTCAGTGCGAACTTGGTGTCGGCCCAGAGTGCGGCCGCGTCCCAGCCATGAAAATCGGTGAGCACGACCATCATCCGGACTTGTCCCCAGCGTTCGATTTGGGCATCGACCACCGGCACAAACTGTTCGTAGGCTTCCGCGGTGAGTTTGCCAGAGAGGATGAGTTCAATGATTTTTCCCTCGGCAATCTCAGTGATTTCGTATGACATGCTGGTTTCCGTGTGGATCAGAGAGATGGAATTTGAGTGTCCAAAAGTCAGTTTAGCGAAGGGCCGCGAGTGGCTGGTGGTGCCAGTGCCAAGTAACCGTTCACCGGGACCATTCGACCTGGTGGGTTGACGGCTATTTTTTGAGGCGTCGGCGGCGGGCGCGTCGGACTCGCTTGCGGTCGGCTGCTTGTCGACGTTCGTCTTGCCGGTAGTCGCAGATGGATTCCGGGTGCGAGTCTCTCCAGGCAGGTGGGCTCAGCGCTGACCAGTCGGTTTCGCCAGCCAGGGCTCGGCGTAGCACATCATCCAGATAGGCGTGAACGTCCAATTCATTGCGAATCGCTGTCCCGATAATCGTCATCAAGTTCGCCGCTCGCTCACCTGCCGACAGCGAGCCTTTGAACAACCAGTTCTTGCGGCCTGTCGCCACTCGCTTCATCAACTGTTCGCAGTCGTTGTTGTCGATCGGAACGCGAGCGTCTTCGGTGAACCGATTCAGTGCCGCCCAGTGTCGACGCACGTACGCTGCCGCTTGGCCAAGATTGCTTTTGGGAAGCACCTTGGGCGAACTCATTGTTTCGCTTTGCAGGTATTCGTCGATCAAGCCCAGTACGTGACGCGAGAGGCTTTGCCTTCGCGACAGTCGCTCCGCGTCATCGAGAGTCTTGATTTGATCCTCGATGTCGTAAAGCATCCGGATCAGTGATTCCAGCTTCGCCACTTGGATCGGGAACGCACTGCGGCACTCGTCAATCTTGCGACGCGCATGCGCCCAGCACGCTGCGAACTTGATTCGCGAGTCGCTGCGCACATCGATCTTTTGAAAGCCTGACCAGCAGTCGCCGATCAGCGTTCCTTCGTAATCCGCCAGCACATCATCGGGGCCGTCACGGTGACGACTGACCGTGAAGTCGAACCCGACCACCGGAAGACGCGATGCGTAGTAGCCCCAGAAGTTCGCTTGGATGCTTGGCTTGCCAGAGGCGATGGCCTTTTCAAGCACTTCGACAACTCGGTCTGCGCGTGGATGATTCGATAAGTCGGGCATCACTTTGGGCGTGATCAGCACCACGCCTGTGTCATCACAGCCCACGCAAGCATCTGTCTTGAGAAACGACCGCAAGTGTTCGGCCAGTGGGCGTAGCGCGAACTCGACGGAGGTTTCAATATTCGCCAGCGTGCTACGACTGGGCGTCCAGCCGCTGCCGGCGAACAGGTCTTGCTGACGGTAGAACGGCAGGTGATAGAAGTACTTCCAAGCGATGACTTCGACACCGATCGAAGCGTCGAAGCGATCCCCTGCGACCAGTCCGGTAGGGCGCTCGGGGCTGATAATGGCCGGCCCTTCTTCGACACGATTCTTTTCAATTGGCTGAACGTACTTGGCGTACTTGTTGACGCGAACACGAAGTTTCGGCCGAATCCACTCGAGCGTTTCGACCTCGTCATAGCCGATCAGCTTCAAGCCCTCGCGTCGAGCTTCGGGAAGGTCAACGATCCGCTCAATTCGCGGCAAGTGCTCGGGGAACTTACGGTCATTTTTGGCAGGCTGCTTGCGACGTCGTTTCTGTTTTTCTTCCTCAGCGTCTTGGGCGACCTGCTCCGCTTCCCGGACGGCTTCTTCCAGTGCACTGACCACTTCGGGAGTCGCTTCATCGCCGAGGTCCAGAAACAGCTGGCCGTCGCCGTCGACGCGGCGTTCACTCCGTCTGCCAAAGAGTTGCTGAAGCAGCTTGTCGACCTTCAGCTGGAGGTCGATGTTCTTTTCCTCGAGCTTGTCATTGTGGCTCTTCAGCTCGAGTACCGAGTGGGCTTGCTCTTCGACTTGTGATTTTAGGCTTGCGATTATGCGGTGACACGACTCGATGTCATTGGGCGGTTGAACGTTCGTTGATCGCTTCGCATCCATGGTGCGCAATTATACGAAACGCACCCTGGATGCAAAGTGTTCCCATCAAGCAACTTTCATTCGCTTGCGTCTTGTCTTGGCCGATTTCAGTGACACGCCAGCGATCCACATCGCGAGCTCGACCGAATCGATCGTGATATGCGATTGATCGCATGGAGACGTTGGCAGCTCAACGGTGCCTTGCTCGAGCCGTCTGTACCACAAGGTCAATCCACCAGTCTCCCACCAGAGGGCTTTGATGCGGTCTCGCTTTCGATTGACAAACAGAAACAGCGAACCGTCGGTGACGCTCTTGCCCAGCGACGTGGTGACGATTCCGGTCAGACCATCAAAGCCTTTTCGAAAGTCGACTGGATCGGTGCACAGATAGATCGGCGTGCCCCCTGAAACTTTATTGCCGGGCAATCCGATCATGGCTGATCCTTCCGCAATGGATTCGGCGGAGAATCAGTCGGTACTTCGACACGAATGCGGACGCCACCGGGAAGTTCAATCGTCGCGCTGGCGTGATTCGCAGCAGGAGTGGGGCGATCCGGTGTGGCTTGAAACGAGACGGGCACAAACTTGGCCACGGCGGAGGCTTTCGGATCCCGTGCCGAACGCAGCTTGCGTTTCCAATTGTAGAAAGAAGGCTGCGAAACACCTTCGGCGGTACAGAACTCAGCGACCGTCATCTGAGCCTGTTCAAATCGTTGCAGACGCTCCGTCCAAAGCTTCACGGTTTCGACTCGAGTCATGGGGGGCTCCATTGGGAAGCAAAGTAAACCCAATACCCTAAAGCCCGCGCCTACAATGGTTCTGGTGAACGGTTACAGTGCCAAGAAACTCGCTCAGTCTTTGGGCTAGAGCGAGGAACCGCGACTGACGGTGAAATCCTTCGCTCGCGCGTTTCGATGTTAAGCATTTTCATCGAATGGCCAACGGCCTCGTTCAACATAGCCAGGGGCAACGCCCCTGGGCCAGGAATGTACGTTCTCATTTTGGCCAACGGCCAAGTTCAATCCAAACGTTTGGGTTGATGTTGGCCGTTGGCCAACCAGCTTCCCTTCGTTCTGATTCCAGGGGCGATGCCCCTGGCTTCGATGATGATGGCCGTTGGCCAAATCAAACGATAGCGAAAACGCAACTTCAAAAGCTCGCGAGATGAGGTGCCATCAAGCTGAATCGTCGCCTTGAAAGAACGGCTTTCGCCATACCGAGACCTCTCCCACCACGATTTGACCAATCCGGTGCGAAGCGGTTCACGATCCGATGCGTTTCGTTCTCACAGGTCGGTTGAAGAAATCCGATGTCAATGAACAAAGAGATCCGTGCACCGGTGTCGGCCACCGGAGCATCGAAATTACTCGCGTCGGTCGATGATTCGAAAGATCGGAAGCCCCAGTACTCCGATAGTGTTTCTCAGGAAAATCGACTTCTTTGCTTCAAGGAGTACAAAGCTCTCGAGTGATCTCTCGTTCGAGAAGATTTGATTTCAACGCACCATCAATGTCATTGGCAAACGCAGAATTGTCCTCGATTAGCTTAGCAATAAACTCTATCGCATCATCAATATAAGTATCCAGCATCCCAGTCGTACTTTGTAGATCAGCAATCTGCGTCTGAAGAATTTCGCGGCCTTGGTTCCATGTGTCAGTCTTCCGCCAACGGTTCGCAACGACACGTGCAAGATGAAACACACCACCCTTCGCCAGCTTGCGTCTGAGTTCATTCTCGACGCGATTCAATGCTCCGGCTGAAATACGCGACTGCACAGCAAGATAGATGATGACGCTCAACACATGCGGCTCGACATGCTGGCCGGTAAAAATCTGGTCGTATGATTCCGACCAAACCTTGTACTTTCGCCGCCGTGCATCAGCAGGTCTTCCTAGCACTATTCCAAGAAAACATTGTCCAACAACGTCGTTTGAGACGATCTTCATTCCTTCTGGCACATCCAATTCGCGAAACTGATTGGCTTTTCGCTCGTAACAGAAGCCAAAGAGCGCAAACGCCTGCTCCATGTCGACCTGAACACTGTCATTCGCCTTCAGATCTCGATTACTGATCTTGTTTTGGTTGTTGGTCGATAAAACGATTCGGTCGACCAAATCTGTATCATCTGTTTCGTAAATCCTGAGTAACACACGGGCGTCTGCCTTTAGTTGTCCGCTCTTTGACGCCAAGGCAAGAGCCGTTGCAGTTTGGCACCCGTTGATAATTTGCATGTTCTGCACTTTAACGTGAGGGTCATCAGGATCGGTTGTAGGATCGAACTTGTCACAGATGACGGTGATGCCATTGTTTAGGAACCAAAACTGAAAACTCGTTTCAGTGTTGGAACACGTGCGCACGATGTCCTTGTTCACACTGCCACGAGTTCCCAGAAAACGGCGAATATTGGAGTCAAAAACGGCGCCAGAATCATCGTCGTTTACGATTTTCGCGATATCGCGCGCATGCGCCGTGCAAACTAAGCCTTTTAACCCTTGACTATGGTACTTGATAAGTGAGGGCGTATTAGCGTCGTATCGGATTGGAATGTTGGCATCAATCCGGCGATCCTTCTTCTCTGCAGCATTTACGAGATCGACGAGCTCATCTGCTCCAACGCTCGCAAAGTCAAACGAACGAAACGTGCCATTGTTGTATTCCTGCTGTATTGTCTCAAGTTCTTGTTGATACTCAGAGGAAATCTCTGTCCTGAGCCCGTTGGTCAACAACGCGCATCGGAACGAAACGTTGGATGGACCGTAACCGCTCAAAACGGATCTAATTTCCAGGACTTTGTCGCGAAAGGGCACGTTTGCGATCGACTGGATCTCCAGTCGCGACTTGTTGAAAATCCAATTGAGCCCATTGCGCATAAGAATTAAGGCATTCGATGAAAAACCGTTCGTATATTTCATCGACAAGATAAAGATTTCGGCTTCCCCATCGTTCTCAATTATTGTTATCGCATCGATCTGTTTGTCCTGGCTTCCGTCAACAAGATCAGACTCATCAAACGAGTGAAGACTTATTCCTGTAAACGTCGCGTGAGAAAAGCGTTCAAACGCCTCGCTTTCACCGCAATGGAGGAGCGAAGCAGTCTGTGAGACCCGGTCATCAATGATTTGCTGGCGGACAGTTGGCATCAAATCGCTTTCAGTTCAGTACTGCATTGAAATATCGACGCGAATTCTACTGCAGATAAGCGATCGGAGGGAACTACTCCGGCGGCCGACACCGGCGTGCCAATGCGTATTGCGCGATAAACAGCTGACGAAGTTTTGGTTGGCAAGGAGACGAGCTGTTGATTGCCCGGCAGTCAGCACTTTATCCCGTGAGGGATTTCGGATGGTGGCCGTTGGTCGCGGAGCGCACCGACGGAACATGGGAAGACACCTTCGCGGTTCGACCTTGGACGGGCTCGGCAGGTTCAACATGGCCGATTTGCGACCGCCTTCGGGGGCGAGGGTTTTGCAGCTTGGCTTCGGTGGTGTTTGCTTTGCTCGTCCGTTGGCTGGTTTCTTTCGTGCCTTCGGCGTGGAGGGCTTTCGGGGTTTCTATGTCTCGCGGGCTGTTGAGCGACTGAGCCGTTTGGACGCTTGCCTCGGCTCTGTGGTGGAACCGGGGCGAATGCCCAAACGGCTCATTGAATCGACCCTCATTCCAAGCTTTGGGGCTGCGTTCGTCTTTGACGAGAGAGTAGAACAGTTGTCCTCAACTGTTTGCGTGGCAGCTTCAGAATCGTCGAGCAGCATGGCGCGAATGTCGAGTTCGGTGAACGCTTGAAACCGCTCGAGAGGTTGAGTTGCAAGGCGGAACAATTGAGACAATTGTTCTACTCTGGCGAGCGTGCTTGTCGAATGGTGTTGTGTCCGAACGAACAGCGCATGAAAAAAAGCCTGGAGCGGATGGTTCCGTTCCAGGCTTTTGAATTGTGTGTCGTTTGTTCGCGTTCAGGTTGGTGAAACGCGAACCGGGTCAGACTGCGGCTTAGAGAGTCGCACGCAGCTTGGCACCGTTGCCGGCTTGGCCGAAGGCGGTCATGCGAGCGACGCAGACGGCTTTCATGGCGGCGCGGGCTGGTTTCAGGTAAGCGCGTGGGTCGAAGGCGGCTTTGTCTTCGGTCAAGACTTTGCGGATCGCACCGGTGATGGCCATGCGGCAGTCGGTGTCGACGTTGATCTTGCGAACACCGCTCTTGATGCCACGCTGAATTTCTTCGACAGGCACGCCGTAGGTTTGCTTCATCTCACCACCGTACTGGTTGATGATGTCTTGCAATTCTTGTGGCACGCTGCTGCTGCCGTGCATGACCAAGTGCGTGTTGGGAAGCTTGGCGTGGATGGCTTCGATGCGATCCATGGCCAGGACTTCACCGGTTGGTTTCTTGGTGAACTTGTAGGCACCGTGGCTGGTTCCAATCGCAACCGCCAACGCGTCGCAGCCGGTTTCTTCGACGAAGCGTTGGGCTTCATCGGGGTCGGTCAGCAATTGGTCGTGGGTCAGTGTTCCGACTGCACCGTGGCCGTCTTCTTGTTCGCCGCCGCCGTCTTCCAGCGATCCCAGGCAACCGAGTTCGCCTTCGACGCTGACGCCACGAGCGTGGGCCATCTTCACGACTTCCGCGGTGACTTTGACGTTGTAGTCGTAGTCGGCAGGGGTTTGGCCGTCAGCTTCCAGCGAACCGTCCATCATGACGCTGGTGAAGCCATTTTCGATGGCCGACAAGCAGGTCTCGGGGCTGTTGCCGTGGTCTTGGTGCATGACGATGGGAAGCTGTGGGTACAGTTCCGCTGCGGCGAGCATCAGGTGGCGAAGGTAGATGTCTTGGGTGTAAGCGCGAGCGCCACGCGAGGCTTGGATGATGACCGGCGAATCGGTTTCATCAGCAGCTTCCATGATCGCCTGGATCTGCTCCATGTTGTTGACGTTGAACGCCGCAACACCGTAATCGTTTTCGGCGGCGTGATCCAAGACAACGCGAAGGGGGACGAGTGGCATGGCGTTCAGTTCCTGAGAAGTCGTGTGTTTTTAGTGGGAAAGCCGCAATTATCTCGGTGGAACCCCATTTCGCAAGGGCATGAAAAAACCGCTCGCCCGGGAAGGGGCAAGCGGTCTGGCAAGTCAATGGAGTTGCTGACTCAGGGGTTACTTGGCAGCCGCAAAGCGGGTGGCAACGGCATCCCAGTCGACCACGCTCCAAAATGCAGAAATGTAGTCGGGGCGACGATTTTGGTAGTGCAAGTAGTAAGCGTGTTCCCAAACGTCCAATCCCAGGATGGGCGTGCCAGCGATGCCGGCAACGGCTTCACCCATCAACGGGCTGTCTTGGTTGGCCGTGCTGCCAACTTTGAGCTTGCCGCCGGAAACGTACAGCCAAGCCCAGCCGCTACCAAAGCGAGTGGCAGCGGCGTTTGCAAATTGTTCCTTGAAGGCATCGAACGAGCCGCAGGCTTCGTCGATGGCAGCGGCCAGGTCGCCGGAGGGCGCGCCGCCCTTGCCGGGGCCCAGGATGGTCCAGAACAACGAGTGGTTGGCGTGTCCGCCACCGTTGTTGCGAACGGCTCCGCGTTTGTCATCGGGCACAGCCGACAGGTCGGAGATGACTTCTTCGATCGACTTGGAAGCCAAGTCGGTCCCAGCCAACGCGTCGTTGGTCTTGGTCACGTAAGCATTGTGGTGCTTCGTGTGGTGGATTTCCATCGTCCGCGCGTCAATGTGCGGCTCGAGGGCGTCGTAGGCATACGGCAATTCGGGCAGCGTGAAAGCCATGGTGCTCGTGGGGGTTTGTGGTTGGCGGATGTAAAAATTGTGATTTGCGATAGCGTACCAAGCCGTCTAGGGGCGGGCGAGCGGGTCAATTCGTGGACGTTTCCGGTTCCAATGTTTCGGGGTCGAGAACGAATCGGTAACCCGCGTCACGAACGGTCAACAAATGAATGGGGTCAGCGGGAGACGGTTCAATGGCTTTCCGCAGTCTCGCGATGAATTGGTCGACCGCTCGAGTCTGCAGGTTGCCGGACATTTCCCAGACCTGAGTCAACAGTTCGGAACGGTTGATCACGCGTTCGGGATTCTCGACAAAGTACCGAAGCAAACGGAGTTCCTTCGGGGTCATTTTGATGGGCTGGCCGTCGACGGAGACCTGGTGGGTCCGGAAGTCCGCTTCCACCCGCCCGAATGCAATGGAGTCCACGCTTTCCGACACGGGGGCGGTCCGAGTCACCGCGCCAACGGGGGCGGCTTGCAACAAGTTTTTGACGCGGCTGATCAGTTCGGACAAGTCGAACGGTTTGCTCATGTACTGGTTCGCACCGACGTCGAACCCGCGGGCGCGATCTTCGGACAACGTGCGAGCCGACAGCATCAGGACGGGCGTCATGTTGCCCGATTCGCGGATTTGTTCGCAAACGGTGTACCCACTCATGCCGGGCAACATCAAATCCAACACGATCAAATCGATCGAGCTGCCGGAATGTTCGATCAGTTGCAGCGCTGAAGGGCCGTCTTCGACCAGTGAAACACGGTAATCTTCGGCTTCCAGGTTGTATTTGATGCCGACACCGAGGTGCCGCTCGTCTTCGACAACCAATATGTGAGCTCGCATCCGATCCCTTGATCCTTAGAAGGTGCTTTCGCAGGCCCGTCTCGCAGCGGGCCAGCGAAATTGTGACACCTAAATTGTGACACGTGAAAAGGTTCCGACCAAGACGCCGGGGACAACCTGGCCGTCGCGAATGGAGGTCAGTCCGTTTTACTTCACTCTCCCTTGGGGAGGGGCGGACCGCTTCGGGCCAGAGGGATTTCTTGTTCCCAGGCTCTGCCTGGGAACACACTGTCTTGGAGGCTCCGCCTCTCGGTTGTGTCTCAGCAGGCGGAGCCTGCCGTGCATTGCGTTCCCAGGCAGAGCCTGGGTACGAGGAAAGTGCGGTGCCTCCCACTTGCGAAAGTCGCCCGTGAAGATCGAGCGGCTTTCTTTTCTTTCTTGTTCCCAGGCTCTGCCTGGGAACACACTGTCTTGGAGGCTCTGCCTCCCGGTTGTTTCTCAGCCGGCGGAGCCTGCCGTGCATTGCGTTCCCAGGCAGAGCCTGGGTACGAGGAAAGTGCGGTGCCTCCCACTTGCGAAAGCCGCCCGTGAAGATCGAGCGGCTTTCTTTTCTTTCTTGTTCCCAGGCTCTGCCTGGGAACACACTGTCTTGGAGGCTCCGCCTCTCGGTTGTGTCTCAGCAGGCGGAGCCTGCCGTGCATTGCGTACCCAGGCAGAGCCTGGGTACGAGGAAAGTGCGGTGCCTCCCACTTGCGAAAGCCGCCCGTGAAGATCGAGCGGCTTTCTTTTCTTTCTTGTTCCCAGGCTCTGCCTGGGGACACACTGTCTTGGAGGCTCCGCCTCCCGGTTGTTTCTCAGCAGGCGGAGCCTGCCGTGCATTGCGTTCCCAGGCAGAGCCTGGGTACGAGGAAAAGGCTCAACAATCAAAACGAGGTTTCAGAAGACGTGCACTGGGCGGAAACTCGCTCAAGCGGCTACTGGATCACTCCGGCCGACCTGCTGAGAACGATGTTTTTGCCGCTCGGTTGCCAATCCGGAGACTCGCTGCAACCGGGAGACGTTGCCGGCTCGCAGCCCGCTTGAAAGCTCACGAGGTTGAAAACGGTGGTTCTTGGCGGTCGATGTGGGGGTCCGCTGATTGTCGCTTGCAGGACGCAGGGCTACACTACGTCTGTCGCCCCCAAGACGTCCCGCCAACTCGTAAATTGCATCCAATAGATCGCCCATGAGCTCCTCCTCCAGTTTGGAAATTCAACGAGCCGACACTGTCCGAGTCCAATTCGGGGACACCAACCTGGAGTTGCCTTTGTTGGAAGGTTCCGAAGGTGAACAGGCGATAGATGTCAGTCGTCTGCGTGCCGACACCGGCGTGATCACCTTGGACGATGGGTTCGTCAACACCGGTAGCACCCGCAGTGCCATCACGTTTTTGGACGGTGAAAAGGGCATCCTGCGTTATCGCGGTTATCCGATCGAGGAACTGGCCAAGAGTTGCGACTTCGTCGAGGTCGCTTACCTGCTGATCTTTGGCGATTTGCCCAGCAAGGACGAAATTGAAACGTTCCGTTCGGGCATTCGTGAACACACGATGATTCACGAGGACATGCGGTCGTTTTACAACGGCTTCCCTCGGGATGCTCACCCGATGGCGATCCTCAGCAGTGTGGTGGGAGCGTTGTCGACGTTCTACCAGGACTCGATGGATCTGAATGACCCTCGCCAGGTCGAGATTTCGATGTATCGATTGATCGCGAAATTGCCCACGATTGCAGCTTACAGCTACAAAAAATCGATGGGCCAACCGTTCATGTACCCCAAGAACGAGTTGGATTATTGCGAGAATTTCTTGTACATGATGTTCGCGACGCCGACCTCGGATTACCTGGTCGATCCTGATTTCGCGGAAGCACTGAACTTGCTGTTCATCGTGCACGCCGATCACGAGCAGAACTGCAGCACCTCGACCGTTCGCATGGTCGGCAGCAGCAACGCCAACCTGTTCGCCTCGATCTCGGCCGGCATCGGTGCCTTGTGGGGGCCGCTGCATGGTGGAGCCAACGAAGCCTGTGTCAACATGCTGGAGCAAATCGCAGCGGATGGCGGCAACGTTCAGAAATACGTCGACATGGCGAAAGACAAAACGAACGACTTCCGCATCATGGGCTTTGGTCACCGCGTTTACAAAAACTCGGATCCCCGAGCGACCATCATCCGCGCCAGTTGTGACAAATTGCTGGCCAAGTTGAATCTGGATGACCCCTTGTTCGAGGTCGCTCAGAAATTGGAAGAAGTGGCGCTCAAAGACGAGTACTTCATCGAGCGGAAGCTTTACCCGAACGTTGATTTCTATTCGGGCGTGATTTACCGAGCGCTCGGGATTCCGATCCAGATGTTCACCGTTCTGTTCGCGATCGGTCGACTTCCCGGTTGGTTGGCTCATTGGCGTGAAATGCACTCCAACCCAGCCTCGCGAATCAACCGCCCGCGTCAGATCTACACGGGTGCGACCGAGCGAGCGGTGGTGCCCGTCGACCAACGCTGATCGTTTCTAAGCGAACGAAACGTCTTTGGTGTAGAGGTCCAGCATTTGGCCCTGGACCTTGACGGCCCGAAGCAGCGTCCAAAGTTGGTCCGGGGAGAACTCAACCGGGCCATCGTTCAGCAGTGTGTCCAATTCATGGGAAACGGCCGCGTGTTGATCGGTGGCCGCTTCGAATCGGAAACTGACGTTTTGCCAGACGGAGTTTAGCACTGCCGGGTCGTCCAGCCGCGAAGGATTGACCTCTTGATTGAGGATCATCAAGCACAGGCGCGCGACGTCCGTCGGCGACAATTCGGGTCGCAGTTGCGAGACTTTCTCAGCGAGTTCGTGGCACTTCATAATGAAGCCTACGTCATCGGTGCACTGCGTTTCAGAAAAATTCTCTGAAAAGGGGATCCAATCCGCAGCCTGCGGCACCGTCACCATGCGTTGCGAGAACGATGGGAGGTCAACCAGGCTGAATCACTCGTGGGCCAGCCTGAATCAGTCCAGTGGCGTTGTATCGGGCTCGATCTTCAATCCGCTCAGGACTTCGTTGAGTTTCGCTTCCAGGTCATCGAGCTGAGCGAGCACATCGTCTTGGCGACGTTCCAGCTCTTCCAGCAACATTCCAGGTGCTTCTGTGTCTGATTCAGCAAGCGAAAGTGGCAACATCAAGTGAATTCCGGTTGGAGACGAGCACGGTGAACGTGTTCTGGTGCGATCCATCACGCAAAGATTCCCGCGACGCAGTGCGTGCGAGATGACCTCCGCTGTTGCTGATCGATCGGCTGATTCTGCACCGATTTGCACTGACGATTCGGTCGTGACGGTCGGTCCGGTGAAGCAAGGGCTGCCGGTCCAACCGCCTGTTCCGGTCTGGTAAACCTTGCCGGCTCAGCGGCAGGCAAAACGCGAGCTCGCCTGGAGGGAGGCCGTGCCGTTTTCTGGTGCTGCGTTCTGGCAGGTTTCTGCAACAACCACCAATCCCAACCCGAAGCGTGAGCGAGGGACGCCCCCAACTCCCACGACGGCCCCATCTGGGGCGATACCCAGACGCCCGCCACCATTTATTTTTCGAACGTCCCAAGGGAGGGGGATGAGAAACGCCTGGCAGCACAGCAATTAAAAACTGGACGGGCTCGAGGCTTGGGGGACTTTTTAGGTTGGCGACGTTTTCGAGTTGTCTGGCACCGGGGAGTGTAAATTTGCTATGCGTGAGAGTGGCGCCACGTTTGTCAGGCGGTGCCGCTTGTCTTCTTCCGGATCGAACCGCGTGAAACCCCTGCGTCCTCCAACCGATTGGCATCCCCAGCGATGCAACCGCTGGACGCGTCTGGTCCGATCGGAGTCGGTTGTTGCGTTTTCCAGGAAGACGCTGCAGCTAGGATTGTTGCTGACGTGTTTCACGTCCTTTCCCACCTCGATGGGGTGCCGCGGGATCGGTCGATTTGGCGAAAGCCGGCAGTCGATCGCAGCCCGTCGCCTGTCACGACAAGGGCTCAAGGCGATGCGACAAGGTGAATGGGCCGTCGCCGAAACACTCTTCACCGAGGCGCTCGACGTCTCCAGTGTCAACGACGCGGCGCATCGCGGAATGTCGGAGTCCTTGTGGCAAAAAGGCCAGCAAGACGATGCGATCGAGCACCTCGAAAAAGCGGTTCAACTTTCCGCCGGGGACCCCAAGCACATGCAGCGGTTGGGGCGGATGTACCTCGAAGTTGGGCGGGTCGACGAAGCAACGCGTCAGTGCCAAATCGCGTTGGATTCGGATCGTGAGTGGGCCGCTTTGTGGGCCTTGTGGGGGGATTGTCAGGTCGCTCGCAATGAAAAGGACGAGGCTTTGGCGGCGTACCATCGTGCGTTGTCGTTGCAGCCCGACTACCCGTATGTCCAATTGCGAACGGCCGAGATCTACCATCAACAGAAGCGTTACGATCGCCTGCTCGCGACGTTGGACCGAATTCGCGAGGACGCGGATGTCATCGGTGACATGGATGAAGCGATTCGGCCCGGAGCGGCCGATTTGCTGCGAGGCATCGCGATGCGAGAACTGGGACGTAGCGAAGAGTCGGTTCAGTATTTCATTGCGTCGGCACAAAAGAATCCCAGCGATGCGACCTCGCGATTGCAGTTGGCGTCCATTGCGGTCGAGACCGGCCAGCCTCAAATTGCTCAGACCTGGCTGGCTCAGGCAATGCGATTGGATCCTGCCGCTGTTCGCGACGCCGGATGGAATGTGGAGACCTGGTCGGCAACACCACCGGGAATGATTTCGCCAGAGGACGCCCCCCTCGAAACATCACTGCCGCCCATCATTGCTGCTCAGCCCGACGCCATTCGTCCTTGGCTTCAGTGATCCGCGGGAACGTCGTCCTGATTGGCTGCACGACACAGGCGATCTGAAATCGCGGCGAGCAAATTTGGATTGCAATCGGGACTCCACTCGTTCCAGACCAATTGATCGACCTCAATCTGATCAAACTCTCCCGCGTCCGCACGGCGCAGCGTATCGTACAGACGATTGGCAATCTCGAGTGGAACGCCGGACGGTGACAGGCTCCAAACATCGGCGTAACCCGCCAACGGTTTGGCTGGACCCCGAAGGTGAATGCGAAGGACCCGCTTCGGATCCTGGGGACCGCGTGAGAATGGATGGCGATGCTGTTCCGCTACCAATCGCAACGGCGTTCTCGGCGAGTAGTGTTTGCGATGCATCCCCGGAGAAGCGGCGGGCGTGTCAGTTGGAACACTCGAAGAGGCTGAGTGGGTGGTCGCGGCTGAGACCACCGTTTCGCCCAGCAGGCTTTCAAGTTTCGCGACTGAAAGGACGCCTTCGCGAAGGATTGTCGGCGGAGCATCTGGATTGGCGATCGACAGCACCGTGGATTCCAAGCCGACATCGCAGGTACCACCATCGAGCACCCACTCGACGGAGTCTTCCAGCCCATCGATCACGTGTTCGGGACGAGTCGGGCTGACGTAGTTGGAAACGTTGGCGCTGGGGGCCGCAATGGGAAGCGAGACCTCACGCAACAATTGCAAAGCGACCGGGTGCGCGGGAACCCGCACGGCCACGGTGCTTCCCCCTGCGGTGACGCAGTCGAGCACCGCTTCGGATCGCGGCAACACCAGTGTCAGCGGACCAGGCCACAGGGAACTGGCCGCTTCAAAACGGCGACGCGTGATCTCAGAATCGATCACGACCAACGCCTGGACTGCGCTGGGATCCCCCACGTGCAAAATCAAGGGGTTGGTCGCCGGGCGTTGCTTGGCCGCGAAAATTTTGGCGACCGAATCGGATTGGTCGCCGCGAGCGGCCAAGCCATAGACGGTTTCGGTGGGCAATCCGATCAGCTTCCCATCGCGCAGGGCTTGGCTGGCCAGTCGGATGGATTCCGGCGTGGCAGGCAAGATCTTGGGATGGGATGCGTTGAAATTCATGACGCTGAAGTCTGATTCATTCCCGCGGAATGACAAGATCCCCGCGAGACAGACATCACCCCCGGCGGTTCAGCTCATTCGTCCGGTGACTGAAATGAATCTTCCACGTCGCGAAAGGTCTTCAGCATCAGGTCCATCTGTTCCTGCAATCGGCTGAGGTCGCGACTGTTGTCGATCGATTCCTCCAGCAGCGGACGCATCCATTCTTGCATCAGGTGGAATTGACCTTTGACCAGGTCGGCGATCACCCGTGGGACTTTGTGTTGAACGAGAATCTTTTGGTCCGGCGGCGAAGCGGCTTGTTGGCGTGAGATGGCTTCCAGCTGAGTGGCGGTGGATTCCAAGCGACCCGACATCAATTCGCCCATCGAAAGCAGCGTTTGTCGCAGTGTATCGACGCGAGAGTCCATGCGTTCTTCGGCCGAGTGATCTTCCATCGCGATGGCTTTGGCGATGACTTGCCGGATCGATTCCAGACCATCTCGCATCGATGCCAATTGACGCAGTACCTGAGCGGCTTGGTCCTCGCCGTCCATCCCCGACATGCGGACACTTTCGACAAATGCGTACTTGATTGCGTCCCAGCGTTGCTTCTCTTCTGGATTCAGAATCCCCATCAGCTCTTTGAACTTCAGGACGTTGGCTTCATTGTCCGTCGTCAGCGTTTGAGCGTCTTGTTCGTAGTTGCTGATGATCAGTGATTGCAGTTCCGCATCGTTCATCACCGGAGCGACGCGTTCGGCGATCCGGTTCATGTTTCGGTAACTGCCCTGCAACTTGAACGGAGGCTCGGTTCGGTATTCATCGGCTTGAGCGGCTGAACGGATGTAGGCACGGTTGACCCGCAGGACCACATCACGGACGCGCAACAATTTGCGAGTGACTTCGAACATGTCACGGATTTGGTCCATGCTGAAATTGGCTTCCAGCTCGATGCCCTCGGCTGAATCTCGACCAGCCGCGGCGATGATTGCGCGCGCGTCGGACGGTGACGCATTGGAAAGCGGTGCCAAGGTCACATTGCTGGTCAAGCAATTTTCGAGATAGCTCATCTCAAATGCATCCGCTGACTCACCAATGATTTCGCCCAAGTTGTAAACGTCGGCGCGGTTGGAAAGCATGTCCGGGATTTGGAAACGATCGCCCGATTCGGTGTACGGGTTGCCCGCCATGACCACCGCGACTCGTCGGCCACGCAGGTCGTATGTTCGGGTCTTGCCGTTTCGAACCCCTTCGATTTTTCGCGTCGCATCGCACAGCGAGATGAACTTCTGCAGCAATTCCGGATGCGTGTGCTGGATGTCATCCAGGTACAGCATCACGTTGTCGCCCATCTCGAGTGCCAAGTTCAAACGCATGACCTCCTCGCGAGCGGCGGCATTGGGAGCTTCATCTGGATCCAGCGAGGTCACGCCATGACCGATTGCGGGGCCGTTGATTTTCATGAACACCAAACCAAGCCGGCTGGCGATGTATTCCATCAACGTCGTTTTGCCGTAACCCGGAGGCGAGATCAGCAGCAACAATCCCATTCGGTCGGTGCGTTTGTCTTCACCAACCGTGCCCATCTGTTTCGCGAGGTTGTCACCGATCAGCGGCAAGTAGACTTCGTCGAGCAATCGGTTGCGGACAAAACTGCTGAGGATGCGAGGCTTGAATTCGTCCAGTCGCATCGATTGGCGAGCCGACTCGACGCACTCGGTTTTGGCTTGGTGGAGCGAGCGGAATCGCGGCACCACATCCTCACGGTACCCACGCAGGCGGGTGATGAACTCGTGGTAGTGCAGCGACAGTTCGCCGCTTTCGATTCGGGAGTGGCTGCCGACCAAACCCGTCAACCGCTTCGCGACCGGAACGTCGATGACGTCGGTGGCTGGGCGAGCGGCGGTGGTCGTTTGCTTGGCGTCCATCGCGGACTGGAAAATCAGCCAAGCCAATTCGTCGCGATACCAGTGGGGTGAGTCGCCGGTTTCGTTGGTTTCACCGGCGGCACGTTTGTCGAGAAACGCATCGGCCCAGTTGCGAGCCAGCACAAAGGTATGGAGGGGAGAAGAACTGTTGGGTTTCAGCCCGCCGAGCACCCAACGTTTCTGGTCGGATTCAGGCAGGGAGTGAAGGAAGTCTTCGTGCAACGAATGAGCTTGGCCGCTGATGGCGATCCTATCTGGTGCATTTGTCAATTGCTCAAACAGGTAGTCCGCGATCCGTTCCGGTGTGACCACACTTTCAAACAGTCCAATCCATTCGGATTGATGTTCGGATGCCAGTTCAGTCAGGTGTTGACGAAACTCGACGGCGGGTTGAGCGAGAGGGAATGCGATCGCGAGTTTGGCAAATCCCGCAATCCAGTGCTTCATCTGCGTGCGCTGCTTGGTGTCGAGAAAGCATTGCCACCACAGTTGGGACGCGGTGCGAAGCGAAGGGGCGTGTCGTAGCAGGCCGACGGAACGATCCAGTTCCATCAGTCCACGCAAGATGATCGCAGTGTCCACATCGTGAACGCCTTTGGCGTAACCCTCATCGAATCGCCCCGCCATCCGCTCGGCAACCCAAGCCGCTGTCAACGATTCCAAGTCCTGAATCGATTCCGCTTGGCCGGATTCGAAGAGATCCATCGCTAGGAATTCCGCGCGATAGACGTCCGAGTTCTCGCTGATCAGTGACTGGTTCCAAATGTCACGTGCCGCGATCAGTCGTTCGTCGTCAATGGGGTCAAAGTACTGCGTGCCAGTCAGATGCAGGCAGAGTTCATTGCTGCGGAGGACGGTGGTCAGGTCCAGCGGTTGAGTGTTGACCGCGAATTTTCGTTCGCCCAGGCGGATGACATCGCCACCCTCTTCGTAAAGATCTTGTCGATCTTTCAGTCCCCGCAGCGCGTCTTCGCGAAGTGTTTTGAGGCGGCTTTGCAAGTCACCGACTCGAACGGCATCGCCCAGTTCGTCGAGTTCACCGATCAGGCTGCGGATCTTGCCGACCATCAAGTCGCCAGCGAAGTACGCCGCGATTTGATCGATGGATTCCATATTCGAAACGCGGTGCTGGATCCCGTTGAGAATCCGTTCGGCGGCGGAACTGAGAGCCTCGGCCCGTCGGTTGCGTTTTTCGACCAGAGAAACTTTTCGCGATTCGAAGGCGCCGTAGACATCCTCGCGACGAGAGGCGAGCGTCTCGATGAACTCATCGAATTCAGCAAAGCGGCCTTCCAACTCTTCGAGTTGGACCATGACTTTGGTCAGGTACTCGTCGCAGCGAGTCGGTGTGTCGCAAACATCGAGGTAGCCGGTGGTGGTTTGTTCGAGCAACTTCAACTGGGACGCGAATTCCGCTCGGCCTTCGACGCCGATCAGTTCTTGCTTGCGATTTTTGAGCGCACTGCGAACACGATTGACCGTGGCGAAGACGTCGCCGATGGAATCGATGATCGTGGTTCGTTGTGTCGCGTCGTCGATTTGCAGGTTGCTCACCGTTTCGGTCAGCAGTTCGAGATCGGCGGCGGATTGATCGATTTCCGATTCGAGTGCTTTGGCCTGGGAGACGCCTTTGATCTCGGGAACGCGGGTTTCCGCTTCGCCGACTCGATCGCGATAGGGTTGCAAGGCGTTTTCATCGAGCAGGAATTCGACGCAGCGACGGCTGAGACGATCCGATTGCTCGGCGGTGATCGTTTCGAGTTCTTCAACGATCGCGACGTCCACAAACCGCAGTTCACGCAGCGCGATCGCTCGGCCTCGCTGGACTCGCAGTTTTGCGAGTGAGGCGACAAATTGATCGATCGAAGTGAAGCGAGAACGCTCGATCTCTTTCAGCGTCGCGTTGGTGTCGGACTGAGCCTGGCGAGTTTGCTTGGCAGTGGCTTGGCGAACACGAACGACTTTTTCGTATTCTTCGATCGCCGCTCCCGCCGTTTCGCGGATTTTGCGAAGTGGCTCGGCGAGGTGGTGGGTCTCTTCGTTGTCGATCCAGAAGTAGCTGTCCAGAACGTCGCCTGATTTCTTGGACAGGTCGACGTACAGGTCGTTGTAGCTGTCGTCCTTTTCGATCAGTTGCAGCAGTTCGCTGCATTCAGCCATCCCACGAACCAAGTCCTTGTTGCCGATCTTGAACAGCAACGAATCGGTTTGGTTGTCGGGCAGGTAGTTTTCGCTGGTGAAGGGCGTTTGCCAAAGCTGGATCGCGTGGTGCTTTTGCGGGGTGTCCTGGCCTTTGAAGCAAACCATTTCGCCGGCTTCGAAGAACGTTTGCCCGTGACACACCAGGGGTGTGTCGACGGATTGGCGGATCTGGTTGTAGCGCAGCTGGATGTAAGTTCCATCTTCGACATTCGAAAACAGATACAGGCTGTCTTCGCCGTTGGGCGAGTTGATCGTGCGTTCGTACCGCATGTCGACCAAGCCGTGGTCGAAACGTTTGAACTCGCCGGATTGCAAGTAGTAGCCACCGGGGAAGATCAGCCCTTGGTCGCCCGGCAGCATCACGCAGGCGTGCTGGATCTCATCCAACCGAATCGCTTGGTTGATCTTCCCGTTGAAGATGATGTAGCGAAATTGGCTTTCTTGATACGGTTTGATCTTGAGCAAGACCAAGTGGCCGACGATCGCATAATGGATTTCTGCGTCGTCGAGTTTTTGATCAAAGTTGTCGACTGGTTCGGCGTAGATGCCTTCGCCGACGCTGGTGTTGTTTTCAACTTTGATCGTCAGGTCACCGCCGACCGTTTCGACAAACACGCGGTCGTCGATGGAGATGTGCGGGTGCTCACCGTAGTGGTGCATGTCTCGCGTCGTCCGCAGCCAGCGAAATTCGTGCTGATCGGGCAAGCGGACTTCGTGATCGCTGCGGTTGTCGATGTACTGCAATCCTTCGGAACTGCGACGCCATTTGAAGGACTTGATATCGCGAGCGGTTTTGCCGACTCGAAACACCATGTGCAGGATGGGGCCGGACACGAAGAACCGTAGGAACGTGGTGTCTTTGTAGAACCGATACAGTTCATGGAAATCGCTGACGAAGCGATCGTCCATGATTCGTTTGAGCTGCCGTTCATGGAACTCATTGGATTCCATGTGATAGATCGAGAACACATCGGCCAATTCGATCTCGGTTTTCAAGCCGAACTGGACGTTGTATCCGAACAGAAACTCGTCACCGATCGAGACGATGTCTCGGGGGACGCAGTTGTGTTCGGTGGTCACGCGCTGCGTCGCGAGCAGTCGCGTTTCGATGTTTCCGAAGACTTCGCCGCGGTCCTCGTTCAGCTTGGCGAGTCGATCGCGAAGATCACCGGCGGCGGTGCGAAGGCGGTTGCGGAGGACCTCGTAGGTGCCGCCGGACATTTGAGCGGGGGCGTCCTGCGAAATCCCTGCCTCCGATCCGCCGTCACCAGCAGCACCGGGCAGCCAAGCCGCTTCGGGGGAAGCGTCCTCAGCCACGATCAGGCCTTCTTCCCGTTAGGAGAGACCTTCTTCGCCGGGACGGTCGCAGGCTCGGACGTGAGCAAGCGACTGACCTTTTGATCGGCGACGTTGGCGGTTCCCGCCATGCTGAGCAGGCTGGTCAACTGCGTCCGAACATCGTCGGTGCTGGACATCCCCATCAGCTTGGCGATCAACGCCGCGATGGAGAGGTCCTTGACGCCGTCGGTGTCCAAGCCGAACTGAGCGATCAGTTCTTTGACTTGGTCGCGGAAGTAATCCGCGTTGCCGTCGAAGAACGTGTTCTTGATGTCGGTCGCGACTTGGCTGTTGTAGACAAATCGATCGATCGCTTTGCCGCCTTTGACCGCGGAAGTGATCTGTTCGAAGAATTCTCCATCGCCACCGACAATGTCGATTCGAGCCGCCTGCAGGGCTTCGCCGATGACACTCGCTTGGCTTTCGGCAATTCCGCGTTGGGCTTCGATCGCTGCGACTTCGACGAACTTTTCTTTCTCGAGTTTGAGTTTGAACTCTTCGTGGTCTTTGCCGACGCCATCGAGTTTCTTCATCGCTTCGGCTTTCTCGGTGATCCCGGTCGCTTCGGCGGTGTATTTTTCGCGAGAAACCTTGGCTTCGGCCAGGCCTTCTTTTTCCAGCGAAATGGCTTTGGCTTCTTGGACCTGAGCTTCGGCCAAGCCAGCGGCAGCGGATTGAGCGACTTCGGCTTCGGCCAGCATTTTGGTCGCAGCGGTTTCTTTTTCGGCCGCGTCGCGTTTGGCTTCGGCTTCGATGCGGACTTTTTCAGCCAGCAACTCGCTGCTTTCTTTTTCCGCTTGGGCCAGCTTGGTTTGGCGAATCAGTTCTTCTTCCGCCTTCATTTGTGCGGCCGTGATCTGAACGGTTTTTTGACGCTCGGCCTTGGCGTGTTCTTCGGTGTCCTTGATTCGTTCTTGTTCTTCGACCACGGCTCGTTCGACCGCGACACGTTCTCGAATCACTTCTTGAATGTTGCGTTTCTCGATTTCGATCGCCTTTTCTTTTTCGACTTCGGCGACGCCCACGACACGCATGCGATCGGTGGCTTCCAAGTCGCGATCGCGATTGACGCGTTCCAGTTCGACCGCGTCCGTCTTTTCCTTGTTCCGCATCGCGACCAGGATCTGACGAGATTTGTTCTCTTCGGCGATCCCGATTTCTTCTTCGGTTTGGATCCGGGCTCGTTCTGATTCCAGTCGTTGCTCTTCGCGAACCTTGGCGGCGGAGGCTTGTTCACGCGAAGTGATTTCCGCGATTTCGCGTTTTTGTTTTTCGACCGCTTCGACGCGTTGACGTTCCAGTTCGAGGATCGTTTCTTCGGCTTCGACGTCCTGCTTCTTGAGCGTCTTTTCTTTGTCACGGGTGAACTGGTTTTCCTTGACCTTTTCCGTCGAGGTCAGTTCGGTGATCTTCTTGATGCCCTCGGCGTCGAGGATGTTGGTTGGACTGAGCATGTCCAACGGGGTTTGTTCCAGGTAATCGATCGCGGCATCGTCGAGTCGGTAACCGTTCAGGTCGGTGCCGATGACTTTGAGGATTTCTTCTTTGAACTTGTCGCGTTGGTCATACAGATCGACGAAGTCAAATTGTTTGCCGACCGTCTTCAGGGCTTCACTGAATTTCGCGTCGAACAGTTCTCGCAGTGTTTCCAGTTCGCTACAGCGTTTGGCACCGATCGACTGAGCGACCTCTTTCATTTCCTCGGGGCTTTTGTCGACACGCACAAAGAACGCGACTTTGATGTCCGCGCGAATGTTGTCGCGGCAGATCAAACCTTCGCTGCCTTGGCGATGGATCTCAAAGCTTTTCAGCGTGAGGTCCATGAATTCATATTGCTGGATCAGCGGGATGATCAGCATGCCCTCGCCGGTCACGGCTCGGACGCCGCCCGCACCCGATTTCACGATCGCTCGATCGGGGCCGACCTTGATGTAGTAGCTCTTGAATAGCAGAGCGACGACCAAGGCGATGAGGAACAGTCCTCCGACGACGATGATCAAAGCGTCTAAACCGACGGAATCGGTGATGAGAGCAGCCAGCATGAGCGTTCTTTCGTGTGTTTGACCGCGGGATGATTCGACGGACGAATCCTGGAAGTAATTTGCCTGTTGGTCAGGCGTGGAATGTCAGTCGACGGGGCGCGCCAAATTACGCCGCGGGGGGCGAATCAGCCTGCACCAGGTAGGTTTTGGTGTTTTGATCATAGCTCACCACCGTGACACGTCCCCCTTTTGGGATGATTTCACCACCGGTTCGGACGGAAATCAGCAGGGGGGCCGCATCAGTGGCAAAACGCGCACGACCGAACGATTCGTCGGCCTGACGGGTTTCGATGACCGCCGATCCGCCAACCAGGTTGGAGGCATGGAATTCGACGGGAGGAACCAGCATCCGGTGCAGTGGCCAGGTCACGATTTTGGTCGCGACGATCCCCAGGACTCCGTTGCGAATGGTCAGCAAACCGCTGGTCAGGAACGTGGGGTCATAGTGCCGCACGTCGTAGCCAAACCACAGGTAAAAGCTGATCACCCAAAACAGAACGCTGAAAACGGACAGCCAGACGACCAGGGGAACCCGGTCCAGATTCATGGCTCGCAGGGTCGCCGCCCCGGTGCCACCGAACCAATCGCTGTGCATCGGTTCGCCGGCGGTGTCCACGCCCCAATCGCCACCGAGGTCCCCCGCCAAATCGGGGGCATCGAGATCGGGGACGTCCAAGTCGACATCCACATCCGCGCCGAGATCGATCACGCCCAGCAAGGCAATGATGGCGTACAGCAGAAACAACGTGGCCAAAACGGTGGCTGGCCACATGGGGCCGACCAGGATCGAATCAAGTCGATCAGTCCAAGTGATTGCCAACATGCATCTGTCTCCTGAAAAGAATCCTCACGGGGCACGCGGGGGGAAGGGATCTTATCACGAGGCGGGAATGCCTGCCGCACGGGGCGCTCGAATGCCGGTTTGTTGCCAAGAAGCGATCTGTTGAATCGCCTGAGAAAGAAGTACAAGCACGCCTGCAAAACCCGCTCTCTTTTCGCGTGCCTTTTTGATGGACCGAATCCCCGTCTCCGCCACCACCCAATCGATCCCAGCTGCCGGCGGGAGCGACCGAAACCTCACTCGAAGTATGGGGGATGCGGCGTGTTTTGGCGGCATGGTGGGATGCGGTGAAACCTATTTTTCCGCGTTTGCGTTGGCGGTGGGATTGAGTGAAACCGCTTCGGGTTTGGTTGCCAGCATTCCGCTGCTGGTGGGCGGGGTGATCCAGTTGGTGTCGCTGAAAGCCATTGCCTGGATTGGCGGCTACCGACGTTGGATCGTTGCCGGTGCGGTATTGCAATCGCTCGCGTTTTTGCCGCTGGCCTATGCGGCTTGGACCGGAAGTCTGTCGATCGTGATGTTCCTGTTGATCGCGTCGGTGTACTGGGCGGCAGGTCTTTCGACCGGGCCCGCCTGGAACACTTGGATTGAACAGATCGTGCCCGTGGCAGGGCGAGCCCGATTCTTTTCCAAGCGATCTCGACTGCAACAGATTTGCACCTTCTCGGGTTTGATGGTCGCCGGTTTGGTGTTGCAGTGGACGTCCCAGGAAGGCATCGCATTGACCGGGTTTGCAGGGTTGTTCTTCGTCGCCGCGATCTTGCGATTGGTGTCGGCAAGTTTCTTGCACCGCACACGCCATGTTCAATCCGTCCCCCTGCACGTCGAGCATTCCCCGGCGAGCGTCACGGGGGAGCATCCCCTGGAAGAACCCGTTGACGATCGATCTGCGATTCAGTTGCTGGCTTATTTGGTTGCCATGCAAGTCTTCATCCAGCTCAGTGGTCCGTACTTTGTGCCGTACATGCTGGGGCAACTGGAGTTTGACTACGTCGTCTACGTTGGCTTGATCGCGCTCGCCTTCCTCAGCAAGGTCATCTCATTCGCGTTTTGGGGACGCATCGCGGAAGAGTCCGGTGCGGCGAAGGTGCTGTGGTTCGGCGGCATCGGATTGGTGCCACTGGCATCGCTGTGGATTGTCTCCACCAACCTGGTGTGGCTGGCGATGATTCAGATCCTCAGTGGCATCGCTTGGGCGGCGTATGAACTGGGGTTCTTCCTGATGTTCTTTGAAACCTTGCCTGCGAAGCATCGAACCCGGTTGCTGACCTATCACAACTTTGCCAACACACTGGCCATTTGTGTGGGCGCTCTGGCCGGGGCAGCGATTTTGGCGTACTGGGGCGCTCAATCGCAGACCTATTACTACCTGTTCGGCCTGTCATCGACGGGCAGGTTGCTTTGCCTGATCTTGTTGGTCGGGGCCGTTCTTCCCAAGCATTCCCTGAAATCGATCGGAATGCGAGTGCTCGCGATTCGACCCGGGGCGGGCAGCGTGACCGCCCCGATCATTGCCAGTGCTGAAGAGCAACCTTTGGTCAATCGTTCATCGCTGACAGCCTCCGCAGAGTTCATTGGCCCCCGCTGATAGTCGACCGCGTGGAAAGCCGACGAAGAACGTCACCTTCTTGCTGCCATCGGAGCGATGCGGCAGTATTCGCTCCGCATCTCGGTCAATTGCCCACAGCAGGTGCGGAAAAAACGAAAGGCACCATCAAGCCTGAATGTAAAGCAGGGGCTCAAGAAAAACAGACGGTGCCCACCTTGTGGTTCATTGGCACGAACCATGGGGGGGGTATGCTCGCTCAAGCCAACAGTCAGTCTTGGCATTGAAACACGTAAGCAGTTCCAATTAGTTCATGGAATTTAAACGGGGAGAAAACAGATGACAGCGAGAGCTCATACGTCAAATCGGCATCTTCCAACGTGCTTGCATTTATCCGTACTCGTGTTACTGATTGCAGGGTGTGTAAAAACATTTGGAAGTGAGCCTCTGAAAAAAAAATGCAACTGATCGGAAGGAGATCGAACTCGATTTAACCGACACTGGCAACAAAATTGACTTTGGAGAATTTTGGGTCGGTGAAAAACCGACAATTGATCTGTTGATTCGAAATACTTGGTCACATGACATGGTCTTCAAAAAGTTAACCGCAAGTTGCGGATGCTCTGGAGGTGTCTACGATTCACTTGTCATAAAACCTAGTGAGCGCGGGCGCGTCAGTGTGTTCCTGGAGGCAGGGTCGTCGACCCTCATTTCCTAGAGCCACTTATCGGGTTTGCATTCCTGCGGGACAAGACATTTACGTTGCCGTTGCGTGGAACTTGGAAGGATATTGAAGCTCCAGCGACGTTGCAAACCGACGCGGCGACAAAAGTCTCGATCGAAGTCGAGCCACGGAGCGGCAACACATCGTTGATGAAGGTTAACCTTGAACGCGAGATCGACCCAGGACGGGCAACGTTGGTGATAGGGGCACAGTCAATTTCCTTTAACCTGAAGTGAGATTTGGTGATGTTGAAATATATCCTAGTTTTCATGACTTCACTACTTGGTCACGCGCAAGCGCAAGAGGTACCCTTCCCCAATGAGAAATTAGAGACGTTGTTCGCAGGCATGCGGACGATTGATGAAAGCCGAGGTGCCCATGCGTTTGCAGCAACCATCAAACTAGTCGAAGATCACCGCGGTAGCGTCACGGATTTGAGTTACCTGTATCTCCGTGCGGTCAACGAGAAGGGACAGAAGATAGTCGGGTATGCGACGGTCCAAAGATTGCCGTTCTGGAAGGTGAAGCTCTCGAGCAATGGCGAGGACCATTTTCTTTATGGTTCACGTTATCGGTTGGCACCAGCCGCAAAGGACGAGGACAAGAAAGACCCGTTTCCGATCCCCTCCTTTGATCCTATTTCACATTCGATGAGACCGATCAGCGCCATCCGCGGTCCGGTTTCCACTGCGAAAGGCTGGCACTACCGCCGTTCGGCGAAGTACTTAGAGAACTTTAAAGATGGCAAACATTTCGAACTCATTTATAAGGATCCAGGAACTGGATTGGTGAAGGACAAAATCACCTTGTTCCGATTTGATCGAAGGCCGACACCGCATGTCGTTCAGTGGGACCTGCGTTGCGTACTTAAAAATGGAGCGGAGTTTGATGGTGCCAGCACCGTGACAGAATGGGGAGAAGTGGCGGAGGACCATTACCTTCCAAAGACAATCCATGGCGCGACGTCACTCCCTGGGAACGGGCCGAAGTACGTCGGTGCCATCGAGATTCAATGGGACTTTGATGTCCCACATTTTGACGTTGATGCCAGTGATTGGGTCGATGTGCTGGCAAAGTCGTTCTCAGTTGACCCGTTTCTGGAGATTGAAGATGAGTAAGGTTAGCTTGACGTTTTTTTGCTTGGTTCTTTTTCGCCTCGTCAGCAGAATCGGTGGGTTTGATTTGGCTCAGGGAGCTTTCCTAGCTGGTGATACAGGGCGATTTCGATCGTTTTATACGATTTGAAACCGTAGGCCTTTCTCAACGCCAGTTTGGCTTTGGTGTTCATGCCCTCGACGCTACCGTTGGAGATTTCACCACGAGCGAGAAACCAGTTCAACAGTAGCGTTCGGTGCCTGCGTAGTGTGCGTGCCATGCCCTTCATCGGTTCGATTTTCGAATGCATCGCTCGAGTACACCATTGATCGAGAAACCTGCCTGCCCAGGCCGGACTTTGGTAGCTCCAGAACCGTTGGAAGTCTTCTCGCATCAGATAAGCTTTGATGCTCTTCAGGTTGTATTGCAGGAGATCATCAAGCTTGACCGTTTGCTTGTCCGTCAGATTCTCTGGGCGTTTTAGAAGGCACCATCGAGACCCTTTGAGCACCTCTTCATAGCCATCCGCTTTCAACTGCCGGGCCTCCTCAACCCGAACCTTGTTGAGTGCATCGCCGAACTTCTTCATCACGTGGTATCGGTCCAAGATGTGAACCGCATCGGCGGCCTTCTCGGCGATCACGTTCATGTACTGACGCCACATGTCAGTGCAAATGAACTTCAAGCTCTGAATCGATGTCTCTGGAACGGCATTGAAAAAACCACGCAGACTTTCCTCGGTTCGATCCCGAGCGACGTAAAGCAACCGTCGGCAGTCGGCATCAATCTGGTAGACCAGCGTCAGGTACTTGTGTCCTCGACGGTAGGCAATCTCATCGACGCCAATTGCTTCGACCGGGCCGATTTCCCGGTGAATCAGTCCCCAACGAACCACCCAGTCAATCGCCCGGTAGACCGTGTCCCAGCTGGTGCCAAAGATCAACGCGGTTTCCTTCCAACTCAGTCGCTTGGCCCAAGCGGCGAGAAAAATTCGATAGCTGTAAGTGCTGCGATGCTTTCCATCAGCCCAAGGAACTTTCTCGATCACCACGCCACAGGCGGGGCAGGCAACTCGCCTCATCGCGTAAAGAAAGAACACCGGGAAACCCCACAGCGGCACAAACTCGAACCGCCTTTCTCCTCGGGTGTCGTATCCGGGGCGTTTCTTTCCGCAGCCGCTGCAAACAGGGCGACTTCGCGCGTGTGGCTTGATGCTGATCCAGATCGCTTGGTTGTCCTCGCTCCAACGGATGCTTGTGTAGACAAACCCCTTTTGCTTTTCGGCTCGGTTGAGGATAGTTTTGAGCTGCATCTTGTCGGTCCTGGGATGTTGCTGAAGTGTTGCAACAACATCAATAGCTCAGTGTCCGGCAAGATGCATCTTCTTTTTTGTGACGTAATTGCTGGAGCCCCTTCCGCCTCGCCTTCGCATCGGCCTGACACTGGCCCGGCCCAGGTCGATGCGAAGGCGAGGCGGGAGGGGCGGCCCCATTCTGCTGAGCCCGAGCCGAGGTCGACGCACGGCCCCCATTTCAACCACGTCCCAAAACGCTTCCACCCACTGATTCGGCGGAAGAGCCTCTTTTTCTAACTTGTCGGGCATCTGGTGAATGCTTGGTGAAGATTGAATTATATTGCGGATATGAAGATCAAGAAACCTCATGCTTTGTTGATGAGGGAGGAAATTGTGGTGGGGCGGAATATCATGAAGGTATAGATGATGGGAACTTTTATCACTGGATCTCAGAGAGTTGGCCGCTGACTGGGAACCGGGTTCAGCCGGAAGAAATCTATGAATTCACTGACCTTCACTATGAAGAGTTGGATTGTGGAGACTTTAATTTTTGCTCGTACCACTGGGACGAAAACAACAACATGATTTGCGCAAGCGATGTGAGCACTGTGTTCAACGAAAAAATCATCCAGAATTCGACCACTGCCTGTGAGGAGTTTTGACTCAACTCTCAGACTACGTTAGCCCATGACTGGCAGACTCCAGAGGGATTTTTCGAATTCCCTTCCGGAGACCACTCATGTGAGAAAAAAGAAACGGAGACGACGCGCGTTCGACACGGAGTGCATGCAGAACTCCGTCTATCTGACTGTCAAGCAAGGTTACTCGTTCAAAGCCGCGTTTGATTCGCTGGGCATTGACGTTACCACGCTTCGCGTTTGGTATCGAAAGTTTGCCGCGCCGCCAGAGGCCGTCAGCGATGACGTAACGAGTCCGAGTTGATTGGCGTGGGGGTGGCTGGCTAGTGGGGGCAGGCGGGTTCTTGGGTGGTAAACCCCGAGGCGATTCGGTGCATGTAACCGGAGGGGTGTCGGCCGGTTCTGATGGAACAACCAGCGCTGGAATCTCTATCGGGATCACGCGTTAGGCATGCGAATGAGGAAGTTTCGGCGTTTGACCATCGCCTGGTCAATAATTGATTGCTGGTACAGCTCCGTTTCGTCACAAAAGAATCGGATGCCACGGATCACGACTTTTCCGGAGCTACCTGGTTTCAGCTTGAGCCGCCAAGCCGCTGCTGCGGCGTCATCAAACGTTAGCTTTGCGTCGGTTTTAGGTTGCTTTCGGAACACACCTGCTCATAAGAAGCACCAGAGTTACGGAGCACATGCGCGGAGGTCACCGCGTGATATTCTCCACTGTGTCGAGAATAGATGTTGATCTGATCCAGGGGTGTTGGAAGCGGGAATTCGATATTAAGAGTGATCCAACCGTTTGAGACTTGAGTTGACTGCCACATCGAATTTGAGTCGAACCAGATTTCATCCGGTGTGTCGCTGGCAAAATCGGGCAAGATTGATGTCAGAACAACGTTTGATGCCTGTGTTTCATATTCTGAATTTACGTCTGCCGTTACGCGAACCTCATAACCCATGCCACCAAGCTTCCGCATCGGAGGCAACGTCTTCAACTTCTTTCGGTTCCCAATGTTACCGCACAGCTCCTCCACCGCCGTAGCGTTCAAGTCTTGAAAGACGCGGTCATTTGCGACGAGTGCCCGGATATCTTCGCAAGACAGGCGTGGAATCCGCAAGGCTTCCCTGAATCGATTCGTGAAGTGGCTTTCGTTGTACGACATCACTGAATCGCTATCAGACAGCG
This sequence comes from Rhodopirellula sp. P2, assembly GCF_028768465.1. Lineage (GTDB taxonomy): Bacteria > Planctomycetota > Planctomycetia > Pirellulales > Pirellulaceae > Rhodopirellula. The sequence continues at coordinate 2,897,504 of NZ_CP118225.1, forward strand.
ACTCTCCATACAGGTTCGGATGCACGAGCCCAAAACCGTGGCCGAGTTCGTGACGCAGGGGGCTTTGGAATCGCCGATCCTCTGTCAATTTTTGCCTGCCCAACTGAATCACGCCGCCACCGTTGTTGACTCCGCCGTTGATCGGTGGACCGCCTGGAGGCCGCTCATCAAGATGGTCTCTGACGACAACGAAAACGTAGGGGCAATTGAATCGGTTAAAAGCAAAGTGGTCAAGTAATTCTTCTAGTGAAGCGGTCGCTCGCATGCCCTGCGGTTGCTCTCGATAGAAGGCCAAAGGTCGGCGAGCCCGATAGGTATACGGTTCTAGTTTTGTAAATTAAAATGTGGACAATCTGCCCAGCGTGTTTCGATACCAAGCCTGCGACCAATTCAAGTGTCGCATCAAGAGCTGGGTAACCGTTCACCAGAACCGTTGTAGGCGCGAGGTTTAGCTTGGTGGGTTTTGTTTCGCTTCCCTTTCGCGGAGAGAACCCATGACACACTCCCAAGCAGCTCAACGATGGGCCGAACGTTTGCAGCGGTTTAGCCAGTCCGAGATGACTGTTGCTCAGTTCTGTGCTGCCGAAGGCGTTTCGCAGCCATCTTACTATCACTGGCGACGCAAGTTGCTTGGACCTGCCAAAGCCGCTGGTCCTGCTTCGCCGCCCGATTCCGGCCCGACACCCGCCCTGATCCCTGTTCGCATCGTCGATTCGCAAGGCCAGCAGGCACCGCCGCCAAAGACGAACGTTCGAACAACGGTGCAGTTGCCCGGTGGTGTCTCAATCGAGGTCGAAGTACTCGGCTCGGATGCATGCGAAGCGGGGCGGCCATGACCGGACTACCTCAGGGATCTCCGATCTTCCTGTGCACCACGCCGGTGGACTTCCGCAAAGGCTTCGACGGGCTGACCGGCATCGTCACCTCGCAGCTCGGCCAAAGCGTCACCAGCGGTTCGTTGTTCCTGTTTGTCAATCGAAAGCGCGATCGCATCAAAGCCCTGTGGTGGGAGACCGGAGGACTGACGCTCTGGTATCGCCGTCTGGAGCAAGGGACCGTCGAGCTGCCCAAAGCGGGCAGTGATCAAACCCACGTCACGATCGACGCTGTCGAGCTGGCGATGTGGCTCGGGGGCGTCGATTTGGCTTCGGCCCGGGTCAGGCGAAAACGGATGGCGGCGTGAACACGTTTTTCTAGCGACCCGCTCACCACGCGGCATGACGAAGGAATCTTGGTCATGCCGCTTCTTTTTGCGCTCATGCGTCTTGGGCGTTTGAAAGCAGTTTCTATAATGTCGCCATCATGGATGCCAAAGCACTTCGAGACGATCCCGATTCCGCTGCCGCGTTGATCGCATCGCTGCGAAAGCAAGTCGAAGAACAGGCAGCTGCACTGGAGCGAAAGGACAAGCAGCTCACCGAGCAGGCTCATTCGGTGCTGGAAGTCAAAGCGGTCAATGACAAACTCAGCGAAGAAAACGCCGAACTGAACCTGAAGGTCGAGAAGTTGCTGCGACAACTCTTTGGCCGCAAGAGCGAACGTCGAGTCGATAGCGAAGGACAGTTGTTCCTGGACCTCGGTGAAGAAGCCACGCCGGAGGTCGTCAGTGCGATCGAAGAAGCGATCCGCGAGGCCGAACAGATCGTCCGTGACAACGAAGAAAAGAACGGCAAGCCCAAACCGCCTCGCAAAACGGATCGAAAATTTCCCGAACATCTGCCTCGCAGTGAACGCATTGTCGATCTGCCCGAAGACCAGCGAGCCGGCCTCAAACTGATCGGCTATGACGAAGTCGAGCGACTTGCCTGGAAGCGAGCCGAGCTTCGCGTTGAAGTCGTCAAGTACGCCAAGTATGCGGTGCCTGCTGATCCATCGAACCCCGACAAAAAGCCTGGAATCATCAGTCCCGAGCGTCCGACCGGGTTGGTTGAAGGCGACCGCTTCGATGTCTCCGTCGCCGTCGAAGTGGTCGCTCAGAAGTACTTCTTTCACATGCCGTTCTATCGCCAGCAAGACATGTTCGCCGGCAGCGGTTGGACGCCCAGTCGCTCGACGCTTTGCAATCTCGAAACCCAGGTCGAGTTCGCCCTGCAGCCGCTGGCCGATTACCTGCGAAGCTTCTTGAAGACCGATACCTGTATCGGCTGTGACGATACAGGCGTGGTGCTGATCACTCCGGCGGCGATGCCTGACTTGTCGAACCATCCTCGCGGTGATCGGATCGCCGAAGTCTTTGAAGATGCGATTCGAAAAGGTAAGCCGAGCATCAAAGCGAACTTCTGGGGCTACTATGCTTCGAGGTTGCCGGTGGTGGCGTTCGACTTCACGGTCAGTCGTCACCGTGACGGGCCGGATGACGTGCTGGGCGATTACAAAGGAACTTTAATTGGAGACTGTTGGTCGGGCTTTCAAAAGATCGATGTTCGAAGCGACGAGCGAATTCAGTTCGCCGCGTGCTGGGCCCATGCGCGCCGCAAGATCGACGAGTGCCGCGGTGCATTCCCGCTTCAGGTTGCAAAGCTGGAATCGTTGATCGGGATGCTGTATGACGTCGAAGACCAGATCAAAGGTTTACCCGAGACGGAGGCCCTTGCACGTCGGCAAGAGGTATCGCGACACGTGCTTGGCCTGATCGAGGACTACCTATCGAGCGATCAGTTGAGCAGTCCGGCGGTGCTTCCCAAGAGCAACCTAGCTGCCGCGGCTGGCTATGTGCGTCGGCACTGGAAGGCACTGGGTCGCTTCACCGAAGATATCAGCATCCCGATCGACAACAACGACTGCGAACAGTTGATGAAACGCGTTGCGACGGGCAGAAAGAACTGGCTATTCAAAGGCTCGCTTGCCGCTGGGGAGCGAGCGGCGAACTTGATGACAGTCATCGTCAGTGCGGTGCGCAATGACTTGGACGTGCATGCCTACTTGGAAGATGTGCTGCGACGGACCTTGGCTGGTGAAACCGACTGGGCTTCGATGGCGCCTCACGTTTGGAAGTTAGATCACTGCGAATCGATCCGAACGTACCGCCAGGACGAGCGTCGCCAAGCGGCCGACCGCAAGCGAGTCCGCCGCGCTCGCCGCCGACGTCTCAAGAAATAGTCAACCGGGCAACCCGGAATGGTTCTGGTGAACGGTTACAGAGCTGTAACCGTTCACCGGGACCATTCGACCTGGTGGGTTGACGGCTATTTTTTGAGGCGTCGGCGGCGGGCGCGTCGGACTCGCTTGCGGTCGGCTGCTTGTCGACGTTCGTCTTGCCGGTAGTCGCAGATGGATTCCGGGTGCGAGTCTCTCCAGGCAGGTGGGCTCAGCGCTGACCAGTCGGTTTCGCCAGCCAGGGCTCGGCGTAGCACATCATCCAGATAGGCGTGAACGTCCAATTCATTGCGAATCGCTGTCCCGATAATCGTCATCAAGTTCGCCGCTCGCTCACCTGCCGACAGCGAGCCTTTGAACAACCAGTTCTTGCGGCCTGTCGCCACTCGCTTCATCAACTGTTCGCAGTCGTTGTTGTCGATCGGAACGCGAGCGTCTTCGGTGAACCGATTCAGTGCCGCCCAGTGTCGACGCACGTACGCTGCCGCTTGGCCAAGATTGCTTTTGGGAAGCACCTTGGGCGAACTCATTGTTTCGCTTTGCAGGTATTCGTCGATCAAGCCCAGTACGTGACGCGAGAGGCTTTGCCTTCGCGACAGTCGCTCCGCGTCATCGAGAGTCTTGATTTGATCCTCGATGTCGTAAAGCATCCGGATCAGTGATTCCAGCTTCGCCACTTGGATCGGGAACGCACTGCGGCACTCGTCAATCTTGCGACGCGCATGCGCCCAGCACGCTGCGAACTTGATTCGCGAGTCGCTGCGCACATCGATCTTTTGAAAGCCTGACCAGCAGTCGCCGATCAGCGTTCCTTCGTAATCCGCCAGCACATCATCGGGGCCGTCACGGTGACGACTGACCGTGAAGTCGAACCCGACCACCGGAAGACGCGATGCGTAGTAGCCCCAGAAGTTCGCTTGGATGCTTGGCTTGCCAGAGGCGATGGCCTTTTCAAGCACTTCGACAACTCGGTCTGCGCGTGGATGATTCGATAAGTCGGGCATCACTTTGGGCGTGATCAGCACCACGCCTGTGTCATCACAGCCCACGCAAGCATCTGTCTTGAGAAACGACCGCAAGTGTTCGGCCAGTGGGCGTAGCGCGAACTCGACGGAGGTTTCAATATTCGCCAGCGTGCTACGACTGGGCGTCCAGCCGCTGCCGGCGAACAGGTCTTGCTGACGGTAGAACGGCAGGTGATAGAAGTACTTCCAAGCGATGACTTCGACACCGATCGAAGCGTCGAAGCGATCCCCTGCGACCAGTCCGGTAGGGCGCTCGGGGCTGATAATGGCCGGCCCTTCTTCGACACGATTCTTTTCAATTGGCTGAACGTACTTGGCGTACTTGTTGACGCGAACACGAAGTTTCGGCCGAATCCACTCGAGCGTTTCGACCTCGTCATAGCCGATCAGCTTCAATCCCTCACGTCGAGCTTCGGGAAGGTCAACGATCCGCTCAATTCGCGGCAGGTGCTCGGGGAACTTGCGATCATTCTTAGCGGGCGGCTTGCGGCGTCGTTTCTGTTTTTCTTCCTCAGCGTCTTGGGTGACCTGTTCCGCTTCCCGAATGGCTTCTTCCAGTGCACTGACCACTTCAGGAGTCGCTTCATCGCCGAGGTCCAGAAACAGCTGCCCGTCGCCGTCGACACGGCGTTCACTCCGCCTGCCAAAGAGTTGCTGAAGCAGTTTTTCGACCTTCAGCTGGAGGTCGATGTTCTTTTCCTCGAGCTTGTCATTGTGGCTCTTCAGCTCGAGTACCGAGTGGGCTTGCTCTTCGACTTGTGATTTTAGGCTTGCGATTATGCGGTGACACGACTCGATGTCATTGGGCGGTTGAACGTTCGTTGATCGCTTCGCATCCATGGTGCGCAATTATACGAAACGCACCCTGGATGCAAAGTGTTCCCATCAAGCAACTTTCATTCGCTTGCGTCTTGTCTTGGCCGATTTCAGTGACACGCCAGCGATCCACATCGCGAGCTCGACCGAATCGATTGTGAGATGCGATTGATCAATTGGAGGCTTTGGCAGCTCGACGGTTCCCTGCTCGAGCCGTCTGTACCACAAGGTCAATCCACCTGTCTCCCACCAGAGGGCTTTGATACGGTCTCGCTTTCGATTGACAAACAGAAACAGCGAACCATCGGTGACGTTCTTGCCCAACGAGGTGGTGACGATTCCGGTCAGGCCATCAAAGCCTTTTCGAAAGTCGACCGGGTCGGTGCACAGATAGATCGGCGTGCCCCCTGGAACTTTGTAATCGGGCAATCCGATCATGGCTGATTCGTCCGCGATGGGTTCGGCTGAGAATCAGTCGGCACTTCGACGCGAATACGGATACCACCGGGAAGTTCAATTGTCGCGCTCGCTTGATTCGCCATGGCAGAGGTGCGATCCGGTGTGGCTTGAAACGAGACGGGCACGAACTTGGTAACGGCGGGGACTTCCGGATCCCGTGGCGAACGTAGCTTGCGTTTCCAGTTGTAGAAAGAAGGCTGCGAAACACCTTCGGCGGCACAGAATTGAGCGACCGTCATCTGAGCTTGCTCAAATCGTTGCAAACGCTCCGTCCAAAGATTCGCGGTTTCGGATCGAGTCATGGGGTTTCTCCATTGGGAAGCAAAATAAACCCAATACCCTAAAACCCGCGTCTACAACGGTTCTGGTGAACGGTTACACAGAGCTGGCGTTCAAAATCAGTTGGCATTTTCTGGTCTTTTGCCACAAAAAAATCGGGTAAACCTGAACTTCCGAAGGGGGAAGTGCATCTCGACGCACCTTCAGAGTTGAGCAATGCGCACGATATCGCGAAAACCCTTCTGCGTATCCCCGGGAAACCGAGCTCCCATAAAACTCTCCATCCCGCCGTGGCCAATGGCCACGGCGGGATGGAGAGTGGCGGCGTGGGGGTTGCATGTCCGTCGGTGGCGTTATCGCTTACCGACGGCTACTATCTTGCATCCCTACTGGGATGAAAACTTGCGTCAACGGATCGCCACCACAACCCCAACGATTTCGCAGTCCAGCCCGACGCATTCAAACAAGTACGCCGGAATGATTGGGTTTCATCCCGTGAGCCAATTCGTTGCTTGGCGGGAGCCGGGTGGATTCACTCAGTTCGTGACCGGAGCAAACGTGCCTTTGGGAGTGAAGACGGTCGCGGACGAACCGAGTTCAAACTCTTCGACGCGGAGGTCCCGATTGCGGTACAAGTCGCTGGTTTCGAAACCGTAGAACGAGGGCACAAAAGGATCGACGAACGAAACGTCGGCCGATTTCGGGACGTCCATACCGGTGAGAAAGTAACTCGCGTTGACGATCAGACGACGCAGGTCTTCGCTGCGAAAGTCGACGGCGGCACCGGCGGTGGTGGCCACGCATTGACCGGTTTTTCCGGAGGGAGCCTGGTACGGTTTCAACCAAGCCAACGGCATCATCGGATCGTTTTTCGCGTCAACCGGAGGCGCGGCGGCATCGAGGTGTTGGATGACCATGCCTCGCAGCAAGACCGTGGCGGCGGACTCATCAAGGTGGACGACGCCGTAGATGTCTGAGGGGGTGTAGATGTCGGCAACGTCGTTCAAGATCGGATGGTTGGCGTTGTCTTCCACAATCACCGCGCGGCCGCCTTCGACTTTGTGTTTGCCATGGTGCGAATGCCAGTTCTCGCCGACGACATTGATTCCAAAGTTCGCCCAGTCGTAGTCGCCGTAGTGACCGCTTTTAAAAGCATGGGTGGCGGTGCGATAGGCGATGATTGGCTTGCCCGCGTTGATGAATTTCAAGATTGGATCGAGCTGATCGTCCGGAAGAACTCGCCAACGCGTTGCCAGAATCATCAGGTCAGCGTCGTTGAGTGCTTCCGTGCCGGGGATGTTGTCGATCTGGTACGGGTTGATGCCGCCGGTTTCCTTGTCGATGGCGAACAGCACCGTGCACTTGAAGCCGTGGGTTTGACTAAGGATTTTCCCGAGCATCGGGCAGGATTCTTCGGTTCGATATTCTTCATCGCCCGAGATCAGGACGATGTGTTTGCCGTTGGCCTGGCCTTCGGCGGGCTCGAACACGAGGTGATCCGCGGCGTGAATCGCGGTCAGAGTTGGAAGAAGACAAACCGCGAATGCGAACGCAGCAGCGACAAAGCAGCGTTTTTTCATGACAGATCAAGCTTGAGTCAGTGGACAAGATGGGTGGCAATGGAGGCCACATCATATCTCAAGCGGGATCCGTTTGGGGAGCAAACGTCAAGCGTTGTCTGCCTGGGCAGCAACCCAGTGAAGAGGCCCCATGCGATCGCTTATCGCAACGCGTGACGTGGGTCGCTACGGCGAGCCTGCGAACGAAATTCGTCGGCGGCGGCTTCGGGGTAGACCGTGTTGATCATCCCACCGGAACTCAATTCATAGCCAGCCAAACGACCAATCCGCGGTGCCAGCTCCAGGCTCCAGTGATGCGTTTCGGCATCGCACTGGTTTCCGGGTGGGGCGGTGTGGATCATCATGTTGTAGGCGACACCGGGGATCACCGCTTCCAGCCAGCGAACACTTCGCAGGACCAAGCGGGCCACTTCTTCATTCATCGAGACCGACAGGTCTTCAAAGCAACCCACGTGTTCTCGCGAGGTGATGCGGATCAAGTACGGGAACCGGCTGGCGTGAGGGCAGTAAGCCACGAGCGAATTGGATTGATGAATGATCCGTTCTTTGCGTTCCAGTTCGGCCTGCAAGACATCGCACTGCAAGCAGCGTCCGTACCGGGCAAAGTGCGATCGCATGCGATGGTTGACTTCGCAAACCGATTGTGGCAGGTGATTCGATGCGATCAGTTGGCTGTGGCTGTGTTGCAGGGAGGCTCCTGCGTCGCGGCCAACGTTCTTGAACAAGCTGATGAACTGAATGCCGGGTTGTTGTCGCCAATGACGCATTCGGGCCGCGTAGGCGGAGAATGCGAGCGCGATCTCAGCCAAATTCAGTTCGCTGAGCGAACGAGTGTGACGAGCGGCTTCGATGATGACTTCGTGGCCACCCGAGGCGATCTCTTCCACGAACAAGGATTGAGCCAAGCGAGAGAGGCGAGTCTCATTTTCGCTGTCTTCCTGGTTGGGCTGAACTTCAACCTTGCATTCCGGTTTGATCGCCGGGAACAGATTGGGAACCACACGAACGGTCCAATCGGCTGACTGAGGAACGGCTTCTTCGTCCTCCGACAACTTGGCGGACCAAACGGACGCCGGTGTTAGTTTTTCGTTGCCATGGCAGAATGGGCAATCCATCGACGCGTCCGGCTTGGGACGATGCGATCGGAACTGATCGGGGCGACGAGCGCGACCGGGAGCAAAGATCGTCCAACTGCCCGAAATCGGATCCTGTCGTGAACGACCGGTTTGAACGTGTGACTCGTTGGGAAAGTCAACGTGAGCACCGTCCTGGCGAGGTTGCTCTAGAATTTCGGCGTCGACCAAGCGGTCCACCAACGATTCTGCGAGTTCCGACGTGCCGGCTTTCTCAGATTCGGCTGCGGCGGAACGGTTGCGAATTGAGCCGGGGTTGTCTCGTTCGGTATGAAGATCAGAGACGCTCTGCGTTTCCACGCAGCTCTGCTCAGCAGGTGGTGCATGGTCCGAGGTTCGAGCGGTTTCGTTCAAAGCAGTTCGGCGCGGATCGATGTGGACTCCTGACTGTTGTGTCTTCATCGATTCGACTCATGATCTTGGGGCCGAAGGTAGAGTGGTTTCCACTCCCCGCTCAAGTTGCTTCCCCAGCAATGTAGCAGTCTCGAACCGAGATGCATCCCCATTTCCCCCTTCCTGGAGGGAAAACGGCGGTTGCGAGTCAGTTGGAGGATCGTCTTCGTCGATTTAGGGAAATTGTGCGGGCATAAAGCTGAATGTATTGGTCTGCACTTTTCCTCCATGTCCAATCTTGCCGCATCCCGAATTCAACCAGATTTTTCCATTTTTCAGGCGAGTGATATCGAAGCTGCAGTGCCCGGTTGATCGCGTGGTCAAGAGCCTCGGCACTGTTGTCGTTGAGATGGAAGCCGGTGGCGCGATTCGCAGCCACGTTCGCAGGGGTCGCGTCCACGATCGTGTCGGCCAACCCGCCAGTGCTGGTGACAACGCAGGGCGTTCCATAGCGAAGGCTATAGAGTTGGTTCAGTCCGCAGGGCTCGTAGTGGCTGGGCATGATGAAGATGTCACTGGAGGCCTCAATGCGATGCGCCAGTGCATCGCTGAAGCCGATGTAGGCGGCCAACTGATCCTTGTGTTCTTCCGCCAGTTCACGCAACTGTGCTTCGATTTTGGGGTCGCCGCTGCCGAGCACGACCCACTGGGTGGGACGCGATTGGGCAAGGTGTTCACGCAGCACAGGAAGGATCAAGTCCCACCCCTTTTGATCAGCCAAGCGACCGATCAGACCCATCAACGGAACATCAGGATCCTGCGGCAGACCCACCTCAGCCTGCAACGCGAGTTTGTTGTCGATTTTGGCGTCGGCCCAATCCGTGACGCTGTAGTTGCGACTGAGATGCGGGTCGGTTTGGGGATTCCAAATGTTGGTGTCGATTCCATTGATGATTCCCTCCACCGGTTGCGGGATGCCGCGAAGAATCGAATCCAATCCGCATCCGTACTGCGGGGTTTGAATCTCGAGGGCGTATGTGGGACTGACCGTCGAAATCACATCCGACGTCACCACTCCGGTTTTGAGGAAGTTGAGTTGGTTGTAGTACTCAAACGATTCCGGTCGGAAATGGTCCCAGCTCAACCCGGTCCAGGGGAACGCGTCGAATCCAAAGTTGCCTTGGTAGGCCATGTTGTGGATCGACAGCATCGTGGCGATGGTGGGTGACTTGGACGCGTTGTCGGACGCTGCCCGCAGCAATGCCGGGACCAGAGCGGACTGCCAGTCGTTGCAGTGCACCAAATCCACGGGCCAACCGAGTCGCGACATCGCGATGATCGCCGCGCGGCAATAAAAGATGAAACGCTCGGCGTTGTCGGGGTAGTCACCGTTGGCATCGCCATACAGCGACGGACGTCGGAAGTATTGCGGTTGGTCGATGAAGTAAACCGGAACCTCCGCCGAGTCCTCCGGGTCGTTGGGATCCTTGGGCAGGTGGCTTTTCAGCAGCCGGCAACCGATCAGCTTTTGGTCCGACATTGGAACGGCAAAGCTGATGTCAGTTGTCTCGATCGGTTGCAGGGACCGTTCGATGGAAGAAAAAGCGGGCATGATGACCGCACAGCGGTGGCCCTGGGCAGCAACCACTTTGGGCAACGTGCCGCAGACGTCGGCTAACCCACCGGTTTTCGCGAATGGGACGGCTTCGGTCGTCAGGTAGACGATATTCAAGGCAACGGTGGGGTTCTACAAGGTTGCGAATCAGGAAAAACAACGGGACGAAGAACATTCGTCGAAAAGGTATCCGGTGTCGACGTGTCAGACAGAATAAACTAGGTCAAAGTTCTATGTGATGCCGGTTGAACCGGTCTGCCGTACCTTCTTCTCGTCGCCATGCCGCTGCAACTTGTTGATTTTTGGAAACGGATGGTCCAAAGCGGACTCGCCGACGCCTCCGTCCCACCAATCTGGGCGGCCGATTTCGCGAACGATCACGGGGGAAAACCGCCCTCCAACCCCGCTTCGCTGGCCTCTTGGTTGGTCAAAACCCGCCGCGTCGAGAAATATCCTCTTTCGCGAGTGCTGAAGCACGCGACCTGGGAAGCGGATTTCCCAAACACGCCCGTTCTGCGGATTGCACCGTTGACGCTGGTTGCGGCAGAGAAAACGGCTCCCTTTCCGTTTTCACACTGGTTGTCGGTGATTTGCGACTCCGCGCAAAACGGCGAGAAGCCAATCGCGGGGTGGCTGCGGCAAATTGATCCCGCCGGTTTGCCGGCGGAGGCGGCTGCCAATCTTCGTGCCCACGCTGAACTGACGCATCCTGCGTTGCAGCCGATCGAGATCATTCCCGTGCGGAACGGTCCACTCGGCGACCCGCTTGGCAGCCGTCGCGATTTTGCTGGTTTGTTCAGTCCTTTGCCCTCCGGGCATTGCCTCCGCGCGCCAGGAAAACCGGGCTCGGTCCAGCAAACCGTGGCGGGACTGAGCTCCCTTTGTGACGCAGCGATCGCGATGCACGCCAAGGGATTGGTTCACGGCGGGATTCATTTTGATCGGGTTTGGGTCAGCGAATCTGACCCCTGGTGTCTGCTTCGCGATCCGTTCGCCACGTTGACAAACTTTTCCACCCAAGACGTCACTGTCAATCACGAAGGCTGGTTGGAGTCGCTGCCCGAGAGTCGGGCTCACTGGTCTCCCGAGAGACTCGCGAACGCGAGCGGTCACGTGGCAAACATCAGCGATGACATTTTCGCGTTGGGATGTTTGGGGTTTGAACTGCGATATGGTCGCCCAGCCTTCAACGGTCAAACTCGGAACGCGTTGCCGATTGAATTGACCACCGCGGTCGAACAAGGTGCCTCCGGCGATCCGTTGTGCCGAGTCTTAGCAGCCGCGTTGGCGATCGATCCCAACGCCCGATTCGCGAGCGTGGAACAATTCTCGCAAGCATTGGGCGTTGCTGCATCGGCCACTCCCGCGGCGGTGACGCCCAAGGTGGAGCAAGCCGTTGCGGATGAACCGAAACCAGCCAAGGACGTCGAGCCAGTGACTCAGCCGACGGAGTCGAAACGGGCGGCAACGACAAGCACTCCGGGGCCCGCCAAGCCAAAGCAAGCGGCTCAACCCAAACGCCCGACGGACTTGAAACCGACAGCCGAAATCAAACGCTCCGAGGAGTCGAGTTCGCCAAAGGAGTCGAGGCAGCCCGAGGAACCCCAGCAGGTCGAAGAACCCAAGCAGGTCGAGAAGCCCCAGCCGGCCGCCGTTCCAACGAAGCCAGCTGAACCTGAGCAGGCTCAACCTTCTGAGGAAAAGCCTGCCAAGAAGACAGAGTCCGTGTCGGAGTCGAAGGCCGCCGCGAACGACAGCGTTCGTCCCGTGGCGAAAGATCCTGGCGAAGCGAAGCCGAACCAGCCGAGCGAACCGGCTGTGGCTGCGGCTGTGGTTCCAACTCGCCGACGAAGAAAACGACGCAATCAAAAGGCTTGGTACGGGATCTACGCGTTGTGCATTCCTGTGTTGGTGTTGGTCGTGATTTTGGCAACGCGAGACAAGAGCTCGCAACAGGTTGCCAAGCGAGTTCGTCCTCCAGTCCCACAATTTATCCCGCGGGTTTCCAGCGACACCGAGCTTTCGAGTGAGGAGCGGCAACGGACTGCGCCTGTTCGACGCCCTGCCCCGTCGGGCATCGAAGTGGTCGACAGTGAGCAAATGCTTTGGGCTCCACCAGACTTGCAAATCGATGGGGCTCAGACCAGTCGCGCCACTGGATTGCTGCCGCCGGGGCCCGCTGCGGTGGTCACGATGGATTGGCAACGTTTGCGTCAACTCGGTTTGTTGGAAATGTTTGGGCCCGAAACACAGGGCTGGTTGGAATCACTGAACCAGTGGTCAGGCGTGCCATCGGAATCGATCTCGCACGTCGCTCTGGCTTGGTTCCCTGGGTCAGAAGGCGTCCCGGAAGTTTCCGCCGCGGTTCGCTTGAGTGAGCCGCTGTCTTTGGAATCGTTGTTGGATGTTTGGGATGTCTCGGCCGCACGCGGTGCCAGCGGCGAAACCATTTATGCCGGTGACACGCGTGATGCACTGGCTTACTTCCCAATGTCTCAGGGGCGTCCCGCCGAAGCAGCGGATGACTTGGTCGATGCGTTTGCCGTTGGTTCCATTGCACGAATTGGCGAGGTCGCTGAGATGGGAGGGGCACCCGTGGTGTTGCCGCGATTGCTGGAAGATCTTTGGCAGTCCGCTCGCCCCAACGATGCGATCGCGTTCCTGACCCAGCCGAACTTTTTGGTCAGCGATGCGAGGCAATGGATGGAGGCAAGCTCGCCAGCGTTGATTCCTTGGATTCGACAAAACCTGTTGGCCGATTGCGGTGGCATTCTGATTCGCATTGCGGCGACCGAGGAGGCCGGGTCGTACGTGGAAGTTCGCTTGGCGACGGCCCCCGGAGTCGACCCCACCGAGTTGGCCACCCCGCTTCGCGAACAACTCCACAACGCACCGCGCTGGGCGGAAGACTTCTTGGTCACGCGGGACATCGATCCGTCCTGGCGTTTGCTTGCCGCGAGGCTGCCGTCGATGTGGGCGTTTGCGCAAGAGAACGTGCGAACCGGCCGGGTGGACCGCAAACTTGTTTGGAACGCTTACCTGCCTCCGCTGGCATTGCCGCAATTGACATTGGCGACGTTGCTGGCAACCAACACGACGACTGAACCTGTCTCGGAGGCGATGGCATCCAACGAAACGAAGTTGTCGATCGATGACATGCTGGACCGGAAGATGTCCGTCAGTTTCGATCAAGAGTCGTTGCAGTTCGCGGTCGACACGATCGCGGAAGAGTTCAATCGCGATCTCCCCGAGGGCAACCAACTGCCACCGATCGAGATCATCGGGGGCGACTTGCAGAAAATGGGGATCACCCAGAACCAACAGATCCGCGACTTTGCAAAAAGTGATGTTCCGCTGCGGACAGTGCTGACGGATTTGGTGCTGGGTGCCAACCCGGACCGAACCGCGACGGGACCGGACGATCCCAAGCAGGCATTGGTGTGGGTGGTGAAACCGGACAAGTCTGCGATCCTGATCACGACACGTTTGGCATCGGACGGCCAGTACGAATTGCCATCCGAGTTTGTGAAATAGCAGTGTCACTCCGACCGATTCGCATTTTCGTCGGAAAAGTTTTGTAAGAAGTTGGCCGCCCGCGTTACCAACAACAGTAGAGGGCGGCGGACTGTCCCGCTGTGGCACGTAGGAGTTTCCGGGTGTGTGAGCCGTTTGGCGTTCGCCACGGTTTCCAAGCAGAACCGGGGCTGACGCTGGACTGCAAAAGTTCGGGGGCGTCGCATCATGGATGCGGAGTGTTGGGGGCTCATTTTCCGTTGGTGCGCCGCGTTGCAGCGACCACCGCCTACCGTCTTGAGTCCCTACCGGGATATCGATTCGAGTCCACTGAAAAGAATGGAAACGAAAGACAACGTGTCGTCACCAAGCTTTGAGAAGACCGGGCTGACGCCCAAACGGCTCACATAGTTGCAGCCGATCATTCCTGCCAACCTGCTTAGGTCCGCTTGTGCTGGAAGAGGATGCCAAATCGCTATTCATTGACTGGCTGGAGAAGCACAACGCTTCGGTCATTCAGGTGGCACGTGCCTACACGCTCGGCAGCGAAGAAAGCCAGGATCTCGCTCAAGAGATCTTGCTTCAAGCGTGGCATTCTTTGCCTCGTTTTCGCGGGCAAGCCAGTCCGGCGACATGGTTCTATCGCGTCGCACTGCATGCCGCGATGAATTGGCGACGCAATGATCAACGGCGAAGGACGCATCAGCAACCGCTGCTCGAAGTGCAAGCACTGCCATCTGAGTCAGCGGATTCCAGTCAGCAAGTCGAACAACGAGAAATGGTGGAGCAACTGTACAAGGCCATTCATCAGCTACCCAAGTCGGACGTCGCTTTGGTGCTGCTGTACCTGGACGAATTGAGCTATCGCGAAATGGCCAGCGTGCTGGGGATTTCAGAGAGCAATGTCGGAGTGAGACTCGGGCGTGCAAAGAAGGCACTCGCTAAGTTGCTGAACGTCGAAGTCGCGGAGGGCGAGCACAATGAGTCTTGATAAGTTTCAGAATGCCTGGAAGGCGGATGCATCGCAGTGGAAGGTGACGTTCGATGCTGAGTTGCTGTCGCAACAGGTCCAGCAATCAGACGATCAATTTCGCACCATGATCTTTTGGCGGGATGTCCGTGAAGTCGGCGTGTCGTTGTTGCTGATCCCGGTTTGGTTGGTGTTGGGGATCGGCTTTTCGTTGCCGTGGTCGTGGTGGTTGACCGTGCCGGTGTTGCTTTGGATTGCGGGCTTCATGCTGATCGATCGCAAGCGACATCCCAAGGCGTCAAGCGATCCTGGCCAACCGCTGTTGTTCTATGCGAAGGAATCGCTCACTCAGGTCGAACATCAGATTTGGCTGTTGCGAAACGTTTTTTGGTGGTACCTGCTGCCGTTTACGATTTCGCTGATGGCGTTCTTCGTCCATCTCGCCTGGAATCTCACTGGCACTGGGTGGGGATGCCTTCTCATTGCGGCGCCCTTTGGATTGTTTCTGTTTTACGTCTACCGTCGCATTTACCAGCTCAATCAAGATGCGGTCCGAGAGCAGTTGGTGCCTCGGCAAGAACAATTGCAGCGAATCGTTACATCGCTGGAAAGCGACGATGTTGGTAACGCCGCCGAGGTCGACGAACTGGTGGAACTCGTCTCGTCGTTGTCTGAAAACGACCCGAAGATCGAGGGCAATCCCGGAGCGGCAGAATGGTTCGAGAATTGGAACCGAATCGTACCGTCATGGTGGATCGCGGCGATGATTCTCCTGCCGACTTTGATCGCAGCCTACAGCGGCTACCGATTCGCATTCGATCAAGCCGGTCCGGTGTTCTTTCAATCCGTGGTCATGGCCGTGATTGTGTTCGAAATCATGTTCTTCGGCCGTTGGTATCTCACTTCCAAGCGAGACAAAGAGCAACCGTTGACGGGAACGAACTCGAAGCGACTCGAAGGTCCGGCAATCGTCGTCCTGATCACGCTTCTGGTTGTTTCTGCCTTGGCGTTTGCAGCTATCTTTTCTTTTGTCACCCATGCCAGTTCCAAAGCATCGTCCAACGCGGAAGTCGTCAGTGCGTTGGACCCACCCGTGAACGCTGGGAAGTATGCTCGGATCGCCCCGTTCACAAACGTGCGGTGGAAGGACGATCTGCCAACGGTTTGTGTGGCTGGCGATTGGTCACAACTCCAGTCAATCGATGGAATCTCAACCGAGCAGATCATGTCATTTGCGAGCGAGCAATATGGCTCGCTCGCACGCAAACGCTTCACCGAAGATTTGGTCGAGCTGCTCTCGAAAATGGGGCACGACGTGGGGTGGGAAGTTGACCTGGATCTTCAGTTCCCGGATGGCCATGTCGAAACGGTGCGAGAGCGAATGACCGAAGTCAATCGCCGCGTGGCTGGCATCCATCTTCAAATCCGAACTCAATACAACCTTTCGCAAGAAACGCCCGACGCCACGGAATAGCGTGGTGGCAATCGGGCTCGAAGGATGATTCTGCTAGGTAGGCATTGGATTCCAATGGAGGTGGAATCGAATTGGTTGGTGCCGCGATCGGGTGGCTGTGATGTTCACCCCACTGCAGTCCGACGCTCACCCATGCAAGCATCACCAATCCCAACGCCATCCAGTAGCGAGATGGAGACCGGATGAAGGTGTAATGAACGTGCAACGAAGAAACCGTGAGTCAACCGACAGGCATTGGGAGGTGAATCTGGGGACGGCAGTCACCATACTCACTGGGGTTTTGAACGCCAATCCGGAGGCCTCGAACGAGCGGTTTTTCGTGCGTTTCAAACTCGATGATCATCAAACCCTCACACCGCGTCGAATCACTTCGGTTGCCATGCTTCATCGAAGAAGCCCGCCGCGACGACCTTGCCAGGGTCACGTGAGGTCGAGCCTTCGCGGACATCCAAGAACGCCCAGTCGGGCAACTTAGGTGTCTGACGGGCGTTGTTCAGATAGTCGTACTCGCGAAACGTGAACCCGCTGTTGATCACGACGTAGTGATTCGGACTCTCTGGGTTGGGATAGATCATCACGGGCACATGACCGCCATGGCTGACCTGATTTTTGTCGATGCTGATTTTGTCCTTGGTCCACTGAAGCGGCAATTTGGGTAGCAACCTCGCGATGACTTGATTGCTGCTGGCGTCACCAAACAGAATCACGTTTTGTTTTGCCATCATCGCCGCGTCGACTTCCGTGTCCTGGACGACACGCACGTCACCGCGGAAGTGCAATCGCCAATGATCCATCGCGTGCTTGGATTCTGCTTGGATCCATTGTTCAACGACGGGATCATTGGATGTCCCAGACGGCAGTACAAACACAAACCGATCCATGAAGGCATCGTCGATGGGCCCCTGCAAACCTGGTCGTTTGCGAAGAGACGCTGCGTCATCGGAAGCAACTTTCCACGTTCCGTCAAACATGAACTCAGCAGTGAGCGATCGATCCGAGCCCACCACTGGACCAGTCTTGGTATCAACGACTTCGTTGCCGTTGATCATCACGCCGATGCGCCCGGACGGTTTCCCCGGCCATTGGCCGGCATCAAAGTTCACTCGCAAGCGAGTCGCATTTTCACACTCGATCATGATCTGATCGTCGTTGCCAGTTGGATTTGCCAGCACGGATGCGTCGATGGTTGTCGGCAACCAGTGCTGGTGCATTCCGGTGACTTCGATCCAGTGCATCTTTGAGTAACGCAAGGTCAGCGTTGTCAAATGGACGTTGCGGGGAATGCCGGGTGAAATCTGTCGTTCGATCAAATCCAGCCTTCTCGCAATTTCTTGCTGAGCATCGGGATGAATTTTGTGAGCGGTTTGAGGGCCGATCAAATGCACCAAGTCGATTCCTTTTTCTGATAACGCTGATTCCATTACGTCGGCGGCCTGTTTCTGCCGATCGATTTCGCCGCTGTAGGCAATCGTCGGCAAGTTCCGCAGGTTGCTCGCCCAGGGCGGGCAATCGTAAAGTTGCCACAGTGTCTTCTGATGCGTTGGGGCGGTCCCGGCCGCGTCTTCACCCTGGAAGACTTCGAGAAACAAAGGTGTTTCCGAAAAACCTGCCCCCGGCGTGGCGGCGAAGAATTGGTCCGCGTAATGCGTGGCGATCTGCCAGCAACCTGCGCCGCCCATCGAAAACCCTCGGATCGCAACGCGGCGATCGTCGATGGCGATGCGTCGTTGCAAGTAGTCACGTAGTTCGAGGACATCGACTTCGCCTGCAAACTTGAACGCGTTGCTGTAGCGACCATAGGGGTGAGCCACGATCGCGGACTGGGGCATCGGTTCGTTGCCGGCCCGATAGCGTTCCGGATCGTTGCTGTGTTTGTTCAAGAACGCCAACTCAGACGATTTTTCGCCTCGGCCGTGCAGCCAAATGTCCATGCGGATTGGCAGCGCATCTCGAGCATTCACATGGGCAGGAATCACGACACCGTAGGGCTGGAACGAATCATCGAGCTTGGATCGATAGCCACCGGCGATCAATTGCTTTTTGTCACTCAGATTCAGTCCCACCACATCAGCCCAGGAGGCACCCGCGGCGATTCGATCAATGCGATCGTTGGCCATGTTTAGCAATCGCTCCGCGTCGGCCAATGCTTTCGGGGTGTAGAAAATCGATTGCTCGATGGACATCTCGACCGCCCGTGGAAACACCAAGACCTCGGGTTCGAGGTCCCTCAACCGGGCCGTTTCGGGGGAGTTTGGTTTGGGGGAGGCTGCCGCATCCACCAGTTGTTGCCAGCGGTCACGAACCATGGCTGACTTGGTATGCAGCGAGTCCAGTGCATCAGCATCGAGGTCGATGCCGGGTGGTGGAATCGGACGTACGTTTTCTGCTTGGTTGTCAGCCGGTCCATCGGCGAGCAAAGGAGAGACGGATGCCATCGCGAGGCATCCGCACACAGCAAGTCCACGAGTCAACGACAGAATCATTCGAGCCAAATCCGCCAAGAGTGCAAAAATCAGAAAGTGTTGCCGGGCAACAAAAGCCAACAGCATACACAGAGTGAAAGAGACGGAAGTTGCGTTCGACTCGCTCTCAGTCAGAACCGTACTGCTCCAGCCACCTTTGAAGTTCATCGGTGTCGAGCATCGCATCCAGGTTGGGGCCGCTCGGCAGCGCGGCGTCCGGTCGTTCATCAGTTGGGTTGCTGAGCTTCTTTTTTGACTTTCGTTTCGATGTCGGCTTGGGGAATTTGAGCATTCGAATTTCGCCCTCCAGCAAAGCGTCCAGCCATTCGTCCGAATCGAGTGCCAACGCTTTCTTGCGTTTGGCGGCCGCATGCAGTCGTTGATCAGAAGAGATCACTGTCAGTGCCTTGGGCGTTGGATGCTGGAAGATGATCTCTTCGATCAAATCATCGGCTTCCGGGTAGCCGACCGCGAAGCGAACGTCCATGTCGGCGAAGGACATTCGATCGCTCACGCCATGTGGCGGGTTGCGTGCGTCAAAGACCACGCACGTCCGATGGCGAATGAGATCGGTCAAATGTTCCGACAACCGGTTCAGCAACAGTTGACGTTCATCATGCAACCAATTCGCGGACGCACCACGTGACGGTGGAGCCACCGGCCCAATCACGTTGTATCCATCGATGAGCAGCAAAGGGAACATTTGACATCGATGCGAGGAGTTGAATCAGTAGGCTTCGGGTTGTTTCCAAACGACGAGCAGTGTTCGGAACAGAATTCGGATGTCGAGCAACAGTGACCAGGAGCGAATGTATTGGTGATCGAAATGAATCCGTTGTTCCATTTTGTCGACCGTTTCTGTTTCGCCGCGGCAGCCGTTGACTTGAGCCAAGCCGGTGATTCCCGGTTTGACTTTGTGCCGCATCATATATCCACGGATCAAACCGCGGTATTGTTCGTTGTGGGCGGACGCGTGAGGCCGCGGACCGACCAACGACATCGATCCTTCGATCACGTTGAACAATTGCGGCAGCTCATCCAAACTGGTTTTCCGAAGGATTGCCCCCAAGGGGGTGATGCGGGAATCGTTGTGGGTGGCTTGTTTGACAACGGCGCCGTCGTCGCAGGTCGTCATGGAGCGGAATTTCCAAACCCGAATCTCTTGACCGTCCAGCCCATACCGGCGTTGGCGGAAGAAGACCGGGCCAGGCGAAGTCAGCTTGACTGCCGCGGCGATGATCAGCATGGGAACGGAAATGGCGAGCAGACCCGCGGTTGCGAGGATCAGATCCGCCGCGCGTTTCGCGACCCCATCGATGCCGAACATCGGTGATTCGGTGACGCTGACGGCTGGCAAACCACCGACTTGGGTCCAGCGGGCATGCAGCAGTTCGAACACGAAGAAGTCGGGGACAATGTAGACGGACGCCGTCGAATCGCTCAGTTCATCCAAGAGAAAGCGGATCCGTTTCTCGGCTCGCATCGGAAGTGTCACCAGCACGGTTTCGATCTCGCCCGAACGCGCCGCCGCGATCAAGTCGTTCAGGTCGCCTTGCAAGGTGCTCGCTTCTTCGGTCGCCGGGGAGGCGTCTTCAGAGCGATGTTCAGCGGACGTCTCTTCACTGGAAGCATTCGCATCGCGAGTCAGGTTGCGATCGTCATAGAAGCCTGCGAATTGCAAGCCGAGTGATGAGTCCGATTCAATGTTGGCGTGCGTTTGTTGGCCGAGTGTGTTGCAGCCTGCAATGGCGACCCGCCGCGTGCCGACACCGCGACGCAGCATGCCAACTTGCACAATTCGCAAGCACATTCGGGACAGCCCGATCATGGCGGGGCACAGCACGCACCATGACAGAATCACGGAGCGGGAGAAGTATTGGCCGTAGCGGGTCGCAAAGGCGAGGACTCCCAGGACCAAGATCGTCAGCGTCCAAGTCGCCAGGACGCGAATGATTTCGCTGTCCGTGCAACCACGGCGGTCACCTCGTTGCAGTCCTGTGAGCTGGCTGCTGAGGAAAAACACGATCACGGCAATCAACCCCATCGCGAACGAAGCGTCGTCGACATGGCCTCGCGCGGCGAACTTGACCAGCACCAAGGAAGCCAAAATGGAGGCGGAATCCAGGCATGGTTGAACGAAATCGTACCAATGACGACTGCCCAAAATGGAAACGGATTGAGCTGAATTCGCAGAGTTCGACGATGCGGAAGAGGCGTCCGAGTGAGGTGACGGCATGGTCGGTGTACAAAGAGGAAGTGAATGACCGCTACCAACGGCCTGATTTCCCCAACACTAGGTTGCGAACCCGTCCAGCCAGTCCATTCCCAGGTCCAACCAAGTGGCTTGGTGGGTCAAAGCTCCACTGCTGATTCGGTCCACACCAGTTGCAGCGACCTTGCCGATCGTATCAATCGTGACGTTGCCCGATGCTTCCAGTTCAACCGCCACACCCAGCTCATCTCGCCGTGCCACGGCGCGACGCAGGTCGTCCAGCGAAAAGTTGTCCAGCAGCACGATATCGATGCCCGTCAGGGCGACTTGTTCAAACTGCTCCAGCGTGTCGACTTCGATTTCGATCATCGACGGTGCCACCAGCTGATTGACGCTGGCTCCTCGCATCGCCACCGCTCGGGTGGCGGCTTCGCCAGCGGTCAACGTCGACGACGGATCGTTCTCGCTGCGTCCCAGTGCGAGGTGGTTGTCTTTGATGAGGAACCCGTCGTAGAGCCCGGTTCGATGATTGTGGCCGCCTCCGCAGCGAACGGCGTACTTTTCCAGCCGACGCCAACCGGGGGTGGTTTTGCGAGTGTCATACAGACGGGCGGCATGTTCGCCAATCGCGTCCACATACTGCCCCGTCAGCGTTGCGACCCCGCACAGCCGCGAAAGAATGTTGAGCAGAACTCGTTCGCTGGTCAGCAAATCGCGGGCGGATCCGGATAAACGCACGATCGGTTGGCCGGGAACCAGCGGAGCACCCTCTTGGATCAAAACGTCGACTTTCAGGTCGGCATCAAACTCATCGACGATCCACGGCGCCAACGCGATTCCAGCGGCGATTCCGGTGCAACGAGGGACGATTTGGCATGCTCCGCGGCGTTCGGGAGCGATCATCGCCACGGTGGTCCAGTCAACGGCGATGTCCAAGTCTTCTGCGATTGAGAGACGCACCAATTGCCGCAGGTCATTTTCCAGGGCGTCGTCGAGTTGAACGGGGCGATAATCCATGGCGTTGGTTCGATCGAGGCTGGGCTGTTTCACGGAAGGTGTTTCACGCATTGTTTCGGTTGAGGACGGTGCCAGCAATGCGTCACCAGGGGTTTGTGATTGGAAAACCGCGGCTCATCCCTTGATTGTCACCAAATCACGGTTGCCAACGTGGCTTCGGTTTCTTTACAAGCCGATCTTGTCCATTTGTTTCCGTTGCGAATTGGGGTCACCATGCCTTCGCCCTGCCATCTCGTCGTCCCTCGTTATTTCGCTTGGGTTGCGTTGGTGATTGGGGTGACCGTCATGGCTTTGCCGCCTGCGCATGCGCAGTTGCCCTCCCGAGCAGAAGTGGAAGCAGCGAAGAGCATGCCGCTTCCTACGGACCCGGCCACGGTGTTGGCGGTGGTTGGACAGGGACGGGTTCTCTTGGGCGAATTGAAACCCAAGGTTGATTCGGAACTCGCCCGGATGCTCGCCCAGGCCAAAACCGAAGTGCCGGAGGCTGAACTGCACTACGTGAAGTTGCGGATGACGCGCAGCCTGCTGGCTCAAACCATTCAAACCCGGATGCTTCGCGAAGCATTCTTGCTCGATCAAGTCGGCACGCAAGCGGCTGACAAACGCCGGGAAGCGGAAGCGACGATGGCCGCCAAGGCTCGTCAGATGTTCTTCGAAACGGAGTTGCCTGGCCTGAAAAAGAAGGCAGGGGTGGATTCCACCGCCGAGCTGGATGAGCTTCTTCGCAAGGAAGGTTCTTCGCTGGCACTTCGCCAACGAGAATTCATGGATCAAATGCTCGGGCACCTGTACATCCGCGGCAA
The DNA here is from genome assembly GCF_028768465.1 of Rhodopirellula sp. P2. Lineage (GTDB taxonomy): Bacteria > Planctomycetota > Planctomycetia > Pirellulales > Pirellulaceae > Rhodopirellula. Next base: position 2,920,291 of record NZ_CP118225.1, read on the forward strand.
GGTCAACAAAGACCCCTCGATCTCGCTCGCAGAAATCGTCGGGTACTACCAAGAACATCGTTCGGATTACGAGCACAAGGCTCGTGCTCGCTGGGAGCAGTTGACGGTCCTGTTCAGCAATCATCCGACGCGCGAAGCCGCGATGAAAGCGATCTCTGATATGGGACGCGAAGCGTTGTACGGAGGCAGCATGCAAGCGGTCGCGAAAGCGAAGAGTGAAGAACCGTTTGCGAGTTCAGGCGGTCTGCACGACTGGACCAACCAAGGTTCCTTGGCATCGACCGTTCTCGACCAGCAAATCTTTTCGTTGCCAACTGGCAAGATGAGTGAAATCATCGAAGACACCGACGCATTCCACATCATTCGAGTCTTGGAACGCGAGGAGGCCGGTGTGTCACCCGTCGGGGAACTGCAGGACAAAATTTCAAAGATTCTTCGTCAACAGAAGGTCCTCGCAGCCCAACAAAGCGTGATGGTGGAAGTACGGCAACGTGTTCCGGTTTGGTCGTACTACCCAGACGACTTCCCAGGCGCAAAACCGTTGACTCAGATTTCCGCTCGACCGGCGATGCAAAGGTAGACGGCATGACCGATTGCGCTGCACGGCATCGCCCCCTTCGGAGTCAGCACGTCTCTCGAAACCGAATCTCGCCTCGACATTCCGGTTTTGGGGTGCGGTGGATGGTCATTTGTGGATTGGCATTGATGTCGGCCGGATGCGGTCAACTCGCGTATCGGCTCGGAACCGACTTTCCGTCTCAGTACGTTCCCAATCCGCTGGATCTGCCGCCCGTTCCGGCTGATTTTCTGTGGTCGCAAGTCGTCGATTCCGTCGACGATGTCTTTCGGATTTCTCGAGAGCAACCGGTGGTCAATCAACCGGGGGCCGTTCTCGAAGGACGACTTGAAACAAGCTACAAGGTCGGCGGATCCATCTTGGAACCCTGGCGAAAAGACAGTTCCCCTGGCTTTGAACGTTTGCAGAGCACGCTTCAGTCCATTCGCCGTCGAGCGATTGTGCATGTTCGGCCGCACTCCAATGGGTACGCGGTCGAGATCATTGTCCAAAAGGACTTGGAAGACACGGATCGGACGCAGTACGCAACCGAAACCACCGCAGGCCAACGACACGATGGTTCTCGAACCAGTCGTGTGGATGACTTCGATGACAACCCGCAGACGCTTGGTTGGATTCCGTTGGGCCGCGACACGACGCTGGAACAAATTCTGTTGCAGGACATCTTCCGCCGTGTCACCCAGAAGGACACGCCTGGGTTGCTCAATCACTGATTGTTGGGGAACTCAACTGCCGGAGCAGCGCCGAAGCGGCTTGATCCGGCCTACGACGTCGGCTTTGCGTTTGGAACGCTAGGCTTTATCGGCGGTGACCAGGGCTTTGTCACTGATGTCTTTGCGACACCAAGCGCCCTGCCAGCGAATTTCTCGCACGGCTTTGTAGGCCTGCAGTTTGGCGGCGCTGATGGAATCGCCCATGGCGGTCACGCCCAGCACACGTCCGCCCGTGTTGACGACTTCGCCATCGACGCGTTGAGTGCCGGCATGGAAGACTTTGACATCTTTCATTTGATCAGCGGCTTCGATCCCTGTGATCGCGTGGCCTTTCTCGTAATCAGCCGGGTAACCTTCGCTGGCCATGACGACGCAGATGGCAGGTCGTGGATCGAATTCCAGGGGGCCTGTTTCTTCGAGCTTGCCATCCACCACGGCCTGCATGACTTCGACGAGGTCCGTCTTCAATCGCATCAACAACGGCTGGCATTCAGGGTCACCGAAGCGAACATTGAATTCCAGGACTTTGGGTCCGGCGGGCGTCAGCATCAATCCGGCGTACAACACGCCTTTGAATGGGCGGCGTGAACGCTTCATGGCGTGCACGATCGGGACCAAAATGCTTGATTCGACTTTGGCCAGTGTTTCTTCGTCCAGAACCGGCGCGGGACAGTACGCTCCCATCCCACCGGTGTTGGGGCCGGTGTCGCCATCGTTGGCAGGTTTGTGGTCTTGAGCCGGTGGCAAGGTGACGATCGTTTCGCCATCGGTGATGGCCAGCACGCTGACCTCGGGACCGGTCAGTCGTTCTTCGATGATCAGTTCTTTGCCGGCGGCACCGAACTCCTTGCGAGCCGCGATGCGATCAATCGCTTCCAGGGCTTCGCTGCGAGTGTCGCAAACAACGACGCCTTTGCCGGCGGCCAGGCCATCGGCTTTGACAACGACGTTCACTGGATCGGTTGGTTCGCTGAATCGATCCTTGATGTACCGCGACGCGTCATCAGCGTTTCGGAACGTTCGATAGTCCGCGGTGGGGATATCGGCGGATCGCAGCAGGTTTTTGCAGAAGACTTTGCTGCCTTCCAGTTCTGCTGCCGCTTTGCTGGGACCGAATGCTCGCAGTCCCGCGTCGGTCAACGCATCGACCAATCCAGCGACCAAGGGCGCCTCGGGGCCGACAATGACCAAACCGACGTGGTTTTCTTTCGCAAATTGGATCACGGCATCGTGATCGGCGGGATCCAGATCGACGTTGGTCGCATCCATTCCGGTGCCAGCGTTGCCGGGGGCAACGAAAACAGTTTGCACGTGTCGGCTCTGTTTGACTTTCCATGCCAGGGCATGTTCACGTCCACCAGAGCCGACAATCAGCACGTTGTATTTACTCATCGAGTGGTTTGACTCGCAGGTTCTTGAAGTAGGCTTTGCTTTGTGGGTCGTGGGCTTGCAAGGCAAACGTGCCTTCGCCCAACCGGCGTTCGAAGCGATCCGAGAACGCTTCTTTTTCGCTCGGTTCGGTGTAGTCCACCAGTGTCTTTCCGTTGACTTTCAGTTCAATGTGTTTGCCGCGAACGATGATTTCTTGGGTGTACCATTCGTTGTCGCGAATTCCGTTGGCTGCCAACGTTTCCGCGTCGACATTCTCAACCCCGTAAAGCGAACTGGTTTTCTTGGGGTCTTTGTGGCTGACGTTGACTTGGCATTCGTAGCCGTGTTTGGGCCAGTCGGTTGCTTGATACTTGGTGTGAAAGTAAATGCCGGCGTTGCTGCCAGGCATCAATTTCAAGTCGGCTTTGAAGTGAAAGTTCTTCAGGGGAGCCAATTCACCGGTGTAGAACAGGTGGCATCGCTCGCCTTCGCAAACCAGCATCCCATCGACGACTTTCCAGCTGTCTGGATTCTCGGTCGACTTCTTCCAGCCGTCCAGCGACTCGCCGTCAAACAGGGAAACGAATCCCGTTTCATCGGCCGTCGGTTTCTTGGGAGCGTCATCCGCCATCGCGATCGGGGTGACCGAGAGGGCGGAAAACAGGGAAGCGACGGCAGTCAGGATCAGCAGGCGAGGACGGGACATGCGTTGACTCAGCGGGCGGGGATGGCGGGCTAGACGCTGGCCAACCGGTCCAGCATCACAGGGTCGTTGGGTGAGGGAGACATTGGGTCGACGCCCAAAGTTCCCTGCAAGGATGCAATATAGTCTCCCGACTCGGCCAATTGGCGTTGTTGGGTGGCATATTCGTACTGAGCGTTCATGTTCAAGCGTTCGGTCGCATCCGCGTTGAGGGGATCCTCGATGAACGTCTGCAAACTTTGCTGCAACGATTTCCAGTGGGCGATGTCACGCTGTTGTTTGGCGTCCAGGCGACGGCGGTACCACTCGCTGCTCATCAAGGATTCGCGTGTGAAGAGATGGCGGACCTCGGGATCATCGATGGTTTTTCCGTTGTGGTTGCCATGCACCATGATGTCCAGGGCAGCACGCAGGGGTGGGCAAGCCAACTCGTACCCGGAGTCTTCCAGGTAATGTTGCGCCACGCGAGCTTGTGCTTCTGCGATTTGCAACACGCCATCGGCGAACGATTCTTGGTCCTGTTTTTCAGGACGCAAAATCGGTTCGGGGAAGACCTTCGAAGGGTTGTCGAAAACGCGAGCCAAGTAGGTGCGGACGAACTTGTCGGTGATTCGATAGCCGAGTCGGCTGGCGGGAATCTTTTTCCCGTCATGGTCGAAGTCCTCGACCTTTTCCAGCATTCCCGCTTCGATCATGCAGCCCGGATCGCGTTCCTCGGCGGTCATTCGGCACCAGACCTCGGGAATCAACAGTGAGATATCGTGTCCGACTTCCAGGTGGGGGCCGATATGGCCGGCTGGCGTGCTGAAACCGCCCAGGTCGGTGAGGATCATCGACACAATCACAGCATTCAAATCGATTGCAGGATGCAGGGCGTTGAAGGGGCCCTTCGTCAACGCGCCTTCGCTGCCTGCACCGGTTGTGCTGGGGCTTTTGCCCGTCAGCGAGCAAACGTAGTCCATCACCAATTCAGGAAGTTCCTGGTAGTGAAGCGGTGAGTAAACCGCCAAGGAACGGATGCCAGCTTTGGCGTCTGGTGGATTGTTGCGACGGCCGGACAGCACGGCGCCAACCGGTGTCAGCACGGCTTCGTCGGCAGCGAGTCTGCGATGCAACTGGATCCCTCGCATCGCCACATACGTGTCGCGAGGGTACGCCATGTCAGGGCGATCCTGCAGGTAGCGAGGGTTCTTGGTCGGTTTGCCATCGACCAAACGCGGGTTGGCGGTGCTGACGACGTAACCGTCTTCGGATTCGGCGGCGGTTTGCAGCAACTCTTCCATCGGGCCAGTGAATTTGTCGAACTCGATTGCATCGCGCATGATGTCGCGTGCTTGCTTGCTGGTCAGCGGTTCAAAGTTGCTGATGAAATTGCCCGGTGCGGCCAAGTCCGCTTCGGTTTGTTTGTCCAAGCCACGATGAATGGCATCGTCGGGGCGTTGGAACAAACGGTATTCGCAGTTCTCGACGAACTTGTAGCTGGTCGCTTCCGCGACCGCGGATCCGACGTCACCGATGCTGCCGGCGGGAACAACGATGCTGGCGGAAATGTCATCTTCGCGTTGAACTTTGGACGAAGCGATGAAGTCCTGGCGGAGTTTGAAGGTCCGCCACTGCGAGTTTTCGAGTCCCACCCGCAGGTAAGTTCCCACCAACGGGCGGCTGCCCATTTTCAGTTCGTGTCCCGGCGAGCCGTTGACGATGTCGACGCCAAAGGTTTCTCGCCAATCGGCGCTCATGCCGGGGGCCGCGAAGCGTTTGATGATCAATGCCAGAGCGTAAACGTGCTCGGGAATGCTCTTCAGCCACGCGTTGTAGTCGTCGTTGTATTCGGGGCTGGGGGTCAGCAACTTGATCACGCTGCCCAGGGAGCGATTGGGATCAAGCACCTTGCGGCTGTCGCGTTCGGTGTAGTCGGTGCGTCCGGTGTAGGAATCAGACCAGCGTGTGCCGTAGTCTTTCGAGAAGATGTCGTCGACGAGTTGGAAATCGACGTCGTGATCTTTGACGAAGATTGGTCCGTACAGCATGTAATCCCGCAGGCTCTTGCTGATTTCGCTCTTGCCGCCGCCACTGACCGTGCAGGGTTTGTGGCAGAAGACACCTTCGCCGACCGTGCCGATCAATCGCCAGCTGGGTGCCGAAGGGTGTTTTTGCAGTTGGATTTTGTAACCGCTCGGCGCGATGTAGATTTCATCCGGCGACAACGGGATGGATTGCTGTCTGCCAGTCACATCGGTCCAGCGAATGCAGCGTTCGCGAAGTGTTGCCAGGGCGTCTTCGGGAATGTAGATCACGCTCGGATGAGTGCGGTCGATGCCGTAGCCCGCAGGTTGAACGTCGATGAAATCGCCATAGCGTTTCGCGACGTCGGCAAAGGTTTGGCCGTTGTACAGGCGGCTGTTGACTTGGAATTCATCGCCCAACGAATACGAAGCAAACGCGATGGCTCCGCCCGAGTGCTCTTCCTCGGCGTTGCCCATCAGGTTCGCGGCGTAACTGAGTTGGGTTTTGACTTCTTTTTTGCAGTAACCGTAGTAGTTGTCTGCGATCAGAGTCACGATCACGCCATCGCTGTTGCGGCAGGTGGCCTTGAACGCACCTCCGTCGTTGTAGAGTTCGGTTTCGGATTGCCAGCACATCCGGTCCCGGCGTTGACGTTCGGTCGCGTCATCGTAGTGCGGCAGCCCGAGTTCTTTTTTCGTCAGTTGAGTCAGGTGAGTCGCCAAAATCACACACCCGGTGTGACCGCTCCAGTGTTTGGCATCCAATCCCGCATCGCAAGCGGCGATCAACGGATCCCCCGCGTTGCCAAAGATCGATTCGACAAAGTCCAGATTGCTGACGTAGTTGCCGGGAACGAAGAAGCGAGTTTCCATGGACTTGGATTCGCTGTAGCCGGGAACGCCCGGGGCAACCAGCGGTCGCAGCATCAACGACACCCACGATTCAGCTGGATGGGGTGAGTTGTGCGTGTAGGGCAGTTCCATGTCGGCAGCGGGGGGCTGCATGGCGGCGCGGAACAGATTGACAAACACGTTCTTGGGGACCACGCGTTTGTCACCTGGAATCGGCAATCCGCCCTCCACCACGTGGAACGTTCCGGCCGTGGTGCGACGGTCGGCTCGCGGGTTGTTCAAGACACCGTTGAAGCAGCGGTACGATTTGACTTGGTCATTCTCGAAACAATTGCCACCCAGCGGCAAACTCAATTCGCGAGCCATCCCGTGGCGGTCGAGGTTCAACGAACGACTGGGAAGCGTCAACGGTTCGCTGCCGACTTCGTCAGCAAAGTAGGTCGCCAAGAACGATTCAATGCGGTGATCAATGGGCGGCTGATGCTGCCGAAGGATCGCGTTGCGTTCGCGAAAACTGTCCAGCATTTCGCGTGGGAAAGCGGCGTCGGGACGTTCCTGGTCTTCTTCGCCCGGAGGCATCAACCCGGCCAGCGCCAATTGGAACGAGAGATAGTTTTGGAGTCGTTGTCGTTGTTCCGGAGTGGCGGCAAGCATCCGGTCCCAACTCAAGGCGCGTTGAAGTTCTGTGGGTTCTCGCAGCAAGGCCATGACAAGTTCTCCGGTTCGAACATGGATGAGGGGACGGCAAATCCAAGCCGGTACAATGGCTGAGCGGTGACGCTGAGAACCACGGAATGCGATCGGCACCTCGCGAATCACGAGTGACAACTGTCACACGAAGAACGCTGGAACCAAGGGCGGGCTTGGGTGGGTGGAAGCTTAGCAAATACCGGCCGAATTTGAATCGGACGCGATTCGTTTGGATCTGTCGAAGACCAAGCAGAATCAGGACCCAAATCGATTGAGCTGACCGGTGGATGAACTGTCTAACGCGGGGGATTGCCTCTCTGTTGCTGGTTGGCGGTGTGTTCGGTCGCGTTGTGGTGCGGGAGCACACGAAGAGACTGTCCCGTCGGGCACCCGGGGTCAGTCGGGGGAGCGAAGGTTGAATCGTTTCAAACACGCAGGCTGCGAAAGAAAACCCGGCGAATCGGGTGAGGCAAGCCCTCGGCGCCGCGACCAGGTCAGTTGGAGCGAAGGCATACGCCAGTGGTGCGTCAACGCCCAAAATGAGGGGCCGTGGTGGTGGACGAGGCTGCAAGTCCCTCGTTTCTCGACCGCTGCAAAGGACTCGTGACCTCGTCCACTACCCTGGGTTGTGGCTACCCTCCGTCTCGATGTTGAAGGACCGCCAGTTCGGACTCCACCAGTCGACGGAGGTCGGCCTCGGTGCCATTGTTCGACAGCACGCGATTGCTGGCTGCTCGTTTGCGTTCCCAGGACCACTGCCGGGCGGTTCGCCGTTCCAGTTCGGTCTGGTCCCAACCACGTGACCGGAGTAACTCCAGGTGCCGTTCTGGATCGACTTGCAGGCACCAAACTTCGTCGCAGGTATCCCCGTAACCGCTTTCCAAAAGCAACGGGACATCGAGGATCACAAACGGTTGTCCCTCCGTCTTCGCATCGGCAATTCGCGATTGCAGAATCGTTCGCGTTCGCGGGTGCAGCACACCCTCGAGTTGTCGCAGGCGGGCCAACGAGGTTTCGTCGTCCCCGAAGACCAGGTCGGCCAAACGTTCTCGCGAAAGGGAACCGTCGGATGTTTGGATCGAGTCGCCGAACAAGAGCTTCAGCTCTGCGATGACATCGGGTTGGTGAAGTTGGCTTTTGGCGATTTCATCGGCGTTCAGCCAAACGCCCCCCAAGGATTCCAGGTGGCGGGCGACGGTTGATTTGCCACTGCACGGGGGGCCGATGACGCCAATGATTGGCGTGGGGGACGCCGATTGCGAATCGTGGGTCGTCTCAGGGCCCATCAGGCCTGGTACAGATAGGCGTTGCAGTTGGGGCAATGCGTCAGGGTCGACAGCATCACTTGATTGAGGACTTGCGTGGTCAAGGTTTGGTAGCAACCCCCGCACGAGTCCTGTTCGATCGGTGCCATTGCCTCGTCGCCTCGGGCATCCACCAGTCGCCGATAATCCTCTTTCACCGCCGCGGGGATGTCGGCTTCGTGCACGGCGAGTTGTTCATTGATGCGAGCGAGATCTTGGCGAACTTGTTCGAGCCGGGCCTCAATTTCTTTCAAGCGTTTGATTTGGTCTGCCTGGGCCTGTTCGAGTTTTTTCTGGGACCGATTCAGGTCCGCCTCACAGGAGTCGATTCGTTCGAGCACTTCCAGGATTTCATCGCTTTGAACACTGTTGGCTTGTTCGTCGGCGGCGATTTGATCTTTCAGCAGCGAGAATTCTTTGTTGGAGGCTGCCGTGTTCAGTTTGCCCTGCAGGTTGTTCACATGAGCTTCGCGGGACTGCAGTTGCAGTTGCTTCTCATCCGCGGTCATGCGGGTTTTTTTCAACGTTTTGGCGGCGGCGTTCACCTTGGCTTGAGCCTCATCGACCATCGATTGGACGGCCTTGATTTGAAGCGGGCCGCGTCGTAGCTGACTCTCCAAATCGGTGCGTTGTTGCAATGTGTTGTGCAACGTACGCAACAGGACGCTGGAAAACTTAATCGTCGAGGAATGCGAAGCCATCAGGCAGAATGCAGAAGTTGAAGAATGAAATTGAAAAGTGGGGGCGGGATTGTGAGACGGATGCGAGCACCGATCAATCGCCCTTTTCTGGAACCTTCTCCAGAATTTCCAGCAAAACGCGGTCTGTGTCGATGCCCTCGGCTTGGGCTTCGAAATTCAGCAGCACCCGGTGACGCATCGCGGGCAAGAACATTCGCCGGATGTCTTCGAAGGAAACATTGAACCGACCGTCCAGCAAAGCCTGCACTTTCGCAGTCAAAGCGAGGGTTTGGGCACCACGTGGGCTGCTGCCCCAACGCACGTATTCGTTGGTGATCGGCACGCTGTAGGGCCCCTCGGGGTGAGTCGCCATGGTCAGCCGCACCAGGTAATCCTGGACGTGGGGGGCGAGGATGACCTCACGCACCAACTTTTGCCAGCGTTGGATTTCTTCGCCGTCCATGACCTTTTCGATTTCCGGGCGCTCGCCTCGTGTGGTGCGGTCCACGATCGTCGCCAGTTCGTCCCGGTTGCTGTAGCCGACCACCAACTTGAACAGGAACCGGTCCATCTGTGCTTCGGGCAGCGGGTAGGTGCCTTCTTGCTCGATCGGGTTTTGCGTGGCCAACACAAAGAACGGTTGGGCGAGCGTGTAGCGATGCCCGCCCGCGGTCACGGTGCCTTCCTGCATGGTTTCCAGCATCGCCGACTGCGTCTTTGGCGTCGCTCGGTTGATTTCGTCCGCCAGCAAGATTTGGGTGAAGACGGGGCCCTTTTGGAACTCAAATTTCCGTCGACCGGATTCGTCTTCCACCACCATGTTGGTGCCCAGGATGTCGGCGGGCATCAGGTCCGGTGTGAACTGAATGCGATTGAACTGCAGTTCCATGACTTCGGCCAAGGTCCGGACCAGCATCGTTTTGCCGAGTCCCGGAACGCCTTCGAGCAAGCAGTGACCACCGCAAAGCATCGATGTCAAAACCCCACTGACAATCTCATCGTGACCCACGATCACGCGACCAATCATTTCACGGACCGCGACGTATCGCTGACGAAATTGTTCCGCGTCGGCTCGCATCGCATCGACGGTGGTGCTCATAAGCTTCTGTGTCAGTTCGAAGAGTGGAAGTTTGGGTTGGGAACGGGCATTTTGGCCCCCATTTCCGTTTGCCATTGCCGAAGTGCGTCACGCAGTTCAGCGAAGCGTTCAGGTTCGGTTTGCGACAGGTCGGTGGTTTCGCCGATGTCGACCGATAGATCATACAGTTCTGCGGTGTCGGTTTCGTAGAACTCAATCAATTTGTAGTTGCCTCGTCGGATCGCGGCACCTGGACGCCACAGCGAACCATGGTAGTGCGGGTAATGCCAGTGCAGGTCGCGCGGCGAGGAATCAGGGGTGGTTGCTTTGCCAGTGATCGTGGGGAGCAAGCTGATGCCGTCGGCGTGCAATTCGGGGTGAAGTGGCAATCCGACCACATCGAGGATGGTCGGGAATAAATCGGTGCTGCATGCGATCGAGTCGACGACCTTCGGTTGGAGGGAACCTGCCTTGGTCGTTGCTGGGCCGGACATTGTTTGGGGCAGACGAACCAGCAGCGGTTCGCGGATGCCGCCCTCGTACAACCAACCCTTGCCGGCTCGCAGGGGTGAGTTGCAAGTGGGACCGAATTTGCGAAGCGTGGACAGGCCGCCGTTGTCGGAGAAGAACACGACCAGGGTGTTGTCATCGACGCCGTGTTCCTTCAACGCTTTCAAGATGCGACCGACGCTGGTGTCGACGGCGGTCACCATGGACGCGTAGGCCGGGTTGTCTTGGCGGCCACGGGTAACAGCCTCACGCTCGGCCAGGGTCGGTGTGTCGCCTTGAAGTTCAGGGGTGTTCGCTTGCTTCTCTTGGAAGTGATCGATGGTCCGCTTGTCAGGGGTGATGGGCGAGTGAACGTTGTAGTAACTCATCATCATGAAGAACGGTTTGTCTTCACGAGACGCGGTGTCGACCAGGGAGATGGCTTCGTCGGTCAAGCGAGTTGTCAGGTATTCTCCATCGTGCTTTGCCTTCAGGTACGGGTTCTTCCAAGGCGAGTAATAACCGCCCGGTGGTGAGCCTTTGTGACCGCCGCCGATGTTGACTTGGAACCCTTGGTCGGTGGGCAGATGCCCGACGTCGCCCAGGTGCCATTTGCCCAAAAAGAACGTTTGGTAATCGGCGGCGTTTCGCAAATGTTCGGCGAGCGTGACTTCGTCCAAGGCCAGGCTGTCTCGGTCATCAACGTGTTGGAACCGCGGGTTCTGGGCTCGGTCGGTCGACATGCCGGGGATCCAGTCGGTGATGTCAACACGCACCGGGTGGCGTCCCGTCATGATGCTGGCTCGCGTGGGAGAGCACACGGGGCAGGCGGCGTAGGCGTTGGTGAATCGAGTTCCCGATGCTGCCAACGCATCGATTTGTGGGGTCTCGTGATAGGTGCTGCCATAACATCCCAAGTCCGCCCATCCCAGATCATCAACCAGGAACAACAAAACGTTGGGGCGTGATGCTGTCGGCGAGGGTTCCTCTGTGGCCAGAGTCGGTTGGTTCGCGAACGAGGCAATTGTTGCAAGCAACAGCAGGGCCGTTGTCACCAGGTTCAATGACGCACGCGGGGGCGATGAGACAAGGCTATGAGATCGCATCATTTGACGGCACACGTTGTCTAGCAGAGAGAGGGGGCAGAGCCTGGGCTGACGAAAATCACTTCGACTGAAAGGCTTGGGCTGTTTCGCACTGGCAAAGCGAAACGCAATTTGCGCTCACGATTCGGAGAATCGAGCGACATTGTCGCACAACTCTCCGAGTTGTCAGCGTTCGCCTCGGATGGGCTAAAACTCGACGAAGCACATTACTATCAGCCCAGCCAGAGCCTGATCGTGGATCGAGCTTGGCGTCATTGTAGCCCAATTTGGGGACACCGTTGGGGCTGGCTTCCAGGGGCATCGGCTTCCAGCCTGTGTTTCCCCGCCTCCAGTCTGTGCTTCCTCACAGGCTGGAAGCCGATGCCAGTTTGGGTGGGAGGCTATGACGGTTGTATCGGAAATCGATGTGTCGGGACTGGGGTGTGGCGTTGCGGGTTGCGTGCCGATATTGAGAGTCGTGGGAGTCAGGTCGTCTCTGTTCGATTGCTTATGTGAGCGGTCGAGTGGAGTTTGGGAGTTGCTTGGGACTTTGGAGCGTTGGCCCCCTCACCCGAACGTCGCTGAACGCTCCGTTCGACCTCTCCCCCAACAAAATTGGGGGAGAGGTGACTATGAAATTTGCAAGTGAATCTGCACGCAATACTCTTCACCCCATTCAGAGACGACGATGGCGGATCGATCCACTGAAACATTGACGGGTTCCCCTGGTCCAACCGAGCGATCCGTGCGTTTGCCCTCGGGAGAAGTCTGCCACGTCCCGAGCGGGTGGGAGTTGTTGCCGCCAGGCGATGCCGGTGTGACTCGCCGGGTGAAGGCCGCTGGGCCGACTTGGACGGTCAAAGAGAAAAAGGGCCGACGAGAATTTTCGCAGGGGCTGTGGGCGGACGCGAAGCAGATCGCAGATGCAAAAGCATCGATGGAAGCAACTCGGTCGACGGCAGGGTACGCCAAGAAACAGGCTGCCGCGAAGAAGCGGCGAGACGAGAAGCAAGGCGAGTACGTCGAGGATTTCTTCCAAGCTGTCGATGACTTCTTGAAATTTGCACCGGATTACTCCGCTGTTGCCAAGCACCTCGCCAAGGCGGTCACCGAGCACGCGACTCCGGTCGGCAGTGGCACGGTGGCACGTACGGAACGGATCCCGATCGAGCGTCGAGCTGAATCCGCCGTGATCGCTTGGATGCGTCATCAAACGACGGCTTACGACAACATGAAAATCGAACGCGTCAAAGGCCGCCGCCGGGAGGTGCGTCGCGAACTGGCCGCGAAATCTCGCGAGTTGCTGCAGAAGTATCGCTCGGGCGAGGAAAACGCGATGGTCGGCTGCCCGCTGGCCAAGGCGCTGCGGGGATGAATGCGCGGCAGAGTTTCGTCACGCGGTTTCACAGAGCAGTTTCACGGGTGATTGCGCGCGGTTGAGTGAGGGGATACAAAAAATTGGCGTTGTCGTTGAAGGGATTGCCGATCTAAAAGCATAGATGGTCGATGGATGGTCTCTGTCGCAGCCGAGGCGAGCAAAATTTTTCCGTTCGCGTTCCCTTCGTTTGCCCCGTTTGAGGTGGCATTGAATATGAAAACCCAATTCAACTTTTGCGTCCGTTTGATTCTCGCCGGTGCCGCCCTGTTGGCATCGGGGGTCTTCTCCCCCCACAGTGCCATGGCTCAAGCCAATACCCAACGCGGGGCAACTTGGGGCGGCATCACGGGTGCGATCGCGGGCGCGATCATCGGAGACAACAACGGCGAAGCGGGAGCGGGAGCCGCCATCGGTGGCGCCGTCGGCGCGGTCGCTGGTGGGGTGCTGGGCAACGCGAAGGACAAGGAGCTGCGAGCTCAACAGTACTATGGGCAATCCACCTACGCCCAAACCACTCCCGCTTACACGCCTGCACCGGTTCCCGCCGGGGCGGTCTCGTTCAACGATGTTGTTGCGATGAGCCGCAGTGGAGTCAGCGAAGGGGTGATGCTGAATCAAATCGCGTCCCGCGGTGTGCAGCGACGCCCCGTCGTTTCAGACATCATCACGTTGCACCAGCAAGGTGTCAGCGAAGTCGTGATCTCAGCGATGCAGAACGCCCCTGTCGGTGACCAGATCATGTCCCGAGCACCCACGGTGGTTGAAACGCCGGTTTATGTGCCCGCTCCCCGCGTGTACGTTCAGCCGGCGCCGGTTTATCGTGCTCGCCCCGTCTACCGTGCACCGCCTCGTCACGGTCACAGCAATGGATTTCATATCCACTACGGTCGCTGATCAGAAGGCTGTTTCGGCCGCAATCGCAGCCTTCGATGTTTGCTGATCAAGCAAATCCTGTAGCACGGCGGTCCCCGCCGTGAATGCATAAGTGCTCGAGCTTATGCTGCCCCTCGCTTCGCTCGACCCAAACCTCTTTTCAGAAGCGGTCGTCGAGCGAATCAAGGAGAAGCAGAGCATCAGAGTAGAACAGTTGTCCTCAACTGTTCCGTCGGGCAGCCCTCCAGGGCCAAGCCTTGTTGGCAGCCAATTCCGCTTGCTAGCATTCGCGTCGTGCTGCTCGACGACATCGATGACGTCGATCGTGCGATGCACCATTCCATCAGCCACGCCGAATTGTCAATTTAAAATTGTCAATTTCACTTTTTCAATCGCATGCTTGGGCGGCGCACCCACCTCACCGTTGCGAGTCTGTCACCGCTCCACGGATGGAAGCAACGTCACGCCGCTTCCCGTGCTCGGCCCTCACCCTCGCGGACGCCTGAACGGCGTCGCTCGACCACTCCCCAAACTTCGTTTCAGGAGAGGTGAATGGTGCGAATGTTGGTAGGCGGAGTCGTCCGATTTCCGTGCGTCTGAATTCTGGCGAATCCAGCGACGAGTTATGTCGGTCAACGGGGCTCAACAGGGTGCTTAAAACAACGCGGTGGCTTCGCCGGTGGAGTCGACTTGCCAGGGCGTCCACAGAATGACGGGGTCACCGATCTTCAGGTCGCTTTTTCGCGGTGGGATCGTCACCGTTTCGAGCTCCAGGTTTTCGATGTCGAATTCCTGTCCGAGCTGATCGATCTCATGACGCAGTTCGTCTTCGAGTTCTTGCATGTCGATGTGCAGTTGCTCCAGCGCCGCTTCGGCGCGTTTGACATCGCCGCGTTGTTGAGCGGCGCGTGACGCGCCACGTGCCGCCGTCGACATCTTGGAAACGTTCGTTCGACTGGCAATCTTGCGTCCCATGAAGGCACTGATCAGCGAGGTGCCAAAGGACAGCAACGATGACATCTTGGCCGATTCGTATTGCCCTTCTTCACGGGCAATTCGCTCCTCTGCCGTTCGCATTTTGCTCTCGAGTGACTTCATCTTGGAGCCGTACTTGTCTCGCAGTTTTTCCGTTTGCAAATCGCGTTCTTCACGAGCGGCTTGTTGGAAGTGCAGTCGTGCCTCGACTTCATTGGCACCTGCAGGGGCGTACTCACCGAGGGCGGGGCTTTTGAAAAGCTCCATGGGATGATGGCGGTAGAGATAGTCTTTCAATCGCTTTTGAATCGACTTCAGTTTGCTGGCTCCGCGAAGGTCGTCGGGCAGATCGGTGAAGTCGAAACCTTCCTCGGGATCGGACACCCATTCGGCGTCGACATCCAGAGGTTCGCTGGATTCCCACACATCCTCGGGAACGCCCTGGCCGCATCGCAAGACTCGGCGGGCATCGACCCATTCGTCCACGCCGGCGCTGCTGCGGACGAAGTGCATGGAGCCTTCGCCCAGCAACGCCGCTCGGTAAACACGGCGACCCTCGCCGCCAGGGTACCGAATGGGAACCAAGAACGCTTCGCCGATTCCGGTCGGCAAAACCGGGCGGCTGGGCGAGGAGACTTCATTGGAGACCGATTCGTGTTGACCGGCTTGTTCGGCCGCCAGTTCCGCCTTGCGGTCGGCCATCAACATGGCGATTTGGTCGCGAGCCAAGGGGCCCGCCAGGAACGACATCGCCCAGCGAGTTTGGAACACGGTCGGCCCGTCGTCGTGGACGTTGTTCATCAGGAACACACGGCTGCCCAGTGAAGCGAGCAATTGTTCCATCTCAGCTTTGTTGAAGGGTTTGCCTGATTGCGCAGCGGCTCCTTCCAGCCCATCCAGGACCCTCGCTTTGTCGCGTTCGGTTTGCAAGCGGCCGAGGAACCAAGTGCCGATGTTGGACAAGCCTTTGTAGTCCAGGTCGACTGGGTTCTGAGTCGCAAGTGTGACTCCCAGTCCAAACGCTCGGGCTTGTTTGAGCAGCGTCAGCATCGGTGGTTTGGATGGCGGGTTGGCGACCGGTGGGAAGTAACCAGCCACCTCGTCCATGTACAGCATCGCGCGCAGTGAGCTGGTGCCGCTTTGCGTTCGCATCCAGGAGACGATCTCGTTGAGCAAGATGGTGACGAAGAACATGCGTTCTTGATCGCCGAGGTGTGCGATCGAAAGAATCGAGAGTTTGGGTTTGCCTTCTTTGGTGTACAGCAAATCGGGGATCGAGAGTGATTCCCCTTCCAGCCACGACGAGAACGCGGGGGACGCCAGCAAGTTATTGAGCGTCATCGCCAGTTTGGCTCGTTCGCTGGGCGGCATGAAGGTGTCGAGGTCGAGCACACCGACGCGGGTGATCGGTGGTGCGGAGATCAAACCGATCAAGTCACCGATCGTGACGCTGCGTCCGTCCCGCCAACAATGGTCCAAGATCGAGCTGATCAAAATGTGTTCGCGTGAAAGCAGCGGGTCCGCTTCCATCCCCAGCAGCGTTAGCAATCCCGAGGCAGCACCCGTGACACGTTCTCGCATCGCGTCGGTGTCCGACAGGACCTCCGGGGGTGGCGCGTCGAAGCTCTTCAGGACGGTCAGCGGGATCCCGGTGTTGCTGCCGGGGGTGTAGATCGCGACGTCGGCGGCGGCTTTGAAGCGGGCGACGCGGTCGGTGGATTGCCCCCAGGAGGCCAAGCCGTTTTTCCAGGTCTCGGCTGTTTTCGCAGCGTATTCCTCCAGCGTCATGCCCTTGCGAGACGCCTCGCCTTGTTCCAGCCAGGGCAGGAAATCGTCGGGTTTCATGTCGGGGAAGGCGAGCATCAGGTTCGCCAAATCCCCTTTGGGATCGATGCAGATCGCTGGGATGCCGTCGATCGCGGCTTCTTCCAGCAAGGACAGGCACAAGCCGGTTTTTCCGCTGCCGGTCATGCCCACGCACATCGCATGCGTGCACAGGTCTTTCGCATCGTAGAGCAGCAAATCGTCGAGTGCTTTGCCGTTGGCGAGATCGTACTCGCGTCCCAAATAGAACGTGGCCAGCTTTTCAAACACGTCGGGAGACGGTGTGGCGGATGTTTGAGTGGGAGAAGATGAAGGCATGCGACGAATCATGTTGCGAGCAGACGAGTGGATTCCAAGCGGTTGGTAACATACAACGTTCGGCAGTTTCAATCATCGGTGGCACTCCAACTCAACCTGATCCATGCTCGATCTGCACGACAAAATTGAAGAAGCCTGCACAGAAATCCGTCGTCACACCCGCGACACGCCGCGCGTTGGCATCATCCTGGGGACCGGACTGGGCGGTTTGGTCGAGGACATCGAAGTCGAAGCCTCGCTGGATTACTCGGAGGTGCCGCACTTTTTGAAGTCCACCGCAACCAGCCACGCGGGACGTCTGATTATCGGCCGCATGGGTGGCGTTCCGGTGTTAGCGATGGAGGGTCGGTTCCACTTTTATGAAGGGTACGACTTGAAAGACATCACGTTGCCTGTGCGTGTCTTCAAGGCGATGGGAGCCGAGTTGCTGATCGTCAGCAATGCTTGCGGGGGAATGAACCCCTATTTCAACAACGGCGACATCATGGTGATCGAGGACCAGATCAACTTGATGGGTGGCAATCCATTGATCGGGATCAACGACGACCGCTTGGGGCCACGTTTTCCCGATATGTGCGAACCCTACGACCAAACTTGGATCGACCGCACGTTGGCCATCGCTCGACGCAATGAGATCTATCCTCACAAAGGTGTTTTTGTGGCCGTCGCGGGACCGTGCTTGGAAACACGCGCTGAATATCGCTACCTCCGTCAGATCGGTGCCGATGTCGTTGGAATGAGTACCGTTCCGGAAACGATCGTCGCCGTGCACGCCGGAATGAAAGTGGTTGGATTGAGCGTGATCACCGACATGTGTTTGCCAGACGCTCTGAAACCGGCCGATGTGTCGGAGATCATTGCGACGGCAAATGCCGCGGAGCCCAAGTTGCGAGCCATTGTTCGAGGCATCGTCGAAGAGTGCGGCGAAGTTCGGATCGCTTGAGCGATGCGGTCGCGACGGGGTGATCGCGACGGGGGGATCGCGACGGGTGCCAAGGTGGTGTGGCGAGCGATACAATCGTTCACGCACCATCCATTCTTTTCGAAAGCCCGTTGGGGCAACGCTGTGAAGCGTTCATTGACCGTGTTGAGCAGTTGATTCAAAACCCGAATGGGTCAGCGGGGGATTCCGCGAACAATCTCGGTCCCTCGCTGACGCGTTCGGGTTGTGAAAAGTGCTTCACCGCGTTGCCATTTCTAGGATTGATCTATGTCTGAATTGTTGGAACAAGTCGGTCGACAAATGACGCCCGAGCGTATCTCAAGTCTGAGTCGAGCGTTGGGCGCGGATGAGTCTTCGGTTCGGAATGCGGTCAGTGCCGCCTTGCCAACCTTGCTGGGCGCGGTGACGCGTCAAGCCGACGATCCCACTCAAACGGCTCAATTGCATCACGCGTTGGAGCGTGATCATGACGGTTCGGTGCTGGATCATTTGAGTGGATTGTTTGGTTCCGATGAGGCAACCCAAAATGCAGGCGTGACGTCCAAGACCACCGCTGGCGGCGCGATCTTGGATCACATCCTGGGCAACAAGAAAGAACGTGTCGAACATGGTGTCAGCGCAGCGAGCGGTCTTTCGATGGGACAATCGACCAAGTTGATGATGATGCTGGCGCCTGTCCTGATGGGCGTGCTGGGACAGCAGCGAAAGTCCAAGGGTTTGTCGCCCGATGGCTTGGGGGACATGCTTCGGCAAGAAAAGGCGTCGGTTCAGCAATCGGCCGATGGTGGCAGCATGTTGGGCCGGATGTTGGACCAAGACGGCGACGGCGACTTTGACATGATGGATGTCGTCCAGTTCGGCATGGGCCGGTTGTTCGGTCGCAAGTGAGCCAGGACACGTTCCATTTCTGTCTTTTCCGACGGAAGCGTACGCTGCACCTCTCCTGAAACGAAGTTTCGGGGAGTCGAGCGTTGACCATTTGCCTCCATTGACGCAGCTTCCCAACTGGGTGAGCGAGGCGCTACTCAGCTTGCTGCATCGACTCAAAGCGGTCGATTTGCAGATGCAGGTGCCATTGGCCCGGATCATCCAAGAGGCTGGTTCGTTCAAGCTGCAGAGCTTGGGTGATTTCGCCTCTTTGGGCCAAGATTTCCGCGAGTGTGTCTCGGTACACGGCGCTGTCCGGTTCGATCGCAACGGCTTGGCGTGACAGACCGAGCGCGTCGTCCAATCGGGATTGGTTGCGAACGGCACACCAAGCCACATTGTTAGCGGCGGTTGCATCGAGCGGGAATTGCCGCACGTGTTGCTGGCCCGCGTCCACGATTCGGCGCAGCCATTCGTCGGCCAATTCTGTCATGCCAAGCTGCTTGATTCGTGGCAGCATCAGTTCCGCGGAGTGGATGTCGATGGGTTCCAAGCGAAGCAGCAACTCAAAGAGGCGTTTGATTTCTTGTTGTTCGTCCGAGGTCAATTGCTGCTGATCGGACTGCAGGATCAGTTCCAGTTGATTCCTCAAGATCAACTGAGGCAGAGTGACGTAGTTGATCTCTTGATAGTCGGAGGCTGCCAAGGTTCCCGCGAAACCGAGGTCGTACCAACGGATGGCTTGCTGGCGTTTTTCAATGGCGCTGGAGGGCAGGCGTTCCAGTTCCGCTTCGGCAGCGTTGCCTTCGTCGGGGGAGGTTGCCGTGGTGCGCCGCAAGACAAACCGGTTGTAGGACCGGGCAATGTCCATCAACGCCAGCGTTTCGTCTGATTCGAAGGCGGTGACCAGCAGCAACGATTGATAGAGGTCTTCCGCGAGATCCCACATGCCCGCGCCAGCCAACGCGTCCGCCATTTGTTGTCGCATGTCGGTCGATGGGGAAGCTGCCATGACTCGCAGTTGTGCGCCAAGTTGATCAGCCAGTGGTTGATCGCCATCACGCTGGGCGAACAAGAATTGCTGCAAGACGATTTCAAAGCCAACCATCGCGTCATCTCGAAGTCCTGCGTTCAGGACCGTTTGCGGTTCGCTGATCAGTTCTTGCCAGATGCTTTCGAAGTCTTCTGGGGTGGGAGCATGCCATCCATCACGATGTCGATCGGTGAGCAAGTTCAGTCGAGCCTGCAAATCGCCGTTGCTCGCTTGGCCGCGAACGATGGCTCGGACAAGATCGGGGCGTCCGTGTGCTTCGAACAGCAGTTTCCATTGTTCGGACGAAGGGACGTCCGATTCGGACAAGGTGTACTCATCCACTTTGGTGCGAAGTTGGAGATCGCTTTCAGATTCCCCCGAACGAAGGTGCTCGCCAAGCACATCGATCCATTGGCGATGTCGGCGCACGTCTTTCGGGTCGGCTCGCGCGATCTCGCAGGCTGTGATGAAACATTGCTCGGTGGACCAGTCCGGGCGATGTTGGAAGAGGAACCAGTTCAGGTAATACAGGAGTTCTTCGCTGGTTGGATCCACCACCCGCGAAACCAATCGCAGCGACAAACGCGACAGCAGGCTGGGTTTTTCCGGTGCAGCCAGTTCGAAGATCCAGTCGGTTTTGGCGGTGGCAGCCAACGTTGCCAAAACGAAGTGCCGAGTCAGGACGGATTCGCGGCCTGGACTGGCTTTGACATACAGACGGGAATCAGAGAGTTGCGATGCGATCCGGTAGGCGATGTCGTTCCGCCCCACATCGATTGCCACACGCATCAACGCAAGGCAATCCAAGACCTTGTCTTGGGGAGAGACCTCTGCCCCGGAGGTCAATTCCTTTTCCGGGACACTGCGTTGTTGCCCGATCGCTTCATCCAGCCATTGTTCCAGGTGTGTGTCCAGTTGTTCTGCGTCGAAGCCCAGCAACTGCAAACCACGTGCATGCCGAGAGGTCTTGATCGCAATCGAGGCCGCCTCACGCGGGGATTGTTTTTCCAGGATGTCGATCGCCGTGTCGACTTCGCCGTGGATCAACAACGATCGCCAACGCAGCGTTTCATAGGATGGTGACAAGCTTTCCGTGCTGTCTTGCGTCAAGGCATCGATGGCTGCTTGACGCAGCGATGTGTTGCCGGATCGTGTCGCGGCGATCAACGTGTCGGACCAATGCCGAATGGCTTCGTCGCGAGCGTTCAGCTTGCTGACTGGAGATCCTTTTTGAGCCGCTTGTTCGAGCCGCTTGGCTGCTTGGGCCGATTCTTCAGCGATCGCTTTCCAATCCGATGTCACCATCCGAACGACTCGATTGAGCGAGTGCCGCGAAGAGTTTGTTTCGTCGGTGTCGGCCGATTTTTGCTGGGTCAGTTCGTCGTGCTGTTGGGCGATTTCTGCGGCGGCGTCGTGGTTGCCTCGCAGCAAGTGCATCACGCACAACGCTTCGACGCGTTGGTCCTCACGCCAGTTTTTCGCAGAGGCGGGAAGCGTGGGCGAATCACCAGGACGTCGAAGCAGGTCGTCGCGGCACAACGCCATTTTCTTGTTGGCGGAAGCCAAGTTGAGAAACGCGATGAAGTCCGGCAACGAATCCTGCAGGATCGCGATTCGAGCGTAGATCGGGTAACGAGATTCCACGACCAACGAGACTCGCGCAAGAATCGCCTCGTATTCGATCGTCCCCGAGGCTTCTTCGATCGCCACGGTGGCGGCGCCGAAACGACCCGCTTCGAGCAGCACTTCGATCGCTTCGGCGGGAGTGACCTTCGTCAGGACGGCCACCAGTTTCGTTGGTGTGTCAGTGAGGATTCCTCGCTGCCATTGCGATTGGACCCAGCGGGCGCGGTCTGCAATCTCGGGATCGGGATGGCGAGTGGCCTGGATCACATCCGATCGCCATTGATCGCGGTCGCTCCACCATCGCAGGGTGGTCTGGACCCGATCATCAAATGCGGACGCGGCGAGCAACTCCGTTTGGGGCGATGGCATGTCCGGAGTGGCCGGCTTTTGCTCAACACTCCAGGCAACCTGAGCGGGAGTCATGCCGGCGATGAAGCACCCGGCAACGATTGCGAACGCTAGCTTGGTACTCAAGGTGATGGTCACTGCGAAGTGGTAGGGGTGTATCGAGTTTCAATCCAATCTGCGATCCGTTGAACGTCGGCACCTTCAACGTTTTGCAACGAACGCAAAATGCTGACTGCGTCCGAGCGGACCTCGGGAGTGGATTTGGAGGCGATCGACTCGTAGACGGCCTGGGCGGCTTGCCCGGTTTCGGATTCCATCGGCAATTGGAAAGCGGCCAATGCCTGGGAGACCACAAACGGAACTTCGTTGAGCGGGTAGGTGTAGTTGCGGGCTCCTCGGCGAGCGATCAGTTGCTCGGCGCTCGCTTCGACCACCAACAGCGAAATCGCATCGGTCACGTTGAACTCGTTGCCTGCGTTCAGGTTCGCCATCGCTCGAGATACGCCGCCGCGATAGTACGTTGCCAGGTCCGTGATTTGGAAAACGGTTTCAGCGAGCGTCGCTTGTTCCTGGTTTGCCGCGGCTTTCTCAGCGGTTTCCGCCAAGGTCTTCATCGTTGACCAATCGGATTGGCGGATCGCGTTTTCTGCGGCGGTGATGGCGGTTTCGCCTGCCTGAATGCTTTCTGGCGTTGCCTCGGGGGATGAGTCTGGTGTCGTTCCCATCGGTGGGGATGGATCAGGTGTTGGTGTCCCGGGGGCGGGCTGCATTCCTTGGGGCTGCATCCCGGGGGTTGGGGCTGGGGACATGCCGCTAGTGTCCGGTTGGGGGCCACCGGGTTGCATGTTGTCGGTTGTGCCCGCTGGCATCCCCCTCCCAGGAGTCGGCCCAGCCTCCGGCATGGATGTGTCGGGCATCGAATCGGGGTTGGACAAAAAGTTGCCCAGTGAGTCTCCCGAGGCAGCTTGACCGGCACCCGGTCGTTTCATGATTCCGTCGCTGGGTGGTTGGCCTTGCCGAGCTGGTTCGGCTCGATCGACGACCGCTGATTGAGATTGTCCGGGGCGATTCGCGTTGTCGTTCTTGGTTCGAATCGTGATGCCATCGTTGCTGCGAACGACTTGGACTTCGCCTGGTCCCCAAAAGAAGAACGCGGCCAAGAATCCAACGATCACGAAACCCAGCAACAGAAACCCGCCCATCAGCCAACCGCCGGAGTTCTGGCGGCGACGCGCACGAGCAGCGGAGGGCGATCGAGACTGCACGACCAATGGTGTCTGAGATGGTGTGGGCGAAGAAGCGGGCGTCGTTGGAATGTTGCCAACGTTGGCAGCAGAGGCCGGCCCCGGCGTGACGCTCACCTGGTCGACCACGGGAGCGCTGACAATTGGTCCGCCGACAACGGAGGCTTCCACGACTTCCGCGATCACAGGTTCGGTGGCGGGCGCTGGAGTGGGAACGCTGGTCGGGGCAGCCGGTGGTGAGTTTGCCGGTGGAGACGTCGCAGCGCTGGGCGAAGGGCCGGTCGGCAGCAACGCTGCCAAAGGATCCACCACCGGCGCCGCAGTCGCGGCGGTTGGAGTGGCGGGGGATGCGTCAGTCGAAGTGGAGGCGTCCATCGAGACGATGCCGAACCGCGCGTCCAGTTTGGCTTTCTTTTTCGGATCCGTCAGCGTCCTTTGGGCGGTTTGCAAGACCTGAGCCGCCCGGGACCAGGTTTCAGGGGCCGTCGCGGGTTTGGCAGTTTTCAGCTGGTTGATGCGCTGCGCGATGGCTTCGTGAATTGTGGCAGCGTTGGACTCCCCCGGATTCAGCCCAAAGACTTGGTAAGCATGCGGCGACGTGACGTGCTCGGGCAATTCCAGCAGTTCGTGAATGGTCTTCCCCGTCATGCCGTCATCCAAAAGTCCAATGTATTGCGAATCATCATGACCAATTGATCTCAGGCACCGCGTGGGCACCACCCGATCATTCTAGCTGATGAGGGGGGAAACTCCCAAACGGGCTTTTGCGAGTCACTTCCACGCGGAAAAGAACCCCGATTTCGTTTGAAAGCAGTGTTTCTCACTGTTGAAGGATCTTCCCAATCGAGCAGGGAAAGTTGAGCTGACCAAGGAAAATTCGAGTCGATCCGAGCAAGCCCCTGTCCTCACCACGGTTGGTTGTCCAGTCGTTGCGATTTCAAATGGGATAAGCTGATGGCTCAATGGATCGTTTTTTTGCCCCATGGGATCTTGGACATGTGGAAACACTTCATCGCCGGCACCGTCGTTTTTGTGGTGGCTCTTTCCACGTCCAGCAATGGGATCCAGGGGCAGGAGCCCGCGGAGCAGAACGTCGAGGCGGATGCGCCGGAGTTCCCCAGTGAGATCGTCGATCGGCTTTTCGAAATGGCCGTCAGCGACCCATCGAACTCGATCCGTCGCAACGCGTTGATCGCCTGTGCTTCGCTGCCGAACGAATTCGATCGGTTTCGGGAAGCGGTTTCGATGTGTCTCGATTCGCCAGACGTCGCGTTGCGTCGCCAAGCAGTGATGTACCTCCCACAAGTCGACCTGGCACCGGAACGCAAAGTGGCTGCGGCCATGGATCTTTTGGAAGCCCGATTTGTCGATCGTGGCAAAGGCTTCTCGATGAGGGAATCCTACAACACTCCGGCGCTCGAAATCTTGGATCAACACTCTGAGCTGGCTGAGAAAGAGCTCGTTTCGCGACTCAGTGAGAATGGGCCGATGACAGTGTTTTATCTCGAATTGGCGAACTGGGTCGAAATCGACCTGCGTGAGAACATGGATCATTTGCAAGAACTTTCAAAGTCAGACAGTCCGGAGGTGCGAGGACGGACCGTCTTGCTGTGGTCGAAATATCTGTCAATCGCGATGACAAAACGTGCGCAGGCGAAGCACTCGGTGGATCGGAAGGACATCGATCCCAAAATGTTCGCGTACGCTGAGCGGATCATTGGCCGATACGACCAAGACGGTTCCGGTTCGCTCGTTGAGCAAGAGTGGCAGCCGATGTTGATGAGTCCCGCATCCGCGGATGTCGATCATGATGGAATCATCACGGTCGAAGAGTACGCTGCGTACCTTGCTCGCCGTTCGCAGCCCAATCGGTCGAAGAGATGATGCGAAAGCCGCACCGGCTGACGACTGGGGCGACTGACTGCCTGGTCTTGGTACGGCACGAACCAGTGCTGCCTTCATTCAGGCGAATGGGGCAGCACAAACGTTGTCAGCCGTTGACCTGTTTTCGTCTTAGAACTGGAGGAACATCGCTGGCAGTTCGCGAACGGGGGCTGGTCGCGAGCCGGGAGGATTTTGTGCCGGGCGTTCTTGAACGACGCGCCGATTCGGTGGTTGAGGTTGCGATGTCAAATGCCGCGGCAGCCCCGGTTGAACGCGACTCCAGTTCAGCATGGCCTGTTGCAACCGCGTTGTAAGTTGTTGCTGCAATTGATCGGCTTCGCGTCGCAACGAGGCTTCGATCGCAGGCAGTTGGTTCAGTTTGCTGCTGAGGTTGGCAATCCCACTGGGAGCTTTGATTTCCAGCTTCAGTTCTTTCAGGACCGGTTGGAGGAGTTTGTCGGCCAACTTTTCAAGAGGCTTCAACACAACACCGAGGACCTTGCCGGGCGTTTCCAAAATTTCGCGAATGCTGAAGGAGACGGACTTCTTCGAGAAGGGGATTTTGATCGAGAGTTTCTTGCCGAGGGTTTTCTGTAGCTTGGCAGCGGTCTTTTCAGCGGGAGCCAATTTCTTTTCAAAGTTGCTCAGCGATTGATCCATCGTCATGAAAGCCCGGATGGGATCGTTCCATTGGGTCAGGTTGTCGCCCACTCGATCGATCGACTGACGTGTGTCAGAGAGAACGTTGGTGATCGATCGAACGGTTGGCCGGGCCAGTCGCGAGGTCGTATCGAAGGCGACCGCTCCACTGGGGATCGAGTTGGCACGTGCGGCGTTGGTTTGTAAATCGCGTCGCCAGACCGAGATCGTCTTGCGGTAACTCGCCAGTTTGGCTTCGCCACCGTGGATCGATTGTTCCAGTTCACGCAGGCGGTCTTTGGCGGGACGCAGGACTTCTTTTTCGGCTTTGTCGGTCTTCTTTCGCAACGCATGGATCTGGTCTTGGACGCGTTGCAGATTCTTGCGAAGCGTGCGAGCGATGGTGCGAACCTTCGGAACCGATGTGTAGGGCTTGAGATTGTCGATCAGCTTGAGCAATCGTTCGTCGGTGGCCTTGATGGCCTTGGTCGCGTCGATTGCCTGACTGACACCATCGCGAGCCGTTTTGACTTGTTGACGCAGCTGAGTGAGGCGGTTTTGCAAGGCTTGGCATTCCCTCTCGATGCGTGCCAAGTCGCTGTCGATCGCTCGCGTTTCGGGCATGTTGCTGGGGATGGAAGCGGCGTTCACGGTGGACGCCGCAAGAGCGAGCAGGAACGGAATCGACAGGATGATGGAGGGTTTCATCGGTCTTCTCGCTTTGGAGGGGCGGTTGGATTTCGGCGGCGGTTGGATCAGGGGTTGGGGTGTCGGGGGTTCCTGCGTCGTGAAGGTGGAGATCCCCTCAACAAAAATCTGAAAAACGTGTGTGACTGGCTCTGGTACACTGTGTTTCCCCTCCCCGATCTTCGTTTCCTGCCTTCTGGAAGACTCTGGCCCATGCGGAATCATCCGCTGAGATGCACCGAATTCGTGACAATCGGTGCGTTGACGGTGTTGTCGGTCGCTTCGACACCCGCCTCCGAACCCGATCGAACCGCTGCGGACGCGTTGACGAAACCGTCCGTTTCGCTGGAAGTGGTGTTGCAAACTCACTGCGTGAAGTGTCATGCCGCAGGGGAGGAACCTGCCGGTGATGTGGCTTTGACGGAACTCAGCAACGGCAACGTGGCCGACGATCTGGATCGATTGCAAAGCCTGATCGACGTGTTGGACTTGGAGGAAATGCCGCCGGAGGATGAGCCGGAGTTGCCGCCAGAAACCCGCCAGGAATTACTCGCCAAGTTGCAAGCGACTCTGCACGCGGCAGTTGCCGCGACCAAGCAATATCCGCGCACGCCGATCCGACGGATGAATCGGTTTCAGTACAACAACGCGGTGGTGGATCTGTTTGATTTGAAATGCATTGTGTTCACGTTGCCGGAACGCATGCTGCGAGAACACCGTGGTTACTTTCAACCGGCCTCGGGGAAGATGCCCGACGAAGTGTTTGCGGGCAGTCGGCCGCTGGGGAAGTCTCAGATGATCGAGCCTCGGTTGGCGGGCGTCGCGGCGTTCCCTCAAGACTTGCGAGCTGAACACGGTTACGACAACCAAGCCGACCACCTGTCGCTGTCACCGTTGTTGATGGAATCCTTTTTAAAGCTCGGGCAATCGATCACCGAGAGCCCCGATTTCGAGCCCCAGAACGTCGGGGTGTGGAAGTCCTTCTTCGCGGCCCCGGATGACGGGGCGGACCTTGATCGAGTGGTGCGAAAGCGGTTGAAGCCCTTTTTGACGCGTGCGTTTCGACGTCCGGTCCGTGATGCGTTGTTGGACCGCTATTGCCAGTTCGTGCAGCGAAATCTCGAGCAGGGAACCGCCTTTCCCGTCGCCATGAAGGCGGTCGCGGCGGCTGCGATTTCCTCGCCCCGTTTTCTTTATCTGTATGACACATCGAGTGAGTCGCAAACGGCCTCGCCGGTGGACGACTATGAACTCGCGTCTCGCTTGTCGTTCTTCTTGTGGGGCAGCATTCCGGATTCAATGTTGCTGGACCTTGCTGCGGAAGGACGGTTGCATCAGCCGGATGTTTTGACGGAGCAATTCGAACGCATGATTCGCGATCGCAAACTCAAGCGATTTTGCGACAGCTTCCCTTCGCAGTGGCTGCAACTCGAACGCATCATTTCATCGGTGCCCAACCCCGATGAGTTCCCGCAATTCTATTTCTTGAAGTACCGGGACAGCATGCACATGATGCTGGAACCTCTGTTGCTGTTTGAGACGGTGTTGATTGAGAATCAACCGATCACTCAATTGATCGATTCCGATTTCACTTATCGATCCGATCTGTTGGAGAATGCCTACGGTCAATTGGCAGTTGACCCCAAGCGAAACGGCCGAGGGGTCCAGGTGGTTCGCTTTCGCCGTTTGCCGATCAAGGATCGACGCACCGGTGGTGTGATCACGAACGCCGCCGTGATGACGATGACGTCGGGCCCAGAACGCACGCAGCCGATCACCCGAGGGGCTTGGTTGGCGGGTGTGATTTTCAACAACCCGCCCGAGCCACCTCCTGCGGATGTGCCTGCGTTGGGCGAAAAGCCGGCGGAGGGCGAAGAGCATTTGACGCTTCGGGAACGACTCTCGATGCACCGCAAACGGTCCGACTGCAAAGGCTGTCACGAACAAATCGACCCCTTGGGATTCGCACTGGAGAACTTCAATCCCATCGGTGTTTGGCGAGATCAATACGAAAACGGTCGCGAGGTCGATATGGCGGGAACGCTGCTTCGCAAGCATCGTTTCGAAAATGTGATCGAGTTCAAGGATGCGTTGTTGGCGGAGAAAGATCGATTCACCGAGGCTCTGGCGGGGCATTTGCTAAGTTTCGCGTTGGCTCGGCCTTTGAGTGCTGCTGACCGTGTCGCGTTGGATGAAATCACGGCGAGCGTCGCAGCAGACGATTACAAAATGCACACCTTGCTTCGGCAAGTTGTTTTGAGCGAACCCTTTCAAACCAAATCATTCCCGCAAGTCGCGAGCAATTCAGGGCCATGATTCGTACCACTCGACGTCGTTTCCTTCGCGGGCTGGGCGGAGCTTCTTTGGCGCTGCCTTGGATGCCCAGCATTGCCATGGCGGGGCAGGCCAACAACGTGCCGCTGCGGATGGCTCATTTTTATGTGCCCATCGGAGTTGTCCGGCGCGGGTTCTTTCCGGGGGAGTCTGAGGATGTGATCCCCCAAGGCAATCTCGGCAACGTGATGAAGTCGTTGGGGAAACAGAACCCGTTCGCCAGTGACGAACCGCTGGGGCGATTGACGCCGACGCTGGAACCTTTGGAGCCCTTCAAACACAAAGTCAATCTGATCACGGGAATGGATCGGACGTTTCAGCAGGGGACCGATGTGCACGCGCAGTGTGCGTCGTGTTACTTGAGCAGCGCGGTGCCGTACACGGTGGAGGGAACGGCTTGGCCGCTCGATCGAACGCTGGACCATTTGGTGGCGGATGCCATCGGGACTGAAACACCGTTTCCAACGCTGGAATTCAGTTGCAACAGCCACCGTGACAACAAAGAGTCGATCTACTTCGACAACATCTCGTGGTATGGCACCGGGCACTTGGCGCCTTCGATTCGCGATCCTCGCAAAATGTATCATCGGCTGTTTTCGACCCAGGAGATTGAACGCTACCGAGACGTGACGGATTTGGTCCTCGAGGATGCTCGCGATTTGAGGATGCACTTGGGATACGAAGATCGTCACAAGTTCGCCGAGTACTTCGATTCGATTCGATCCATCGAGACGCAAATGGACCGCCTGGAGAACATGAAGTCACAGCTCTCCCGGGTGCAGTTGGACGAGCCGCCCGAGGCCTATTTGCCGCGTGGAGAATACATCCGTTTGATGGGCGAATTGATGGTGGTGGCTCTGCAAACGGGGTTGACCAATGTGACCACCTTCATGGTGGGGCCCGAGCGATGGGACACCCCGTTCAAGTATGAAAGCTTGTTCGACAAGCCTCGTAGTCACCATCAAATGTCTCACAACCAAACCAAGATGATCGATGATCTGTTGAAGGTCGATCGCTTCCACATGGAGCAGTTTGTTGCGTTGTTGGAGAAGATGGATTCCATCGAGCAGGCCGATGGTTCCACACTGCTTGACAACACTTTGTTCACTTATGGATCGGGTTTGGGGGACGGATCAACGCACCAGTACAACGACTTGCCGATCGTTGTTGCCGGGGGTGGAAAGCGTGTCGCTTCCGGACGTCACATCAACCTGCCCGAGGGAACACCGCTCGCCAACCTGTGGTTGACGCAAGCTCGTTTGTTGGGGATCCGGATGCCGCGTTTCGCCGACAGCACCGGAACGATCGATGCCTTGATGGCGGAGCGAGCTTAGCCCCGATCGAACCCTACTGTCGTCGCTCCGCGACTTGGAGGTTTGATTGGCGTTGGAGGTCCTTGGGTTGAAACCCAAGGCTATCGCCTGCCGTCGCTCCGCGACTGTGGAGCGTTGGCGTTGCGTGACCGAACCGCGGAGCGGTGACAATTTGTCAGCCTCGGGTTTCAACCCGAGGTTGCGAGTGGTCCGCTCCCATCCGGAAAGCCACGCAGTGGCGACAGGTGATTGGAAGCTCGCGCCCCAACTGTCGTCGCTCTGCGACTTGGAGGTTTGATTGGCGTTGGAGGTCCTTGGGTTGAAACCCAAGGCTATCGGCTGCCGTCGCTCTGCGACTGTGGGGTGTCGGCATTGCGTGACCGAACCGCGGAGCGGTTACAGCGAGGCGGTGGTGAAGGAGCTGTCCATGGGGACGGATTGGCTGGGGAGACACAGCCAATCGGTGATCACGACTCGTTGAACCAGCGGTTCATCCAAGTGTTGCAGGACGACGTCCATCAACCGCTCGCGAATTTCTTTTTGGGCGGGGTCGTTCAGCCATGTGGCTTCGACTTGTCGCAGCATTTGTTCGGCGGCTTCGGTGATGGGAAGCTGGTTCAGCTTCAGACGCTCTTCACCACGAAAACGGCGGGATGGGTCCACGATCGCGTGCAATTGAAACTGAAACGTGCAGTTGGGCACGTTGGGGTTTTGGAATCGCAAGTGCCCAATTTCGATTGCTGAGCTCTGCATGTTGCTCAGCCGGGCCACGCGACTGCGAACATAGCCAATCACGGCAGCGTGGATCGCTACCATGAGCAGGATGATCACAGGGGCCCAAAAACGACGCAGCAGTTGCACAGGATTGCTCGAGAAAGTGAAGTCAAAGCGAATGCGGAGCCAATAACAGTTGTCAGTGGGTTCCGCCGAAGCCTAGGTTGCAAAAAACGGGCGGGCAAACGAATCCGATTGTTTTTGCTGCGATCGGGCGTTCTCTCGGTGTGCAGGGGCTCTCGCGGTGAGGGCACAAGATTTTGATGACTCGAAAAACTCAGGTTGGAACGCATCCGCGGCATCCAAACAGGCTCTGGTCAAGTGACAGGCGAACGACACAACGTCGCAGTGGGTGGATGCCTTCTGATCGGATCCCCGATTTCGTCTATCACCGAGAAGCAAATTGTTTGACACTTCGCCTCGGTTCTTTTCCGTCTTTGAATCTCGCTTTCCAAAAAACAATTGACTGTGCCCGCTGTGGACTCGAAACGGACAATTCGTGAGGTCTGGATCTTCACCAGCCCCAAGGCGGGGAGCGGTGCGGGGCGCGGAGAGATTCTGCGGTTGATCGAGCTGTGTCGCGCCGGCGGGCTGACTTGTCGCCGGATCGACAATTTGGCCGAACTTGCCGAGCGGGTTGGAGAGGCCGATTCACTGCCGGGCGACGTGGCCGTGGTTGGTGCCGGGGGCGATGGGACTTTGGCGTTGCTGGCGGGGAAGTTGCCACCGGGCAGTGCCTTGATCCCAATGCCGATGGGAACTGAAAATTTGTTGGCTCGTTACTACGGGTATTCGCGGCGTGCCGAGGACGTGTTGGCGACAATTCGTCGCGGAGACGCGATGGCGGTCGACGCCGGCCGAGCCAACGGGCGGTTGTTTCTGGTGATGGTCACCGCGGGCTTCGACGCGGAAGTCGTGCGGGCGATGCACTTGACCCGTCGCGGTCACATCAATCGTTTCAGCTACGCCGGGCCGCTCTGGCGAGCCATTCGTCGGTACGCGTTCCCGGTGATTGATGCGGAGATGGAACAGGCAGCGCCGGTTTCGTCTCCGAAGAAGATCGCCGTCAGCTCCGAGGGACGAGCAGCGACTTCAGGGGCGTTCGAGCGGACGCAAACCGTTCGGACCAGCGGTTGTTGGATGATGGCGTTTAATTTGCCTTGTTATGCGGCTTCGTTGCCCATTGAACCCGAAGCCAATGGAAACGACGGGCAATTGGATCTGATCAACCTGGCTTACGGTTCCGTGATCGCTGGCCTGCGGTATTTGATGGCGTTGCCGGGCGGTCGGCATTTGAAGCGTTCGGACGTCTTTCGCTACCAAGCGACCAAGATCACGTGGTCCAGTCTTTCGCGAGTGCCGTATCAGGTCGATGGGGACTACGCTGGGCGATTGCCAGTTCAGATTGAAGTCTTGCCTGACTATGTGACGTTGCTCCGGGCTGCCAACTGACGGTTGATTTTGTCAGTCCGATTGGCAATGAATCCGGCAAACGCCAAGATGAAATGAAGCGATTCCATTGCCTGCCTGATTTGACATCCCAGTCGATCGGCTGGCGAAGGTTCGATTGTTTCTGATCCGCCCGACCTGCATGGCCCGCGAACCGATGCCCGAAACTCCTCCGATCCAACCTGTTTCAATTCGCGACTACGTCTGTGGCCCGGGAGAACCACTGTTGGTCATCGCCGGACCTTGTGTGTTGCAGTCGCGTGAATTGGCGCTTGAAATCGGGGAGGAATTGGCTCGGATCAACCAGCGTCCCGACGTTCAGGTGATCTTCAAGGCTTCGTTTGACAAAGCCAACCGGACCAGTTTGGCATCGCAGCGTGGCCCGGGGATCGAGCAGGGGCTGGGGCTTTTGGAGGCGGTTCGGGCGAACACGGGCTTGCCGGTGACGACGGACATTCACTTGCCGGAGCAGGCCGCGATGGTGGGCGAGGTTTGCGATTTGTTGCAGATTCCGGCCTTTTTGGCTCGTCAGACGGATTTGTTGGTCGCCGCGGCGGGCACGGGGCGTCCTGTGAACGTCAAAAAGGGCCAATTCATGTCGCCGGGAGACATGCGGTACGTGATCGACAAATTGCGAGCATCCGGCGATGGTGGCGTGATGGCTTGCGAGCGGGGCACCTTCTTTGGCTACGGGCGGTTGGTCAACGACATGCAATCGATTCCGATCATGCGATCGTTGGGAGTTCCCGTCGTTTTTGATGCGACTCACAGTGTCCAGCAACCCGGTGGCTTGGGCGGGGCGACGGGCGGAAATCGAGAAATGGTTGAACCATTGGCTCGCGCCGCCGTAGCGATCGGATGTGATGCTCTCTTTTTTGAGACGCACCCCGACCCGGAAACGTCGCCGAGTGACGGGCCAAACATGATCCCGCTGGACGAATTCGCGGGAACGTTGGACCGCTTGTTGCGATTGCGAGAGACGGTCGACAGCCTGGATGGCTGACCGGCTCTGCGATGCAACGTTTCAAAATGCCGTTCTTTTCTTCGCCGCTCTGTTTGTTCCCGCCGTGCTCCACTTCGCCAAACAAGCCATGACGTTCGCTTCTTCGCCCGCTTCGGTTCTGGCCTGGATGGCAGCTGCTGCGGTGTTGCTGACCGGGTGCACTGACGACTCGGACACTGTTCGTCGGATTCAAACGCAGCGTCAGGTCGCACTGCAGAAACAGTCTCAGCAGGATCACCTTGGGGAAACCGTTTCGCTGCTCAGCCAGTTCGTGGGGCTGAACGAGGAAAAAGCCAGTCGTCAAATTTCCTACCACTTGAATCAGTGGTCGCAGAATCAGTCCAGCGACGGTGGCTCGGGCGAAATTCCTGCCTTGGCGTCCACGCTGACGGATGTCATTTCAGAAGAAAACCTGCGGGCGGAAATCCTTCGAGAGGAATTTCAGCCGACGGATGTGGCCGTGTTGCGAGATGCCTATTTGTTTCGTCACGCCGTGCAGTGGATGGACGATCCCATTCGCGAAGACCCTTTGCTGGTCGATTGGTTGAAGGGATTGTCGGCAGAGATTGGCGAGGACGCCGCCGCTCAACTTCGAACCGCCTGCCGGTTGTTCGACTGGACGGTTCGCAACATCGCTGCGGAACCACTGGACAGTTCAGAAGGTGTGCCTCCGCAAATCCCGCGACCAGCCCTGCCGTTCGGCATGAAGTTGGAAGGCCCCGGTTATCGACAAACGCTTTATCAAACCATTTGGCGAGGTCGCGGTGACCCGATTCAGCGTGCCAATGTCTTCACCGCTTTGTGCGAGCAGGCCGGCGTTCGAGCCGCCGTGCTGGCTTTGCAGTCGGATGAAGACGGTTCGTTGACACCGTGGTCGGTGGGCGTCTTGGCGGGAGATCAGATTTATCTGTTTGAAACAGAATTGGGACTGCCAATTCCAGGGCCGGACCAAGTTGGCATCGCGACCTTGGAACAGGCTCGCAAAGAACCGACCGTGATGCGTCGTTTGGATGTGGCCGGTTACTTCGATTACCCACTTTCGCGAACCGATGTTCAGCAGAGTGTGGCTCTGCTGAACGCCCGTGTGGAAGCGATTTCACCACGGATGAAGAAGCTGCAAAACGGTCTGACGGGTGATCGTCGGATGACACTGTATCTGGACGTGGACGCAGTCGCGAAACAGCTGGACGCGATTCCTGGCATTGCCGGGGTGCGGATTTGGTCGCTTCCGTTGTTGACGCAGATTTATCAAGCCGAGGCGGAACGGATGGTCGAGCGAGACCCGTTGTTCTCGTTTTGGTACCTGTCCCGCTGGGCGGTGTTGGATGGGGAAGACGACATGGCTCGCAACCTTTCCAGCGGACGTTGGCAGCACCTGACCGGGCATTTCTCGGACGATGAAATCGAAGGCATCAAAGGGGCTCGAACTCGGTACCTGGAACAACGTGCTCCCGAATTTGAGATCGAAGACTTGCGAATCAACGTCGACTTGCAAAAACGCTACGGTCTGCGACGCGGGCTGGGGATTGAGAGTTCGCAGTACGATCAACAACTGCAGCAGATTCAAATGTTCATGCGATTGGGGAAACGCACCGCCACTCATTGGCTGGCGTTGGTCCAGTACGATGATGGGCGATTCGACACGGCGGCCAACTGGTTCGGGAAACGCGTCTTGGACGAAGACCAAATGTCGATGTGGGAAGATTCCGCTCGTTACAACTTCGCCCGTGCCAAAGAACACGCGAAAGAATGGGACGAAGTCGAGGAGTTGTTGAAATCGGAGCGGACTTACAGTGAGCATGGCAATCGGCTGCGGGCAAGATTGATCGCGAAGTCATTTCAAGAGTGACTTCGACGAGGTGCGGTGATACAATGGCACCCGTCGGCTCTGGGGCGGAAGAATCTTCCGTCCTCCCACCTTGGGCCGTCCCTGCCTCCCTCCCTCCCGCCAGCAAGCGATACGACGATGCTCGTCCGCCAATCACGTCGAGACCATCGGTCTTTTGATGCGCGCCGCCCTTCGGCCATCCGTTCGTTTTTCGTTTGGAATCTGAGTCTCAGTGTCGCTGCCTCGCTGATCTTTTCGGGCGGTGCAAGCGCGGATGAGCTCGACTTCTTTGAAGCCAAAGTTCGGCCCCTGCTGATCGAACGCTGCTACGAATGCCATTCCAGTGAATCCGGCGAATCGATGGGAGACTATCGGCTGGATTCTGCCCCTGCGATGAAGGCGGGTGGATCACGAGGCGCGTCGATCGTCCCCGGGGACGCGGACGCAAGTGTGTTGGTGCGAGCGATCAGCTACGAAGAATCCGGGTTGGAAATGCCACCGGATGAAAAACTCAGTGACGAAGAAATTGCGATCCTGAAACACTGGATCGAATCCGGGGCAGTCGATCCACGCGAAGAGGAGCATTCGGTCGCCGAGTCGCTTTCGCCTCTCGAGCGAGATGTCAATTCGCATTGGGCGTTTGTTGCCCCGACACGTGTCAGTGGCGAGGAGTTGCGCGCAAGCCATGTTGCCACGGATGCAAACTCACGCGATTTGGTGGATGACCTTTCGGCCAAGCACGCTGGTGAGCTGGGCGTTTCTGTCAACGAGATCGCGGATCGAGACACGTTGCTGCGACGGTTGCACTTTGATTTGTCCGGATTGCCGCCGACCTACGAGCAACTCCAGGCGTTTCGTGAGGATCGTCGTCCCGATGCCTTTCAGCGTCGTGTGAATCAGATGCTGGCAGACCCGCGGATGAGCGAGCGGATGGGGAGGCATTGGTTGGACGTTGCTCGATATGCCGACACCATTGGATACACCACCGCGGGTAAAGAACGCACGATCAAAGGATCGCATCGATACCGAGATTGGGTGCTGAAAGCGTTTGCGGAAGACATGCCATTTGACGAGATGGTGCGTCACCAATTGGCGGGGGATCGGACCGATCCCAAGAACGAAAACGGCAACGCCGACGCGATGGGATTCATCACCATTGGGCGGAAGTTTTTATCAAACGATGACACCTTGGATGATCGCATTGATGTGATCACCCGGGGTTTGTTGGGACTGACCGTTTCGTGTGCTCGTTGTCACGATCACAAGTTCGATCCGATCCCCACGATGGATTACTACTCGCTTTACAACGTGCTCAACAACAGTGTGCCACCGGAGGACTTGGACGCGGCACCCAGTCCTTTGATGTTGGTGGATCGAGACAAACTGCGGGGGCAGCAGATTTACATTCGCGGTCAGCGTGGGAACCGTGGCGAAGAAGCGCCGCGTCAGTACTTGACCGCGTTTCGCAAGCCAGAGGAGCCACAGTTCGAAACCGGCAGCGGCAGATTGGATTTGGCCATGAAAGTCATTTCGCCTGACAACCCGTTGACCGCTCGCGTTTATGTGAACCGGATGTGGGGGCATTTGACCGGGCGGCCGTTGGTCGATTCACCCAGTGATTTCGGGTTTCGGACCCCTGCTCCGGCGATCCCCGGGGTGCTCGATGACTTCGCCGTGGACTTTCAAACGCACTGGAGCACCCAGCGTTTGATCCGTCGCATTTTGGCCACTCGAATTTATCAGCAGTCCTCCGCCGTCAGTGCGGAGGCTTTGGCCAGTGATCCGACCAACGCCGCGCTCGCGAGAGCGGAACGACGTCGGCGTGAGTTCGAGTCGTTGCGCGACAGCATCTTGGTGGGAGCGAATCTGATGGATTGCCAGTATGGCGGTGAGTCGGTTGAGATCACATCGCCGACTGTCACGCCTCGCCGGACGTTGTACGCGATGATCAATCGCCAAAACCTGCCGGGATTGTTTCGGACCTTTGACTTCGCAAGTCCCGACATGCATTCGCCGGAACGTTATGAAACAACCGTTCCGCAGCAAGCTCTGTTTTTGCTGAATCATCCACAGTTGGCCTCCGCTGCGTTGGCGACTGCACGTGATGTCGGGCGTGCCAGTTCGGGCGAACCTGTGAAACAGGTGACCGAACTGTTTCAACGTTTGTTGCAGCGAGAGCCCACGGCCTCGGAGTTGGAGCAAGCGGTTTCGTTTGTCTCATCGGCTGAGTTGCCACCTTTGGTCGAGACGGACCCGCGTGAGTTGTGGACGTATGGAACGGCAACGTGGAAAGACGACCAGCTCGAAGGGTTCACGGCATTCCCCACTTTCCAAAAGAACGGCTGGCAGATTGAGAGCGAGTATCCCAGTCCGGGACCCTTCAGCTACGCACGGCTGACGAACGAGGGCGGGCACCCCGCTCATGGCGACAGCGGCGCCGTGGTGCGTCGTTGGAAGAGCCCGGTCGACGGTGTTGTCAAAGTCACTGGGATGGTTGGGCACCGGTCCAAGCAGGGTGACGGGATCCAAGCGATCATCCGCATCGGTGGCGAAGTTGTGTTCAATGCCACGCAGCTCAGCAACGACCGCCCCGTGGCGTCGCGGAAACGAAGGATTCGCAAGGGCGAATTTGTCGAGTTCATCACACACAGTGGGCCGACCCCGAGTTTTGACACGTTCTTTTGGCGGGCCAAGATTTCAGCGAGAGCGAATGATGGGGCTGTCGTCGAAGCCAACTCCGTTGACGATTTCAGTGGCCCCTTTGAAAAGGCCGAATTGCCTCACTTGGATCGCCTGGCTCAATTGGCCCAAGTGTTGTTCCTCACCAACGAATTCGCATTCGTGGATTGAATCATGAATTTACCTTTGTCTCGTCGTGATGCGTTGAAAGTTTGTGGGATGGGCTTTGGCTCGCTCGCACTGACCGATGCTCTGTGCCGTGAAAGCGCTGCGTCTGGGTTGCCCAACCCAGCGAACTTCGGTGGGGAGGTGATGCCTCATTTTCCCGCGAAAGCCAAGCGTGTCATTCACTTGTTCATGAATGGCGGTCCCAGCCAAGTGGACTCGTTCGATCGCAAACCTGCGCTCGAAGAGTTCGATGGTAAATCCGCTCCGATGGCAAACTTGAAGACCGAACGGCCCACGGGCAACGTGATGCGGTCGCCCTACAAATGGGACAAGTACGGCGAGTGCGGGTTGGAAGTCAGCGAGTTGTTCGAGCACACGGCCAAGCACGCGGATGATCTGTGTGTGGTCAACAGCATGTACGCCGACGTTCCCAACCATGAGCCCTCGTTGTTGCTGATGAATTGTGGCGAGGCTCGGTTGATCCGGCCTGCGATGGGATCGTGGTTGACCTACGGTTTGGGCAGTGACAACGAGAACCTGCCATCGTTCATTGCGATGTGTCCGGGTGGGTACCCGATCAAAGAATCACAGAACTGGCAGAACGGTTTTTTGCCTGGCAAGTACCAGGGGACTTACATCGACAGCAGTTTCGCGTCGGTCGAACGGTTGCTGGAAAACATTCGCGGCCGTTCGGTTCACCCGACCAATCAGCGTGAGCAGTTGGATTTGCTGGCGAAGCTGAATCAGCAACATGCAGCTCAGCGTGGAAACGACCCACGGTTGGAATCACGCATTGAGTCATTCGAACTGGCCTATCGCATGCAAAGCGAAGCGTCCGAGGCTTTCGACATCAGTCGCGAAACGGAAGAAACACGAACGATGTATGGCGATGGCGATTTCGCGCGGCAAGCGTTGATCGCTCGACGGTTGGTCGAACGTGGTGTCCGCTTCGTGCAGCTCTACACCGGTGCCGGGCAGCCCTGGGACAGTCACGATGATTTGGACAAGGCTCACCGACGAGTTGCGAAGGGGGTCGACCAAGGGATCGGAGCGTTGCTGTCCGATTTGAAGCGGACCGGATTGCTGGACGAGACGCTGGTGATTTGGGGCGGTGAATTTGGACGGACGCCCGTGGTCGAGATGCCCAAGGCAGGCTCCAACCAAGGCAAAATGAACGGCCGCGATCACAACCATTACGGGTTCACGATGTGGATGGCTGGTGGCGGCGTCAACGCCGGAACGCGAGTCGGAGCAACCGATGAGCTGGGGTTCAAAGCCGTTGAAAACCGAGTCCACGTGCATGATATGCACGCAACGATTTTGCGGTTGATGGGTTACGACCACAAACAGTTGACGTACCGCTACGCCGGTCGTGATTTCCGGTTGACGGACGTGCACGGGCGTGTCGTTGACGAGATCATTGGTTGATCAGAGTGCCCAACCCAAGGTCATCCTGTTCCGGCTTTTCTAGTTCGTCGTGCTCGAGCCCAGCGAAGCGGTGCTCGTCATCGTCATCGATGTTAGCATGGTTGCTCCGCACCGAACTCCGCGACACCATCGGGTTTTATCGCGAGATCATCGCGAATCGCTGAGCGATGGTGATGTCTCCAGCGATCGAGCCACGGCGCCGATCGAGAGTCGGTCAATATCGAGTCATTCGTGGTCCAACGCTTGCGCGGACAATCGGGGCTGGTTTCGATCACGACTACGAGCACCGTCGCTGACGCGACTGAGCACGAGCACGAATCCGGAAAGCTGGCTGGCACCTCGGGCTCTTGAGCCTTGTGTCCCCCATTGCCCCGAGACCGATTTGCTTGATCCCGGTAGGGATCGAGAGTGGTGGCGTGGGCGTGGCATGTCCATCGGTGGCGCGATCGCTTACCGACGGCTACCATCTGGCATCCCTCCCGGGATGGAAACTTGCGCAAACGAATAGGCTCCACAACACCGAACATTTCGCCGTCCCGCGTTCGCCCCGAATGAGGGCGGCAACCTTGGCTTACGCCAAGCGGTTCACATACCCGATGGCACCTGCGTACCTGTCTAGATGCTCGCGTTTCTCGCCGTGACGATCGGAGCAGCCTGGAGCCGAAGATGACTCAATCGTCGCGTCCACGCGAAGTCAAATCCTGTTTGGTTCTGCCGTTGTTTGGAGGAGCCAGAGTCACTTGAAGCTCGTACTTCGCTGGCCCCGTCAAGGACACCGAATTGTCACCACCACGTGTTAACCAATCGCCTGACGCCACAGATGTTGACGAACGATGGGTCAATGCGTGTGCGTCAAGGAACGGGTTGTGGCATGTGCCGGTCATTGTCGTGCCGCCACCGAACCAAGCGTAGGTGAGATCCGGCTTTTGGTCATGTTGGACAAGAAGGGTGATTTGCGACCCACCGACAACCGTCGCAGAAGACGAGGGTTTAGCGACGCCATCAATCAGAGGCGTAAGTGTCAAAAAATAGCCGTCGCGTTCTTCAGGGATGTCGATTTGGTACCGTCGCGCGTTGAGTAGCTTCTGGAGATCAGCCGATGTGGCAATGCCCTGTCCAGCGTCGAGCCAATCTCGTGTCACGATGAAGCCTGCAAGAACCAATATCGGCCAAACAAGCAGAAAGAGCGTCAATGCGTGTTTCTTCATGAGCGATTCAGTCGGATAACGAATTGCGAACGATGGAGGCACAGGAGGTGCATGCATCGATCGTGCGTTGAACTTTGTCGCCGCACTGGGTTGGTCGGGGAAGCGCATCAGGACTTCTGATTCGCTAGTAAGAGTCTACCAGATACGATTCTTGGCATGCCCGGGAAGCGGCAAGGCCGGGTAGCGACAGCTGAATCGCAGGTGGGCGATCTTGCTCGCGTTCCTTTGCACTTTCTACCTGTGTTTGCATGTACCATTCGTAAAAGTTCTGGCTCATCCGACGGAAGGGTGCGTCCGAGGTTTTCAAGGCATGCACCGATGTCCGCATGTTCAATGATGGACGGCGTCCGTGTTGAAAACACCCCACCGGCATGGCGAGCATGCCGGTGGGCCACGCAGCACCTTCGGCGCATCGGAGACCAAGCTATTCCTTGGCAAGTTGCTCCTCAGCAGAGTTTGCTTCCGCTTCACTTGGCAACTTAATTCGAACGCCTCGAAATGGTCTGTTCAAACTTCGGGCATCGGAGAAATCCCTCCAAAAACCTGAAGTCAGGGTACCGCGCACGCTTCCGTCGGATGAGCCGAAATCGTCCCGGCCGTGCTGAACCACGCGAAAATAAGCGGCGGCCCAAAACGCTAAAACTGATGAAGGTGCCGCGCTGGATCTTTCACGCTGCAGTGGCCGCGCTGTCAAAAATCACGTGATTCGCCAACGACAACGCCATTCGTTTCCGACACCTTTTCCTCTTCCATCGCAACTGCCCGCCAGTCCCCTCAAAACACGAACGAGACACTCTCGCCCAGCGAGCGCAGACCAGCCAAATTATCGATGCTAGCAATTCAGCGTCGGCCGGCAAACGTCGGGCCGAACACTATTGGGCCTGACCCGTTTGATTTCTCCTCGCCAACAGAAAAGGCCACCTCGCGGCGGCCTCGTTGAACGTCGTTTCACTCCGGCGCATCGGTTGGATTACTCATCAAAGAGACCTGACCCATTTGATTTCTCCACGTTTGATTTCTCTGCGCTGTTAACAAGAAAACACACAAGTAGTGACGCTGATGCACCGACCGCACTTGAATAAAACAATCCAATGTCCGTTAGCATCATTAGTGCTGGCGGAGTCGTTAGCAAAACAATCAAGCAAGCAACAAGTGAAGTTTTTGAGAAAGTCATTCAATTACCTTAGTAGCACTTTTCAGCGAGGCACAATGTAATTGGAATTGCCATCCCGCCACCCGTGCCGCAAACAATTGATCCGTATGGAGGTGCGAGCGGAAGCCCAAGCACAGCACCGGCTCCAGCACAGCATCCGTCGCGAATTAGACGCCACTTGCTAGACGCGCACGCATCTAAGTCTCCATTGAACTCGCCAACGTATACCGGTTTCAGCGTTTTTCCAGCGGGACAAACAAAGTTAGCATTACAACTGTTCTCACACCCGCGACGATTGCTTCCGCTTTTCGTTGATGCACAACACGCGCGGCAAGCCCATTTATTTCCTTTTGCCAAACAGGAAGCATTCGGGTTTCGCCCCGATGGATTTCCAGGAGTAGGACGAGGCCGCCCGCGTCGACCGGGTTGAGAACGTATCGTACCTCCTGAATCCATGTAGCTTAACGGAGAACTACCGACATACTCATGCAGATTCCACGGACTCCCCTCATACCCGATTGGGTCTCTGGAGCAGAACCTTCCTGTCGCTGAGTCGTACATCCGGGCCCTGTAGTGGTACAGGTCTAGTGCTTCGTCGAACTCACGGCCGGTGTAGGTATAGCGGTTGCCTTCGGCGGAGGTTGTGAGTGGTGAGAGACTGGCATTGAGGATCGTCAGGCCGCCGTAGGCGTCGTAGGCGTAGCGTTCTTGGATCGCTCCGCTGCCGTTGGTCAGTGCGATGATGCTGTACTGTTGGTTGCGGTGGTAGTAGCGGTTGCCGCTGCTGCCCGATCGCATCACCGGTTCGTCGATGTAGGATGCGTAGATGTAGTCGTACGTGGGGCTCGATGCCGCCGTGCCTGAGGTGTAGTCGGCGATGGCTTGTTGGCCGGACTGCACGAACACCGTCACGGTTGTGCCGTCGTCGCGGCCGACTCGCCGGCCCAGGGCGTCCCACTGGTAGGTCACGTCCGCCACTGAATCGTTGTCGGTGTCCGCTGAGATCAGCTTGTTTTCAAGATCCCACTTCATCGCCAGTGGGTCGCTGCCGGGACGTAGGATCGCGGGGATCACCGTTTGGTTGCCCTTGGCGTCGTGCGTGACCGCTTGGCCAGCCACCGTCAGCAGCTCGTGTGTGTCACCGTGGGTACGGCTTTGGACACTGGCGTTTTCTGTGTAGCTGCTCCAGTCTCCGACCAGGCTCAGGTTCCAGGATTGGTCCAGGTTGCTGTCGTCTCGCTCCCACGAGACGAGGCGATCCTCGACGTCGTAGCCGCTCGTTCCGACATCGAACCCGTAACCACTCATCGTTCCCGTGATCCCCTCACTGGTCTTGTTCTTGTTGGCGTCCCAGCCATAGCTGAGGTTGCCGATCGACGCGCCGCTGAAGCTGATGCTCGCTAGCGTGTTGTCGTTGTTGTACGCCCGTGTTTCACTCACACCGTTATTGTAGCTGAGCATGTGAACACAGTGGCCGGCCGCGCTGGCTCGTTTCGGTCTTCCCATGCAGAGAAGAATCCCCCCTTCTTCTTGCCTAATTAGCCAATTCGGTGTCCGACACTCTTCCATTTACCGCCTGCCCAAAAGTGAGGTTGCGTCGGTCGACAGGGCTGGCGCAAAGCCCCGTAGGGACTCCTTTCTGGTTTCACCGTTTCGGCAGGTAGTGACCAGCCAGGACTTCGACGAAACGAGGGTGATGCAGCGGGTGCGATTTGAAGCGAAGTGGCCGCCCGACAGGTGGCCATTTCGCTGCTTCGCTCAACCAAAACACGCCGCGGCTTGGGCTTGGCCTCGGTGGTGCCTGTGGCCGGTGCGTTCCGCGTCGGCTTTCATTGATTCCGGACGGCCTACGCAAGTTGTCTTGCCGAAGTACTTTTGCCAGTCCCATACCAGGTCACGCCACATGGATGCCTCAATGCCGACCTCCGAAAGCGTTCGAGCCAGATGCTTGGGTAGCTCGGCGACTTGACCGGCGACGGACTGCGCCGCTGTCCAGTCCAGCAATCGCTTGTAGTCGCTCCAACGAATGTGGAGAAACCCGCGGTCACTGCTGCGAAGGCCTTTCGTGTGGACTTCGGGTTCTGCTGAAAGCGTTGTTTTGCTCAGCGTCAGTGGGCTGAGCCACCCGTCGCGGCGAATGCGTTTGC
Organism: Rhodopirellula sp. P2; assembly: GCF_028768465.1. GTDB lineage: Bacteria > Planctomycetota > Planctomycetia > Pirellulales > Pirellulaceae > Rhodopirellula. Next base: position 2,963,962 of record NZ_CP118225.1, read on the forward strand.
CCGTTGGATTGCGTCGTTTTGCCTTGCGTTTTTTCTGGAGGACTTCGACAGGTGTCTCGCGGATTTCGCGTCCGGCTTCTTCGGTTGGGATCGGCTTGAGATCAAACGCAGCCGAAGGAATCCGTTCTCCTTTGCAAGCTTCGATCCGGTCGTAGGCACTGGTGTGCGGGCTGGTCTCGGGAGTGGTGGACATGGCCGCGCGGACTGGGTTCAGGTCGACGTACATGCTGCACGCGAGTAAGCCCGCTTCATCGACAATTCGCTGGGCTTTGAAGCGACCTTCCCAGAACCGGCCGGTACACTCGTCTTGCTTGTTGGCCATTCGGGCGATCGGTTCAGCCAGTGCTCGCATGAACCAAGAGATGTCAGACAAGCGGCGGCGAACTTCAGCCAGCCGCTCTTTATCTCGAACCAGCATCTGAACGTCGTTTTCAGTGGGCTCGGCCAAGTGCTCTTCGAGACGTCGGCCGGGGAACACCCGCAGCCAGCGAATCGCCACTTCCTCGTCGCTCCACTGGGCGCAAACATCCGGTCGATTGCGGAGGATCTGGTGCATGTGGTTGCTCATCACCGCATAGGACAGCACATCGACGGCGAATACCGAGGCCAGGGCCTCCATCCGCCGGCGAATCCATTCCTTGCGGAACGAGAAGTCCTTGCCGGTCGCTTGATCGACACCGGCCAGAAAGGCTCGACGGACACATCGCTGAACAACATGCACGATCCCGACTTCGCTGGAATCAAACTGTTCGCATCGCTGAGGCCGCGGCATGGCTGAGCTCTCCCTCTCGGAACGGACTGGCAAGACAAATCGATCCTACGCAGCGGCGTTTGGAAGTCAAGGTTTGGTGGATGGCACCATCCGGCGCTCATGGCTGAGCTCTCCCTCTCGGAACGGATTGGCAAGACAAATGGATCCTACGCGGAATGCGACGCCACGTCAAGGTAAGGTGGGTGGCACCATCCGTCGATCCTTCGTCTTGTTTGTTGGCCATCCGGGCGATCGGTTCGGCCAGGGCTCTCATGAACCAAGAGATGTCAGACAAGCGACGGCGAACTTCAGCCAGTCGCTCTTTATCTCGAACCAGCATCTGAACGTCGTTTTCAGTGGGTTCGGCGAGGTGTTCTTCCAGGCGTCGGCCGGGGAAGACCCGCAGCCAGCGAATCGCGACCTCTTCGTCGCTCCACCGAGCACAGACATCAGGCCGATTGCGGAGGATCTGGTGCATGTGGTTGCTCATCACCGCGTAGGAAAGCACATCGACTGCGAACACCGAGGCCAGAGCCTCCATCCGCCGACGAATCCATTCCTTTCGAAACGAGAAATCCTTGCCGGTCGCCTGGTCAACACCAGCCAGAAAAGCCCGGCGGACACATCTCTGCACCACATGCACGATCCCGACTTCGCTGGAATCAAACTGTTCGCATCGCTGAGGCCGCGGCATAACTGTGCTCTCTATCTCGGAACCGAATGGCAAGACAAATGGATCCTACGCAGCGGCACTCGAGAGTCAGGGTTTGGTGGGTGGCACCATCCATCGCTCTTTGACTGATCGGTGCCGTGAGCATTGAACTGACGCGGCAAGCCGATGCTGGACCGCACCAAGGATCGAACGCCCACCGCCCAACGAACATCGACTTGGCGGGCTGCTGAAGTCGTACCGTCGAGCTGCATAGCCACGGTCACGTCGAGCATCTGATCAAAGCACCGGATTGAGAAAAATCAGTTGGGTTTACTGCTGCGCGAATAACTCGAAACACAAGCAGTTTGCACTTGAAAACGGGCGGCCCGCGCCAAGGTCGGCCGAAAACCATCTCTCGGAAGGCAAAAACGCACCCGGATTCTCCAATTCAAACGCTCGTCAGAGTTTTTTGACAGGACGGGCTTGCCTAGTCAGCCAAGTCGGTGTCCGACACCTTTGATCGCTCAACCAAGCCAATTGCGGTTCTCATCATGTCGGCTGAACTCCTGATCTTTGAAGCTTTAATTGTCCAAGATGTAACAGACGGGAAACGCTCGCGATCAATTTGGCTCACATCTTCAACTGCAAGCGATATTTGAAATGGAAGTTGTCCTTCAAGATCCCGAAAAGGACGGATTAATGTGCCACGGACATCCAAAACGCTTAAGCCTTCTAAATTAGGGCAACCTTCAATAACAGATTTGAAGGCTGAATTGTCGATGACGCAATTAACCAAACAAATATATTTGGTTTCCTCGCCTACCGCGTCGGCAAGCCAACGCGAATCAACATTGCAGTTTTGGAGGAGCAATGATTCAATTGATTGCATGGATTCACTCGAAGTTCCCATCGCAGGAAGGACAGTAAATCCGTCCAACGCGAGAAAATGAATAGTTCTCGCTCTCAGCAGCGATTCAGCAATTAGCAGCGACGAATCTTCGCTATCAGACAAATCTGCTTTGATGTACAAACCTCGGAGCTTCGAGCCTTCGAGCTTCGGAACGCTCAATTTGATTTCACCTAGCCGCGGATAGACCAAGCAAACACTTTGCAAGCGATCCGCACCGATGACCTCATTAAAGTGATCCGTATTCAAGGCAGTTCGAGTTTTTGGGAAATTTGTGTTCAGAAACCGGAAGTGAGAAATCTGGCCTTCCTTATCTAGTAAACCAACATACTCCGCAGTCAGGTTGATATCACAATTCGCCGAACGCCCGCAGCCAACCGCTGTGTGTATTCGTCCCGAAGAAGCAAGAGTTCCGAGGGACAGGGTCAGCCTTTTCGAATCAAGGCCAAGCCCATTTGTTGTGGTTGATCTAGGTGAGATCCATTCGATTGAATTCGCGGATATGCCGTTGATCGGTCGTTCCATACCTACGTACGAAAGACGTTGTATTTTCATTGGAACCGAATTCGCTTCGGGCGGAACAACGCAGAACGCTAGTTGCAAATCTTCCAGATGCTTTAGCTTTTTAACCGCACTTGACGATATCAAAGCATTCGAAATGCTTAATTTTTGGACTCTTGATTTTTTGATCAACGGGAAAAGGTCAACAGGTGTGAGCTGGCTCGATCGGCATTCTATCGATAAGGAATGCAGTGAATCTAAATTAGCGATAAACTCCATCGCATTCCTGTCTGGTCCCCCGCTGCGCTTGCTGTAACGCAGGTGTAGATCCTGGACGCTTCCAGGAACAAGGTCTGGGAGATCCCCTTCAAAATCCAGTAGCTCTAACTCCCTGATGTGAGAGTGCTGAGGAAGTGGCCCCCGAGAGTTAGGCATGGTAACCCGCTCAATCTTCAATGCCAACAACGAATCGGAGTTGAGCATCTCTCTGTATGCCGAGTTGTCAATATCAGAGTGGGAGATTGCAAGTGACTTAAGCCTTGGCAGTCCATGCAGCAGATGCGATATTTCTGAACGCTGGATGAAATCTAACTCAAGTGATGTTGTACTCTCGGGGACTTGAGGAGAACGCCCGATTGAATACTCATTTGCGATGTATTTTACATCGGGTAGCTGCTTAGAAAATTCAGTCGCCTCCTGTCCAAGCAAGGTCAACGAATTGCGATCTATCCGCTGGGCAGGCGTTGAAAAAGCTCCACGTTGCGGTAGAGCTTGGTCGCCTGTCTTGCGGATAGATCGTGCGTTGAACTTTGTCGCCGCACTGGGTAGCGGGCAACCGAGCGATCGGGATGCTCCCGGTCGCTAGAACGAGTCTATCAGATACGACTCATGATGGTCTCGAACCGGCGAAAATCCTGGCAGCGGTAGCTGAATCCGGCGAGTTGGTTCCGCCAAGATTCCCTTTGCACTTTCTACCTGAGTTTCCCTGTACCAATCGTAAAATCCCTCCCCATAGGACTCCGCCCAGAACTTCCGATGCGATTCGCGTTGCAGGTCGGCATACCACCACGGGCAACTGTCGCTCTCTCGCCACATCAGTTCTTTCCAAGATGGCTTCGCCGTCTGAGCGACCAGCTCCAATCGGTCACTGCCGCAGTGCTCGCACAGCAAGTCGGGATGCTCCTCTTCGCACGTCGCTTCGTCGACCGTTGACACATCGCGTCCAAGTGACTCGAGCAACTCCTGGCATCGAGCCGAATAGGTCGCGTGCCGGTTGTTGGACCAGCCACCGAAGTAGCGTGTCTTGGTCAGTTGGTCCGGCTGGATGTGAAGACACCAGCGACGAATAAAGTCGCTCGTCTTCAGGGTGATCGGAACTTGTTGCCGTTCGCCGCCGGTTCGCGTTCCTTCTCGGGCCAGGAACGTCACTTCCCTGCCATTGGCTGAAGTGATTCGGTGGTTGCTGATCGGACCGCCGGTCAGATAACGCGTCAAGTAATTGACCACCTGGGTCGCGCTGCTCGTGGCGGCCGGAGGCGGCTGGATGAAGGCCACCCAGTTCTTGGACTCAAGCTTCTCGATGAATGCATCCCAGTGCTCGTTTTCTTGGAGATGTTCAAACTTGCCACCCAGCTTCAGCTTGCCAGCACGGCGAAGCCGTCGCAGTTTCGCGATCGCTTTGGTTCGGTAGGTCTCACGGAGTGCGGCAGCACGGACCAAGTGAAAGCCGTCGGAGTTCTTGGCATCCGGCGGCGCCGTCGCTTGCTTCCAGGTTGAACCGCTGAGACTCGGGCCTTCGCCAGGAACCAGTAAGTGAACGTGCCAATGCGCCTCCAACTTTTGATTCCAGGTATGCAGCACCGAGATGGCCGCCGGATCGTAGTCTTGCTCCGCTTTGATCTGGGTCGAAAGACTCTTCCAAGCCGAACCAACCAGCAGGTCTGCCATCTCTTCTCGATTGGCCAGCGCCAACTCAGACAGTTCGCTCGGGAGGGTGAAGACCACTTGATAGTAAGTGACTCCCGGCAAAATGAGGTTCGATGCTTTGTCGTTGAAGTCCACTCGCTTGCCACCGCTACAGGTCGGGCAATGCCGGTCGCCGCACGAGTTGTAAAGCGACGTGACCTCGTCACAATCACGACACTGAAACTTGCGTCCTCCCATCACGTGCGTGCGGCACAAAGAGATCTTCGCCAGCACGCTTTGGACTTGAGGGCACGTCGAATCGTCGACCGCGCCGGCAGCACCCAGCCGCAGAATTTCTGCGAGGCTTAGCTTGGGCTGTTGGTCTCCGAGATTCCGCTGTTCTCTTGGGGCGGCTGATACGTCGGCAGTTGTTTCACCGGCAACCAATCCAGTGGACTGGGGACGCTGTGCAGGTGCTCTCGTCGGCAGTGCAGATAAACCATCGTCGTGACGAAACTGGCGTGCCCGAGCAACTTGCTGATCGTCAGCAAGTCCACGCCCGCTTCGAGCAGTCCGGTCGCGTAAGAGTGCCTGAGCACATGCGGATACACTCGTTTCTTGATTCCCGCTTTCTCGGCAGACCGCTTCATCGCTTTTTGAATCGACGTGTCGGCGTAGGTCTTGGTCGCTGAGTTGCCGGGGAACAGCAAGTCGGTCGGCCTGTACTTCTTCCAGTAAACCCTCAACTCGGTCAAGAGCCTTGGCGAGAGCGGCACCAGTCGATCCTTGGCTCCCTTGGCGTGTCGGACGTGAATCATCATCCGATCCGAGTCGATGTCGGCGATCCTCAAGTGGGCCGCTTCGGAGAACCGGAGCCCCGCCGAGTACAGCGTCATCAGAAAGGTTCGGTGTTTCAGGTTGGCGGTGCATTGAAGCAGCTTGTCGATTTCGTGGCGACTGAGCACGATCGGCAAGGTCTTGGGCCGTTTCCCGAAAGGAACCATCGTGACGGGCCAAGGGACCCGGATGGTGTGCGTGTACAGAAACCGTAGCGCGCAAACCGCTTGGTTGAATGAGCTATAGGCGACCTTCTTCTCTTGGATCAGGTAAAGCTGGAAGGTTCTAACGTCTTCGACGGTTGCTTCGCCGAGCGGTTTACCGATGAACCCGGCAAACCTTCTGGCGTGATAGGTGTAAGCCTTGATGGTTGCGGGGGCCATGTTTCGGATGAGCATGTCCTCAGCCATTCGGCGAGTCAGCTTGCAAGAATGTTCTTCGGAGGGAGCCATTGCACTTGTCTCAAAGCAGGATGGAAGCATCGCACTCCGAGGGTTCGGTGTGCGGAAGCATTCCACAGTGCTTGCGAAATCCAAAAGCGCAAGTCCTACAACCGTTTTAATCAAACCTTGGCGAAGACGCTCTTTCCCATGAGCGTGCTATTTCAAGACCGCCACTGCCGTCATCCATCACGTTCCCGCCGCAGAGTTCGAGTCAGCGAAGCTGATGGAACATGCATGGTTGGCAGGGATGCCAACCATCACCCCCGCAAGGAAGCGGCCACCCACCGAAAGAGCTTGCCAACCCGTGCACTGGAGAGAGCATGCCGCCGGACGACTCGATTAAGTTCAACGAATTGCATAACCAGACAACGATTGCAAGTGTTCCAAACGTAAGCCGAACCTTACCAATACGATCAAAAGTTCTGCATGTCGATCTCATGTTCACCGTAATTGCCCCCGTATTTTTCATCTCGATAATCAAAAGAAATATCCAACGTCCCGCCTCCGCTACATGGGCAAATTGGGACGCAAACGGTTGCTGATTTCGCCCTATGAACTAATCGAGCATCCTTTCTCCCGCCCGCCCCTGGGTTCATGATTCCATCACGAGACGGAATGACATCTTCTTTCCAGCTATTCGTTGAATTGGTGCCGCCTCCACTTCCTTCTGGGCAGTCAAGTGAAATAGAAATCTCAAGAAAGTCATCGTCATCACGATAATCCTGTCCATCGAAGTACATGCCTCCGTATTCGTTGTCGTCATCATCACCGTTCAAGATCAGGGGGAAATTGGGGAAGTCCCAGCCATCGACATCTTCAGGATCTCGCCAGTCATTCCATTCCTCCATTTCATCGTTCCAACTCTCGCGTGTTACATTTCTTGTCGCCTTCGCATAGATGCAAACTGTGCCATCTGGTCCATCAGTAACGTGAGTCTCGAAATCGATGCTACCGTCTCCCACTGGTTCGGAATGTGGGAAAACACCCGGCGAACTAACCTGCAGACCTGACGGATCAACGTACCGAAAGACGCGACTGCGTAAAAAGCTGTAAATATTTCCTGGACTACCCCTAAACCCAATCGGATCTCTGGAGCAGAAACGTCCCGACCTAGCGTCGTACATCCGAGCCCGGAAGTGGTACAGATCAAGGTCACCGTCCCACTCACGCCCAGTATAGGTGTACCGGTTGTCGCTCGAAGCAGCGGACACACCGGCACCATCGAACACATCCAACCCGCCGTAGGCGTCGTAGGCGTAGCGTTCTTGGATCGCTCCGCTGCCGTTGGTCAGGGCGATGACACTGTACTGTTGGTTGCGGTGGTAGTAGCGGTTGCCGCCACTGCCGGACCTCATGACGGGCTCGTCGATGTAGGACGCGTAGACGTAGTCGTACGTGGGACTCGATGCCGCCGTGCCGGACGTGTAGTCGGCGATCGTTTGTCGGCCGGACTGAACGAACACCGTCACGGTTGTGCCGTCGTCGCGGCCGACTCGTCGGCCCAGGGCGTCCCACTGGTAGGTCACGTCGGCCACGGAGTCGTTGTCGGTGTCCGCTGAGATCAGCTTGTTCTCAAAATCCCACTTCATCGCCAGGGGGTCGCTGCCGGGACGCAGGATCGCGGGGATCACCGTTTGGTTGCCCTTGGCGTCGTGCGTGACCGCTTGGCCAGCCACCGTCAGTAGCTCGTGCGTGTCACCGTGGGTACGGTTTTGGACACTGGCGTTTTCCGTGTAGCTGTTCCAGTCACCGACCAGGCTCAGGTTCCAGGATTGGTCCAGGTTGCTGTCGTCTCGCTCCCACGAGACGAGGCGATCCTCGACGTCGTAGCCGCTCGTTCCGACATCGAACCCGTAACCGCTCATCGTTCCCGTGATCCCCTCACTGGTCTTGTTCTTGTTGGCGTCCCAGCCGTAGCTGAGGTTGCCGATCGATGCACCGCTGAAGCTGATGCTCGCCAGCGTGTTGTCGTTGTTGTACGCCCGTGTTTCACTCACACCGTTATTGTAGCTGCTGGTGAGCATCCGGCCGCCATCGTCGTACGTTCGCGTGTCGATCGTGGTGCTGTCGAAGTCGATCCCGGCAAGCTGGCCACGGTCGGTGTAGCTGCGGTCGACCTCTTTGCCGTCCGGGTAGGTCAGCTTGGACACTTGGCCCGCCGCGTCGTAATCGGTCAGGACCGTGTACGTCTGGCCGCCGATCTGGATCGACTCACTGGCCTTGCGGCCCGCATCGTCGTAGGTGTAGGTGACCGTGTTGCTGTAGCGGCCACTGATGGCTGTCAGCATGCGGCTGGCGTCGTCATAGGTGAACGTGTCGGTGTGGCTTTGACCGGACAGCGGGCCACTGGCGTGACCGGTGTAGGCCTTGCTGCTCAGACGACCAGCCAGGTCGTAGGTGAAGTCGCACGTGTCACCCTGCTGGTCGGTTCGCTGGACCGTGCGGCCCGTGGCGTCCGGGGTGAACGAGACGATCCCGTAACCGGTTTGACCGATCGTGCTGCTGGGCACGTGGTCCGGGTAGGTTTCGGTCAGCTTGGTGCCGGCCGCGTCGTAGGTGTAGCTGGTGACTTGGTCCTCGGCGTCGGTCAGCGATTCCAGCTGGCCGGTGTCCGTGTAGGCGAACTCGGTTTCACCCGAGAGGCGATCGATCTGTTTGATCTGGCGACCGCGTGCGTCGAACACGTACGTCGTCGTGTTGCTCTTGGCATCGGTCGAGGAGACCTTGTTGCCAGCCAAGTCATAGCCGCTCTGCGTCACACCGCTGGCGGTGTCGGTGCACTGGGTGTCACGCCCCAAGGCATCGTAGAGGCAGTCCTGGCCGACTCCGTTGGGGTCGCGGACCTTGAGCTGGTTGCCCGAGGCGTCGTATTCGTAGCTGGTGACCTTGCCCAGGGCATCGACGGGACGACCGAGCACAATCGGCTCTGTCACCCCTTCGGGGTTTTGTCTTTGTGGGGGCATGCTCATCCGGGGCCTGACGGCCCCGGCAATGGCTGTGTCGGCCCGTCCGGGCCTGGTTGCAACTGGTTCAACTCAAAGCCTTTGGTGGATGGCACCGTACGGCCTTTACCTAACAGTCGCCCACCCAATAGGCCTTCCCCTTGGATGTTCCTTGGGGGCGTCTCGTTTGGAGTCGGGCCAAGCGAAACGCCGTTCGGACACCTCAGCGAGTTGAGGCCCGGAGGGTCGGCAGATCTCCTGCCGGGGCCGTCAGGCCCCGGTCCACGCCCCACGATCATTCCAAGCCCCGGCGGGACGACCGAGCACAATCGACTCTGTCACCCCTTCGGGGTTTTGTCTTTGTGGGGGCATGCTCGTCCGGGGCCTGACGGCCCCGGCAATGGCTGTGTCGGCCCGTCCGGGCCTGGTTTCGAGTGCGAGTGCGAGTACGAGTTTTGGGATGTCAGACCCCACATTGGCCAACGAAGCCGACTGCAAAAGCGCAGTTTTGAAACTCATGCGTCGGGTTTTCTTTTCGACGGGCTTGGAAGCCCATCGTACTGGATCGCTTGCTGCGGAGGGTGTGTTCAGGCCGACGGAGGGTCTCCGTCGGCGACGCGATCGATGGCGTGGGTGATCCAGCCGCCGCCGAGGACTCGTTCCCCGTCGTAAACGACCGCGGCTTGGCCCGGTGCGACCGCGGCTTGGGGATCGTCGAACAGGACCTTCATCTGGGTTGAGTCGGATGCGTCGATCACGACATGGCCGGGATGAGGCTGTCCGTTGTAGCGAATCTGGATGCCGACGGATTTGGCATCCGCAAGCTCTTCAGGGGGCACAAACCAATTGCATTGATCGGCCATCAGTCCGGGGCGTAGCAGTTCTTTTGCCAACCCGATCACAACACGCCGGGTGTCCGGTTCAATGCGAATCACAAAGTGTGGCTCGCCCATGGCGACGCCGAGTCTCTTGCGTTGGCCAATCGTGAAGGCTTCGAATCCGTTGTGTTCGCCGACGACTTTGCCACCGGTGGTCACGATTTCTCCGGCGGTTGCGCCGACCATCTCGGGACGTCGAGACTTCACAAAGTCGCTGTGGTGACCTTGGGTGACGAAGCAGATCTCTTGGCTGTCCTTTTTGTCTGAAACGCCCAGTCCGAGCGAGGTTGCCATGTCGCGAATTTCGGGTTTGGTGAAGTCGCCGACCGGCAGCATCATGCGGGGCAAGCGAGCTGGGTCGATGCCAAACAACGCGTACGATTGATCCTTGTGGCCGTCCAGGCCGCGATGCAGTTCGGATCTGCCGTTGGCGTGCACCATTCGGGCGTAGTGCCCTGTCGCGACGAACTCGGCGTCGACACCATCGGCGTAATCGAACAAACGTCCGAATTTGATCCAGTGATTGCACTTCACGCACGGATTGGGTGTTCGCGCGGCGAGGTAATCGTCGACGAAGTAGTCGACAATCTTTCGGAAGTCTTCTTGCAGGTCGAGGGAGTAAAACGGAATCCCCATCGACATCGCGACCCGGCGAGCGTCGGCGGCATCGGTTGCGCTGCAGCAACCCTGTTTGTGATCAGCTCGTTTGCCACCCGTGGACTCGCCCAGCACAGGAAGATTCAGGGGGTTGGCGTTTTGGGGTTCGTCGGAATCGATTCGGCAGGCGGCAGCGGAGGCTTCGCCGTGGCGCATGAAGACTCCGATCACCTCGTGACCGTCACGCAACAACAGGTGGGCCGCGACGCTGGAATCAACGCCGCCACTCATCGCGAGAACCACGCGAGACATGTAGAATCCGTTTTCTAAGAAAAAAATTTGGCGGACCTTGCACACGCTGTGCACGGCCTCGCCGGCTCACCATCATATCCGAGAGGGACATTTCGTCATGGACGCTGAATTGACGCAACGCAGTCAAGCGATTCGCAGCCGCCTGGTCCAGCTACAGGACTCTCTTTGACCACGCTGGCAAGAACCAAGCGATCAAAAAGATCGAAGCCCAAATGGGGGCGCCTGATTTCTGGAACGACAGTGAAGCGGCTCAAAAGGTCGTGATGCAACTCAAGGGTCTCAAGGGAATTGTCTCTCCTTTGAATGAGCTTGAGTCCTCCGCGGAAGACTTGGAAGCCCTCTTCGAGATGGCAGAGGACGATGATTCCATTGTCGATGAGGTTCGGTCGGAGATCGATCGCCTGGAGGGTGTCCTGGATGACTTGGAATTGAAGGCTTTGCTGAACGGGCCGAACGATTCCGCTGGTGCGATTGTGACCATCAACGCTCGCGATGGCGGGACGGATGCGAACGATTGGGCTGATATGCTGCTTCGGATGTACTCCGCTTGGGCGGTGGGGCAGGAATACAAAATTGAGTTGCTGGACCGTCAAGAAAACGAGGAGGCGGGAATCAACCATGCCTCGATCGCGGTTCGGGGGCCGATGGCGTATGGCTATCTCAAGGGCGAGGAAGGCATGCACCGGTTAGTTCGGATCAGTCCGTTCAACAGCGAAAGCAAACGCCAGACGAGCTTTGCTGCGGTGAGTGTTTCGCCTGAAATCGATGATTCGTTTGAAGTGAACATCGAAAAGAAGGATGTTCGCGAAGACACTTACCGGGCCAGTGGAGCGGGTGGTCAGCACGTCAACAAGACGGACAGTGCGATTCGGTTGACACACATCCCGACCAACACGGTCGTGCAATGTCAGAACCAGCGAAGTCAGCACCAAAACCGGGACACCGCCTGGAAGATGCTGCGGGCCAAGTTGGCACGAATCGAGGAGGAACGCCGTGAAGCGGAGGAAGCCAAGAAGTACGAGACTCAGGCAAGAACCGGTTTCGGGAGCCAGATTCGCAACTACTTCTTGCACCCTGATCAACGCGTCAAGGACGCTCGGACGGGGCATTACGTTGGCAACTTCAACAGTGTGCTCGACGGCAGTGAACTGCAAGGGTTCTTCGACTCGTTCCTGCGTTTGAAGGCTGGGAAGACAGAAGCCGTCCAGTCCGACGACGACTGATTCAGGTGGTGGATCCACCACTTCACTGGATCAACCCAAGGACCCAAAAAAAGACCTGCGAGGACAATGAAGTCCTCGCAGGTCAAGTTTGGTTTTCTCGTTGGTGATTGCGTTCTGGGCGATCACTCGGTGACAAGCTGCTGTTCAGCTGCCGTAGTTGTTGTCCAAGGTCAGGCCGCCTTCGGTCTTCTCGCCTGACTCCAGTTTGTCCTGGTAATTCTGGGCGATGCGTTTGACTTCGCCGACCACGTTGGATGCGGCACGCAGCTCAAAGGCGGTGAAGTAAGGTTCGTTGCCGGTGTACTGGCTTTCCTTGCGATTCTTCTCTGCCAGTTCGCTCCATGACATCTTGTCGGTCAGGTGCCATGTTGCGGCTTGGGCCGTGTTTTGAGCGATGAGTCCATTGCCCAGGGCTTCGCACAAGGCCGTCACGGCAGGGTCTTTGGTGACTTGGTCGAGTGGCGCGATGGTGTATTTCATTTTGGCATTGGGTTCCGGTTTGCCATGTTCGAGGCAAACGGTGTTGAGAGCCATTTTGGTCGTGCGTCCAGGTGCGACTCGCATGAAGCCACCCATGCCGCCGCCCATGCCACCCATGCCGCCGCCCATTCCGCCGCCCATGCCACCACCCATACCGCCGCCCATGCCGCCGCCGCCGCCCATGGCTTGACCGCCACCGCCACCGCCGCCCATGCCGCCGCCCATTCCACCACCCATGCCGCCGCCCATCCCACCACCCATGCCGCCCATCATGCCTTGAGCAAGAACTGGAACGCCAGCGAAGGCGGCGGGAACGTGGATGTGCAGAGGTTTGTCAGTCAGGTTCTTGACCAACAAGTTGGCTTTTGCAGACGATTGAGGGATGAATTTGGCCTCAACCGTTCCGGCTTCCATGGCCTCGAACAAGCCATTGACGACGGTTTCTTCACCGCCAGCATTGGCGTTGGAGGGTGAAGCAAGTCCCGCGATGGCGAAACCGAGAGCGGCAACGCACATCAGAGAGGTCATTCCGGAGAACGAAACTGGGGTGCGACGAGAGAAGAAGTGGCGATTCACGGTCAACATCCTGAGAATCAGTGTGCAGGGAGAAGGAATGGTCGGGCGCTGAAGACAAGATGGATTTTCGATGGCGAGATCCACCCTTGATTCGGCGCCGCAGGCGATCAGTCCCGCGGCCAAAGTGTCCTCCACGATTGAATGCAGGCGGCAATTCAGGGGATGGAGGGCTGGACCGGGAGCGATCTGGGTCGAATCAGTATACTTGGTTGCCGTGCCCGCACCAAATTTTCTTCCAGCGTTCCCGTCGCATTTGCAGGGGAAATTGACGGCATTGGTGCTGGGATCCCGCCCCCGATTCGCTGGCGGGGAGTCAGCCGTCCTGCCCGCGGACACTTTGCCGGTATTGCCCAGGGGTCATCCCCAGATCGCGTTTGAACACGTAGTGCATGTATTCCGGGTGATCGAACCCTGCCCGGTAGGCGATTTGTTCGGCTGCCATTTCGGTGGTGACCAAAAGTTCTCGGACGCGTTTGAGTTGAACGTTGCGGATTTCCTGCTGCGGTGTGCGTCCCAGGTAGCGACGCAGTTGCCGTTCGAGGGTGCTGCGGCTGACCGCAACGTTTTGCAGGACTTCGTCGACCGTCAGGCCTTCGCAAGCGTGTTGCCGGATGTAGGCCAGGGCCGACGCGACTTCGGGATGATCGATGGCAACGACATCGGTGGACAGCCGAGTCGCGACGCCAGTGGGGGCCACGACTTGCTGTGATTCGTGGTGCGATTCGCCCTTCATCCGGCGGGACAAGCGTTCTGCGGCCAGGAAGCCGACCGCTTCCGCGTTGGGAATCACGCTGGACAGTGGCGGCTGGCAGAATTGGCAAAGCAGTTCGTCGTTGTCGGCCCCGATCACGGCGACTTCTTCCGGCACGGTCAGTTCCAAGGTGGAGCAAACGGCCAGGACATGTTGGCCGCGAAGGTCATTGCAGGTGAAGATTCCGCAGGGTTTTGGCAACGCTTGCAGCCAATCCGCAATTGCTTGTTGGTCCTCTTCCCAGGGTCGGGCCAAGTTCATCCAGGGCGAGTTGAAGGAATCGCACTGGCATCCTTCTTGTTGGACCGTTTTCGCGAACGCTTCTTGGCGTCGATGCGACCAGGCTTCGAAATCAAAGCCGCAGAATCCGAAGTGTTGGAATCCGCGTTCCATCAGGTGGCGGGCGGCCATTTCACCAATTTTGGCGTCATCGCTGCGGACGTGCGCCTTGTCGACTTCGCTGCGGTCATTCAATTCGATGACCGGAATGTTCCGCAGGACCGCGGCCTCGATCATTTCATTGGTGGATCCTCGCGAGATGATCCCGTCGCCTTGCCAATCGTTCAGCCAGGCCGGTGGCGACGTCATGAGGTCGCGCTGTTCGAGGAAGACGGACCAATCTTCTTGCGTTCGCATGAAACGCATGATTCCAGATAGCACTTCACGTCCGTAAACAGTCGCGGTCTCGACCATCAACGCCACGTGAGGTTTGGAGCGAGCAGGTTTGTTCAACGCGCGTCCTTCAACAGTAAAGTCAGTTGATTAGATAAGGCGATCGGAATCGCAGAGGAGAGTGTGATCGCGTCAGTTCGATTCCGCAAATTGCGAGGGCGCTTCTTCGTTGCCGGGAACGCTTTCGGATTGTTCGGACTCGCGTTTTTTGCGACCACTGATCGGAACCGCCAAGGGACCGCCAAACGCGTCGTAAACCACTAAAAAGTTCAGCAGCCCTGCGATCATCGTGTACCAGGTGCCCATTTCGTAGCCCGAGCCACGGCGGGCATACCAGGCGGCGACTTCATCGGCCTCGGATTCATCGACGGGACGGTGCGGGGGCGCCATGAAGCCGTTCCACAGTGGTTCGTAGTCCTGACGAGTTCGCCCGCGGTTGTCGGTCGCCAGTCGCATTCGATTGCCCTGAACCAGGGCGGGAAGTGCGGCGGAGCCCACTCCGGCTTGGAGGAAATAGTGCCAGCGTTTGTCGCCGGGATACCAGGAGGCGTAGACAACGTGAAAGCCGCCCAGTGCAAATCCCAGGGTCCAGATCGAGAGAATGCTGATCACGAACAAGGTGCCCTTGGTGTGGCGACCTTGGTAGTAATGCCCGGCTCCGGGCACCAACCAAGCCAAGAAAGCTGCCAAATAGCGATTCCGCAAGTTGACTTGGATCCCGTCGACCTCGATCTGAGTGTCGCCGTTGAACACCTTGGGATTGACCTGAATGGGTTCGTTTTTGGTGGGGGAGCTGTTCTCGGAGGCTTGCTTTGGCTCGGAGCCGTTGGAACTCGCGCCTGCGGTGGTCTCAGCGTCTCGGGATCTGCGTGAACGTTGGGCCATGAGTGATTGGGGACTGACGAAAATTCGGAATGCGGGCAAATGCCCAAACGGAGGGGCAGGCTTGAAGCATGTCATTTTGCGAGATTCAGCCCGTGGGCGATAGCCAGTCCCTCCAATTCCGGAGATTGGATCTTCAATTCAGTGATTTGGTCCACCCGGCCCGGGGGCGGCTTGCGGGGCAAAATGTCTTAGGGCGAGAGGGTGGTTCGGGGAAGCCTGTTCGCGTGGGGTTCAGGCGGATGGTGATTGAAGGGGCCATCCGGGCCACTTGCATGTGCTGAACGGCAGAAAATAGTTCGTGGAGGATGTAAGGGGTGTGGTGACGCTGTATGGTATGTCGTCTCGCTGAAACTCCATTGCATGATGCAACCCCCGAGGATGTCCATGAACACCACCACGCTCGTTTCCTTTCTGTTCTTCACTGGTTTGGTAGCGTTTCTGACATGGTGGAAGACGCGTGGCAGCGACGTGGACACCGATGAGGGCTATTTCTTAGCCGGTCGTTCGCTCACCGGCGTCTTCATCGCGGGAAGTTTGCTGCTGACCAATTTGTCGACGGAGCAATTGGTGGGGCTCAACGCAGACTCCTTCAGCGATGGGCTGTCGGTGATGTGCTGGGAAGTGGTCGCGGGGATCTCGCTGGTGGTTTTGGCGTTGGTGTTCTTGCCTCGGTATTTGAAATCCGGGATCGCGACGATCCCGCAGTTTCTGGAGGAACGCTACGGTCGCGGGGTGCGAGCGCTGACGGCGGCGATCTTTATCGTTGCCTACATGCTGATCCTGTTGCCGTTTGTCTTGTTTTTGGGCGCCAACGGGCTCAACAGCATGTTGTCGCTTCATGTTCGGTTCGGGGTGACTGACTACCAGATGATTTGGATGCTGCTGGTGTTCATCGCATCGCTGGGCGGTGCCTACGCGATTTTTGGTGGATTGCGAGCCATCGCGGTTTCCGACACGTTCAACGGTGCCGGGTTGTTGGTTGGTGGTTTGATGATCACGTACTTTTCGCTGCAGGTTGTCGCTGGAGACGAAGGCGGAATCGGGGGGGCGCTTCAGAAGATTCATGAAGCGGATCCCGACGCGTTTCGGTCACTGGGTGCGGCGGACGAATCGACTCACTGGCCAACGTTGTTCACGGGAGTGTTGCTACTCAATTTCTTTTACTGGACCACCAACCAGCAGATCATTCAGCGAACTTTTGGGGCGAAGAATTTGGCGGAGGGTCAAAAGGGAGTTTTGCTGGCCGCGTTCTTTAAGATCTTGGCCCCGTTGATTCTCGTGTTGCCTGGGATCGCAGCGGCTTATTTGGTCATCACCGCCGAGGACCAGCAAATGATCGATGCCGTCGGGTTGAACGCGGAAGGCAATTGGAAGTCCAGTCAGGCTTATGGTGCGTTGGTCGCACGCGTGTTGCCGGAATGGTTGCTCGGATTCTTTGCGGCGGTGGTGATCGGTTCGATTCTTTCGACGTTCAACTCGGTGTTGAACTCGGCGGCGACGCTGTTCTCCTTGGACGTCTACAAGCAATACATTCGGCCGGATGCGACCACGAAGCAGGTGCGTTTTTCGGGGCAGATTTGCAGTTTCGTCGTTGCCATTTTTGCTGTCATCGCGGCACCGTTGGTCTTTTATGGACGTGACGGTGTCTTCAGTTTCTTCCAAGGGCTCAACGGCGTTTACTTCATCCCATTGGCCTCGGTGATTCTGTTGGGGTTGTTCCACAAGACTGCTGACGGGCGATCCGCGATGGTCGCGTTGATCGTCGGTTTGGTGCTGATGGTGATCGGGACCTTCCGCAGCGGCGGCGACGACGGTTGGCTCGTTTCTATCTTCGGCAATGGGTTTCACTACATGGGGGCGGTGTTTGTCCTGTTGGTCGCCCTGCAGTTGGTGATGGTTGCGATCGGGATTCGTCGGGATTCGCCTTACGAACAACGCGATGCCAAATTGGTTGACTTGACCCCGTGGAAACCGGCCCCGTACGTCGGCGGCGTTTTGGTTCTGCTGTGCTTGGGCGTCTACGCCTACTTCGCCATTTAGGATGTTCCGTTCATCGCAGCGTTCAAGCGACGACGCCGTGGTTGATCCAGCAGTCGTCGCAAAATCAGCTTTCCTTTTAAACTCAAGTCCATTGCTTCTTGGAGAATTCGTATGAACCGACTCATTGCACATTGGTTTGCGGGTGTGTTGATGATTGGATGCCTTGCCATTCCTGGGCTGGCACAAGATCAGATGCAGGTCGAGGACTTTGATTCGATCGAGCTGTACACACTCGAAAACAAGTCCGGCGCCAAGGTTCAGATCACCAACTTTGGTGCGATCGTGACCTCCATCGTGGTGCCTGATCGCGACGGAACGCTGGGCGACGTGGCGCTGGGGTATGACTCGGTTGAAAGCTACATCAACGCGGTCGACAAGCCCTACTTCGGTGCGGTGGTCGGACGTTACGGGAACCGAATCGCCAAGGGGGAGTTCACGCTGGACGGGGAGACCTATTCATTGGCGACCAACAACGGTCCCAATCACTTGCACGGTGGCGTGATTGGATTTGACAAAGTCGTCTGGGATGCGGTGCCCACGGCGGTCAACGGAAAGCCAGCCTTGAAGATGACCTACCTCGCGAAAGATGGTGAAGAGGGGTACCCCGGCAATCTGGACATCGCGGTCACTTACCAGTGGACGGATGAGAATGAATTGATCGTCCGCTACGAAGCGACCACGGACAAAGCCACCCCGATCAACCTGACCCAGCACACCTATTTCAACTTGGCCGGTGAGGGCAACGGGACCATCCTCGATCACGAGCTGATGTTGAACGCTTCGAAATTCACTCCGGTTGATTCAACCTTGATTCCCACCGGCGAATTGCGAGAAGTGGAGGGGACGCCGTTTGATTTTCGAAAGGCGAAAGCGATTGGACGCGACATCGCTGTCGACAACGAGCAACTTGAATTCGGAATGGGGTACGATCACAACTTTGTGCTCGATCCTTCGGGTGAGCCTGGCGAAATGCTGTGGGCAGCTCGCGTCTTGGAGCCGACATCAGGGCGTGTGATGGAGGTTCGCACCACTGAACCGGGGATCCAGTTCTATTGCGGGAACTTCTTGGATGGTCGTTTGGAAGGGAAGTCGGGCAAACCTTACGTGCACCGGGGAGGGTTCTGCTTGGAGACTCAGCACTTCCCCGACAGCCCCAATCAACCGACGTTTCCATCGGCGATTTTGAAGCCGGGTGAGAAGTACGACACGACAACGGTGTTCCGTTTCTCGACAAAATGATCCAGGCAATTTTTCAGTCACTCACGAATCGCTTGGAGGCAATCTTCCAAGCGATTTTGCGTTCCTGCCGACAATGGATCGCACCACCAATTGTGTCGTTTTCTGAAAGCTGCCATCATCCCAGTTGGGCAACTTGTCTCAAATCCACGTCTCAGGAATGACATTGGCCGCAAATCAATTTCAGCGAAACGATTGGGTGATCTACCGCAAACACAAAAGCAGTGTTTCGCCGGGGCCGCGCGCTTCCGACGTTCATGCCGCCGGGAAGGGCAACACCTACCGCTACGTGGTCGAGAAATACTGGATGGTTGAAGAAGTCCTCGCTGACAACCAGCTGAAGATCTGCACCCGTCGCGGCAAACGCCATTTGGTGAGTGCGGATGATCCGTCGTTGCGACGGGCTCGGTGGTGGGAGCGGATTCTGTATCGCAGTCGATTCGAAGCGATCGATTTGAACTCACCGGTCAGTCAGGAAGACGAGATCGCGTAGAGCGTGTCAGTCGGCCGGTGAAGCACCGGCGCCGATTGAGAAACCGCGCCGATCGAGAACCGACGCCAATCGAGAAACGGACCTGATTGAGCAACTGGGCGGATCGAAACGCGGGCTCACTGTAACACGGGCTCACTGAAACGCGGGCTCATTGGCAAACGGGCCCAAGGTGGACCCGTTTGCTCGCATTGCCAACGGAACGTCAGGTTCTCCTTCAGCAGCTCGCCAGCGTGAGTTCGCTGGCCCGATCTCGGGCACCCTTGAGATCCAGTTTTCCGGTCCCCAGCAGCGGGATCTGGTCGACTTCGAAGAAGCTGTCAGCGGCTGGGATGAACAAGTTGGTCAGTCCTGCCTCCTTCAGCCCTTCGCGGAGTGCGTCTGGTTTCTGGGACGTGGGCAGATGCAAGACGATGATGCGTTCGCCTTTGCGGTCGCATGGAACGGCGGTGACACAAACGCGGACTTGATCGTCGTCCTCGCCTTCGGAGAGCAGTTTGCCAAGTTCCTCTTCGATTCGAACGTGTGGCACCATCTCCCCGGCGATCTTGGAGAAGCGACTCAAACGCCCCGTGATGTGCAGGAAGCCGTCGTTGTCGATGTGCGCGATGTCACCGGTCGTGTACCACCCATCGATGACGGCGGATTGAGTCAGGTCATCGCGATTTGCGTAGCCTCGCATCACATTGGGACCGGTCACGAGCAGCATTCCGTCCTCGTTGGCGTCCAATTCGGTTCCATCGTCAGGCGACACGATCCTGGCTGAGATCCCGGGCAAGGGCCGCCCCACGCTGCCTTCGACACGATCGGGTTGAAACTTGGCAGCCGAACGTGAGGGCGGAATGTTGACGCTGACCAAGGGGCTCATTTCCGTCGTGCCGTAGCCTTCGACGGGGCGGACTCCAAAGCGTTTTTCAAAGGCGTCGAACAGGTCAGCGGGCATCTTCTCGGCGCCCACCACCGCGACATTGAGCGTCTTGAATTGTTCCGGGGTGATGCGTCGCAGGTAACCACGCATGAACGTGGGTGTGCCCAGCAGCACCGTGGCCTTGTACTTCTCGGCCAGTTTGCCGATCTGTTTGGAATCCAGCGGGTTGAAGTGGTACACACCGGCGGGGCCAAGCGTTTGTGCCGCCCAGAGCGTGACTGCGTAACCAAACGAATGGAAGAACGGCAGCACGCCGATGACCACGTCTTCGGTGGTCAGGCGGATCGCACGATTGACGGCATCGACGTTGTGGCTGACGTTTGCGTTGGACAGCAGCACGCCTTTGGGCATTCCGGTGGAGCCGCTGGTGAAGATGACGGTCAACAGGTCATCGCTCTGGATTTTGTTCAGACCCAGGATTCGATCCAGCAACCAGCTTGGCACAATCGTCGCTTGCAGGGCCGCGATGACTTTGTCGGCCAAGCTGACTTTTTCTTTCAGTTTGTCGAGCGAAACAATTTCGGCGTCCAGTTCCACGTCGATTTTTTCCAAGAACCGATCGCTGGTCAGCACGTGTTTGATTCCCACATCGTGGATGCAGTGGTTCATCACCTCGCTGCTGACGGTGTAGTTGAGGTTGGCGCTGACCCGCCGATCGGCGGCCAAGGCCACGTTCACAGCGACGGCACCGACGCTGGGGGGAAGCAGCACGCCAATGAATTGTTCGTCTTTGGAGAACACTTCCCGATGCAGGCAGCGGCGCAGGGCCAGCGTGTTGATCAACAGTTTTCTGCCACCGACTTCTGTGCCCAAGGTGTCGGCGGCTTGCAGTCGTTTGCCCCGGCGTCGCCAAACCCGCAGGACTTGGCGTGCCAGCACTGGAAATTCGCGACGGTGATCGATTTGAGCTTGGGACCCCAGGGCTTGGACCTTGCCGCGAACGGTTGAGATTGGGGTGTCGGCGGGCAACGGATCGCCGACGTACACGGTGATCGTTCGCCGCAGTTTGTCAGGCCATTTCCAGAAATACTTGCCACCGGAAAAGCTGAAGAGACTGCCCCACATGCCTTCCAAGTGGACCGGAACGACTTTCGCATCGGTGTTCTTCAGGATTTTGCTCATCCCTGGGCGGAACGCCTGCAGTTGCCCGGTTCGGGTGATCGTGCCCTCGGGAAAGATGCCGACCACATCACCCTTGTTCAGCCCTTCGCGGGCGTCACGGATGGCTCGTCCAATCGACTTGGGGCCGCCCATCATGAAGATCGTGTCAAAGGCGCGGCCGAGATAATCACCGATTTTGGACGTGAAGTTGCTGCCGTCGACCACGAAGCGAACATTTCGTGGCAGGGCCCACAGAATCAAGATTCCATCGATCCACGACATGTGATTGCTGACCAGGAGGCAACCGCCTTCGGCTGGGAATTTCTCCAGGCCCACCACGCGTTTTCGGTAAAACAAGGCCAGGACCGGACGAAACAGGCCACGGACGAACAGCCGCGGAGAGAACACGGCCAGCAAGATCGCGATGACCAGCAGGGCGATGAGAACAATCAAGATGATGAGATACGTGTCCACCGGCAGCGGCTCCACCTACACAAGTCGAAAACGATGTGGCTGTATCCTCGTGAGACAGCCCAACGCATGATGATACGGTCTGGAGCCCTGCGTCGAGAGAGCGGCTCGCGGAAATCCTTGGTTGCTGCCAAGAAGTCAGGAAAAAGCTACCATGAGCCGTTCGATTGGCCGTGAGTCGTTTGATTGGATTGTCAACGGATTGAACCGAGGCTCGCGAGAGGCTCCCCCTGTTTCTGGCCGCCTGCGCGATCACGATCGACCTCAGGTGGTTTGCATCAAGAAGGAAATTGCATGAACGAAGAGAACGCTGCTGAAAACGAAACCAGCCAACCTCACCCGTTGTCCGCCGCTGCGAGACGTTGCTTGGGCGTGTTGGTTGAAAAGGCCAAGACGACGCCGGACGGCTACCCACTTTCCTTGGCTGGTTTGATCACGGGCTGCAATCAAAAGTCCAATCGTTCGCCGCAAATGCAGGTGGATGAGTCGGATGCTCTGTCCGCCCTCGATGAGCTTCGGGCCGCCGGCGCGGCTCGCGAAATCCAGGGCAGTGGACGGGTGACAAAGTACCGGCACGCCGCCTATGAGTGGCTGGGGGTCGACAGTCCGGGGGCGGCGATCATGACCGAGTTGTTGCTGCGTGGGCCACAAACCGCGGGCGAGTTGCGCACCCGAGCGTCGCGCATGCACAAATTTCCCGACCTGGATTCGCTGAAGACCGAATTGGATTCCTTGATCGACAAAGGTTTGGTCGAATCGCTGACGCCTTCGGGACGCGGGCAAACGTTTTCGCATCGCTTGTACACGCCCCAAGAACGCCTGTACTTGGTCGACAAGATCAAGAAGCAGGACGCTTCGGCCGCGGCACCTGCCAAATCGGAGCCCGTCACATCGGAACCGGTGGAATCGGCTTCGGGGAAGTCCGCCCACGATGATCGAATCGACCAAATTCAAGATCGACTCGACAGCGTGACTGCCAAACTCGAGGCGCTCGAAAAGCGTTTGGAGTTCCTCGAGTCGTAGCGTGCTGGGACCTGCCCTTCTTGCGGGCAGTTTTGAGGCAGCTCGACTCCTAGGCAGCTCGACGCAGTGGTTCGGTCTGAGCGGTGTCTGTCTGAGGTTGGGCGGCAGCGAATTGTGCTTCCAGTTCAGCGGATGAGAGGGTTTCCACGCAGGAACCGTCTTCATCGTGGATCTTCAACTCATCCTCTTCGGTGAACCAAATTGCCGAGGCGCTGTCGGTTCGGAACCGGCGACCTCGATAGAATCCGTCGCAAATGAACACGGATTCACTCCATTCGGCTTGCGGTTCACTCGGGCGAATTCGAATGGTATCGGGCGAATCTTCTGCGGGTTGGGCGTTGAGCCAAGCCTGGAAGCAGTGACGAGCCCGTGCCAATTTTTGCGATGGCGTCATGCGTCTGTTCGATCCACGATTGATAGGGCAAAATGGGTGCCGACGAAGACAACCCAACCCTTTCAATCGGACCGCAGGCGGTCAGGGCATCGGTCGGTCGCGTTCCCGCATCAGGGGTGACTCGACCGGGAAATTCGCTGCCTTTTCGCTGGTTTGCGCAATCGGACTGGTTTGACACTGGTTGCGGCCCTCCGTCGCGATGAAGGCTCGTCACGTCGCTTTGCTCATACTTCCTTGATCCTCTCTCTCTGTGACCCGCCATGCGAACGCTGATTGACGAATCCCAGCTCGATGACGGCGTTTCGAAGTTGGCCAAGGAAATTGATTCCCACTATGGCGATCGGCCGATCACGGTGGTCGCGGTGATGACGGGATCGTTGGTCCTCTTCGCCGATTTGATTCGCCGGTTGTCGATGCCTCAGCGAGTCGGCGTGATCCATGCCTCGAGTTATCGGGGCGGAACACAAGCGGGCAAATTGGAGATCGATTCCAAGATGCTGATTGATGTGCAGAACCGGGACGTGTTGTTGGTGGATGATATTTATGACACCGGGGCCACGTTGACCAAGCTCAGCGAAGCGATCGCGGACATGGGCGCCTCCAGCGTTTCCACGGCGGTCTTGCTGCGGAAATTGCGACCCGAGCAGATCGGTCCGAAGCCTGACTTCGTGGCGTTTGAAATCCCGGACGAATTTGTGGTCGGCTACGGGCTGGATTACCTCGACATGTATCGCAACTTGCCGTTCATCGGTGTGTTGGAACCGGACGAGATTGAAGCGACGGCACGCCAGTGAGTGCGTCTCGAGTGATGTTCGTGGCTCGGCACTATTGGCCGCTGTGCGCGGGGCGGCATGAAGCCGCCGCGGCGACGTTTGAATTGACCCAGCGGTTGGCGAGCTGGGGCATGCAGGTGGAGGTCGTGACGCCCCGACATGGCAACACTTGGCCCACCGAAATCACGTTGGGCGACGTCAAGGTACATCGTGTGGCGGCAGCCCCTCGTGGCGATTGGTCGACGCAGCGTTACGTCCGGCATTTAGGACACTGGTTGGCTGAGCGAATGCCAGGACTCGACGCGATCGTTTGCGATCAACTTCGGGAGGAATCCCGGGCGGTGGCCACCGCAGTTCAATCGGGGACACCGGACGCGGCCGGCGTGAGAGCCACCGTGGGCGTTGCGATGTGCGGCGGATGGGGCGAGGATTCTGACGAGACCTGGTGCCAGAACACGCGAAGCGGCCGGCGCGTGCTGCAATCTTGCGGTGGGCTGGATGCTGTGGTCACGGACCATGCCAAAACAGATCGGTACTTGGTTTCGCATGGTGTTCCAGCGGAAAAACTTCGCAGGCGTCCGGTCGGTTTTCATCGCCCGGTGATGGTGACGAATGAGCAACGAATGAACGCGAGGAGGAGTTTGCGGGGGATCAATCTCGACCTGACCACCGACAACGATTCACGTGTTCTCCTGTGGTGCGGGCCGATGGCGGGACCGGCGTCCTCCGAAAGTGGTGTGGGAGCTTTGGTCCAGAGTGCAAGGTTTCTCGCTGCCCGAGACCAGGAGTTGAGAATCTGGATGCTAGGTGACGGCCAACTTCGTGATTGGGTGCACGCGGAACTCCGAGCCGAGGGCGTCCGCAGTGTCGTCGCGATTCCGGGATCGTTTTCGGACATGACGGAAATCTGGCGTTCGGTTGACGCAGTCGTGCTGAATGAAGATTCTCAATTGCGGTTCACGTTTCCGGCATCACTGGCGGCGGGGCTTCCCGTGATTGTCGCCGATCATCCTGCGGCGAGGGAATACTTGCAAACACAATTCGACGCTTCCATTTTGGATTCGTTGGCTTGGTATGAGCCGGCCAAGCCGAGTACGCTGCGGAAAGCGTTTCGTTCCGTCTGGGGCGATCTGGAAATGGCCAAGCAACATGCCTTCGAATTGGCTCGCGATCTTTCGCGTCGTCATCCCTTGGAACCGGAGTTGACGTTCTGGCAATCCATCTTGCGTCCCAATCAACCACTGCCCAACCCGAAAGCCTCATGAAGATCGCCTTGGTCATTCCCACCATGGACCGTGGTGGCGCCGAAAAACAGGTGGTCCTGCTTGCCAAGGGATTGCATGAAGCCGGGCATGACGTCCGCGTGTTCTTGTTGACGCATGATGGCCCGCGGAGTGTCGAACTGCGAGACGCTGGCATCCCCGTCGTCTTGATTGGCAAGCGTTTCAAAGTGGATCCGACTGCGTTGTTTCGATTGAAGAAACAGCTCATCGATTTCGCACCTGATGTCGCGCACACCTGGTTGTTCGCCGCGAATTGCTTCGGACGTGTGGCGGCAAAATGGGCGGGCGTTCCCGTCATCATTGCCAGCGAGCGGTGTGTGGATCCTTGGAAGACGTCCTGGCACTTTCGTATCGATCGACGATTGCAGAAGTTCTCTCAGGCGATCACGACGAACAGTTCCGGTGTCCAGGCATTTTACGCGGCCAACGGGTTGGATCCGGCGCAGTTCGTGGTCATTCCCAATGGAGTCGAGTCCGTCTGCACGACGGGCCTCATTGAGATCGATCGCGACGAGGCGATGAGCCGTTTGGACGTGCCGCCGGATCGGCGATTGATTCTGGCTGTGGGGCGATTGTGGCCTCAAAAACGAATTCGCGATCTGATCTGGTCGGGCGAACTGCTCGCGACGACTCACGGAAACACCACCTTGGTGATCATCGGAGATGGGCCACAGCGAGATGAGTTGGTCCGGCATCGAGACGCGGTGTCCTCTCCGTTGCATGTGCGTTTCGCTGGGCAGCGGGATGATATCGCCGAACTGCTGCCTCACGCGGATCTGTTTTGGATCGCAAGTGAATACGAAGGACAAAGCAACGCAGTGATCGAAGCGATGTTGGCGGGTCTGCCCGTGATCGCTTCGGACATTCCCGGCAATCGAGACTTGGTCATCGAAGGGGAAACCGGCTGGCTGTTTCCACTGGGTGACGAGGCTGCTTTGGTCCGCCGAAGTTTGTCGGCTCTGAATGACCCCGAGGAATGCCAGCGAATCTCCGAGCGAGCCCGCCAACGCATCGTCACGGAGTTCTCGCTCGGCGCCATGGTCGAGCGTCACATCGAACTCTACGTGCGACTTTTGTCGGAGCAGATTTTGCCAGGGGAGTGATCGAATCGCGGATCACGCTGGCTGCCATCGGCAAAGAGGGCCCTGCAGCAACGCTGCAGAACCCTCTGTTTCTTGCGAATCACATCTCAGACAGCGTTCACTGTTTTTGATCGTGAGTGCAATCGGGGTCGCGATCGACGGGCGTGCCGACTTGGTCGACAGGATGCGTGAAGAGGTAACGCCAGACCGCTTCGTGCTTGTACTCACCCGTTTTAGGATCCTTGGCGGCTGAGCGTCCGGGCTGCACGCTGCTGTGGGCTCGCTTGGCGTCGCCGTTGACGTCGAAGTCCGTGATCAAACGTCGCGTGTGTCCGTAAGGCGGTGCCTGTTCATCGACGTTGACAATCGGGCCGAAGGCATTCAGTCCGAGCATTTCCCAGCTGCGGCAGTAGTGGTCATCGACCCAGCCACCGTCCAGCACGTGAGAGAAGGCAAAGTAGCGGTTCGGCGGGGTCGCCGACGGAAGGGCTTGCCAGTTTTGATACTGATCCCGTGGTCCACACAACGCGACGACGCGAGCGACCCGTTGGTGCTTGGCAAATCTCGCGGCGGTGGTCGAGCCGTGGGAGCTGCCGGCCACGATGACTTTGTCCCAGTTCAGGTCGGTGCGGTCTTCGTTGAGGAATTGTTCCCAGTTGCCGGGAGAATTTCGTTCGGCCAGCCAACGCACAAACTGGAAGGCTCGTTCAGCCATCCCGTCTGGTTTGGCCAGGTTCATTTCGTCGGTGTAGTCTTCCCCCGTGGCAGCCTCCAGACGCATGTTG
Source organism: Rhodopirellula sp. P2 (assembly GCF_028768465.1). GTDB lineage: Bacteria > Planctomycetota > Planctomycetia > Pirellulales > Pirellulaceae > Rhodopirellula. Next base: position 2,990,880 of record NZ_CP118225.1, read on the forward strand.
CCGCGACAGGTCGGGGCAACCGGTTTTTCTTGGCAACAGATGCTGAACCATTTGTTGGCGTAGTGGACTCGAATCGCATGCAGGCCGTAATCGCCGACTTTTTCGAACAGCTGTGAGTTGTGGCCCATCAACCAAATCACCAGTTGGCCGCGGGAATTGACGTTGGGATTGAACATCGCCTGCTGTTGATCGGCCGGTTTTCCTTTGGCGTCCTCGATCAAAAAATTGATTTCTGGATAAGCCTTCACGCGAGGGTCGATCTCCGATGCCCGAGCGGTGATTTGAAAACGATCTTGTTTGGCGGCTTTTTCGGCTGGCCCGCGGGTTTGGGCTGTGACGATGGAAGGGATGAGGAAGACGCATCCGGCCAGGAGAGCGGCGGCGGTCCGCAATCCAGCCACTTCGACGCGAGGGATTTTCAAGGCAGGAAGCGAGGGTGTGAAACTCGGCATGGGGTCACTTGCAGGGGGAAAAAGGGGGGATTGGGGGAGGGGACGTGTGAAACGTCGCCAATACAATAGCTCAAACCTCTGAGGGTTTTCGTGATCCAACGCAGAGTGTTACCTTTGAATTGTCCATTTTCTGTCAATTTGTGACTGGGAAGATGGGTGCCGAAGTCACGCGGTCGTCATTGATTGGGATCGTTCGCTGTTTTCACTTGAACCAGTTACCTAGGTGATCCGTTGACTTACTTCGGTTTCGTACTGAAAAGCCTGTGGCGGCGACCGCTGCGCACGGGGCTGACGCTGATGGCCTTGGCCACCGCGATTGGTTCCGTGATGGCTTTGTCGGGCGTGGCCGAAGGGTTCACGGAGTCATTCCGAGGTGTGTATGAATCGCATCGAGTCGATGTGGTTGTTTCACGCCAGGGTTCCGCGGATCGCTTGAGCAGTTCGCTGGAAGAAACCTATGTCGCGCAGGTGACCGCGGTCGAAGGCGTCGCCAGTGCGGCGGGAGTTTTGTTGGAAACCTTGTCGGCGGAAGATCAGCAGGTTTACGGAATTCCAGCGATGGGAATGCGAACGGAATCGTGGTTGTTCAATGACTACGAGATGCGATCGCCCGACTCAGTGGCGTCTGAGAATTCAGAGGTGAAGGGGCAGGTTTATTTGGGCGAGAACCTGGCGGGACGATTGGATTGTCAGCCGGGCGCGATTTTGAATCTGTTCGATGAACCGTTTCTCGTCGCGGGAGTCTTTCAAAGTGGAAGCGTTTGGGAAAATGGTTCGATGATCGTGCCCTTGGACCAGCTTCAGGATTTGGCGGGGCGTGACGGGCAAATCACGTACATCAACGTGGTGCTGGACGAGTCGATTCAAGCGGCTGACGTGGGTCAGGTGGTGGATCGAATCAGAGCGGTGGATGTCAAGCTTCTGCCCTTGGCGACGGATGAGTTTGTGAGGTCGGATACCCGGATGCAGTTGGCCGGCGCGATGGCTTGGATGACATCGACGATCGCGTTGTTGGTGGGAGCGATTGGAACGCTCAACACGATGATGACCAGTGTTCTCGAAAGGACCGGCGAGATTGGGATTTTGCGAGCGATCGGTTGGCCAGCCAAGCGAATTGCGGGGGTGATCCTTTGCGAATCGGTGATGCTCGCGTTGATGGCGACGGTTTTGGGCGGACTCGGTGCGAGCGTGTTGCTGCAGGTGTTGGCAAACAGCGAAGCAACGGGTGGATTGCTGCAGCCGACGATCGCGAGTGGGGTCTGGGTGCGAGGGCTCGTCGTGGGGTTAGGGATTGGTGTATTGGGCGCGTCATTGCCCGTTTGGCGTGCGTCACAGATGCGCCCTGCGGATGCCCTTCGCCACCAGGGATGATTGCGAGGCGAATGACGCATGACACATGAAACAACGAAACATTCGAAGGTAGGGTTTGGCGTGAGAAACGAACCAATTGCCGTCGTGGGCATCGGTTGTCGCTTTCCTGGGGATGCGGACGATCCGTCCGCGTTTTGGGATCTGTTGGCATCAGGAACAGACGCCATCTCGAGGACCCCTGGCGATCGTTGGAACTTGCAAAAGTTCTATCGGCCCGGCGAGCCATTGCCTGGTAAAACGCAGAGCCAATGGGGCGGCTATGTTCGTGGCATCGAACGATTTGATCCGGCCCTGTTCGGGATCTCGCCCCGCGAAGCCGCGGCGATGGATCCGCAACAGCGAATGCTGTTGGAAGTCGCTTATCGGGCGATGGAAGATGGCGGTGCACCGCTTGGCACGTTGGCAGGTCGCCCCGTCGCGGTGTTCACCGGGATCAGCAGCATCGATTACGCGGTCGCCAGCCTGAGTTTCGAAGATCGAGGTGAGCTGGGACCGTACACGAACACGGGCTCGTCCAGCAGCATCGCGGCCAACCGCATTTCGTATTGTTTTGATTTGCGAGGGCCAAGCGTCGCCGTCGATACTGCGTGTTCGTCCTCCTTGGTTGCGCTGCACATGGCTTGCCAAGCGATCTGGAACGGCGAAGCTGAAACGGCACTGGCCGGTGGTGTCAATGCGCTGATCATGCCGGATTTTTATGTCGCGTTCAGTCAGCTCGGCGTGCTGTCACCGGACGGCCGTTGCAAAACATTTGATTCCCGTGCCAACGGATACGCTCGCAGTGAAGGCGCGGGGATGGTGCTGCTGAAACCACTCCGCGAGGCCCAGCAAGATGGCGACCGAATCTACTGCACGATCCGGGCGACCGCACTGAATCAAGACGGTCGGACTCCCGGTTTGACCGTCCCCAGCGGTGAACAGCAAGAGCGGTTGGTCCGACGGACTTGTGAGTTGGCCGAGGTCGATCCCTCCGACGTGCATTATTTCGAAGCTCACGGGACCGGAACGGCCGTTGGGGATCCGATCGAAGCTGGGGCGCTCGGGCGAGTCATCGCATCGAGTTCGCAGCATCGCGATTCACCCTGCCGAATCGGTTCGGTCAAAACAAACATCGGGCACTTGGAAGCCGGGGCTGGCATTGCAAGCTTGATCAAGGTTGCGCTGTCGATGCACCATCAAGCCATCCCGCCTCACTTGCATCTGCAAACCCCCAACCCCGAGATCGATCTGCTCGGTTGGAACCTGCACGTTCCGACCGAGTTGGAGCCTTGGCGAGCGGAAGGGGCGATTCGGATCGCCGGGATCAACGGGTTCGGCTATGGCGGAGCGAACGGTCACCTGATCGTCGAAGAAGCTCCGCGTGGGAAGGTGGCAAGCCAATCGACGAGTGGTTTTGCCGACGAAGAGGACGCGGCCGAACCTGGCGACACCCGCCCAGTTGTCTTGCCCCTCTCGGCGACCGACCGCAAGTCATTGGTGGAAGTTGCGGATCAGTGGAATGGCTGGCTGACCGAACAATCGCAGTCTGGCGACGGTTTGCTCGAGCTCGCGGCAGTGGCAGCGACGGCCGCTCATCACCGCACGCACCATGATGTTCGCACGTGGGTTGTTGGCGAAGATGTTTCGTCGCTGCAAGCGGAGTTGAACACGCTGGCGGATTCGTTGCGCTCGGCTGCCGCCCATGAAACCTCCGTGATTCCGGCTCGTTTGCCTGCTGCAGAACGGTCCCAGGGGATTGTGTTTTTGTGTTGTGGTCAGGGGCCGCAGTGGTGGGCGATGGGACGTGGGTTCTATCGAGACAACAAGGTCTTTCGTGAGATCATCCAACGCATTGAGATCGAGTTTGAAAAGCACACCTCGGAATGGTCGCTGATCGAAGAGCTGCATCGCGATTCGGAAACGACCCGGATGGATCGCACCTCCATCGCGCAGCCAGCCCTGTTTGCGATCCAAGTGGCGCAAGCCGCGATGTGGGCTTCGGTTGGGATTCGTCCGAGTTTGATCATTGGACACAGCGTCGGTGAAATCGCCGCGGCGCACCTGTCCGGTGGGCTGGATTTTGCAGATGCTTGCCGCGTGGCAATTCATCGCGGCCGCACGATGGATCTGGCGACCAGTCGCGGTGCGATGATTGCAGTTGGGTTGACGGAAAAGGAAGCGGAGAAACGGATCGCGGCGCTCGCAGAGATCGATCCGTTGATGCCCGCGACGGTTGCCATTGCCGCGGTCAACGGCCCGGCTTCGATCACGTTGTCCGGTGACAAGGACGCGATCGAACGATTGGCGACTTCGATCGAAGCGGATTCGATTTTCTGTCGTCGATTGGCGGTGGAGTATGCCTTTCACAGTCCACAAATGGACCCGGTTCGCGACGAGTTGTTGCGGTCGCTTGATGGCATCCAGACGCGGCCTTTGCACACGCCGATGATCTCGACGGTGACCGGACGAGCGATCCGTGAAGACGATTCATTGGCTGGTGAATATTGGTGGACGAACGTTCGCAGCGGCGTCCGATTTGCTGACGCGGTGATGGCGGCGGCGAAGGCGGGACATGGCGTGGGGATTGAGCTGGGACCACACCCCGTGTTGGCGTTCGCGACGACGGAGTGTTACGGGCATACGACACAGAACATTCAGCTGATTGCGACGGCGCGGCGACCGAAAACAGCATCGACATCCAGCCAGTCAGCTGGGGCCGATCAAGATGAAAGGCAGTGGTTGAGCAGCCTCCGTGATTTGTTCTCTCTGGGGTTTGAAATCGATTGGTCGGGGGTCGTGCCTCGACCGAAGAAGCGAGCCAAGTTGCCGCTGTATCCGATGCAGCAGCACGCGTTGTGGCAGGAATCGGAGCAATCCCGTCGCTCTCGACTGACGACCTCCGTGCACCCGCTGCTCGGTGAGGCGGACCGATCGGCCGACCCGGTTTTCCGTGGCCGGATGGATGCTGAGAACCAAGCCTATCTGCTCGATCACCGTGTTCGCAGTGCGGCCATGTTCCCCGCCGCAGCGGGAATCGAGATGGCGTTGTCGGGAACGCTCTCGGTCTTGTCTCAGGCCAGCGAATTGGCGGGCGATCCCGAGCCCACTCAGATCCGGCTTCAGCGATTGCAGTTGCTCAACGCGATGATCTTGGATCCATCGCAGACGCATCGATTGGAAACCTCCTTGGCGGGCGACCGACGTTCCATCGAAATTCGATACAGTGAGATTCCTGGGGATGCTTGGACGCCGCTCTTGGCGACGACCCATGGGACTCCTGCGCCAATTGATGCCGCTGACAAGCGAGCGGAATTGGAGGCGGGGCGGAAACGTTGCCTGCAAATGTTCGGCGCCGAGGAATGTTACGACTATTGCCAGTCGATCGGCCTGAACTACGGACCCGCGTTCCAAGGCATTCGCGAGGGCGTTCGGTGCGATGGCGAGTCGATTGCCACGGTGCAATTGGAGCAATCTGTTCGCACTCCTGCCTTCGATGCAGAGGCCTCGCTGTTTCTCGTTCATCCTGCAGTGCTGGACAGTTGTTTTCATGCGATGGTGGTTTGCGATCCACTGTTCGGTCAGTCGCCGGGTGGGTTGTACTTGCCACATGAAATGGAAGACATCCAAGTCGATCTCGAAAAAATTCAGTCCGCCGGATTGGGTTCACCGTTGACGGTGCATGCGAAAATTCGGCTGAAGACAGAGCACCGTTTGTTGGCGGATCTGGACCTGTATCTGGACGATGGATCGCACGTGGGTTCGATTGTTGGATTCGAAAGCCGACGAGTGGGCGCCGAAACCGAAAGGTCGACCAAGGATCTGCTGTATCGATATCGTTGGCAGGCGGATGATTTGGAAAGCTCGTCCAATCCAACGCACGAGAGAATGGTGGTGTTCTCGCCAGCGGATCTCGTCGATGAGCTCGTTCGCGGCTGGGGAAAGTCTCGCGAAGACTTCCTGTGGGTGCATCCCATTGAAGACCCCTCTCAGCACGCGGGACAGTTCGGGGGCGGCGACTCGGTGGAACAGGATTGCTACTGGGTGGACGCCGATAGCCCGCAATCCTTTTCACGATTGTGGGATGAACTGGGGGTCCGTGAGTCAACGGAAGACTGGCACTTGGTTTATCTGTGGGCCATTGATGCGTTGGACCCGCTGTCGTTGGAGGCGATGTCGCCAAGCGATGCCAGTGAGGCACTTCGTGACAGCACCTTGATGAGCACGCGGGCTCCGCTGCATCTCGTTCAAAGTTGGGAAGCGATTCCCGATCGGCCGGCGACGCGGTTCACGATTGTGACCTTGGGGGCTCAATCGGGTGATGAATTGGATCAACCGGTGGCTGCAATTCAGATGCCCTTGGTCGGTGTCGGACGCGTGATCGTGAGCGAGATCGGATCGCTGCGAACGCGGTTGGTGGATTGCGATCCGAACGCCAATTTTCCACTGGAAGGGTTGGCAGCTGAGTGGGCACGCGAAGACGCGGAAGACGAAGTGATGTTGCGAGATGGTGTGCGATATGTCCACCGTTTCGTTCCCGACACGCATCGGGAAGAACGCGGGACGGCGACCGATCCAGAGCACCGTTCTGCCTGTCGGTTGGTCAAGGGTGCCGCGTCGGGAGTCGACGAACTGAAACATCAGGCTTTCGGGCGAGTCTTCCCGCATGCGGACGAAGTTGAGATTCAGGTCGCCGGCGCGGGATTGAATTTCAGTGATGTGATGAAGGTGTTGGATCTGTACCCAGGGTTGCCTCCTGGCCCAGTGGCGTTGGGCGCCGAAGTCAGCGGCACGATCACGGCAGTGGGCGATGACGTCCACGAATTTTCGATTGGCGATCAAGTCATTGCGGTGGCTCCCGGCGGATTTGCAACGCATGTGTTGGTCAACGCGGCGTTGGTTGCCAAGGCTCCTGAATCGATGGACCTGGTCGATGCCTCCGCAATTCCGGTGGCTTGGCTGACGGCGGATCACGCGTTGAATTCGTGTGCTCGGTTGAGGGACGATGAATCGATCTTGATTCACGCCGCCAGTGGTGGCGTGGGGCTGGCGGCGATCGAGGTGGCGCACGAGTTGGGCGTGGAGGTTTTCGCGACGGCAGGAAATGATTTCAAACGAGAACATGTTCGGTCGCTGGGCGTCGAGCAAATTCATGATTCCCGTTCACTGAACTTTGTTTCTGAGATCGCGGAATTGACGGCGTCCCGTGGGGAACCGGGCATCGATGCCATTCTGAATTCGCTTCCGGGGGAAGCCATCCCAGCGGGGATGAGTTTGCTTCGAGTTGGCGGGCGTTTTCTTGAAATTGGCAAACGGGACATTTACGCCGATCAATCGTTGGGCATGTACCCGTTGCGAAATAACCTCGCCTTCTTTGCGATTGATTTGGATCAGCTGTTTCAGCAGCATGCTGTGCGAATGGGCAAGCGTCTGCGAGCGGTGGTGCAGAAGTTCAATTCGCGAGTTTATCACGGCCATGTTCCAAAGCGTTTTGCAGCGTCCGACGCTGCTTCGGCGTTCCGGTTCATGCAGCAGGCCAAGCACATTGGCAAGGTGATCGTTGACTACACCGTTCCACCCGTGCAGGTGCAAGCTCGCGACGAAGGGGAATTCCAGTTCCGCAGTGACGGAACCTACTGGTTGGCTGGTGGTTTAGGCGGATTCGGTTTGCGAATCGCGGATTGGATGTCCGAGTCGGGGGCAGGCACATTGGTGCTCAGCGGCCGAAGCAAAACCATTCGCGAACAAGCCGTTCCTGTGATCGAGGGGATGCGATCTCGCGGGACTCAGGTGGTCGTGTTGCCATGTGATATCACGGTTCCCGATGAGATTCAGCGGACGCTGGATCACATGGATGAACAGTTGCCGCCGCTGCGTGGTGTGTTGCACACCGCGATGGTGCTGGAAGACAGACTGATCGTCGATCTCGATCGGGAGACCTTGGATCGAGTGCTGTGGCCGAAGGTGCTCGGCGGATGGAATTTGCACCAAGCCACTCGGAATCGTGTTCTGGATCAATTCATATTGTTCTCGTCTTTGTCGAGCGTGTTTGGGCACGCTGGACAAGCGAACTATTCCGCGGCCAACGCGTTGCTGGACGGGTTGGCCCATCACCGCCGAGTGTCAGGGCTGCCTGCGACGGTGGTCAACTGGGGGCACCTTGGTGAAGTTGGCTACTTGGCCGAACGGGAAGATTTGAGCGAGCGTCTGCGGCGTCAGGGTGTGTTGGATTTCTCTTCGTCCGAAGCAACCGAATGCTTGGCGCGAGCCTTGCATCGTGGAGTGACCCAGTGCAGCGTGCTGCGAATGGATTGGTCACGTTGGCGTGGGTTGGGTTTGACCAAGGATGTCTCTCCCCGATTTGCGCATTTGATTCGGGGAGGCAATGACACAGAGCAAACGCTCAACGGTGAATCACTCCGTCAGGTACCAGCCTCAGATCGGGAGCGTTGCTTGCAGGAAGTGGTGTCGGTCAAGTTGGCTTCTTTGTTGGGAGGCAACGTTGCCGAACTGGATGCTGACCGCCCCCTGTTGGAAATGGGGTTGGACTCATTGATGGCGGTTGAGCTTCGCAACTGGATCGAAGGACAACTGCAGTTGAAACTTCAGATTGGTTCCCTGATGCGTGGGTCCAGCTTGAAATCCTTGGTGGCGACGCTCAGTGAATCCTTGGCGGCCGAAACCGGTGATTCCGAAGCAGCCTGGGGAACGCAAGTTGGTGGGGAGGAGCAAGGTGAAATCGCGGATGACCCGGCGATGCAGGACCGTCAATGTTATCCCATGTCGGACCAGCAGACGGGACTTTGGTACGCATTTCGTCGCAATCCGAACGGGACGGCGTTCAATGTGTTTCTGCCGACTCGCTTGCGATCACCGCTGGATGTCGATGCATTGCGGATGTCGATGGAAGGCGTGGTGCAGCGTCACGCGGCGTTGCGGACGACGTTCACGGATTCATCGAGCGAGCTTCATCAGATCGTTCACGACGAACTGAAACCTGAATTTGTGGTGGAGGATTGGTCGGCATCAGGCGATGGCGAGCATGCTGAAGACGCAATGCTCCGGGCCGTGATCGAAGAGACCCAGCGTCCCTTCGATTTGCAGAATGGACCGATGATGCGAACGCGTCTGTTTCGGTTGGCGGAAGACGACTGGGTGGTGGTTGCGACGACGCATCACATCGTGGTTGATTTCTGGTCGTTGATTTTGATTCTGGGCGAGATCAAACAGTTCTACCCGCAATACTTGACCGGGGCGGTTCCAGCCATCGTTGCGCCGGAAAAGGACTACTTCGAGTTGGTATTGCGTCAGCGTCGGTTGCTGAATTCGCAACGGGGGCAATTGCTGAAGGAGTATTGGACGAAGACGTTGGTGGATGTGCCCCAGGTCTTGGAAGTGCCGACGGATCGAACCCGTCCGACAACGTTCACTCAGTCTGCCAAAATTGTCGGAATCGAATGCGCGGAGGAGGTTGGTGCGGCAATCAATCAAGTCGCCAAACTCGCTCAGGTGACTTCGTCCTCGGTTGTCATGGCGGCGCTTCAGGTGCTCTTGCATCGAGCCAGCGGTCAAGAGAAGTTCATCATCGGAAGTCCTTTTGCGGGGCGGACGTACTCTGATCTGGAAGACACGGTCGGCTTCTTCGTCAACATGTTGCCGTTGGTGGCCGACGTTTCTGGGAATCCCACGTTCCTGGATCTGGTCCGCCGCGCAGGCGATCGCTTGGTTGACTCGATGCAGCACGAAGAATACCCCTTTGCCCAAATCGTTCGGGATGTGGATCCGCCTCGTGACACCGGACGCAGCCCACTGATTCAGGTCTCTTGCACGTTTGAAAAGGCGCACGTGCGAGACGAAGAGGGACGTGCCGGATATCTGTTTCCTTCGGCGACTCAGGTCAAGGACATGGCAGGGTTGAAACAGGAAAGCTATCCGGTTCCGCACCAAACCTGTCACTATGATTTGGAATTCATTTTCGAAATGACTGGCGATCATCTGGGTGGGATGATTGTTTATTGCCAGGACTTGTACGAAGCGGACACCATGCAGGCGATGGCGGATCAGTTCGTGTCGCTGTTAGCGAAGTTGTTGGCGGAGCCGAACGCATTGGTTGATTCGATTCAGTTGTTCGAGGGGATGCAGGATCAGCGATCAACCCCTCAGCAATTGTTGTCGTCTGATCGAAAGAGCGGCGAGGCGAACGACGATGGGCCGACTCTCAATGCGTTGATTTCGAAGGGAGCGAATCAGCAATCGCAGACCCAGGCATCGAGTTCACAGGAGCAGGCTGAGGTTGGGAGTGGTCGGCGACGATCCTTCAACCGATTGTTCCGGTCGCCAAAACTGAAGCCCGCCAGCCCTTCCCTTTCCGAACTGGCCGAAGAAGCGGTTGCGGGATCGGTTGCGACTCGAGACTTGATCGCTCGACGGTTGCAGACGCATCATTTTGAACGGGGTGAGTTTGTGCCTGTGCTGGCCCAGCCCGGCCAGCAAGCGATGGATTTGATTCTAGCGTTGCAGCAGATCGGTGCTGTTCCGGTGCCTCTGGATTCCACTCGTCCGTCGGTGATGCTGGATCTGGTGGTTCAGCAAACCGGAGCCACCAGGATCTTGGTCGATCAGCTTGGCGAGGAAGTTCCTTCGGGATTGCAGTTGCTCACATGGGACCAGCTGACTGGTTCGCAAAACGGTGCGAGCAACGGGAACGGCCAATCCTCGCTCCCTGGTGCGGCGAAAGATCCGGTGGTCACCGCCGAGGATGCGGCTTACGTGATCTACACGTCGGGAACAACCGGAGTTCCGAAGGGCGTTGTTGTTTCGCAGGGTGCGATCGCGAACACGTTGCGTTGGCGAGGTCGAATCACGCCCTTGAATTCATCCGACCGGATGTTGATGCCGTTGTCGCATCAATTTGATGCCGGGTTGGGCATGACATTGTTTGCCTATGCTCAAGGAGCCAGCGTTGTCTGGCCGGACGTGGATCGAGTCGCCGATGTCGATTTTGTGGTGGACCAAATCATTCGCGAAGGTGTGACGGTCTTGGTTGGTGTGCCGTCCTGGATCGACTTGGTCGCGTCCCATCGCAAGTTTGCACATTGTCATTCGTTGCGTCACGTTTGGATTGGTGGCGAAGCAATGCCCGAGAGCCTGCCGCGGACGATTCGTCGAAACAGTGAAGCCCAGATTTGGAATTGTTACGGTCCGACTGAGGCTGCGGTGGAAGCGACCGCGTACCGCATCATCGACGTTCATTCGCCACGACGCATTCCAGTTGGTTTGCCTGCGGATCATACCGATGTGCTCGTGTTGGATTCGGATCGACGCGAAGTGCCGTCCACGTTTGTGGGTGAATTGGCCTTGGTCGGGAAGGGATTGGCCGACGGGTACCTGGGGGATGAGCCATTGACTCGCCAGCGGTTTGTGACGTTGTCCGATGGCAGACGGGCTTACCTGACTGGCGATCAAGGTCGTCGCCGAGTGGATGGCATGGTGGAGGTGTTGGGACGCATGGATCGGCAGCTGAAAGTTCGTGGGTATCGCATTGAGCCGACGGAAATTGAAAGTGTGCTGAAGGATCATCCCGCGGTCGCCCAGGCCGCCGTGGTTCCTCGCAAGATTGGCGACACCGAGGCGAGCCAGTTGGTTGCATTTGTGCAGTTGGACTTGCCCGAGTCGACGGGCGGACATTCGGGCGATGTTGGGGACTTGCCTGCGGAACGCAGGTCGCAGTGGAGCGATGTGGTGTTGTCGTTGCAGCATCATGTGGCGGAGCATTTGCCGCCGTACAAGCGACCCGCTCACCTGCAGCAAGTGGAATCCTTGGTGATGACCGCGAGCGGCAAAGTGGATTTGAACGCGTTGCCAGAACTCGCGCAAGACGCGTCCGCCTTGGCGGCCTATCAGCCACCACGGACCAGTTTGGAACAGCATCTTGCGGATCGTTGGACGGAACTGTTGGGATCGCAGTTGATTGGGATCAATCAGAACTTCTTCGAGTTTGGCGGCAGTTCGCTTCAGGCGGCGATGTTGACGAACCGGTTGAGTGAAGATTTGGGGGTCGACGTGCCCTCGTCGTTGCTCTTTGATCTCGCCGACATTTCCGCGATGGCCGGGCGCCTGGCAACGCTGTATCCCGACGAGCTTTCGCGACGATTTGGGGAGTCGTCCGTTGATTTCTACGCAGACCAAGCGAACCAGCAGAATCACGGTCTGAATGAATTGCTGGCTCCGTTGAAAGTCACCGGGGAGCGGACTCCGTTGTTCATGGTTCACCCGCCGGGCGGCATCGTTGTTTGTTACCGGGAATTGGCGGCGGAATTGCCGGACGATCAGCCGATGTACGCGATTCGTTCGCGGGGATTGCACGGGAAAGAAGCTTTGCCAGAGACGATGCGGGCCATGGCCGCCGAGTATGCCGACGCAATTCGCTCGGTTCGGGCGGAGGGCCCGTACGTGATTGGCGGATGGTCGGTCGGCGGGGTCATTGCCATGGAAGTTGCCCAGCAATTGATTGCCTCTGGGCAAGAGGTGGAGGGATTGATTCTGCTCGATTCGTCCATCCCGAGTGGGGCCAGTGAGCTGGTCCCTGCGGAGGATCAAACCAACGTGGGATTGGAATACGGGATCGATTTGACGCTGGATGAGTTGTTGCAACTCCCCAGTGAAGAGCAATTGCCTTTCCTGTGGCAGCACGCAGAGAAGCTGGGGGTGTTGGATCAAGACACACCCGCTGACGTTGCCGCTCGGGCAATCGATGATTTGAAAGCCCTGTTCCATCACCATTTGAAATTGGCCACTCAATACAAAATGAAACCCATCGCAACACGGATCGTCTTGTTCCGACCCACCGACGTTCCGTTTGAGACGGAAGGCAGTGCGGATCGTGGTTGGTCACATTTGGCGGATCGCGCGGAGGTGATTTCAACGCCTGGGCATCACCACAGCATGGTTCAGGATCCTCACGTCAAGCACTTGGCTGGCGCTCTCTGCGACTCCTTGAACGCGAATTCCGGACTGAGTGGCTCGAACCGGAATGGCTCGAATCCCAAAGTGAGTCATGCGGGTGGCTGAGACGCCGAAGCACTCGCCCAGCGGTGAACTCAAAATCGGATTGGTGTGCGCCATTGTGGCTCACACGATGTGGGGTTTGTTTCCAATTTATTGGCGACAAATCGGCAACGCTGATTCAATGGAATTGGTGTCTCACCGGATTGTTTGGTCGTTCGTGACGCTCGGATTGGTGCTGCCGGTCATGCTGTGGCGCGGTCGGTGGGGAGGTTTCTCTGTCGTCTTCCGCGAGCTTCGCAGTCGCCGTGTTTGGGCGGTTTATGTGGTGGCGGCCTTGATGATCGCAATCAATTGGTTGGCGTTCATTTGGGCGGTCAACAACAACCGGGTGCTGGAGGCGTCGCTGGGGTACTACATCAACCCGTTGTTGAACGTGTTGTTGGGGGTGGTGGTCTTGGGCGAGCGTCTTCGTTGGCCGCAATGGGTGGCGGTCGGGTTCGCCGCGGTGGGTGTGTCGGTGATGGCGATCGGCAACGGTGGTTTGCCGTGGGTCTCGATGGCCATGGCGACTTCCTTTGCGGTGTATGGCTTGGTGAAGAAGAAGGCCACACTCCCCGTGCTGCTTGGTTTGATGTTGGAAGTCACCGTGTTGGTGGTTCCCGCAGCGATCTACCTGGGCCTGCGGTTGGCAGAGGGGGTTTCGACCATGCAAACCGGGACGCCCGTCGAGTTTGGGATGCTGTTGGGGGCTGGATTGATCACCATTGCACCGCTGGCGTTCTTTGCCGCCGCTGTCCAGCGAGTGGATTTATCGCTGATGGGCATTCTGCAATACGTTGGTCCGACGCTGCAGTTTTGGGTGGGCTACGTGTTGTTTGAAGAGACGTTGGACCCATCCAGAAAGGTCGGGTTTGTTTTTGTTTGGATTGGGTTGCTGATCTTCTTGGTGGCGTCTCAATTCAAACGCCGACGCTCCACGCTGGTTGCGGAAGCGAATTGAGGCCCACCTCTCGCGTGACCAAGGGGGCTCGGGAAAACGCCACTGGCAGTCCCGGCTCAGTAGATTTCGACGTCGATGGGAGTCTCGCCGTTTTCAGGCCGATCGATCACCGCTTCTTCGAAGTCCGGTGGCCCAAATTTTCCGCGCGCGTTGTTGCTGAAGCCATAACGCTCGGCGGGGATCCCAAATTGATTTCGGGACAACGCCCCGTCGTTGTCTGTGTCATGGAACGCAGCGATGGCAAATCGTTTGGGGAGCTGACTGATTGGAATCGTGCACGCGGCCACACCATTGGGTTGGATCGGAAGCTGGGCGGCGACCAGGGCATTCTCGGGATCGTTGAACGAGGTGTCGGCGTTGTAGAGTGCCAGCCAAACCAGCGAGTCACTCGGGATGGCGCCGATGACTCGAATCAAGACACGTTCCTCGGTCGCGTTAGCAGCTTCGCCGGTGGCCAGGTCCAGTGCCGTCAAGGCATTGTTGTGGGCGGGATTGATGCTGGACGCATCTGGGAATGCTGGGGGGCGGAATTGGTTCTGTCGGTAAGTCAGGACGCCGATTCCGGTCAGAAAGACCAGGGTCGCAAACGCCATCAGCAGCGAGCCGTGGTTTTGTTGCCAGCGCTCTGGTAGTGACTGCCAGGCGTTCCAGCTTGGTTCCAACTCGACCTGTTCGATGGGGTCGGATTTTATTTCTGCTTGGGGTTCGAACCCGTTTTCCATCTGTACCATTCCCCGACAAGATCAGCCCGACTGGACCTGTGTTTCGCTCAATCAGGCTGTTTCAGCAGATTCGATGGCGAATCGATCGTCCGAACAGTCTGTCCCAGGCATCGTTGGTGGTGAACAACGAGTGCCCTCAGGGTAACCGAAATGTGCGATCGATGCGACGAAGTGATTCAACCTGCAACTTCGTCAAACTGGGGCTGGGATGGGTTTCACAAAAGGGATGCTTGACCTAAACTAGCGGAGCGATCTGCTTGATGGTGGCGACCCTTGCGACTGTGAGTCGTGAACCTGGTCAGGCCTTAACTGGAGCAGCCATAAGCGGTGTAACTTTGTGTGAGGGTTGCCTCCACCGAGCAGACGCGATTGCCAGCCGGTTTTTTTAACCGTTTCTACGAATTCATGTGAATCTGTGAGCGACGATCATTCTGCAGACGACGGGTCGTACGTCGTTGTTGCAAGACGCTATCGGCCGCGGGATTTCACGCAGCTGGTCGGTCAAGACCATGTTGCTCGAGCCTTGCAGGGCGCGATTGAAACCTCTCGCGTGGGGCACGCTTACCTGTTCACAGGGGCCCGCGGGGTCGGCAAAACCAGCACCGCTCGGATTTTTGCGAAGGCCCTGAATCACCCCGACGGTCCGACGGCAAATCCGGACAACGAAAGCGATGTTGCGCAGGCCATCGATTCGGGCGAAGACGTCGACGTGATTGAAATCGACGGTGCGAGCAACCGTGGGATCGATGAGATTCGGTCGTTGCGAGCCAACGTGGGTGTGCGACCGAGCCGCTCGCGGTACAAGATTTACATCATCGACGAAGTTCACATGCTGACAGGGGCCGCGTTCAACGCGCTCTTGAAGACGCTGGAAGAGCCGCCCGAGCACGTCAAATTCATCTTTTGCACGACCGATCCGGAAAAAATTCCGATCACGGTGCTCAGTCGCTGTCAGCGATTCGATTTTGCGCCCGTTGAAAGCGATAAAATCGTGCAGCGTCTGCGCGAGATTGTCGAAGCCGAAAACAACACGGTGGAAGAGGAAGCGTTGGAGCTGCTGGCACGCCGTGCCGCTGGGTCCATGCGAGACAGTCAATCGTTGCTCGAACAAGTGCTCAGTTTCAGCGACGGGCATCTCACGGCCGACCATGTGCACACGATGCTGGGGACGGCCGACGATCAACGCCTTCATCGTTTGGCCGAAGCCATGGCAGCACGAGATGCCGCGGCCGCTCTATCCCAGATTGATGAGGCCATCGCAGAAGGGGTCGACGCAGGTCGGTTGGCGGAGCAAATGCTTGGCTACTTCCGTGACTTGATGGCGGTTGCCGTCGGCTGCGAAGCCTCTCTGATGCGATACGCCGCTGCATCGATGCACGGTGCGTTGGGCGAGTTGGCAGGTCGTTGGGGCTTGCAAACGGTGCTCGCAATTGTCGGCTTGGTTGATGAAACGTTGGTTCGAATTCGGCACAGCGTCCACGCTCGGGTGTTGCTGGAAGCGACGGTGATTCAGGTTTGCCACCTGCCCGATTTGCAGGCCATTTCGGATTTGGCGGCAGCAGCGTCAGGTGCCAGCGGTGGAAAGGGCGGCAGCGAAAAAAAAAAGCGGCCCCCGGTAGCTAGCTCGGCTCCCGCGGCGGCGCCCGCAGCCCCTCATTCCGGTTCCGCTTCGGATCGTGAGGCGGCAAATGTTCGTGTCGATTCTGCGTCGGAACCCGCTGCTGCTCATCAAGCGACGGCCAGTTCGGCGCAATCAGTTGCTCCAGCAACGGCTACGTCCAGTTCCTCGCCCCCAGCGTCACCATCCTCCGCGCCCGTCGCCCAAGCCTCGTCCCCCACCGGATCGAGTCAATCACCTGCTGTGCCCCCGGCAACTGCTGGGGCGGAGTCATCCGGTGAGCGAGCTGCATCGACCACCTCAACGGATGATTACCCGCTGATTTCCAGTGAGGAAGCCAAGTCCGGTTGGTCGCAGGTGCTTCAGGAAATGGATCCGATGACCGCGACCTTGGCCAAAGCAGCCGAGCGGGTGGATTCACCCGAGCCCGGCGTCCTTCGGTTGGTTTTTCCAGGGAGCTCTGGGTTGGCACTGAGTCGGTGCCAGATGCCGGAGCACAAAGAGGAAATTCTTCGAACCGTTGCCCGGGTGACTGGTCGGCGTGCTACCTTGCAATTCGAAGCGACCGCGGTGAAAAAGGCTGAGCCGGTTGCGGCCGCGAAACCAAAGAATCGAAATCGGATGCAGCGAATGCGCGAGATCCAGGCCAACCCCTTGGTTCAATCCTGCGTCGAATTGCTGGGCGCGGAAATCGTTCGCGTCGACACCCCTCGCGGTTGAGCATCGTGACGATCGGATTCGTTCGTTTTTTATTTGATCTCCCTGACTCTCGTTCCATTGGATTGGTCCCATGTTCAAAGGCCTCGGCAATCTCGGCAACATCGCTTCGATGGTTGGCAAGCTGCAAGAAATCCCGCAGAAAATGCAGGAGCTCAATGACCAGATGCGAAGCGAACGTGTTTCGGCAAGTTCGTCTTGCAATCACGTGGAAGTGGTCATGAATGGGATCGGTGAAGTTCAATCGGTGCAGATCGCTCCCGAGATCTTGGGCGTTGGTGGCAGCGAAGCGGTTGCCCCCGAAGATTTGCAGCACGCCATTCGCGATGCGACCAACGCGGCCGGTGCAGCTGCCAAGCAGTTGTACGCCAGTGCAATCAGTCAGCTTGCATCGGACATGGATTTGAACATGCCCGGTGTCGATGGTTTGCTGACGAGCCTGACGGGTGGCAATGGATGAGCGGGCATGCCGGTGCGGTATCCGATTTAGTCGACCAGCTCAGCAAGCTGCCAGGGATCGGTCGTAAAAGCGCTGAGAGGTTGGCGTTCCATTTGCTGCGAGTCCATGAGGATGAGGCGTTGGCGCTTGCGTCCGCGATTCGTCGTGTTCGCACCGACGTTCGCTACTGCTCGGTTTGTTACAACCTGTCCGAGACCGAGCTTTGCCGCATCTGTGCCGATCCCAAACGCGATGCCACGCGGCTGTGTGTCGTCGAGCAACCGCGAGATCTGCTCAGCCTCGATGCGTCGGGGGTCTACTCGGGGTTGTATCACGTGTTGCTTGGCCGAATCGCACCCCTGGATGGGATCACACCTGACCAATTGACCATCGATTCGCTGGTGGAGCGGGTGCGGACAGGAAATTTTTCTGAGATCATCATGGCGACCAACCCGACGGTCGAGGGTGATGGCACTTCCCTGTATTTATCTAATTTAATGCAGGAATTCCCGGTGGAAATCACCCGTTTGGCTCGCGGCATCACTTCCGGCAGCGTCCTGGAATATGCCAATCGCGAAATAATTGCTGATGCGTTGACGGGTAGGCAGCGGTTATAATCTCGATGCCAGTGATGAATTGGCATCGAATTCGCTCACTCGGTTTTCTCTGAGGGGTGATCTACCATTTGATTCACGTCACGCATTTCAGAAAAGATTCTCATGCGGATGTCAGTGGGGCTTCAAGCCCGGCAAAGCCAAGTCCAGAAACTCGCGCCACGGATGATCCAGTCGATGGAGATCCTGCAGATGCCCACGTTGGCATTGCAGGAACGCATCGAGCAGGAGATGAACGAGAATCCGTTGCTGGAGCAGCAAACCGGAGATCCGTTGAATCCGGATGAAGGGGACGACGAGGTCCCCGACAAGGACACCCGCAGCGAGAACGAGAAGGAATTGGTGGTCGACAACGACCACGACAACAAAGACGACTTTGAGCGTCTGCTGAACATGGACTCGGATCTGCCGAGCACCTTTGACGATTCATTTCGGCAGAGTGCTAACCGCATGTCGGATGACGCGGACCGTCGTCACGACATGATGGCGAATGCCCAGTCTCGCCCAGAATCGTTGAACGATTATCTGCTGCACCAGTTGGCAGAGATGGACATCGACGATGAGGTGGAGCAAATCGCCGAACGGATCATCAGCACCTTGAATGCCTCCGATGGTGGTTACTTGCGGATGCCGCTGGCTGATTTGCTGCCCTCCGGACATTCCAAGGAAGACTACGAGAAAGCTGAGGAAGCATTGGCGGTGGTGCAGTCCCTCGAGCCAAGTGGCATTGCCGCTCGTAATTTGAGCGAATGCTTGATCTCGCAACTGGACCCGTCAATCGAGCATTTCGAAGAGTTGTCGATCCTGATTCGCAATCATCTGAACGACCTGGCAGAAAATCGTCTGCCACAGATTTCGAAGAAGACTGGGTTCTCGATCGAGCTGATTCAAGAGTTGCGGGAAGAGTTGCATCTCTTGAATCCGAAACCTGGTGCTGCGTTTTTGGAAACGTACGTCCCCAACGTGACGCCAGACATCATTCTGGAGCAGGATGAATCCGGCGAATATCGCGTTCGCTTGGACGACGACCGAGTTCCAACACTGTTCATCAGTGAGTACTACCGGCGTCGTTTGCAGGCCTCGGATTGCACGGATGCGGAGCGTGAGTTCATCAAGCAAAAGATCAACGGCGCGCAGTGGTTGATCGACTCGATCGAGCAACGTCGAAGCACGTTGACCCGCGTGTCGGAAGCCATCGTGGCGCATCAGAAGCGTTTTCTCGATGAAGGTCCCGAGGCCATTGAACCTCTCAAAATGCAGCAAATCGCTGACAAAGTCGGGGTTCACGTGACGACGGTGAGCCGTGCAGTGGATGACAAGTGGATTCAAACCCCACGCGGGATTCTTCCGCTGCGTCGCTTTTTCGTCGGCGGCACCCAGACCGAAGATGGGGAGGATGTTGCTTGGGACACGATTCGTTTGAAGCTCCAAGAATTGATCGACAAAGAAGACAAGAGCAAACCTTACAGCGACGAGAATCTGGTTGACGAGTTGAAGAAGGCCGGGATGACGGTCGCTCGCCGAACCGTCACCAAGTATCGAAAAAAGATGGGCATTCCCAGCAGTCGACAACGGCGTGATTGGAGTCTCACCGCTTCCTGATGTCCGCCTTGAAACGATCTCTTTTCGTTGGCTTGGTGGTGATGAATGTGAGTTTGATACTCCTGGTCATCGCACTGCTCATTCGCCCTCTTGGGGGCGATCGGTCTTTGCGGCCATCGGTGGAGGTCACTTCCCCAGAGCCGCGTTCAGGTGAAAGCAGACCCACGGCGACAGCCGCGCGACGCAGTTCGTATGAGGTCGATGTCGCTCGCGAAACGATGGGCGTTTCCGCAGCAAGCGATCAGGCCGACTCCGAGACGCGGACCATTGAATTGTTCCGGGTGACATCGCCGTCGGTCGTTCACATCACGACCTCCAAGGTGGCTCGCGATTTCCTCAGCATGAACTTGCAGGAGATTCCACAGGGCAGTGGGACCGGATTTGTTTGGGACAAAGCCGGTCACATCGTGACCAACAATCATGTGATTCAAAATGCCGACGTGGCGATGGTCGCGTTTGATGATCAAACCAGTTTTCCGGCGAAATTGGTGGGCGTTGCCCCGGACAAAGATCTCGCCGTGTTGCGAATCGATGCCCCTGCCAATCGACTGCGTCCAATCCCGCGAGGTGTCTCGGCAGACTTGGAAGTGGGGCGGACCGCGCTCGCCATTGGCAACCCGTTTGGGTTGGATCAGACTCTGACGACGGGCGTTATCAGTGCGCTCGGTCGCGAAATCAAGTCGGACTCGGGGATCCCGATCAAGGATGTGATTCAAACCGACGCGGCGATCAACCCTGGCAACAGTGGCGGCCCGTTGTTGGATCGTTCGGGGCAGTTGATTGGTGTCAACACAGCGATCTACAGTCCCTCGGGAGCGTACGCCGGAATCGGATTCGCGATTCCAGTCGATACGGTTCGTTGGGTGGTTCCGGAGTTGATTGAACACGGCCGGATCATCCGACCCGGCATTGCAATCACAGTTGCCAGCGACTCCATGAGCAAGCGGTTCAAGTTGCCGCCGGGCGTTTTGATTCTGGAAGTGCCTGATCCCAGCAGCGCTGCGGAGGCAGGGTTGATGCCGACGCGTCGAACCCGCTTCGGGGACATCGTGCTAGGCGATATCATTGTGGCAGTCGACAATCAACCAGTCACATCAACGGCGGATCTGACGCTGATTTTTGAAAACCATGAGAGTGGTGACGTGGTGGACGTCACGGTTCTTCGCCAAGGTGCTGAATTGGTTTTGCCAGTTGAACTCGAAACATTGGACTGATCGGATTCCTCGTTCCCCTGCCACTATGTTGCGTCCCTGGTACGAAACGGACAATCTCGACGAAGTCAATTCGCCGGCGTTGTTGGTCTACCCTGATCGAGTCCAAGCCAACTTAGATCGGATGATCGAAATGGCGGGGAGTTCCGATCGGCTGCGACCGCATGTGAAAACTCACAAGATGCCCGCCATCACCCAGCTGAACATTGCTGCCGGGATCACTCGGTTCAAGGCGGCGACGATCGCGGAAGCTGAGATGACGGCTGAAGCCGGGGCTCAGGATGTTCTGCTTGCCGTGCAGCCGGTGGGCCCCAATGTTCAGCGATTGGTGAAGCTGATCAAACGCTATCCCGGTTGCCTGTTTTCGTGTCTGGTGGATGAGCCAGCGGTGTTGGTGCAGCTTGAAAATGCGTTTCAAGGGGCCGGTGTCTGCGGAAGCGTCTGGTTGGACATCAACGTTGGCATGAACCGTACCGGCATCGCCCCCTCCGCTGCCGCATCGGATTTGATTCGATCTCTGTTGTCGAGTGAGCATGTTGGTTTCGCTGGGATCCACGTCTACGACGGTCACTTGCATGACACGGATGCCGAGCGTTTGAAGCAACAGTTCGACGGCGTCATGAAGCCGTTTTGGGCATGGCTCGCTGAGTCGCAGCGGGCCTCGGGAACCCGGCCAAGATTGGTTGCGGGAGGAACCCCCACGGCAAGTTTTTGGCAAGCGGAGGCAGGGGCTCGGCAACTTGAGATTGAAACGGGTGCCGGGACGACGGTGTTGTGGGATGCGGGGCAGCCGACCTTCTCTCCAGCCATGCCTTTCGAGCCCGCTGCGGTCGTGGTGACCCGAGTGATCAGTCGGCCCACGGAGTCGCACGTTTGCCTCGATCTCGGTCACAAATCGATTGCGTCGGAGATGCCACTTCCACGCGTCAAGTGGTTGAACTGGGAGGAGGAGCACGAGGTGGTTGGCCACAATGAAGAGCACCTGGTTTTGCAGACCAAGGAACGCTGTTCGCTTCGCTGTGGCGATGTGCTCTACGGAGTCCCCGTCCACATTTGTCCGACGGTGGCGTTGCACCAGCACGCGGAATGCGTGCGGGATCATCGCGTGAGCGAGCAATGGCAGGTGGTGGCTCGCGACCGAAAGCTGACGATTTAGCTGGCGATTGAACTGTCTGGTCGACCGACCATTGCCACTTCCACTGAAGAGGTCGTGCCGTTTTCCTTCATCCTCCCTTTGGGAGGGGCGGACCGCTTCGGGCCGGGGAGGGTTCCGCGCTGGATCCAATGCTGAGCCCTCCCCACGCTTCGCTTGACCCTCCCAAGGGGAGGGTGATGACAAACGCCTGGCAATCAAGACTTAAAAACTGCACCAACTCTTCGTCGGGCGGGGTTCTCGAGACGCTACTGGCACAGCATTGAAAAACGGCACGACCTCTGCAGGTGAGGGCTCTTAGTTCAGCTGGACTGGGTTGGTGGCTTCTTTGATCTTCTTTCGCATCAGGTCGATCGAGGCTTCTTGGCCGGTGAAGAGTTTGAACTGATACGCGGCTTGGCGGACGAACATGTCCACACCGGTGATCACGCGAGATTGTTTCTGTTTGGCTTGTTTGATCAGCAGTGTGTTTTCGGGGTTGTAAACCGTGTCGAAGACAACCATGAACTGATTCAGAGCGGATTGGTTGAACGGGGTGTTGTCGACATCTGGGTGCATGCCGATTGGTGTCCCATTGATGAGCAGTTGGACTTTCGTGTCGTGGCGTTCTTCCCAGTCGACGACATGGCAACCGATGTCAGCGGCCAGCATCTCAGCGCGTTCGCGGGTTCGAGAGCTGATGGTGACGTCACACTTGCGTTGCCGCAGTCCCCACGCGATGGCTCTTGAAACCCCGCCGGCTCCCAAGATCAGTGCGGTTTTTCCTTGCAGGGAATTCTCGGTGCCACGCTCGATATTGAATGCTTCTTCGATGCAATCCATCGCGGCTCGATAGTCGGTGTTGTAACCGAGGCGATCGTCCCCGTTGAAGACCATGGTGTTGATCGCACCAATGCCGGTGGCGGCAGATTCGGCTTGTGTGCAATATTGCAGGGCCGATTCTTTGTGGGGAATCGTGATGCTGATTCCTTGGATGCCCAGGTCCGTGCAGGTGTTCATGAACGAAGGCAGGTCATCCTTGGGCACCCGCAAGGGCAGGTAGCGTGCGTTCAGCCCCGCGTCGACGAAGGCAGCGTTGTGGATCAGCGGGCTGTGGCTATGAGCGACGGGGTCCGCGATCACGCCGAACAACGCGGTGTCTTCCTTGATTGTTTCGTAGTGGTAGACGCTGTTCATCTCCTTCCAGTTCAGTTGTCCCGGAGCAAGTTTTTTGTCCGAGCTGAACGTCGCGTAGGTGAACGGTGATCCGACGCGATTGGCGAGGATCCGGGTCAGCATGCCGATCTCGCCCATGCAGATCCCGATCGTCGGGATCTTCGCGTTCTTGCAGAGGTTGATCATTCGGATGTTGTCCGAAAACGAATTCGCCATGCAGGCGATTTTGACGATGTCAGCGTCTTCGGCTGCCATCGCCTCGTGCAGTTCGTCGAGATTTTCAGGTGTGCCACTGAAGTCGTGGTAGCTGATGATTCGTTTGGTGTTGCCGTATCGTGGGATCTGCGCGGCGACGTCGGCTTCGATGTCAACGTATTCCGCTCCCGCCGCAATGACGCTGCGCAAAAGCATCAGGCGATCTTGCTCGGATCGTTCCCATCGCCCGCCGTCCTCTTTGCGACGGACCGTGGCGACCACGGGACCTGGACGGTCATTGAGTAATCGTTTCAGGTCCACGGCGCGCGAAATGTAATCCAGACGCAATTCAACGAGCTGGGCGCCTTGTTCGACCAAGTACTGGTGTTCGGCGATCATGCGTTTGTGGCGGGCACGGCCGAGACTGACACAAATCATAAAACTTCGGTGGTCGTGAATGAGGGCGGATGGGGGCGAGACTTCGCCTGGTCGTTATAATAGTCCGCAGCGTTCTGCTGGGCAGTACGGGGGCCAAGCAGAAACACACAAAATGTGCTGATTGGACGATGATTCACTGCTTTCAAGACACCGCATCCGCAAAAAAGGTTCCCGCCATGATTCGAGTCGGTTGTTGTCTCGCTGTGCTGCTTAGTGGATGTGTTTTGCCGGCGGCGTTTGCAGAGGACGTCGTTTCGCCGGTTTGGCCAACGGCACGTGGGAACTTCGCCGGGACTGGAGCGCGGTCGACCGGATTGGCGGAAGAGTTGGTGCTGCAATGGGAAACCAAGACCGCCGAAGCGATCGAGTCCGCTCCCGTGAGCGACGGCAACCACGTTTTCGTGGTGGACGTGATGGGCGGTCTGGAAGCCATCTCGCTTTCCACGGGCAAGTCGATGTGGCGGCACGAGTTGGAGACGGGGTTTGTGGCTTCTCCAGCCCTGTTCCTGCCGCTGGACGTCCGTCCGTCCGTGGGAGCGGTGAATGTCTTGGACGCGAGCGAGCTGGCAGCGAATACGAGTCCTTTGCAACCGGAAGGTCTTCGGTCGTGGGCCGAAAACCTGTCGCCCGTGTTGGTTTCGGGAGATGTCGAAGGCAATGTGGTCGCTTGGGATCCTGTCTCGGGGGAGCAGCTTTGGAAAAGCTTGACCGGCGGCGAAATCAGTGCGTCGCCCTCTTTCTACGTGCTGCGGCGGCCAGATTCAGCAGGCGAGATTGAATTGCAGCCGCGGGTGTTGGTGACCAGCCAGGATGGCAGTTTGTATTGTTTTGCCTTGGATTCAGGCGAGCTGATTTGGAAGTATGAAACCGGCGACCAGATTCGCTGTGGCGCGACCATCGGCGATGGGAAAACTTATCTGGGCGGATGCGATGGAGGGTTGCATGTGGTGGATCTGAGCACCGGCAAGGCTTCACGCGAGCCGATTCCGCTGGGAGGGCCAACGGGCAGCACACCCGCGATTCAAGGTGGGCAACTGTTTGTTCCGATCATGGATGGCGTGTTGTACGCGTTCTCACCACAAAACGATTCTGACGCTCCAGTCGAACCGACGTGGGAATACAGCGATCCCGACCGAAGCCAGGAATACCGCGGGAGCGTCGCGGTCACCGACGAAGTCGTGGTCGTGACCAGTCGCAACAAAACAGTGGATGCGATTGAGCGAGAGACTGGCAAACTTCGTTGGAGAGTGACTTTGAAGCGGCGTGCGGATGCTTCCCCCGTGATTGCGGGAGACGACGTTTGGATCGCATCCACGGACGGCCGGCTGGTGCGTTTGGCACTTCTTGACGGACGAGAAAAGTGGGATTTCGAAATTCGCGGTGCCTTCATCGGTGAACCTGCCATCGTGGGGGGGCGTTTGGTCATCGCGGACGATGAAGGCATGGTACGCAGCTTTGGGCCAAAGTGACGCTTCTGCACAGAAGCGTTTTTGGCCACGATTCGAGGCTCACCGGTTCGGTGTGAGCAGCGAATCGACTATTCTGAAACTGATCATTCGCACGCAAACGGGAATTTTATGACGACTGCATCGACCCAGGACGAGTCTCGCGAAAAAAAGCCGGAAGGTAGCAAGACGGAAGTCGGTAGCTACTTCATCAGCAATTATCCGCCCTACAGCCAGTGGAAAGCGGATTCGCTCGATGAAGTGAAGCAACGCATGGGTTCCGCACCGACCAGCGAGAATCCGTTGGGGCTGTATCTGCACATCCCATTTTGCCGAAAACGCTGTAAGTTTTGTTACTTCAAAGTCTTCACGGACGTCAAAGCTCCGGAAGTTCAACGCTATGTCGATGCGTTGTGCAACGAGATTTCGATGGTCAGTCAACTGCCGGTGATGGGCGATCGCCCGTTTCGGTTTGTTTACTTCGGCGGTGGGACCCCAAGTTTTCTTTCACCCAAGCAATTGACCAAGCTCGCGGATCGGTTGCGCGAGCACATCACTTGGGATGGTGCCGAAGAAGTCACCTTTGAATGCGAACCAGGCACGCTGAGCGAGACCAAAGTCAAGACGCTGCGTGAGCAATTGGGCGTGACCCGGTTGAGCTTGGGAATTGAAAATTTCTCCGACAAGTTGCTGGAGGAGAACGGCCGGGCTCACCTCTCCAAACAAGTTTTCACCGCTTGGGAGTGGATCGAAGCGGCCCAGTTCCCCAATGTGAACATCGACCTGATCTCGGGGATGGTGGGGGAGACCTGGGAGAATTGGCGAGACAACATTCGCCGAACGATCGACATGTCACCAGAGAGCGTGACGATCTACCAAATGGAACTGCCGTTCAACACGGTTTACAGCGCCGATATTTTGGGCAACAAGATTGATAGCCCTGTGGCCGACTGGCAGACCAAACGCGACTGGGTCAGCTACGCCTTTGATGAGATGACATCAGCTGGATACAAGGTCAGCAGCGCGTACACGTTGGTCAAAGACACCGGGAAAGTGAACTTCTCTTACCGTGATAACCTCTGGCGAGGTGCCGACTTGTTAGCAACTGGCATCGCCAGTTTCGGTCATGCTGCTGGGGCTCACTACCAAAACCTGCCTCACATGGAACAGTACCTCGGCGCGATCGAGGAAGGGAATTTGCCGCTCGGCCGCGGATTTGTTCCGACGGAGCACCAAGCCTTGATTCGCGAAATGATTTTGTTGCTGAAGCGTGGGTTCCTGGAACGGGACTATTTCCAAGCCAAGTTTGGCGTTGATATCGTGGAGGATTGGAAATCGGTCTGGGATGGTTACGTGGAAGAAGGCCTGGCCGAAGTGCATCCCGATGAAGTTCGTTTGACTCGGGAGGGGTTGCTGCGAGTCGATTCTTTGCTGCCGGCATTCTTTGAGCCTGAGCACCAGAACGTTCGCTACACATGATCCGACGAGCGGTGTGGCGGACGTCGCGGCGTCGTTTGGAAATCGGCCGACGTCCGCTCGTGATGGGGATCTTGAACGTCACCCCGGATAGCTTTTCAGACGGTGGTCGCTTCGTTGCTGCAGGTGAGCAACTTGCGAGTGAGAAGACTTGGGCGGATGCGGTCAACGTTGCCTTGCAAATGCAATCCGCGGGCGCCGATTTGATTGACATTGGCGGTGAGAGCACGCGTCCCTACAGCGATCCAGTGGACGCGGAGACCGAGGAACGACGCGTTGTGCCAGTGATTGAGCGGTTGGCCAGTCAGTTGACCATCCCCATCAGCATCGATACCAGCAAAGCCTCTGTTGCTCGAGCCGCAATGCACGCCGGGGCTGAGATCATCAACGATGTGACGGGGTTGGAAGGTGATTCCATGATGCCTGCGGTCGCCGTCGAAACATCGGCAGGCGTCTGCGTGATGCACATGCGAGGCAACCCGCAGACGATGCAGGACGATCCCAGCTACGACGACGTGGTGGAGGAGATCGAGCAGTATTTGTTGGCTCGCCGGCAAGCTTGTCTGGACGCTGGGATTGATGCGGAGCGGATTTGTTTGGATCCCGGAATCGGGTTTGGGAAGACTCACGAGCACAATCTCACCCTGTTAACAGCGACCCAACGCTTCGCTTCGCACGGCACACCCATTTTGATGGGGCATTCCCGGAAGGGATTCATCAAGAAGCTGTTGCAAAGCAAACAGCGTCTTTCAGGTGACGGCTACGACCCGATGGCTGGCACGCTGGGGGTGTCGCTGGCCGTCGCTGCGGCTGGTGCTCATGTCATTCGTGTGCATGACGTGGCGGAAACCACTCAGGCCCTGGACCTGTTCGAAGCAGCGGGCGGTTTGGATGGAAGAGTTGCGGGAAGGTGATGGACGGTTCATTGGACGGGCGCGTCTTCTAAGAAGTAGCGATTCAAGAAAGCTTGGCGTTCAGCACTCGGCGTCGCAGCAAACTGAACCATGGCATACAGCCGTTTTTGATCGCGTTGTCGTTTCTCTGAGAGCCACTGGTTGTTTCGGAATTGTTCGGGCAACGTGCCGATCAATTGAAAGCATTCTGGTTCCCTTGGGCCAGCGACCACGCCATGTCGGTCGAGCATGGCGAGGGCTGTGTCGACCCGGTGGTCATGCGGGCTGACTCGTTGCAGTTCGTTTCGCAGCCAGTCCAAGCCATACGCGATGCAACGATCCGCGTGATTTTCGAGTGAGAACATCAAGCGATCGTAGAAATCGGCATCCGGATTGGCCCACTCGATGAACTGCATTTGTGTCATCAGGTCATCTTGATCGTAGAGCCAAAGGCAACGGCTCGGCTGATCGTCGCGTCCTGCCCGACCAATCTCTTGGTAATAGGACTCCATGGAACCTGGGGTTTCGACGTGGATGACCAGCCGAATGTCTTCCTTGTCGACTCCCATTCCAAACGCAGGCGTGGCCAGGACGAGATCTCGTTCGCCCGACATGAATTGGTTTTGGATCCGACGTCGATCCCTGCGTGATTGGTCGCCGTGATAGCAGACATGATCAATGGAGCGTGCCAGGAGCAGGTCGCTGAACCGAGTCAACGTCTTGATCAACGAGAAGTAGAGGATCGTTCCACCGCTGGCCGGGGAGGTTGGCGATTGAAGCAGTGGTTCAGAGAGAGCTTCCAGGATCTGGTCGAGTTTTTCGTCGTCGCCCATGACCGTTTCGACATCGATTCGCAAGTTCGGGCGATCGATTCCTTCGTGGAACAGTCGCATGTCGCCATCTTTGAGTCCGATCTGATGGACGATGTCGGCGCGACATTCTGCCGTGGCGGTTGCGGTCAGGGCGATGGTCGTCGGGGATCCAAGTTGTTTTCGGATGTCGGCGATTCGGCTGTAATCCGGTCGGAAATCGTGCCCCCATTGGCTGACGCAGTGAGCTTCGTCGATCGCAAGCAGCTGAATCTTTCGTCCGGAGATGGCGTCGAGAAATTCAGGCTTTCGGAAGCGTTCTGGCGTGACGTAGAGCAACCGGTAGTGGTTCTGACGCAGTTTCTCCTGTCGCTTTTCTCGCTCCATCCGATCCAGCGAGGAATTGATGAGAGTGGCATCGATTCCTTTCGCGACCAGCCCATCCACTTGATCTTGCATCAGTGCAATGAGCGGTGAAAGCACCAGCGTCAGGTCGTCGCCTGATCCGAGCAAGGCGGGGATTTGAAAGCACAGTGACTTGCCACGCCCCGTGGGCATGATCACCATGGCGTGCTCTCCGGCGAGAACGTGTTGAATGACGGCCGACTGACTGGGACGAAACGCGTCGTGGCCGAAGACATCCCGGAGGATGGGTTGGGCTTGCTCAAGCGAACGCTTGTCTGATTTCAAATTCGCGTTGGCGGGACCACCCATCGGTGACGGAACTTTCTAATTTGAGGATTCGAAGATCATGAGCGAAGTCGATGTCATTTACGAAGACAATCATTTGCTCGTGGTGAACAAGCCCACCAAGTTAGCGACGATGGGAGCGACTGGGCAGCCGACATTGCATTCGCTGGGATGCGACTACATCCGGCGGACTTGCAGCAAACCCGGGAAGGTCTACCTCGGCATTGTCAGTCGACTCGATTCGATGACGTCAGGGGTGATCGTCTTGGCGCGAACGAGCAAAGCAGCCAGTCGGCTCACGCCCCAGTTTGCAAACCATTCTGGTGAGGGAGCCAAGAAAACCTACCTTGCGGTGGTGGCGGGACGGGTCGAGCAGCAGCAGGGCGTGTTGGTCGACGACGTCTACAAAGACGATGCCGCCCATCGCATGCGAGTGGCTCATCATGCGAGAGCGGATGCGAAGGAGGCTCGTTTGGAATTTGACGTGTCCGGGTACGATCGCGATTCAACCCTGTTGAAGGTCAAACCGCTGACTGGCCGGAAGCACCAAATTCGCTTGCAATGGTCGGAGGCTGGCTATCCCATTTTGGGTGACACGAAGTATGGCAGCGAACGGTCTTGGCCGACCGGTATCGCGCTTCATAGTTGGCGGCTCTCGATCATGCATCCAACGAAGAAAGAACGCCTGACCTTTGAAGCCCCCGTTCCAGAGGCCTGGAAGAGCAAGCTCGATTCGAGTTTGCTGGGTGGGCGTTGAGATCGAGCGTTGTGGGAGGCATCAACGAAAAAACGTCGTCTCCAATTGGAAGACGACGTTTCGTTCGTTTGACTCGAGCGTGATCGAGGATCAGTTCCGCAGGAGTTCTTGGATACCGTAGGTGAAGAAAGTACCGAGGCCGAAGTTCAGCAGCTCTTCTTCACACTTGTATTGCAAGATCAAAGTGTCGCCAGGTTGAACCAGTGGACGGCTTCGCGGGTCGTTGATTGCTCTGGCAAGGTCCACCTCAATTGCGACTTGTCCGTTGCAAGGAGTGTGACGCAGGATATACAGCATTCCTGGTGGGACTCCGCCAACCGATCGTGCTCCTCCGAATCCACCACCGCCACCGGTCGTTTGTCCGATGCCTCCTCCAGCGAGAGCCATCGCTCCCAGGACGTCCAAGTCATAGTCACGAGGGAGTGGGAATTCGCCACCGGGCAACTGGCCACCGGTGTAGAAGACTTCTGTTTCGCGGTTTTCGATGTAAACAATGTCACCGTCTTGCAGTTCCACATCTTCAGGCGAGATGTTGGGAATGACGCCTGGCGGCAATCGCAATGGGATGCGAAGGATCGATGGGTCTGGCGGCAGTTCTGGCGGGCAGACACAGGGATCGAGCATGGCGTTGCGTTGAGAGGCGTAAAAGTCTCGGACGAACTGGGCTCGTTTGCGTTTGTCAGCTTCGCTGGCTCGCAACACTCGCACTTCGTTTTTGGCATTGAGCCCTGGCAAACCACCTGTTTCGACAAGAGCGTGCAGAATGTCGTTCTTGTAGGCAGGGAGTTTGACCAAGCCACCGCTGGCCGAGTTGTCACGGCCACGAATGAATTCGCTGGATTGAGCCTGGAGCGAACGTTGATTGGAGTCGCCCAGTCCATCTTCGCGGACCACGATCACATCGTAGGTTCGCTCTTTGATGAGCGTGACAATCGGGCGAGCTTTTTCTTCTCGCAGGATGTCATTGTCGATGTAAGCTTCGCGAATTTTTTCACGGACTTGATCGAGTGTCAGCCCTTCGACTTCCAGGGGTTCAATCAGAGGCAGCGAGAGCGTGCCGTCATCCTGGACCGCGATGGGGTAACCGATCGACGGTGGCAGAGTGCTGTCTTGCTCTGGGAAGTTGACCGGAGGTGGCTCGGGCGGCGTGTTCGGCGGGTTGAAGGGCAGAACACCTTCGATGTAGACGCCGAGGATGTCATCGGGGCCAAGTTGGTAGTCACGTGGCGGTTCGAGCGATAGCAACGCGATATCAACGGGCACCAAGTTATTCTTGGGAGCCGGGAAGAATTCGGGTGGCAAGCGATGAGCTGGCACGCCATCGATTGGCTGGGTCAATGACGAGCAGCCGGTCAATGAAGCGACCAGCGACGCGGCAACGCCAAGTCCAACCGTGGTGCGAATGTGTTTCCACATTCGGGTTTGAAAGAGGTTGATGTTCATCCTTGAACTCTCTGAAAGTGCAATCGGGTGCAAAGCCGCCCGGACTGGTCTGTGGTTGAGGAACGGTCTGAAATCAATCGAACAAGAATTGCATCGATTGATTGTTTGCAGGCGATTCGACTGCTTCGTTTGATTGGGCCTGACGATCTGGCCGTCCAAAAATCTCCTCGATCACCGAATCGATTTCGTCTTGGGTTGGTTCGGCGACGTTCGTGCTGACCGGCGTCTGAAATTCTTTCGGAACGAGGTCCACCGGCGGCGAAGTTTCTTGCTCGGGAAGATCACTCAAGAAGGACTCGGTCGCTTCGGAAAAGTTATCCGAAGGACGTTGAGTGGGCGTCATTTGAGAGAATGGATCATCCAGGGCATCTGAGGCGGGATCCGCCATCTTCTCGCTGGCTTGTTTGGCTGGCACCGGCAAGTTGGCGGGGACTTCTTCAGGGAAGCCCATTGCTGGTTCATTGGGGTCTTCGAACGTGACACGGCCTGGGACCAGGGTCTCGCCTGCACCGAGCTGAATGCCGGGTGGCAGTGCGTTGGTCGTTGCCACGGGCGGAGCAGCGGCGGCCGGCGTGGGGGCCATCGAGCCAGTCATCGCGGCAGGTGCGGGACGTGTTGGCGTTTGGATGCGAATTTGGTTGTAGTATCCAATTCCATCTTGTTCCGCTGCTTTCACACCGAGTGGAAAGCCTTCGAACCAGGCGTTCACGGCACTTTGACCATCACCGGATTGGTGTTTCCAACCCCAGTAGTCCGAAGACACCACGGCGGGCGTGCATCCCGATCCACCGGTGGCAACTTCCATGTAGCCTTCGATGAAGCCCTTGCGGAGGTCCTTCATGTGCCGATGGCTTTTGTGGCAATGGGAGTTTCGCAACCAAGCCTTGGAAGCCATGACCTTGTTGCGGTGCGAGACCATGAAGTCATCAACGCACTCGCTTCGGGTCATCTTGGATTGCAGGCCGCCCATGATGGTGCAGCCAGTCATTCCCGTTGTCAAAAGGCCTGCCGCAAGACTCGCCAAGAAGGCTCGTTGAGCTCGGTGGCGAATGATGTTTCGCCTCGATTGCTTCGGGCGGACGGACGCGTCATGTCGATTAAGCTGGGTCATAATGCCGGCTCCCCTAGCGGCGGATCTATCTGGATCACACGACTCGTGCGTGCAACATTTCCAGTTGCCATCTTGCCCCCCAAAACTGGCTGCAACGGCTCGCGGAATCTGGGTCGCACCGCTTGTAGCGATTGTGCTAGCGAGCGATGTCCCCGCATTCTTTATCGCCGCTTCGGGGATTCTGGTTTAGCCAAATGTGCACGAATTGGGGGTGCTAGCAGTCGGCCGGGTTAGTGAAGCTGTTCCGGGGGGCCACTCGATCTCAGGTGTCCCGCCGCGATCATCGCGAAAATCCCCGTGTTTTTGCATGGGAAGTGGGGTGCCAGGGCCCCATTTGGGTTGCCGGAATTGGGGAGGTTTTTCGGTTACAACGATTGTTGACCGCAATTCGGGCGAAGATCATTGAACTTTTTGCGAGCCCTGGGGGTGGAATTCGGTCTGGCGCGTAAGATGATGCAACGCGGAACCGCTGTATTAAAATGATGACGTAGTCTTGTCACACCGGGTTTGCCGGTCAGCCTTGCTGACCGAGGAACGGCCCTCCAAGACTGCCTTGGTGGTACTTCTCGATGCATCCGTGTCAAACTGCCCTCCTCTGATCCAATCAACTAGCAATGACACCATTCATACTCGTCACTCTTGCCGCTGCCTTCGTCACGATGTTGGTGTTGGTGCCGGTGGTGCGTGCGTTTGCAATTCAAGTCGGTTTGGTTGACAACCCTGACGCCGAGCGGAAACTTCACGACAGACCCATCGCCTTGGCCGGCGGTTTGGCGGTTTTCCTCGCGACAGGAATCGCTTTCGTTGTCGGCATCGCATACGAAAGCGGTTGGGCCGAATTCAGCAAGATGACGGAGTTGTCGTCACGTTGGTTTGTCTTGCTGGGAGCCGCCACTGCGATTCTGGTTGTCGGTTTGATCGACGACAAATGGGCTCTTCGAGGCCGGCAGAAGTTGCTGGCTCAATGCGTGATCGCCATGATCGTCGTGGGAAGTGGCACCGTCATGCGATCGATTTCACTGTTCGGATTCGAGATCCCCTTGGGGATTTTCGCTCTGCCGGTCAGCGTTTTGTGGTTGTTGCTTGCAATCAATGCGCTCAACCTGCTCGATGGTGCAGATGGGATGGCGACCACCGTGGGAGCGTTCGTTTGCGGTGGGTTAGCACTGCTCAGTGCATCCAGTGGGCATTCGGCCTCCACCGTCATTGCTGCCACCGCATTGTGTGGTGCGTTGCTCGGCTTCCTGGTGTTCAACCGTCCGCCGGCAAGCATCTTTTTGGGCGACGCTGGAAGCATGATGATCGGGTTGATCGTCGGCGTTTTGGCGATGTGGTGTTCGTTGAAGGAGTCCGCTGTTGTGGTTGCCGCGCCCGTCGCCATTTTGGTGCTGCCGCTGTTCGACTCGACCGCTGCCATCATTCGACGATGGATGACGGGACGCAGCATGTATGCGACCGACCGCGGGCACTTGCACCACTTGTTGAACGAAAAGTTTGGCCCGAACGGCATGTTGTTGGTCGTTGCGGGGCTTTGTAGTTTCAGTTCCGCAATCGCGATTCTTTCGGTGCGGTTCAACCAAGATTGGTTGGTTCTCGTCGGTGCCGTTGTGGTTTTGGGGTTTCTGGTGCTGACCCGAACGTTTGGTCATTCGGAGTGCCGGCTTCTGTTAGGGCGTCTGTATCACTTCGCTCACTCGTTCGTTGTTCGTCCTCAAAACTGCGAATCCTCCAAGCATTTGCGGAGTGTTCAGATTCAAGGCGAAGGTTGCTGGGAGCCCGTTTGGGAACCTTTGGTCGAATTCGCGAAACGCCATGATTTTGCCAAGGTGCAAATCGACGCGAACATGGCTTGGTTGCATGAGGGCTATCACGCGACTTGGCAGAGCGTTCGGTTGCCAGAAAAGTTGGTCCAGAGTGTGGTCCGGATCCCCTTGTTTGCGACCCGACCTGGCGAAGACGAAGCGGTTCCCATCGGCAAGGTGGAAGTGATTGCCAATTCCTCTCAAGAATCGTTGGCTCATCTGAGCTATTTCCTCGAGCACGCCGAAGAGCTGCAGACGCAAGTCCGTTATTTGGTCGCGAACTTGGACAAGAAGACTGCCGCCGCGCGACTGAACGCAGCGAACAAGCTCTCGACGCCTGAGAGCGAAGATCGAGCGGTCGGAACGGAAGAGGTCGAGACGGCTCCGACCAGCTAAGTCGATGCCGGGGGCACGATGGTTTTGTTGCGTGTTGACCACGCAACGATGGAAAGACCAACCAGGACCAGGATTGCTGAAATCGCAATCCAGGCTGGTGGCAAATGTTTGGAGCCATCCGCATCGCTGAGTCCCAAGAAATCCAGACGCTCGTGATAGCGAGCGGCCATTTCCAACATTCCGTTGTGGACGAAGTGGAGCAAGACGCCCGGCCAAACGCTTCCCGTCCGGTAAGCCACCCAGCCCAGAAGCATTCCCAGGAGCATCGTGGGAAGGAATCGTTCGACGAGCAGCGTGCTTCCCACGAACACGTGGAAAAGGCCAAAGAGCACCGCGGTGACGACGATCGTTTGCCAGGGACGAAGGACGGCCGAGAACGCGGAGAATAAATACCCGCGAAAACAGAGTTCTTCGATCAGTGCAGGAGTCGCTGCCATGGTCAGCAGTAGAATCCAGGGCGGAACGGTCTTCCATTTGTCCAGCAAGGACCGGGTGCGTTCGATTTGGTCATCGGATAACAACGCGATTCCGAACTGATCGGCGAGTGCCAACGCTTCATGGGCAAATGCCCACGCGCCCCCGGCAAGCACGATGGCTCCTAGAAAAGAGGCCAACGGCGGCCTTGCAAACCGGTACGTGGATCGAAAGCGATGCTTCCCGATGATCGTTGCAATCAGAGGGATCAGGCCGAACACCAGGATCAAGCTCAGTGCGTTGAGCAGCAACTGGGAGCTGATCGAGATGCTTTCTGAAAGAACACGCAGCCATTGCATCAAGCCATTCGAAATCAGGAAGGAGGCTGGCAGGAGCAACGCAACCACCAACCCCGCTTGGCTCATGCTGGGATGATTCGTGACCACCTCGGGACGCTGAAGAAGTGAGCCAAAGGATTTTTGGCTGGTCCGCTCCACTGCGTCGCTGCCAAACAATTTGGCGGCGATGCCCAGGGCTGCGGCGGCGTAGAACAGCGTGCTCGTGACTGCAATCAAAGCACCCGAAGTTGTGGCTGTTCCCGAAAGGATGTCGCGAGCGAGTAAAACGATGTTCAGAAGCGGAGCGACAGCCAGCGGTCCCTCCAGGTTCACGCCCGGCATCAACGACAACATGGCGGGACCGAGCGACAGCAGCATCACGGGGATCAGGTAAGCCTGGGCCTCCTTGAATGACTTGGCGAAACTGGTGAGCGAGAGCAGCAGCGCAGAGAAGAAGCAGCTGAAGAGCATCAACAGACCGAGGATCTGCAAGATCTGTAGCAGGCCGATCGCGGAATCTTCACCCGCCAGCATGCTGACCAGTCCGGTGACCTTCATGGTCACAAACATCGCGAGCAAGTTCGCCATGGCGGTGAGAAACGCCACGCTGACCACCGCAAGGTATTTCGCGAGCAGCACCCACCAGCGAGGAACTGGAGAGGCCATCAAGGCCTCCATCGTGCCACGCTCACGCTCGCCCGCCGTCAGGTCGATGGCTGGGTAGACGGCTCCTGTGATTGTCATCAAGACCAGAACCAGGGGAATCACCGTGCCGAGAATCGAGCCCGATGCCTTCTCCCCGATCGACCGGATTCGCAAATCAATCGCTCGGTAGTTGGGATCGATCCTCTGAGCGATCTGCATGCTCTCGGCCAACTGCAGCCATTGCAAACGCTCCGTCAGGATCCTTTGGGCCGTGCTGCTGGCTTGATCGTTGTTGTACGAGACGATCTCGACGGAGTGAACGGAGTCAGGGCCGTTTTGAAACTGGACCGCGATGTCGAGGAGGTTCTGTGACAGCGCTTCTTCGGCCGACATCTCCTCGGGCACAACGACCTTGAACTGCGCCAGTTGGCCTCCATTGACCTTCAGGATGGGTTCCGGAGGCGTGCTTCGTGGATCTTCAATCAGTGCCTGCAGAAAATCGCGTTCGGCGGACGACGAGACACCAACCAGGAAGGCTTGCTCGGCCGGCATTCCAGACGAGAGCAAGAAGCGGTTGAGCGCCATGCTCAGCAACGGGTAAACCAACAATGGCATCATCACCAATGTCAGCATTGTCCGTCGGTCTCGCAGAGTTTCCCGAAGTTCTTTGAGTGTGAGTCGGCCGAGCCGAGACCAGGAAAGATTCACGCGTGGTCCTCGGTCAGCGCCGGTTCAGTGGATTGCATCAAGTCAACGAACATCTCCACGAGATGTTCGCGTCCGGTTTCTTGGCGAAGATCATTCAGTGTGCCGCGGTAGCGAATGCGGCCCTGATGAAGCAGTCCGAATTGGTCACAAAGCCGTTCGGCTTCATCCAATCGGTGAGTGCAGACAACCACCGCTTTTCCCGCAGACCGCAGGTGGGCGATGTATTCAAAGATGGTTTGGACCCCGACAACATCCAGCCCACGCGTCGGTTCATCGAGCAACATCACGGGCGGGTCATGAATCAATCCGCGAACCAAGGTCACTCGTTGCCGCTGACCGGTGCTGAGAGAACCCGCGCGACGATCCAGCAACGCCTCGATTTGCATCACGTTGGCGAGTTCTTTCAATCGATCCGCTGCTTTCTTGGGGGCCACGCCATAAAGATCTGCGAAATAGAGAAGCATCTCGCGAACCGATAGCCAGGGATAGACTCCGTCGCTGGCGGAGACAAAGCCAAGTTTGGCTTTGGCAGCGAATGGGTTGTCAGCGGTTCGAATGCCAGCGACTTCTGCGTACCCTTCGTCTGGCTCGAGCAACCCCAACACCATTCGTAGCGTGGTTGTCTTGCCTGCCCCGTTGGGCCCCAGCAGGCCGAATACCTCTCCGGGGGAGACTCGCATCGATAGCCTGTCGACTGCGAAAACAGTCCCGCCTTCGATCGAGAATCGTTTGGTCAGCGAATCGATCAAAAGCATGGTGGAGAACGGACCTGGCGGAGAAGAAGGCAGCACGGAAAGTTGCCGTTGCAACGAACTGCTACGTTGCTGACAACGCATCGGGTCTGCTTCCACCTCCAAAACAATGGATTAGGAAAGCATCGCTTGATGTCCTGTCACCAACCGCGGGGGCAAGTGGGTCACACTGTTGAGCGAAGCCAATTTCCAGCCCGTCGTTGACCATTGTAGGGAAGTGACGGATGTGTTGGGGATGGGACCAACGGACTCCATCGCAACGGTCTCTGCCAGCATTTGCGACAGCATCTCACGCAAGAAATCGGCGTGCGCGATCAAGACCACCACTGGATCAGTGGGAAGACGGTGAGACGCATGGCTCGGTCGTTGTGGGAACGTGTTCTCAAAACGTTCGATCACCGAGCGGGAACGGGCTCGCATCTGGTCGGGAGATTCGGGATCTTTGCCGCCCCACCATCCGTCGCTTTGGATCTCGGAGTCCACCGAGAGGGGAGGCGGTTCGCGATCTGGAAATTGATCGCTGATATCTCGAAAGAACGAGTGAATCGCCTCTCGGCCCAAGCCTTCCGCACCACGAAAGTTCCGTTCGTGATGACCATGGTAGCAGCCACCATTTTCAAACACGTCGTGCCAAACCGCGATCGGATACTGTCGCGGGGCGGCGTGTGCGTGCTGCAGAACGAATCGGGTCGTTTCCAGCGTGCGAAGAAACGGGCTGGTGATCAGCTGATCGATGGCCAGCCCCGACATCCATTTTCCAAGGCAGTCCGCTTGCAGTCGACCTCGCGCCGTGATGCTTGGATCACAAACGCGAGCGTGCACCGGTTTGGCGTTGTTTTCGCTTTCGGCGTGTCGAATGAGAAGCAACTGCATCGGTCAGGATCAGATGTTGCGACCTTGGCGACGACGGTCTGATTCCTTCAACAGGATTTTTCGCAAGCGAATGGATTCAGGGGTGACCTCGACCAATTCATCGTCCTCGATGTATTCGAGGGCCGCTTCGAGGGACATATCGCGTGGTGGCTTCAGAATGACATTTTCATCGCTGCCGCTGGCACGCATGTTGGTCAACTTTTTCTCGCGACAGGGGTTCACGGTCATGTCGCTTTCGCGAGCGTTTTCGCCGACGATCATCCCCTCGTACACTTCTGTGCCGGGTGGAATGAACAGTTCTGCACGATCTTGCAACGCAAACAAGGCAAACGGCATGGTTTTGCCGCCGACCATTGAGATCAGAACGCCGTTGGCACGACGAGGCACATCGCCTTCGACCACACGGTAGCTTTCAAAGCGGTGGTGAATGATGGCGGTTCCACGAGTCGCGTTGAGCAGTCGAGTTCGCAATCCGATCAAGCCACGCGAGGGAACGATGAAGCGGAGCAGGCTGTATTCGCCACGTTGCTTCATTTCTTCCAGTTGACCACGGCGCAGACCGACCAATTCCATGACAGGCCCCATCGCTTCGGTGGGGACTTCCACACGCAGTGTTTCGAAGGGTTCGTGCTTTTTGCCGTCGATCTCTTTGAAAACCACACGGGGTTTTCCAACGCTCAGCTCATAACCCTCACGACGCATGGTTTCGATCAAGACGGCCAAGTGGAGCACGCCTCGGCCGGCAACGGCATAGGCTTCGGTGCCTTCGATCATAAAAACGCGAAGTGCAACGTTGCGTTCCAGTTCTTTTTCCAAGCGGGCTTTGATTTGACGCGTCGTGACGTACTTGCCTTCACGGCCGGCCAGCGGTGACGAGTTGACGCTGAAGACCATTTCCAAGGTCGGCTCATCGACTTTCAGTCGTGGCAACGCTTTGCCTGTGTCACAAGCGGTGATGGTGTCACCGATTTCGACGTCATCGAGGCCTTCCAGTGCGATCAGGTCGCCTGCGCCGGCGCTCTCTGCGGGGACACGTCCCAATTTGTCAAACACGTGCAAGCACGACGCTTTGACTCGTCGGACGATTGGATTGCCCGAGGAATCGACGGTGTGAACATCGACAGCCTGTCCGGTTTCGATGGTTCCTGCGTTGACTCGGCCCACCGCGATTCGTCCAACGTATTCGCTCCAGTCCAACGTGGTGACCATCATTTGAAAGTCGGACTTGGTGTCGACGGTTGGACCAGGCAGGTGATCGACCAGCAGATCCAACAAAGCGGTCATGTCTTTGGTGACTTTGGTGGGATCGTCGGTGGCGTAGCCTTCTTTGGCACTCGCGAAAACGTAAGCGGCACTGTCGAGTTGTTCTTCTCCACCGAGGTCAGCCAACAATTCGAGTGCTTCGTCGAGTGCTTCGGGAGGACGTCCATCAGGGCGGTCGACCTTGTTCACCACCACGATCGGTTTGACGCCAGCTTGCAGGGCCTTCTCCAGCACGAACCGTGTTTGTGGCATCGGGCCTTCGGCTGCATCGACCAGCACCAGGGCACCGTCCGCCATTTGGACGACGCGTTCAACCTCGCCCCCGAAATCCGCGTGACCCGGGGTGTCGATCAAGTTGATCTTCACGCCGCGGTAGTGAACCGCGATGTTCTTGGACAGAATGGTGATTCCGCGTTCTTTTTCGATGTCATTGGAATCCAGAATCCGTTCGCCCTTGAGCTCTGCGTCACGGTACTGCCCACTTTGCCGCAGCAGACAATCCACCAACGTGGTTTTTCCGTGATCGACGTGTGCGATGATGACGACATTTCGGATCTCTTCTCGAACAGCGGTGTTGCTCGAGATTTCAGTGCCGGCGTCTTGAGAAGGGGATGCGGTGGGAGACAAAAGACAACTTTCAATGGATAAACGTTTCAGGCGGAAGCCCACGTTCTAACGGCCCATTGGAAAGTCAACCAGTCAAAAATCGTTTTGTGCGCTCTGCGGCAACGCTAGGGGTGTCTAAGTGGGTTTATTCTTGCATTTAGAGGTTTTCGATGCTCGTTGCAGTCACCGGTGCTACCGGTTTTTTGGGTCGACACGTCGTTTCGAATCTGCTCCGCAACGGTCACACCGTTCGCGGGTGGACCCGAAAAGCGGCTCCCCCAGAGTTAGAGGGGGTCGATTGGGTCCGTGGCGAACTGGACGATCGGGGCTCCATGGAAGGCTTGGTCGCCGGCTGTGATGCGGTCGTCCACACCGCTTTGGCCCGTGAAGGGGCTGGCTTCATGGATGTGTCCCAGCATCCGCTGGACTACATCCAGACCAATCTGATGGGCTCGATCGCCCTCCTCGAAACAGCCGCCGCCCATTCCGTCGGACGGTTCGTCTTCGTTTCGTCGGGTGCCGTTCACCAGCACGTCGTGGAGGGCATTGCGTTGGATGAACAGCATCCGCTGCGACCCGGATCGTTGTACGGAGCTTGCAAAGCGTCGATGGAAACGATGGTGCACGCCTACGGCAGCTCTGGCCGAGTCAACGCGGCCAGCCTTCGTCCGGTCGCCATCTACGGTGTCGACAACCCGCTCCAGAATTCGAAGTGGTTTGACTTGATTCGAGCAGTCGCTCGTGGTGAGTCCGTTCCAGCGGATGGCGGCGGGAAAGTTGTGCACGTCAAAGACGTTGCCGCTGCGATTGCAACCTTGCTCGAAACGGCATCGCCGATCGCGGGAGAAACCTACAATTGCTGCGATCGATTTTTCTCGGAACATGCAATCGCCAACCGCGTGATGGAAATCACGAACTCGAAAGCCACGTTGACCGGCGATCCCAAATCTTCTGGTCGCGAAATGTCATCGGCCAAGCTGGAATCACTTGGCTTTCAATTTGGCGGCCGATCCAGGCTGGACGAAACTATTCGCCAGCTCGTGCAGGAACTGTAGCTCGTTGAAGATTGCCGTGTGTGGCGACTGCGCCACTGGTTGCCAGTGCGTAGACGCCGAAGAACAAACCGCTGTATACCAAGTCACCTGCCAGGGTGTACTGGAAGAACGGGACGGCTGCTGCGAAGCATGCGGTCAGTCCGGTCCAAGTCGAAGGGTAAAACGCGACCCAGACCGCAAAGTTGGTGACCAGGAAAAACAGAACGCTGCCGGCAAGTGAACCTGCGAAGACTTGGATGGCGTTGGCGTTGGCTCCGACCAGTTTGCGACCGATGACAAAGTTCGCCAACAGGCAACCGTAGACAACTGGCATCAGGGAATGGAATCCGAGCACGGCATCGCTGATCAACATCGCGATGATCACCGACACGGCCATGATTCGGGGAGAGACCGTCATCGCACCGGCGAACAAGCACATTGCTGCCAAAGGTGTGAAGTTCGGTGGGTGCGGGAGCAGGCGGGAAGCGACAGCGATGCCGATCATGGCCAAAACGATTGCAAAACGTTGCAGATTGTTACTTGGATTCACAGGAACACTCAATCAAAAAAATCAAAGGTACGGCGGGAAATTCAAAGGTACGGAAACTAGGTGGGGCCAACAGGCCACGCTCGTCGGATAACGAGACGTCACGAGTTGGTCTCGCCTGGCACTGTTTGGACCGGTGGAGCTTGAGCGGCCCGCCGCTGGCGTACCAACTCAAGAATGGAACGTTTTTCTGCTGGGGATGCAATCGACCATTTGCCAATCTCGCCCAAAGTTCGTGAACATCCAACGCACATTTGCTGGTGATTCACCTGGCAAACCCCAACGCAGGGCGACTTGGGCGTGTCGGTGGGTGGGATCATGCGGTGCCACCCAGTAACTCGAGGGAATCGATCCAGTCGCCGCTGTCGGACGAGTCCGAATCATCCTCGGATTCACGCCCCGATTCGCTCCACAGCCGATCTACCAGTTCGGTGGATAAGCCGCCCGAATTGGACCATCTCGACGAGTCTTGAACGATCGACGCGAGCCTCGGCGGGCCATTCAGCGCCGATACCTGAGCTTGGTTTGGCTGATTCGGCGTGACCGCTTCGGTGACTGAAGATTCCGCCGAAAGCTGATTGGATCGAACGGGAGGAACATCAGGGGAGTTGGTGACTGGTTCGCCTGATGCGGTTTCCCCGTTCAGATAATTGATCACTTTCAACGCATCCAGGGCGGAAACCCGCCCGTCACCCGAGACATCGTAGAAACGCCCAATCAATTCATTGGGGTCATTGGGTGTCAACAATTCATTGGACTCGCCTGAGTTGAGCCGGTTGATAACGGTCAACGCATCCAGGGCCGTGACTTCGCCATTCGCGTTGACATCTTCGCTGCGAATCGCGTTCTGCCAGGGGGTGCTGGTGATCACTTGGACTTCGATCGTCTCGGACACCAGGCGTTGGCGAACCAATCCGTCTGCGACAAGGGGCACACCGAGTTGCCAGCTTCCGGTCAATTCTAGATTTTGGCTGCCGATGCTGGTGATGGTGGGAGCGTCGGTTCCCAGCAAGGTGGTCAGGCGAGCCGAGTCCAGGCGATAGGTCAGGGGCTCGTCAGGATTGGATGCACCCAGTACCAATTCTTCAAATCCAACCACCCGATTTTGGAGCCAAGCGGCCAGGTCGATCGTGGATCCGCCGCTTTCATTGGCGAGCCCGTCGGATGGTTGAAGGATCAAACGGTCGAATCCTTCTCCCCCGTCGATCGATGTGAACCAAGTGGTATCGAGCACGACGCGATCGTCCCCGGCACCCATTTCAATGGTGACCAAGCCAGGCGCCTCCGCGAGCGAGGCGACCGACAAGGATTGAGCTTGGCCATTCAGGACAACGGCGAAATGTTCGTCACGATTCTCGGATGCCCAAACCGCATCATTGCGAAGATCACGCAGGACCAATTGCTCTGCTTCCAACGCCAGACTCAGGTTGGTGGGTTGGTAGTCGACAAGTGTGAAGGAGTCCTGTTGGGATTCCGCAGAAGCATATCCAGGGTCACTGAGATCACTGACGACTTCGAATCTCAGATCAACCGTTTGGTTGGCTTCCTGCAGGGTGTCCGTATTTGCCGCGACGGTGAGCGTTTGCGGTTCGGACCAGTTGTCGGGGGTAAAGGTCAGCGTGTCCGCACTGAGTGAGAGTTGCGCTCCTGCATCTGCGGATTCAATCAACGCTTCCACTGAAACGGTGACAATCGATGCGGGACGTTGCGACAACCGAATCTCGTACAGATCTGCTGCTTCGCCTTCGATGACCTGCAGCGACTCAAGCAAGCGATGCACCTCGATCCCTGGTGTTTCGTCGTCTTGGATCGAAACATTCGCGTCACCGGCAACCTGGCCGTCTGCGGACACTGTCCAGCGAACGCTGCTGTCGGTGTTGACCGTGCGGTCGTTCAAAATCGAGACCGGGATTCGAACGGAGTCCGCTCCCGCGGGGATTTCAATCGGCGTTTCGATCGCGAAACGGGGGTCGTCGGATTCGAAAGTGATCGGGAGGGACGAACTCAAGTCGGCTGCATTGCGATGGATGACCACCGACGTTGGCTCCGCAGACACTTGGTC
The DNA here is from genome assembly GCF_028768465.1 of Rhodopirellula sp. P2. Lineage (GTDB taxonomy): Bacteria > Planctomycetota > Planctomycetia > Pirellulales > Pirellulaceae > Rhodopirellula. The sequence goes on from NZ_CP118225.1 coordinate 3,034,614, forward strand.
CAGGACCACGTTGTCCGCCGCGAAATAGGCGGGAGTGTTCATCCCAAAGTCACCAACATCCGACGAAGAAAGATCGAATCGAAGTTGGGAGGCTCCGTCCAAAGAGGTCAAATCAATGGTGGTCCACTCATCGACGATGTAGTCCAGTGAGTTGTTCTCGAAGCGGTAGTCAGCAAGGTAGAAGTCGACGGTTCCGACGGTCTCACCCGCCAAATCCAGACCGACGATTGTCAACAAGAAGTAGTCCGGGGCGTCGCCCGTTTCTCCACCGAATTGCTTTGCGAAGGAGTCGCCTTGCTGCATTGAGAGTGCCGCGTAGGTGCTGTTCGTCAATGAAATGGACGCGAATCGGGCGTCGGGCATTGTTTCCGGCAGAGTCAGGGTGGGAGCTGAGTCGCCGCTGCCCGCACCGATCAAGAAGGTCTCAGAGGAATCGCCACCGCCGGCCTGATCGCCGACGAGGTTTGAATACGCAGCGTATTGGTTGGAATAGCCAGGCGTTGCCACGTCCGTCACGTTGGACGCTGCCCAACCGCTCCAGAAGTCGTACTGTTCGTTGTAGACGTTCGGGAATTCGAGTGGGCCGGAGACGATGGCTCCCGACAGATCGGAGCCGTTGTTGAACGATTCGGGATCGAGGTTCGAGCCTGTGTCTTCCACGTCGATGATGATGCTTTGCGACTCGTTCAACGTTTCAGTCGAATCATGAGTCACCGTGAGCGATCGAGTGTCGTTGTCTTCGATGCTCAATGAGACCGTTTGAGGGGCAAAGCCGTTGGCGGTGGCGGTGATCGCGACCTCTCGATTGCCCTCTGCCAGCAAATTGTCGATCAAACGAACTGGGACCGACACGCTGTCTTGCCCGGAAGGAATGACGATCGTTTCAGGGATCCGCATGTCGGTGCGATCAGCAACCAAGGTCACTTCCAACGGTTCGCTGTTGTCGAGCGTTTGCCGGTGGATGGTGAGTTGCGGCAACCCTTCGCCTGGAGCGGCAAGTTGGACGTCATCCAGTGCGAAGTAACCCGGCGTGTTCATGCCGAATTGGCCCACGTCAGTGGACGACAATCCAAAGTGCAATTCAGTTGCTTGGCCGATCGTTGTGAGGTCAACGGTGGTCCATTCATCAACGATGTAGTCCAGCGAGTTGTCTGCAAAGCGGTAGTCGGCAAGCTGGAATTCGACTTCGCCAATCGACTCGCCATTTTCATTCTTGCCGACAATCGTCAAGACAAACGTGTCGGGATCGTCGCCTGACTCACCACCAAATTGCTTTGCGAACGCGTCGCCGTTGAGCATCGAGAGTGCGGCGTAAGTTGTGTTCGTGACGGCGATGGATTCGAACGGTTGAGAATCATTGGAACGCCGGATGATGGCGTCGGCGCCGTTGTATCCGATGGCATAGGTGTTCGATTCGCGAGCACCCTCGCCGGTGATGGCAGCGTATTGGTTGAAGAAACCGGGGGTGGTGGTGTCTGACCCGCGACTGATCGCGAACCCGGACCAACTGTCAAAGCCATACGCGTTGCTAAACGAATTGCCAAACGTCAGTTCGCCATCGACGAAGACACCCGCTTGTCCAGCGTTGTTGTTGAATTCATCCGCGACCAAGGTTTGCCCAAACGACTCGAAATCGCCGATCGTGGTGGAATCGGATTCCAGCAGTGGTTCGGTTGGTCCGCTGATCGTCAGCTCTGGCGAATCAGAGTCCAAGACGGTGGTTGCAAGTCGTGCGGTATCAAAGCCTGGCGTGCTGGCTTCGATCGTCCAGTCCAAACTGCCGGTCAATGTCTCGTCTGGCTGGATCAGCCAGGTCAATTCCGCGGAAGTTGCTCCCGCGGGGATGGTGACTTCCAGGGGCCCATCGAGGCGTTCGGTGAGTGACTGTTCCAGTGTGACCGTGATCGATTCGGACACGCTGGATGCGGGGCGAGTGACCGACAAGCGTACCGACTGCCCTTCAGTCACTTCGTTCAAGGCGACGCCCTGCGAGTCAAGGAAAGCCAGCACGAAAGTGGGGGCTTCATCGTCGATCACGGTGAAATCGAATTCGGCATTGCCGGCGTTCGCATTGGATGCGACCACCGTGAACGTGTGACGGGTGTTTGCGACGTCATTGTCGATCAACCCAATGGTGACTTCGACGGAATCAAATCCGCTCGGAATCACAATCGAAGCCGGCATCGTTAGCAACTCTGGATTCGGGTTGGTGAGCCCGATGGTCATGGGTTGGTCGAGTGACGCATCATTGCGATGGATGATCGCGGTGACGGTTTGGCTCGGATTGGCTTCTTCCAGGGGAGACGCTGGGTTGGAGGCGGTCAACGCACGCGTGTCGTCATCCAGAAGTTCGACTGTGGCAGCGGATTCAGCGTGACCTTCCGCGGTAGCGACCAATTGAACCGATTGGGTCGGTGAGAACTTTTCATCATTCGTGATCGAGATGACCACCGAAACTTCCCGTTGGCCTGCTGGGAACGTGAGCGAGGCAGGGTAGTTCAACCGTGAATCGGGCTGGGCAGAAAGGGAAACGGTCAACGGGGATGAAATGTCGACATCGTTGCGGCGAAGCGTCAGGGTGGTGGCGGAGGCCCCTTCGGTTTGTTGCAAAGAACTGCTCGAAAAGGCGAGACCCGTTGCATCGTCATCGAGCACGTTCAGCTCTCGAACGCGTGGGGCTTGCAATTCAGCTGTTGCAGTGAATGCAACCTGTTGGTCTGGGCCAGCCAGGTCATCGTCCGAGCTGGAAATGGTGAATTCAGCGTAGTCGGCGCCCGCTGGAATGGTGACCTGAGTTGGCAGGCTCACCAGCGAGCTGTTCGAGTTGCTGATCGAGACGGTCATCGGCGAACTGCGATCCAGAGCAGGCCGTGAGACTCGCCCGGTCATTGATTCAGATTCCACGAGCGACGCGTCTTCGATGTCCAAGGCGACCTGCGGGCGTTTGACGACCACGTCATCGACCGCAAAGTAGGTTGGTGTGTTGATTCCAAAGTCGCCGACGTCCGAGGACCGAACTTGGAACTGCAGTGCTTGAGCATTTTTAAGCGACGACAAGTCGACCTGAATCCATTCATCCACGATGAAATCATCAGCCGGGTTCTCGAACCGGAAATCGGCAAGCACGGCGGTCACGGTGCCGATGGATGCGCCCGCGTCGTCGAGCCCATGGATGTCGACTTCGTAGAAGTCTGGATCCGTTCCGTTGTCGCCACCAAATTGCTTCGCAAATTGGTCGCCTTCGGTCATCGAAAGTGCGGCGTAGGTCGTGTTGGTGATCCATAGCGAATCAAACTGGGAACCGACTTCCGGATCCAGTTCGAGTGTGGGGCGGTTTTCGGGGCTGGCATACTCGGAATAGAAGCCGACGGCGTAGGTGTCGGATCCAGCATGGCCTTCACCTGTGAAAGCACTGTATTGGTTCGTGAATCCAGCGGTGGTGGAGTCGGTTGCCTTGGAAATCGACCAACCCTGCCAACTTCCATACAGCGAGTTGTAGTCGTTGTTCAGCGACAGTTCTGCTTCCTCGAATCCGTTGGACGCTTGGTTGGAGAACGGCGAGGCGCCGAGCTCAGAACCCAAGGTTTCAAAATCGATGATGGCGGGGCCTGTTTGTTTGGCGTGCAGCACTGCGACGCCATCGACATCCAGTCCCACGCTGCCCATCGTGGGCGTGGGGTCGTAGATCGGATCGCCTTGTCCATCCAGCGAGGTGCCGTCACCAAAAATGTCGACCAACCGAACGTGAGTGATGGCGGTGACGTCGAGTCCGGCGGTGCCGCGAAGTTCTTGGAGGTCAAACGGCGTGCCAAATCCACCGCGGTACTTGCCCGCCAAGTTGTTCAAGTTGGTTGGATCAACGGCCCCGAATGCAGCGACAGCCGAGTCCGTGCGAGAATCGCTTTGAAAGCGAACGAAGTTGACTCCGTCCGATGAAACTTCCACGTAGCCAAGTTCGAGAAACGTGTCCGAAAAGGAATTCTCAAACACAGCGAAATCGAATCCCAATCCATCTCGAATGGGATCATCAAAGGTCAGCGTCAGGGTTCCTGACCTTCCCAGCGATACGATGCTGCCGGATTGCCCTTCCGCAGGACCGAGAGCTTGAGAGGAATCCTGCCAAACTTCATCCACCGCGGCTCCCGGGGTGTAGTCCTCCACGCCGGTGGCCCATCCCACGATGGCGGGCGATTCGCGATCGATTGCGGATGAGCCCACTTCGCCCGCAGCGGGGGCGTAAGGGCCCGCGGCAAGAAGCTGACGCGACTCCAATTGTTCGATGGTCAGATGCAACTGTTGGCGACGAGCGAAGCGACTTGGCTTGAGCGGGTTCACGGCAGATCCAGGGAGTGTTTGATTCAATGATGTGTTACAGGGTGGCGTCGTCATGCCCGGCGCGCGTGCAGAGCGCGGCCAGGATCTCTAAGTCGAGTTGCTCGGTCAGAAAGGTGACCGAGCTGTCCGCGCGGAGGACCATCACGCCACCAACGTGAAAGCTACGCATGTCGTTTTCAAATGCGGGGGCGTGGTTGATCGGGAAGGCTTGATCAAACAAGTTGCGTCCGTTGATCCATTGCCCGTCCGGAAACGCGGCATCCTCCGAGACCATCACGGTGTTCGAGCTGCCATCCAAGATGTCTCGCATCGCGAGGGCTCGGTCGTGCAGCATCATTCCGTTGGGTGGATCGTTCCGGCCCGTGATGCGTTGACCGTAGATCCCGCCGTAGTCGGACGCCCCGCGACCTTGCATCCGACCGTCGGTCCGAGGCGTGCTGGGGCATAGGAAGTTCGGCAAGATGGTTGCCGCGGCGAGTTCATTTTCAGGGGCATCAAACGGTCGTTTGAAATCGATTTGTTCGTGCAGTCCTGATTGTTCCAGGAACGGCAAGACAAACGCCGACCAAGCCAATTGTTTCCCGTTGGGATACTGAGGTCGGACCTCAATCGCACCCGGCGGAAACTTGTTGTGGGCGGCATGGTAGTTGTGCAGGGCCAAACCAATTTGATGCAAGTTGTTTTGGCACGATGCACGTCGCATGGCTTCTCGCGCTGCCTGGACGGCGGGCAGAAGCAAGCCAATCAGGACGCCGATGATGGCGATCACGACCAGCAATTCCACCAAGGTGAAACCCCTGGCGAAAACGCTTCGGTAGCGGCGGCGATGCGAACGAGGAGACGGGAGCATGCAAAGCGATCGAGTCAGTTCGAATGGGGACCCATCGCTCGGGTGATCCCGCGCGGAAGTCGCCTTGGTCATTCGGACTGGGATTCAACGAAACAGCCAAGCGAAATTAGATTTCGCCCCGACGCCGATCTCGCCCAAGAAGATCACTTAGCGTCCGTTTCGTGGTAGGTCTTCTGACTCCCGACGCAAACTCGCAAACGCTCGCCTTCTCGTCTGTCACGGAAAATTCCGATCAATGACAATGGCACAAGAGGAATGTTTGCTTGGAAGTCACTGAGTCAGCAACTTCGCGTCGGATACAGCGGCCGGGCCGTCTCGGAATCTCACCGAAGTTCCCTGTTTCCTATGATCCAAGCCTTGGATCAAAGGCACCACGCAACGTTGCCGGTAGTATTCCCAGGTCGGTTCCAATTGTCAATCCAATTCGTTTCGTGGGGCTGGAGTGATTGGCGAATCTGTAGCGATTCTCGATGGGGATGCACCCCAATGGCGGTCGATTATCTCTGATAAATCGGCAAGTAATGGTAGCGAACGCTGAGGCTGAGGATGGCCAAGGCGGTGGCGTAGGCGACCCCCACATTGCGTTCTTCGCCCTGGTGACTGACCCACGATCCGTTGTCGGCTTGCAATCGCAGCAGCAGTTCGGGAACCAGTTGGGCTGCCGTGGTCGCGGCTTCTCCGCCGATCTGGTGCATGCCCTGGGCGTAGTAATACATGCCGTAGAAAAAGAACCGCTCCTTCGTTCGAGGAGGGTGTTCGAGCAGCCAGGCTGCCGCTCCTGCAACCAAGGGGGAATCGTACTGGCCACAGGTTTGCATGGCGAGCAAACCGGCCGCTGTCATTGTGAACGCAGGGTGGTGTGTTCCCGGCGTGTAGGCAAAGCCGCTGGCCTTCTCTCTTGGTTGGCCGTTTTCGTCCAATGGCGAGGTATACGATTCCTTCAAGTATTTGACTGCCAAGTCAATCGCTTCGGAAGGAACGTCCAGTCCATCATTCTTTGCGGATCGCAAGGCCATGACTTGCCAAACCGAAACCGATAAGTCGGAGTCTCTGGAATCGGGTTTGTATCGCCACCCGCCCTGAAGTCGTTGTGGCTTGGAGACAGCTTGCGATTGGAGGATGACCTGGATCGCTTGTACCAAAGCGTTGTGAATGCGTTCGTTTTGGTCGATGGTCGCGCCCATGCCCAAAATCTCTGTCAGCATCAACGTGGTGATGCCATGCCCATACATTCGAGACCCATCGTGGTGGCCAAAGTATCCCTGGGTTTGATTGCGAGGTTGCAACACAAATTCGATGGCGCGGCTCATCACGCGACCCTCAGGAGTCGCTGGTTCCGGAATCGTTCCGATGGATGCGAACGCCATGATCACCAGCGATGTCATGGCCGTTGCATTGCCTCGATCGGCGATCGATCCGTCATCCTTCTGCAATCGCAACAGGAACTGGATGCCCCGGTTCACAGCCTGGTCAATGGCATCGTCAACATAGAGATCTGTCAGGGGGTCTTCCGCGGTGGCCGAAGCGAGAAAGCGACGTGACCCGGGACCAAGTGCGCTTGCACACGTGATGCCGGAGCCAAGCATCGCTTGGGCGAGCCAGGATCGGCGGTCGAGTGGGGCTTGCTGGGGAACTTTCACAGGAATCATCTGTCCGATCGTGGGTTGGATTCACTGGACTTTGCCGCTTCGGCGGAAACGGCTTCGAAGTAGGCCTGCACCGCTCGGCGGTACGTCATCGGAATGCGCACTTTGCGGTCTTGGATGACCTCCTCGGTTTGACGTTCTCGTAGGTCGCCCCAATCCCCGTCCGCGATGTTCCAGTCGCTGGCATCGATCAGGGAGTTGTCAGAGGCTTGCCCGTCGCCGCGGGCAGAGTTGTTCGCTTGGGAACTGCTTGGTTGCGAGGGATCTTGATCCGACGGTTGGGATGGCTCACCGGCTTGTGCAATTTGTTGCAATTGCCGTTGCCGTTGTTGAGCCAGATTGCGGATGGCTTGCTGAGCTGCTTCTGCCAATGTCGAGGAAGCCTGTCCCGACGTTGGCTGCTGACCGGGACTGGCCGGCGAATTGGGCTGGTTGGCCTGCTGGCTTCCCGACGCCTCGGAGGGGGATTCTCCAGCGGAACCTTCCGCTGCTTGACCCGAGGGTTGGTCCTCGGACGTTTGCTGCGACTGGGATGGCTCAGACGGATCGGATTGGTCGTCACTGCCTGCCTGTTCCGGGGGCGGTGAATGGAGGGCTCGGTCCAGTTCGTCCAACGTTTTGGCCAGTTTTTGACTTTGCGAGGAAGCTGGGGCGGCATCCGGAGTGGCGGTCGAGTCGCCTTCGCTGTTGACTGGATCGTTGCTTGTTTGCTGGGCGAGTGCATCTGCTTTCGCTTGCAATTGCTCGGCCGCTTGAGCGAGCTGCTGATTGGCTTGGCTGGCTTCACCGGACTGCAAAGATTCTTGGGCCCCGGTCATTGGTTGTTGCCGGACCGCTTCAATTTCCGTTGCAACCTCGTCGAGTTGTTCAGCGGAAGTCTTGTTGCCCAGTCGTGCTTCGTGGCGTGCGGCTCGTCGAAGTTCTTCCGTTGCCATCGCGACAGACTGTTGAAGTCGTTGTTGCTGATCGGCAATGGGTTGAATCGAGGAAGCGGGGGGAGCGAGCGATTCGTCGATCGCGAGCGATTTTTGGTTGGAGTCGAGCGATTCGGCGAGGTGCTGCAATTCTTCGGTGGCTTGCTGAGTGACTCGCGAGAGCAATTCAGCAGCGGGGTTGGGGGCATCCAAGTTGGCGACCGCTCGGTTGCGGGCATCTTCATACCGCTGTTTCGCCTGCCGCTCCGATTCGCGAGCCAAATCGCGAGTTTGCTTGGCAGCTGCCGCCGCGGTTGCTACGTTTTCGACTTGGGCTTGTTTGTCCGCCACGTTCTTTTCTGCCCATTCTTCCCCAGGGTGCTTTTGCTGTTGTTGCTTGGCTTGATCGAGGCTTCGCTGAGCATTGCGTTCTTGGTTTTGAGCTTGTTGGATTCGGCGGCCAGCCTCATCAACATTGCGATGCCACTGTTGGTTCTCGTTCTGAAGCGATTGCAGGTATTGGTTCTTCCCCCGTCGTTGCATGGCTTCCAATTGTCGAGCCGCTTTGGCACGTGATTGCTCGTTGTTGTGCAGAGATTGTTTCTGCATCTGCCGAGCCTTCTTGTTGATCGCGGCGGTTTGTTTTGAGGCATCCTGAACCGCCTCCCGAAGGGACTGGTTGGCGGCTTGCAGGTCGTCCAACAGGGCCTTGTCGTTTTGAACCTGTTTGCTTGCTTGCGTTGCCTGGGAGAGATCTTCGCGAATCTGTTGGATTGCTCGCTGTGTCGCATTTTCGTTGGACCATCCACTGGCTTGCTCTGCCATTGCCAGCAAGTGATTCTGGACAGCATCGGCGCGATCCGAGAGGGAACGCAACTCATCTTGAGCGATGCGTTTCTGTTCGGAAAACTCTGCGTCGGAGCGTTCCAAGTTGCGACGCAGTGACGTTTCTTCGTTCGCCGCTTCGCGAATCATTTGTTCGGCGGCACGGACCGTCTGCTTCGTGATGTCCTGCAGCGACTCTTGCATCGGTTGGTCCGTGGGCAGCTTTTTCTCAAGTTGTTCGAGCAATTGCTCGGGAGTCATCTGGTTGGCTTGGGCGACCGCTTCCGCTGCGTTGAATTGGTTGTCCATTGAGGGGTTCGCTTCCGAAGTTGGGGCCAGTTCGTTGAGCGCGTCCCGAGTCTGGGAGGCATCCTCGCCCTGGTCGATGGCTTCGAAGTGATCGGCAATGGTTTCCAGTGTTTTCGAAAGATCATCGAGTGATTGCGATGCCTCTGCCGGTTGGTTTTCGCGGAGCTGGCTGGCGACTTGTTCGGTTTGCTGTTCAATCGCTGCGATGGCCTGGTCGGCATCGCGGGCAGCCTGCGCGTCGTCCGCTTGGGAGTAGTCCGCGTTGTTGGCTCGGTCCGCCAATTGTTCGGCGATCGAGCTGACCTGTTCCTTCAAATCGTCAAACTTGGATTCCGCCTCGGCCGCGACTTGTTCGGGGGATTCGGGACGTTTGGATTGGTCTTCTTCGATGGAATCGCTCTGTTGCTTGGCTTCCTCCGCTGCTTCGCGTGCCTGATCGGACAAGCTTGGCGTGAGGCGACGAAGGAATTCACGTGCCTCTTCCATCATCGGATCGAGATCATTCCAACTGGATTGATAGGTTTTCAGGATCGACTCAATGGGAATGGCCGCTGACACTGGCGTTTCGCTTTCCCAGCGACGACGGTTCAAGCGGTCACGGGCTTGGCTGGCGTCTTGATTCCAACGAGTGTCCCGGAGGGGATCAGCGACACTGGGGGCCAGGCCGAGGTGCCGAACCTGCGCCATCGGGATTTCGTTGGCGACTTGGATGTGTTCCAGTCGGATGGGTTGATGGATGATCCCGTCAGCAGAATCGACCGGGTACCGTTCTCGGTCGGCGACGAACTGCCATTGTTTCTCAAAGCGATGCAGTTGGTTTCCAGCGTCCAGCGTCATCACCGCTTTCGAGACTTGGTCGTAGAATGCGACCTCGTCGAGGTCCGAACTTTCCGGCGAGACAAACCCATCGGCTGTGATGGCGTCCAGGGTCCGGACGATGAGGTCGAGATCCGAGCTGGCGGTCACCTGCGAATCGCTTCTCGCTTCTTCGAAACGTTCCGCATGTTGCAGCCGGTGCAGGATTGTCTCGCGAAGTTCCTGAAAGGATTCTTGGTGAAGTCGTTCGACGGATTTCGATTCGGCCAACTCATTGGAGTCGCCGCGTTCGGCGAGTGATTCCGATTTGCGTTGTTGGTCGCGCCATTGCTTGCCGGTGCGATTCAGCGTCGCCAACTGTCCAGCCCATCCCATGGGTTCCGCGGTGAACTCCTTCATTGCGGAGGCGATTCGGTTGGCCACGTTGCCGTGCAGCAAACTATGAACTCGCAACGCTTTGACCTCCCCTGCGATTTGCTGCATGGTTTCACGGAAGGGATGCTCGGCATTGCCATCTTGCGAGGTGCGAAGTTTGTCACGAGCGTCAGAGATGATCTGGGTGCGTTGATTCACAAAGCGATGGATTTGCTCATGGTGTCGCTGCACTTCTTCGGGAAGATCCGGTTCCATCAACTTCAGGAGATCGCTGATTTGTTGCAGTTGCTGATGCAGGAGTTCGCTCTGTCCCGGCAGCCTGGTGATGGGGATGTTGGCATCCGCGTCGCCGAGCATTGCGGCGCTGGTTTGAACCGTTTCCATGTCATGGGACAGTCCCATGGCGAGCTCGATGGCCAGGATCGCTTTTGTGAACTCGATCGACCGTGACGACAATTGAGTGAGCATGCGCAGTTTGCCAACGTGCGAACTCGAAAGTCGTTTGCGTTGGTCGGCGGAATCGTCGTTTGGGAATTGCTCGCCAATCTGTTGCCAAGTCTTGTATTGAAGAGCCGTCTGTTCGAGGGCAAACCTGGCAGCCGAATCCAGACGCGACCATTGGTCGATTCGTATCGGATCGTCGATCGAGGCCAGAAGTTGGCGAATGGAGACCGGCGCTGCTTCGTCCAACTCAGGCGAGATTTCATCGGCCGAGGGATTGAATCCAGAAATCGATTCCCACCGGGTACGAAGCTGTTGCAATGGAGCAGACAGATCGGGATCCAACTGGAACGACTGGGTGTCCGGGGACTCAATCGAGGCTTTCATGCTGGTTTGCATGCTTTGACTGATCTGGTTCAGTTCTTCGAACCAAGGCGTGATTTGTTGCGTGAGTTCCTGATGCGCCAACAGGTTGTGATGTCGGTCGGGATCAAAATCCAATTGGGCAATGAAGATGTCAATCCAATTGGATTGACCTCGATGGCCTGCTCGGTCCACGGCGATCAGTCGAGTCTTCAAGCGACTGCCGGATGGCAATTTTGCATCCGCATTTTCGCGACCATCAAAACGAGCCAGATCCCAGTTCAAATCCACGCGAGCGATTGAATCGGGATCTTTCAACTCAATTTTGGTTTCTGTCAGTCCTTCACCTTCCAGCAGAATTTGCTGGATCGCGTAGTCCATCGGAATGTCGTCTTCGAGATGTCCGACCAACGACAGCACCGCCGCTGGGGAGGCAATTTGCCGACGCGGAATTGATTCGTCCCATGCCGCGATGGGGCTGCGGTCGACCACGGGATCAATCGTGTATCTCGGCGAAAATGGATTGTTCAATCCCGTGTCGGAACCCGTTGCATCCAGGCGATAGCTGCCAGGGGTTGAGATGGGAACGGTGATTTCGAACTGCTGATTTTCAGGGGACACAGACGCCAAAGCCAACCCGGAACCACGCGAAGAGAAACGCATCTCCGCGTCTCGAACGGGTTGATCAAATTCCACTCGCATGGTGACCTTGGTCCCGACAAACGCGGTGAGGTCACCGTGGTTCTCGGTGACGGTTTTGTTTGGCAGTTTGGTGTGCGATGGGTACTGATACTCTTTGACAAACGATGTCGCACGCGGGCGAGGTTGCGGGGTCAGCGTGTACCAGAGGGTTTCCGCATCTCCGGCGAGAATCCGATATTCAACCGCAGATTGCTGGACCGGTAGATTTGCCGAATAGGTTGGCAGCTGGGGGGCGTCCAAGGCTTGCTTTGGGTGTCCTTCATCCGCAAGGTTTTCGTGCGAACGTCGGACCATGCGCTGACGTTCTTGTCCCAGTTCGTCGCGGGTTTCGAGCCAGACATCGGAACGGCCCAAACGGTCCACTCCCACCATCACGCCGACCAGATCTCCTTCGGCAACCATCGCGGATGGTGGGTTGGGGTGGAGCAAATGGATTTTGGTCAGGGAGGCTCGTTGGATGGGGGCGATTGGCAGCAAGACGCGCGCAAAGCGACGTGGCAATTCCAGCGTGGGGATCAATCCCAACGCCGTGATGACGACGAGCAAGGAGAACAGCACCAACAAGGCTTGTTGGATCAGTTTCCAAGGCAATAAACGTCGCACTTCGACATCGCCCAGCTGCTCGGCGACATGCGATTGAAGTTTCCGTCTGAAGTCGGGTGAGCCGTTGAGATGGTCGACTTCACTGAGTTCGACGGCGGACAGGATTTGACCGCGAAGTTTGGTTTGAGCGATCTCAAAGCTTCCAGCGACTTCGGCGGGTGAGCTTTGGAACGCGGAAGCGATCCCGTTTCGGTAGGCTGCCCAGCCGGCGGCAAGATACGCAAGCAGGCTCAGCAAGACGCGTGGCAGGGTGGTTGGACGTACAAAATGGTCGATCAACGTCAGGGCAACCATGCCGGTGATCAACACGGCCACACCCACGGCGACACCACGGCACACTTGCAGGGTGGCACGCCGTCTGGCGAAGGCCCGCAGCTTGTCGCGGGTGGCGGGCAGCAGTTCGCTGGGGGCCTGGTGGTTCGTTCTGGGCAATTCGCCCAGCATCCCGTAGGGCAATTCGCTCATACCAATCCCACCTTTTTGCGCATCCACCATTCGGCGGCGAGAAGTCCCAGGATGGCCACAAACAGCCACCATGATTCCCACATCAACGTGTCTGTTTCAATGATTTGGCCTCGAGACAACGGCAGCAGTTGACTCAGCATCTCCGCTGCGGACGATTCGTGGACGTACGTGCCACCGCCGGCGCTGGCAATCTCTTTCAGGGTGTCCTCGTCCACCGCAACACGATCCAGTTCACCTTTGCGAGAGGGTTCCACCCAAATCGGGGCGGTTGCTTTCAAGGCGGAGGCGTCATAGCCACTGACGCGAACTCGCACGTGGTAGGCACCTGGCGGGAGGGAATCGGTTTGAGCCAGGTACGTTCGGCGAGACTCGTCGTCGAGGTTCATGGGCAGGGTGGCAACGATTTGGTCGTCGCGAATCAGCAAGGCATCCACGGTCGCAGGCGTGTTGGGGGACGCTGCCTCACCGAACGACGTTTCATTGTCGAGCAGTCGGACTCGGATCAATGCTGATTGGCCGGACTCGTAATCAATCTTGTCGGTTCCGATCGCCACATAGTCGTCTCGCACGGCGTACGGTGGTTGCATCGCAGCGGTCAGCATCTGATTCCAAAAACGGCCGTGCAGTTGACTCTCGATTTTATAACGCCAACGCCAAGTCTGGTCCGTTGCCAGAAAGAACACGCGGCCGGCACCGAACAGACGTGTGACCAACCAGGGCACCCGGCTTTCGGTTGGAGAAGATGTCTCGGTTGCTTCCACCAGGGCATCTGCCCAGACTTCGGCATCCGCTCGAGCTGTTGTGACGGGAATCACTCCCGGGACCGGCATGCTGCGCCAAAGTTGCTCGTTGGACGCGATCTCAGAACTGAGCAGCATCACTGGTTGAGAACGTCCTGTCGTTGTGGGGCCGATGGACTGAACGGATGGTTGCTGGCGTTGGTATCGAAGCAGATCGTTGTTTTCAGAGGTGTCGGCAGGGTCGATGAACTCGACGGGCAGCAGTTCGTTCAACGACTCGATTCGTGACAGGCGGTTGTACCGGCCGTTGAGCATGATGAGTCCGCCACCGCGACGAACAAATTCTCGTAAACCGTCGGAGTCGGTGTCCGCCCATTGTTCTGGTGGGACTTCGCCCAACACGATCGCGTCGTAGCGGTTCCAGTCTTCGGTCGTGGCCGGCACCTCTCCGTCCTGGTCTCCTCGCGAGATTTGGGGGGAGTCCGTTCCAGGGCCAAATAAAACCGTGTTCACTTGCCAAGCGGGATCCCGAGCGAACAGGTTCCGCAAATAGCGTGTTTCCCACCGTGAAGAGCCGTCGAGGATCAATAGCCGGCGGTCGCGACTGGCCGCTGCAATTCGAAAATCCCAGGAATCGTTTTCGGGTTGGCCCAAGGATGTTGGGACGGTTGGATCGGCTCTGCGAATGGATGCGGTGAAGGGCAAAACCAGGCTGTCGCGGTCCACGCCGCGGGCTTCTTGGTTGGCGAGACGGTTCGTGAGCGGTTCCACCGGAAGGTCGAAGTCGATTTCGGTTTGTCCGTCCTGAGTGGCCACAAAACTGTCGGACCAAACCAGCGTTTCGCCTGATCGAAGTTCGATTTGAAGCGTGTCGTTGGTCACCCCATCATGCTTGGCCACAATGGTTCCGGTCAGGCGACCATCCGCCGCAATTCGCTCGGGATGCAGGACGTTGGTGATGCCGATGTCGGTCGGTTCATCGACGCTGCCCAGGCCAACGGTGTGAACTTGCCAGCCCGACTGCGAAAGTTGCCAAGCCAAATCGGAGGCATCGTCCACGCCGGCGGAGTCGCGACCGTCGGTCATCAGCACGACTGCCAGTGGCGAGGCTGTGGTGTCAGCCAATTCGTCGGTCAGGACGACGGATTGGGCGGGATCACTGTTGCCTGACCGCGGCACCATGGGACGCAACGCGGCTGACAAATTGGTGGTGGCCCCGGTGGCTTCCCCTAGCATGATTTCGGTCGATTGACGTTCGGTTTCAGTGTCCAGATCGTAGGATTTCCACCGTGGGTGAGCGGTGGCGTCAAAGCTCATCACGTCGATCAAGTGAGTCGATTGCAGCTTTTGGATCCAACCATCGCTTTCATTTTTGCCGAACAGCATCTCCACGGAACGACGCAGGCGATCGGGGGACTCACGGTCCGACGAGTCTCGTTCGCTCATGCTCAACGATTGGTCAACCGCGAAAATGAGTCTGGCGGGCTGGCCGATGACTTGGCGGTGGTGCCAAATCGGACCGGCCAAGAGCAGGATGGTGAGGATGATCGCGGTCGAACGCAGAGCTGGAAGTGCCCAGGCAGCGGAACCCCCGAGTCGCTTGGTTTCATTCAGGTACAACCACGCCGCAGCCAGTCCGGTGAGGATCGCGATCGCAAAGATGGCCCAGGTCGGGAGATCCCACGAAAACCGCAAACTGGCAAGGTTCGATCGAGGACAATCGGGAATCATCGATGACTCCCTGCGGAAGCGACGGGAGCATTCCAAGCGGTGGCGGCCGATTTGGGACGCCCGGCAAATTGTTGCCAGAGCAGTTCCGCGATCAGGACGAACAGCACCAGGGACATCAGCGGTCGCCAGATTTCTTGGCCAAATCGATCGGTTGCCGTCGCTTCCACCAAGTCTTCGGGTGTGTCGAACAAGCGTGCTTGCAGACGCTCTGCAAAGGTTTCGATTTGGCTGGGTTCCAGGGTTCGGAGATCTGATTCAGAGGCAGGGATTTCTGCGACTCGAAGAAGGGGGGCGGCGGGGGCGTCCGGTCGAAAACGATAGATGCCAGCGATTTGGGTGTGGCTGAAGACGCCGGATGAAACGTTCAGAGCGTCGTTTCCACCAGCGTCACCGGAAAGTGATTGGAATGCGGAACTGGAACCATCCGGCGACGTCACCGTCCAAGAGGCGGTTGCCCCCGGGATCAGCATCGGTTGGCCTGCCACCACGTTCATGGATTCTTGGCTGCCCACCAAGTCCAATATCAACTGCTGCATCATCGGCAAGTAGACCGCACGCAGCGGCAAGGTGGACCATTCTGTATCGCAACCAATGGCAAACTGAATCACGTTGGATCGCCGAACTGCTAAAACGGCTTGGTCTGATGTTCGCAACAAGATTTGAGTGGACTCGGTGGAAGAATCTTCGATCAGCAGTCGACGATACCGGCCGACTCGAACTTCTTCCCAGATGCCATCGCCGGCGTCTTGCAGCGTTCCCCAAACACTCTGCCTGCCGCGAGGGGGTTGGATCGTGAACCCAAGGCGGTCTTGCTCTTCCGCCGTGACGGAGTTCTCGCTTTCCAAGACTGCTTCGATGTCCGAAGCGGTGATGAGTCGATCCAGTTTGGCTGGCAACCATGGGATGTTGTTCCACTGATCAGCAGCCACTTGATCGCCGTCGAAGAAAACCAGCTTTCCATCGTGAGCAAGAAACTGTTCGAGCAACTCGTTGTCAGAGTCATTTCGCGAGTTGATCTGTTTGACGTTGGCAAAGATGATGACGTCGGGACGTTCAGCGGTTTCCATTTGGGTTGACAGTTCAGACGACCATCGCGAGCTCGAGAAGACTCGACTGCTGACCAGATCGGAACGTGCATTCTGGCCTGGCCGTGCACTCTCATTGACGCTGGCAAAGGCAAAGGGGCTGAGCGCCAAACGCAAAAAGTCGGTTTCGCTTTGCAACGGTTCGTTGGATGGATTTCCATCGACCAACCACACCCGGATTTGGGGCAGGACGTTGAATGCAAGTCTGCGGCGATTGTCCGCCGCGATCGCGTCGGTGTGTTCGACGGCGAACGCCAGCGAATGGTTTCCGGCTGTTTCCGGGGTGTGTGCGAACGAGAGCGTGGATGAACTGCGAGGAGCGATGTCGAGGGTTGCGGTTTGCACGGTCTGCCCATCGTAGAACCATCGCCCAGTCAATCGACTGACCGAGCGATCCGAATCATTCCGGATCTTTGCGGTGAAGTTGACCAACCGATCTTTCAAAACCGCTGGGGCGTTGGCGTCGAGTGATTCGACCACCAAGTTGTCCAGCATGGCGTCGGCTTGAGAAACGTTGAGGAAGTCGACTCGCGGTGGCGGTGTCATGCGATCCAGTTGAACGCGCGCGTCTTCGACCGCATCGATCCATTGATTCCCAGCAGCCAAACTGTTGGATTGAAAGTCGCCGCAAATCACGATGCGGCGGTTCGGATGCGAGGCCTCTTGGCATGCGTCCAGGCAAGTGTCCAAGGCTTGGACGTAGTCTGAGGGAGGACCGTCGAAGGGAAGTTCGGACAAGTCAACCAAAGCATCGCGTGGGGCGGATCGCTGGATGGGTGCAGTGAGCTGACTGGCCAGAATCACGATCACTTCGTCACCGCGTGATAGATTTCCAATCAGTCCGGTGGCTGCTTTTAGAGCGCGGTCGTGGCGTCCGGCAGCCTGCATGGAACGACTGTCATCGACACACAGGATCAGCGTCAGCGGTTCGGACCCGGGCAAGGCGCGAGCTGAAGAGAGCAATGGACGAGCCATCGCGAGCGCCAGCAAGATCGGAATCGCACACCGCAGCGCTAGCAGGATCCATTGATGCCACTGCATGCGTCGGCGGTTTTTCGCAACGACGTCCTGAAGCAAGAACATCGCTCCCCAATCCATGGATCGATAGCGACTGCGAAACAACAGGTGGATTGCCAGGGGAACCACAAAAGCCAGTGCGCCGGCGAGCAATCCGAGGTTGAGGAAATTCATTTGGAAGAATTGCCCTCTGCCGAGGAGTTCGGTTGGGAGCCCGCCAAGACGGAACCGGGGAAGGTCAGTGAACCACTGACACCACCCCCACGCCGCAGTGTCACGAACCTCGCAAGGGCGTCGACGACAGGAACGTCGGTCGTGATCATGGCGTGGTCGACGCGGTTGCGGCGGCAGGCTGCTTCGATCGTCGCGTTGTGACGCTTCAGGGACTCGATGTAGCGGGAGCGGATTTGTCGCGAATCGATGATTTCGCGATGATCGGTGTTCTCCAAATCGCGAAATTCGATGCGGTCATGGAAGGGGAAATCGACTTCATCTGGATCGAGGATTTGTAGAAACACGACCTCTTGTCGTTGGGCTCGCAAGGCCGCAAACGCTTTGCCGAGTGATTCAGGATCGCCAAGGCCATCGGATATCAGAACCACCAACGAACGTCGTGGCAGTTTCAGCATCGCTTGGCGGATGACTGTGCCCAAGTCCGTTTCACCGCCACCAGAATCACCGGCCAGAATCTTCAGCAAGGCTTGGAGGTGCGACGGCATGGTTCGCGGCGGCAACGAGTCACTGATCTTGTCGGCGAACGTCATCAATCCAACCGCATCTTGGCTGGAGAGCATCATGTATGCGATTGCCGCGGCGATCGCGGTGGCGTAATCCTGCTTGCGATTGCCCAGGGAGGCACGGGAGTCTGTTAGTTGCAACGCCCGACTGCCGGCGTATTGCATGCTGCCGCTGCGGTCGACCAACAGTGTGCATCGTAAGTTGGTCTCTTCTTCAAATTCGCGAATGTAGAGGCGATCGCTTTTGCCGAACGCACGCCAATCGATGTTCCGCAGTTCATCGCCGGGCACGTAGGGACGGTGCTCTTTGAACTCGACGCTGGAGCCTTTGTGCGGTGATCGGTGGCGACCCGCGGTCAGCCCCTCGACAGCCTGTCTCGCGATCCACTGCAACGCGGCGGCACGCGACGCATCACGCGCGGTGAACAGATCGGGAAAACGCATGGTGGACTGGGGCGGGAAGGCGGCAAGCGGAGGCAAAATCGCACCCCTATCCTAATGCAACGGCAGCCGAAAGTCGCTGAGCAAAGCGAACTCTTGCCTGCTTGGCGTTTCCTTTTTCGGGCAAGTCCCACGGGGCCTTCGCAGGTCGCCTCCGGCCATGGAGGGGGTTAGGAAATCGCGGCGAACGCCCGTTCCAGATCCGCTTCCAAATCGCGGGGTGATTCCAGACCGACCGAGAGGCGAATCAGCGAATCTGTGATCCCGTGTGCCGCACGTGCTTCAGGAGCGTAAGACGCATGGGACATCGTGGCGGGTTGCTCGATCAAGGATTCCACCGCGCCCAGGCTGACCGCGAGGTGAAACAATTCGGTCGACTGGCAAACCTTGGAAACCTGTTTCAGCGATGCATTCAGTTCGAATGTGATCATCGCGCCGAAGTGAGTTTCTTCCTCATCGGACCGCTGCTGCCCGAACAGTTGGCTGGCCAATTCATGCTGGTCATGCGAAGTCAGGCCGGGATAAAGCACCGATCGAACCATCGGGTGTGCTTCCAGCCACTGTGCCAAGCGGAGTGCCGTTCGCGACTGCTCGCGAATTCGCAGGTCCAATGTTTTCAAGCCACGCGAAATCAGGAAGCTGCTCATCGGATCGAGCACGGCACCGGTCGCGTTCTGGACGAAATAGAGTTGGTCGTGAAGTTCGGGATCGGAGACGGCCAGCGTTCCGCCCAGGCAGTCGCTGTGACCGCCCAGGTACTTTGTCGCGGAGTGCATCACAATGTCGATGCCAAAATCCAAAGGACGCAACAGCGCCGGGGTGCCAAAGGTGTTGTCGACGCCGGAGAGGATGCCCTTTGATTTGGCCAGGCGAGCGATTGCTGGCAAGTCGGAAATCGTCATCCGAGGATTTCCGATCGATTCGGTCCAAATCAGTTTGGTCCGGTCGGTGATGGCGTTTTCGATTGCACTTAAATCAGTGAAATCCACCAAGGTGACTTCGATGCCGCTGCGATTGCAAATTTGGTGCAGCAACCGGTAGGCACCGCCATAGATGTCGGTTCCCGCGACGACGTGGTCGCCGGATTCCAACAGCATCGTGACCGCGTGGATGGCCGCCATGCCGGATGAAAACGCCAAGGTTCCGCAGGCGTTTTCGAGCGAAGCAAGCGTGGTTTGCAGACCCGTTCGAGTTGGATTGCCACTGCGTGAGTAGTCGTATTGGCCCCATTCGCCCGCACCCGGTTGGCGGAATGTGCTGGCAAAGTGGATGGGCGGGACGACGGCGCCGGTCGATGGATCGACTTCGTTGCCAACGTGGATGGCGCGAGTTCGGAAGTCGCCGTTCGGTTTGGGGGAGTTCATCTCAGATCGCCGCCAAAGCTTGGTCCAGATCCGCGATCAAATCCGCTGAATCTTCGATGCCACAGGAGTAACGAATCATGTTGTCGGCGATTCCAAAGCTGGCTCGTTCTTCCGGGGAGTAATTGAAATAGCTCATCACGAGCGGTTGTTCGATCAACGATTCGGTGCCGCCCAGGCTGGGGGCGATGCGAGCAATTTTCGCTCCATCGACGACGCGTGACGTCGTCTTCCTGTCAGCATCTTTGATCGTGAAGGTGATCAAGCCGCCGTAGCCCCGCATCTGCTCTTTCGCGATCGCGTGAGACGGGTGGCTTGGCAGGCCCGGGTAATAAACGCGTTCGATCTTGGGATGTTGATGAAGAAATTCAGCCACCGCTTGGCCGTTTTCGTTGTGCCGTTGCATCCGCAGTGAGAACGTCTTCAATCCGCGTTCGAGCAAGTACATGCTGTAGGGCGACGCGATGCTGCCCAGGCAACCGCGAAGGGCGCGGATGGGATCGAGCAATTCCTTGCGGCCCGAGATGACGCCTGCCAGCAAGTCGTTGTGCCCGCCCAGGTACTTGGTCGCGGAGTGCCAAACGTAGTCGACGCCATGATCGAGCGGTCGCACGTTCATCGGAGTTGCCAACGTCGCGTCGATCAACGTTTCGATTTCACGGGCTTTGCCGAGCGCGACAAACTGTTCCAGATCGACGCAGGTCAGGTGTGGGTTGGTGGGCGATTCACTGACCAGCATTTGGGTGCGTGGTGTGATCGCGGCTTCCATGGCCGCGAAGTCGCCGGTGGGAACCTGTCGAGTGACGACTCCAAACTTTGCCAAGTGCTTGCCACAAAACTCACGGCTGCGGTGATAGCACTGGTCGAAGAAAATGATTTCGTCGCCGGAGGACAAACGGCTCATCAGCAACCCGACGATGGCTGCCATGCCGCTGGAGTAAACCACCGCGTCTTCGGCGTTGTCGAGTGCTGCCAGTTTCTGTTCGACCAAACGTTCGTTGGGGTTGCCGTAGCGTCCGTACTCTTCTCGCTGTTCGCGGCCTTCGACGAAATCCAACAGTTTGGCGGTGGATTCGAAGGTGAAGGTCGAGGCCGAGTAAATGGGGGCGGTGATGGCACCCTCGGCGTGCTGACGCGAGGGGGCATCCGGGGCAATGTTCCCGTGCACGCACTGAGTCGAGAGACCCGACGGTGACAAACCCGCGGAAGAAGGTCCCGCGGCGCGGGACGTCTGGTCGGTCTTTTGGACCGGATCGATGGCGATCGGTTTCATGTGTTGGCTTTTTAGCAGTGAGGCTGCAAGCGGCCGCAAATCCCTAAACAAACGTCAGAGTGGAGGGGATGCGATTTCTCCACGACGTGCCCTCAGCCTAGCCACGGGGGAGGTTTTGGGCAACTGATTTTTTTGCCGCCCTGGGACGCTTTTCAATGGGCTCGCCTGCCGGCTTTGGCAGCGGCCCGAACAAATCTTGGATCGCTGCTGTCTGAACGAGGTTCTTGGTACACTTCGAGGTACCCGATGCTCGTTCGCTTTCCTCTTTGTGCAAACCTTTCCCGTTAGGCAAACGTTTTGTTTTCAGCCCCTGTTACAACCGATTGGATTCGCCTTTTTGCGACACTGGTGGCTGCGTGGATACTGTCGCCGGCGGGGGCATGGGGGCAAGCCGACGAAGGCCAGGACTCGCTCCCGAATACTCCGCCCGCCAACACTGTCCAAAACGACGCGGCCGCTGATTCGGTGTCGACCAAGTCATTTCGAAAAGCCCCGCTGGATCCCGAAAAGATCGCCCAAGTGTTTCGGGCTCAGGCGGCGTTTCCCAAAGCAACCTTGCCGGCTGAAGCGGAGTTCGCCGAAGAGGAGTCCGCGGGCCCCACGGCGGATCCGAAGGCCGCAGAGCCGGAGGTGGACGACGAGTCGATTCGGCAAGCGGAAATCGCGGGGTGGATCGCTCAGCTCGGCGCTCCTGAATTTGCCATTCGCGAACAGGCCACCGCCGGGTTGAGGAAGTTAGGCGACGATGCTCTGCCGGCATTGCGAAACGCCGCCGTCGAAAACGACGATTTGGAGGTTCGTTTGCGAGCCGAAGATGTGGCCTCGGGAATCGTCAGCAGTGCCGTGGCCGGGCGAATCGATTCTTTCCTGGATGGCCAGCCAGGTTCGTTCGAAGGGTGGGATGTCTTCCAGGCAATCTTGGGCGATGGGCCGCGACTGCGGGAGGTGTTCATCGAAATGATGTTGCGGCATCAGGACTTGGTCCAGTCGCTCGACGTTGGCACCGAGGCGCGGATGCAGGCACTGGAAAAGGTGATCGCCAGGATCCAGCACCGTCAATTGCTGGAGTCGCAGCTTCCTTCTGGAGCGGACGTGATTGCGATGTTGTTGTGTTTCAACGATCACGACTTGAGATTGTCCAACATCCACGAAGAAGCGTTGCTGCGAATGTTGCGGATGAGCGTCACGACGGAGTTGCTTCGAGACGAACAGCTTGCCGAGCCGTTTCGCACAGTGTTGGCGGGGTGGATCCAGCGGTGCGATCGAGCGAGTTGGCCGGAGGTGTTTTGGTTGTCGATGCAGGAGAACCTCGACCGGACGTTGCCTTTGGCGGAACGCGTGCTGGGGCTCCCCGATGCATCCATGGACGAGACCGTTCTGTCGCTGCAGTTGATCAGTCGGTTTGGCAATGAAAGCAGTGTTGCTGCCGTTCGTCCGATGCTCGACGACGATCGGGCGGTGACGGAATTGGAGTTCATCGGTGGGAAACAGGTCCGTGCCGAGGTCCGTGACCTGGCTGCCGCCGCGATCATGATTCTCAAGCACAAGCCGCTGGATGAGATTGGCCTGAATCCGAACTCCCTGCATCCCAAAATCGGATTCATCCCGCGTGGTCTGGGCTTTCCAACGGACGATCCTGCGCCCCGCTTGAAGATGCTGAAATCGCTGCAGGCTTTGTTGGAAACAGGCACGGAGTCGAAAAACGAGTCCTCTGAAAAACGAGTCCCCTGAAAACAGTGCCCCCGAGTGATCCTGGACCTGGCAAGTCGGGCCGTTTTCCAAGGGACGCTTGGAGGTCCGAGGGAAGGTGCATTTAGCGACGGCTGTTACAAACGTCACCGAACAAGTTTGAATTTTGTGTCTCTGGGGAATCTTTGTTGGGGGGTGATCTCCCGAAACGGCTGGATTCGGTTAAGTTGAGAGGTTCCACGTTGCTTTCTTTGATCAAATTTTCTTCTTTGTTTGACTGACTTATGCGAGTGCTCTCGGGAATCCAGCCAACTGGTCGGCCCCACTGGGGAAACTACTTTGGTGCGATTCGCCAATACATTGATTTGCAAGAGGCCAATGAGGGCTTTTACTTCATTGCTGATTTGCACGCGTTGACCACCGTTCGTGAACCGGACGTGCTTCGTGAAAACGTGCTCAACGCCGCGTTGGATTTGCTTGCGTTGGGGTTGGATCCAGCGAAAGCCAATCTGTTTGTGCAGTCAGAGATTCCCGAAGTGACCGAGCTGACTTGGTTGCTGATGACGGGGACACCAATGGGGTTGCTGGAACGCTGTCACGCCTACAAGGAAAAGAAAGCCAAGGGGCTTGCTGCTGACGCTGGGTTGTTCACTTATCCGGTTTTGATGGCGGCTGACATTCTCGCGTACGATTCGCAGATTGTGCCAGTTGGTGTCGATCAGGTTCAGCACATCGAAGTCTGCCGGGACTTGGCGGGTTCGTTCCATCACGCGTTTGGTGAAACGTTTGTGTTGCCAAAGGCGAAGACGTTGGACATCGGGGCGAAGGTCCCGGGGACCGACGGTCAAAAGATGAGCAAGAGCTACAACAACACTCTGCCGTTGTTTGGTGACGTGAAGAAGATTCGCAAACAAATCATGCGAATCGTGACCGACAGTCGTCCGATGGAAGATCCCAAGGACCCGACGGACGACCACCTGTTTCAGCTCTATCAATTGTTCGCCGCGCCAGCGGAAGTCGAAGCGATGGCGGCGAAGTATCGTGCGGGCGGGTTCGGCTACGGCGAGATCAAAAAGGCTGTGGCGGAAGTCAGCGAGGAATACTTCGCCCCGGCGCGAGCCAAACGAGAAGAGTTGGAAGCCGACCTGGATACCGTGCGAGATGTTTTGGCCGAAGGTGCCAAGCGAGCTCGTGAGGTGGCTGCCAGTGTGGTCGAACGAGCTCGACGCAATTGTGGGTTGCGTTAGACATGGCAATCGTGGCAGTCGGGACGGAGATTGTTCAGTGCGCTCGCATCGCTCAAATGATTCAGCAGCACGGGGAGCAATTTCTCGAGCGAGTTTTCACTGCTGCTGAAATTGACCACTGTGCCCAACGGCCTGACGCGACGGGGCACTTTTCGCGTCGCTGGGCAGCCAAGCAGGCCGTCTTCAAGGCGCTGCGTTGTCACCGCCGCGGTGTCAGTTGGACCGAGATTGAGATCGCCACGCATCCCAGTGAGGGACCGGCGATCACGCTGCATGGCATCGCAGCGGAGCTGGCGGAAGAAGCGGAGATTGATGCCATTCATTTGAGCTTGGGCGGATGTCGCACTCAGGCAATCGCTTATGTCGTGCTCTGCGACTAAGCAGGTACGCAGGTGTCAACGGGTATGTGAGCCGTTTGGCGTTAGCCACGGTTCCCACGCAAAACCGGGGCTAACGCCCAAACGGCTCACAAGGTGAAACCCAATCATCCCTGCGTACCTGCTTAGTTGCCTCGTTTGCTCGTGGATGCCGTGGTTCGGTGGGGATCCAGCGGATTGCGTGGGGCAGTGGATCAAGACAATGGATTGAGGCAACGGCCATGAGGGGTGGGATTGGCACGATCTGCATGCCATTCGGTGGCGCTGTACAGTAGGGGGTGCAATCCACCTGGGTGTCTCAGTTGCTTCCAGAGAATTGTTTCAGGCACCCATGGCAAATGAGCAAACGCGATGCAGTGGAGACGACCGAGTTTCGTGATGTTGGTGTGTGGGGTGTTTGTGCTGATGCATCCACCGCCATCGCACGCGGCCGATGCGTTTCGAGTTAGCAATGGCCTGACCGCGTTCTATACCTTTGAAGCGGAACGTGGCGACACGATCAAGGATCGTAGCGGGAATGGAAAGCCGTTGGACTTGAAGATTGAAAAGGCTTCGGCGGTGGCTTGGGGCGAAGGTGTTCTCGAGGTGCGTTCAGCGACCAAAATCGAGTCCATCGGCTCGGCTGGGAAGTTGGTTGGCCAGGCGAAGCGTGCCAACGCTTTGACAGTCGAAGCGTGGATCAAACCCCGCAACACCTCTCAGAAAGGGCCGGCTCGCATTGTTTCGCTGTCAAACAATTCGGTCCAGCGGAATCTCACGCTCGGGCAGGAAGCGGATCACTACCAGGTTCGTTTGCGAACGACTGCAACCAGTGACAACGGGCTTCCTGAAACGAACAGCGGCACGGGCAAGGCGGAGACAAAGCTCACCCATGTCGTTTTCACTCGTGCCAGTGACGGAAGCGTTCGTTTCTATGTCGACGGCAGGCAAACCGCTTCCCAAAAGGTGTCCGGAACGCTTGCCAATTGGGATTCCGACTTCCCGCTGGTCCTGGTGAATGAGCGAAGTTTGGGGCGTCCTTGGCTGGGTGAGCTTCACCTCGTTGCGATTTATTCACGGGCGCTCAGCGGTTCCGATGTGTCGCAGAATTTTCGCGCTGGCCCAATCGCCGGGGTTGATCCACACGAAACTCAGCGACTGGCAATCGCTCGAGCTGAGCAGACATTTGCGACCAAGATCGCCCCACTGCTAGCACGCAAGTGTTTGGAATGCCACGATTCGGCGTTGAAAAAAGGCGATCTGGATCTGTCGCACAAACTCGCCGCGTTGGCCGGTGGCGAGAGCGGGAGGGTGATCATTCCCGGGAGTGCTGAGTCGAGTTTGCTGTGGGACCAGATTGAATCAGGCGATATGCCGCCGCAGGGGCCGGGGGTGTCTGCCACCGAGCGGGCTTCGGTCAAGGAATGGATTGATGGTGGAGCGGTTTGGTCGATCGACAGGATTGATCCTGCCGTCTACGCCTCCAATCCCGGTGCGAGTGACAGTTGGGTTCAGCGACTGACAACTTCGGAATACATCGAAACGGTTCGCAGTGCGGTCGGGGTCGATATCTCGAAGGAAGCGAAGCAGATGTTGCCTCCGGATTTGCGAGCTGATGGATTCAGCAACACGGCCTACAACTTGAATGTCGATTTGAAGCACATCGAAGCCTATTCGCAATTGGCGGAAAAGATCGTTCAGCAAATGGACATCCTGGAGTTTTCAAAGCGTTTTTCAAAATCGCAGAGTCTGAACACGGATGCGACTGCACGAGACCTGGTCGCGAAGACGGGGGAATGGTTGTTCCGTGGCCCGTTGGATGAGCGGGAGGTGTCCAATTACAGCGGGGTTCTGACGGCTGTGGCGAGTGCGGGAGGCAGCTTCGAGCAAGGCGTGGGGTTGATGCTGGAAGCGATGCTGCAGTCGCCACGTTTCATCTACCGCATCGAACAGCAGCCCAGCGGAGGCGGCAGTCAACGAGTCAGCGATTTCGAATTGGCCTCGCGAATGAGTTACGTCCTGTGGGGTGGGCCCCCAGATTCGGAACTGCTGAAAGCTGCTCGCGAAGGTCGGCTGGCAGACGAAGGACGCTGCCGCAAGGAAGTTGAGAGGATGTTGCAGGACCGCCGAGCGGTCGAGCGGTCCAAGCAGTTTGCGACGGACTGGTTGAACCTCAATCGGCTCGCTCATTTGCAGCCCAACCAGAAGCGGTACCCTCAGTGGACGGCTGAGTTGGGCCGCGACATGCGAGACGAAACACTGGCGTATTTTGAAGAGGTTGTCTGGAAGCAGGGGCGGCCGCTGAACGAACTGTTCGACGCTCAGTTCACCTACGCCACGCCTCGATTGGCAAAGCACTATGGGTTGAAGCCTCAGGGCGATGGCCTGCGTCGCTACGATCTCTCGGATCAGCCTGCTCGCGGTGGATTGCTGACGCAAGGCAGTGTGCTGACGATCGGTGGCGATGACGCATCAATGGTCACGCGCGGCCTGTTTGTGATGAGAGACTTGCTCCGAGGCGTGATGGGGGCTCCCCCGCCGGGTGTCGATACGACGCCAGTTCCTCCCAAGCCTGGCGTGACTCACCGCGATGTGGCGGAAGATCGCATTCGCAGCGAGTCGTGCGGAGGCTGCCACATCAAGTTCGAGCCCCTGGCATTTGGCTTGGAACCGTTTGATGGCCTGGGGGCATTTCATCGCCATGACGAATTTGGCAACGCTCTGCGTTCGGATGGGCAACTGGTAATCCCCGGCCAGGCCAAGCCGCAAAAATACGAGACTCCGGCGGAGTTGATGAAACTCTTGTCGAGCAGCGACCGTGTTCGCCAGACGCTGACTTGGAAGGTGACGCAGTTCGCTCTGGGGCGGCCATTGGGAGCCCGAGACGCAACTGAAGTTCAGCGGATTCATCAGGCTGCCTCCACCGCTGGCGGGCGTTACACCGATTTGATCACGGCTGTGGTGATGAGTGATCTGGTTCAGGAAGCTCGATCGCCAGACGAGCCATGACGCAACTGGCACCCCGGTCACAAACAGCTGTGACCAGGGAATCTCCGCCCCACCTCGTTCCCTCGTTTTCAATCGGAACCGTCATGAAGAACAAGCTCATTCATCGCCGCACGATGCTTCGTAGCGTTGGGGCGGCGACGGTCGGATTGCCTCTGTTGGAAGAGATGCTGGCCTCGACTGCCATGGCGGCGACGCCAACGCCAGAGGCTCCAGTTCGTGCCTTCAACGTGTTCTTCGGTCTCGGTATCCCGGCGCCCCTGCAAATGGAAGGTTTTCAAGGCGTTCTCGAACCGCTGCAGCCGCTCAGCAAAAAGTTACTCATCATGCGCGGTGTCGACCAAGTCCGCTGTGATGAGAAAGGCATCAACGCTCACTACGACGGTGCCACTGCCGCGTTCACCGCTGAACCGCCGGACGGCGAAGCGAAGTCGGGAGGTCCATCGATTGACCAAGTGATCCGTCGTACGCACTATCCCGATGGGTTGCCAAAGGGAATGGTGCCAACCTTGGTCGGAGGAACCTTCTTTCGCAGGTCTCGCGTCGGACGCTATGTGCACAGTTACAACATGGACGGCACTGTCGCCGCGACGATCCAGGAAAAGCCTCGCGAATTGTTTGATCGAGTGTTCGGTGGCGTCGCCGTGGGCGGTAGTGATCGAAGTGAGAGATTGAAGCGAAGTGTGCTGGACACCGTCGTCGAAGACTATCGACATTACACGGGTGCGAACTCGCCGCTGGGAGTCTCCTCTCGATCACGTGTGGCGGACCACTTGGACCGGATCCGCGAGTTTGAGCAGCGAGCTTTTGCGATGCAGCACCAGCAAGAGAATGGTCTGCAGGTGCCACCGCGTTCGGCCATTCCACACGGCGGGCCTGCTGATCCTGGCGGGCAGGGCATCGATATCACGCTGGAGGAGCTGTCCTCCGAATGGCGGCTGCTGTCCGACGTTTATGCGTTGGCCGTGCAAATGGATCGCGTTCGCTTCGGAGCCCTGACATTCCTCGCCGCTGGCGAACGCATTCGGCTCACCGGCGATTATGAGTACGACGGTGAAAAACGGTGGGAATTTGACGACGCTGGGCAGCAGAACGCCAGCGGTGACCGAGGTTGCAGCCACGAATGGTGGCACAAGTTCAATGAGAAGAAACAAAACGAGGCGCTCCGTGCCCACGCTCATATGAAGATGCGGGAGGTCGCTTACTTCCTGAGCGCTTTGGACAGGGAGGATTGCCGAGAACCAAACGGTCGCACCATCCTGGAAAATTCACTGATCACGATTTCGACGGAGTCAGGTGATGGGCGTCACAATGATGTGAAGCGAGAGCTGTCTGGCGTCTTCCACTGCATCACCGGTGCCAATGGTCGATTCAAAACCGGTCAAATCATGGATGTCGGGGCCGAGGGAATCGACGTTTACAACACCATGCTGAATGCCTTCGGTACCCAGGATCGACTCGGTCCCAAGAAGCGAGATGCACGCCAGATTGACTCCATCCGGGCTTGAGCAGGAATGTGTGGGATCAATCCCGTGAGCCGTTCGGGCGTTAGGCTGGGCTGTCAAAAGGTTGGTATTGACACGGAAAATGCGACGTTGATTTTTATTCTGTCCTACGCCCCAACGGGGCAGCTCTAAGATAGCCCCAGGCATCGCCTGGGGTTTCGTTACGGAGATTCCGACACCAGCCCCAACGGGGCGGCCCTAAGAAAGACTCCCCAAAACCCGCTAGGACCGCCCCCGTTGGGGCTTTGTAATCTTGGTCCCGCCACAACCCAGGGCGTTGCCCTGGGCTGGCATAGGGCTGCCCCGTTGGGGCGAAGTCGAGGAACAAAACCTGCGCAGTCCAAAGCGGTTTCAATACCAACCTTTTGACAGCCCAGCGGTCGCCCCGGATGTTCGTGGAAACCATGGCGAGCGTCAGGCGGCTCACATACCCGCAGGCACCTGCGTGCCTGCTTCGTCGGACGGGAGTTGGTCAGGATACGAAACAAGCCGCATGCAAAACGCATGCGGCTTGAGTCGTTTGTTTTCGAGCAACGTCAACGCTCACCATTCAGTCGTGAGCAGGATGATGGGCCACTGAGTGAGCAGCTGAACGGCTGGCTCACTCGCCACCGCGATCACCACCGCGGCCGCCACGTCCACCTCGGCCGCCACGCTCACCGCGTTCGCCGCCACCTTCTCCGCCGCGGCCGCCACGAGCACCGGCACCGCGTTCACCGCCAGGTCCACCGCGTCCGCCACCACGCAGGGCTTCCAGATCGAATGGTTTGCCCTTCATTTCTTCGAACTTCGTTTTTTGTTCGGAGGTCAGAACGGCCATCACTTCTTTTTCCATGTTCTCACGCATCGATTCCATGGCGGTCTGCATTTTTTCGCGATCGCGGCTCTGCATGATCTCACGCATTTCTTCCCGCATTTTGGTTTCCATGCCCGAACGGATTTCGGTGAGCTTCTTCTTTTGGTCTTCCGTCATGGTCAATTCGGTTTGAACTTCGGGCGATGACAGTGCCATCAGGCCTTGAGCTTGGATACCGATTTCATCCAGGCGTTCCATTTGCTCCAGCGTCAGGACGGTTTCTAGTTGCATCCGGGTTTCTTTGGCTTGCTCTTCACGTTGAGCCTGCATCTTTTCAAAGAACTTGCTGCGTTCTTCTTCCGACGCGTTGCGGAAGTCGAAGTCAGGGCGGGCTTGCTCACGGGCTTGTTCTTCTAGCTTCTTGAGGGCTTCGGCTTGTGGTTCGTCGATGGCAAGTTCTTCGCGAACTTTTTCGGCACGGAGCAAACCGAGGAGGGAGCCACCGCCACCGCCGCGGCCGCCCATCATGGCGCCGCCACCGCCTGGACCACCGCCTCCTTGGAATCCGCCACGGCCACCACGACCTTGGGCGTTCGCGATGGAGATTGACTGAAGCGTCAGGCCAGCAACCATCGTCAGCATGGCAAACAAACGCAGATTGGGAGCGAATTGGACTCGGGACAAACGGCTCATTTTTAGACAACCCTTCGAAATGGTCAGATGAGGAGAGGGCATTCAATTGACGCGGT
Source organism: Rhodopirellula sp. P2 (assembly GCF_028768465.1). GTDB lineage: Bacteria > Planctomycetota > Planctomycetia > Pirellulales > Pirellulaceae > Rhodopirellula. Next base: position 3,064,991 of record NZ_CP118225.1, read on the forward strand.
GGCGAAATTGCCGAGGCGTACAAACTGAAACCAAAGTTGTTTCATCAGTTCTAACCCTTCGTTTCCATCGAGGTTTCGCGGCAATTGCAATTTGGTTTCAAAGTTACCTTGGCTGCCCGAAGGCGTTGGTGAGGAGTTTTTTTGGGGGTTCCGCTTGTCTGGGTTGTACAGTCCAGCGATCCGCGAATCAGCCGATCGAGTGAGGCAGTCCGGTAGCGGCCGCTGCAGGACAGCCTCTTTGAAGCTCGAGTTAACCTCCACACGTTTCAGACTCATGGAATCAACGATGAAGAAAATCATTTTGGCTGCAGTGGCAATGTTCGTTCTGCCCGCCACCGTCCAAGCGGATCACCACAACGAAGCCGCGAAAAAGAACATTGTCGAGACCGCAGTGGCGGCAAAGTTCAACACCTTGGTGGCCGCCGTCAAGGCAGGCGGTTTGGTGGAAACCCTCAGCGGTGAAGGCCCGTTCACTGTCTTCGCACCAACGGATGAGGCGTTTGAGAAGCTGCCGGAAGGCACCCTGCAAAGTCTTCTGAAGCCTGAGAACAAGGATCAGTTGGTCGCGATCTTGAAGTACCACGTCGTTGCCGGCAAAGTGCCCGCCAAGACGGTTGTCACCCTGGATTCGGCGAAGACCTTGGGCGGCGAAGTCAGCATCGAAGTGAAAGACGGAACCGTGTTCCTGAATGACAAGGTGAAGGTCGTGAAGACCGATGTGATGACCAGCAACGGCATCATTCACGTGATCGACACGGTTCTGCTGCCACCCAGCAAGTAGGCAAAAGTCGATCGTCGCAGTCTTAGGCTGCCACCTGAACTCAAAAATAGCTCGTCGGAAACGGCGGGCTATTTTAGTTTCTTGATCCCCGCCGACGGGTTGATCGTTCGGATCGCACGCTTGACGGCTTCCTTCATCGGCACCCGTTTGAGAGCCTGGACCATGCTGGCTTCTGCTGCAAATGCCATTCGGTGCCAGCGGGAGTCGGTGATGGTGCCGTGGACCACCTGTGTCGTCGTGCCAGTCTGTTTCTTTTTATACGGTTGTTCGCCGTATCCCATATCGACGCACTGGATTCCGTGTGACGTTGCCGCCCGGATGATCTCGGTGAAGAGGGCGGTCCCGGGCGAGTAGCGGGAGTACGCCGGGTCATAGGCTGGGAACCAATAGTGCAGACGCCCGTGTTCAATCATCCCGATGTGGGTGGCGACTGGCTGATCGCCAGCCCAGAGCACGGAGCAGATGCCACGCAGTGAGTCGTTTGAGAACTCGTGGTGTGGAGCAGGGGAATCGGCTTGCAGCCCAGGTTGCTCCATGGCGTTGGCGTGCAGGGTTTCGATCAAATCCCGTGTCCAGTCCGGGAGAAACAGATCCAAGATGTGCGTGCGTTGGTACTGTGCCCGTTTCCACGTGATCGTTTGCTTCAAGATCTCAGGGCAGCGACAGTCCATTTCCAGCCGAACTGGTCCTATTTCTCGTCCCAGCTTACGGGTCTTTTGGCCCTGTTTTCCGATCGTTCGATGTTCATGCTCAAGGCGCTGGAGGTAGTCCCCGGAATCATTGCCGAGGTCTGCACGAAACGCTTTGACGGACTGCAGGTGATACCGTGTGACCCAGTTGGGATCGCATCCGACGATGGCGTGCAGGTTGAAGGCTCGAACCTTGGCTGCGCGGGCCAGTTCGGTCCAGTCGACGTCGAGGCCGGGAACCGCGATGACGTTCTGTGCGTCGTTGAGAAAACGCCCGGCAGGCACACCGACGCCGCCCACGCGGTGGAAGGGAAAGAACCCCAGCGGCGTGCCGTCTTTGGCTCGCAGGATGGCGGTGAGCACGTCTTTTCGGACGGCGTGAACCGCGGCCGCAAACCGAGCTGCGAAAAAGGGCGGCCTGAAATCTTCGGTCAGTGCTCGAATCTGTTCCCAGCGTTCGAGGTCGTGGGGGGCCAGTTCTGAGAATGCACAGACGTCGATTTGATGCACGTCTGGATCGCTCGCCCTGGGCGGGATGGCCGAAGCTCCATCCTGTCCGCGATTCGAGTTCTGCGCCACCAACTGGTGGCGGGAGGCGGGGGCAGAATCACCATTTGATCGCTCACCCGGACCGTTTGCCAGTGAATCACTGGGCGTTGATGGCGGGGGAGTCATGGGAGATGCAGGGGGTGACAATGCCGGTCTCATCGAAAGGGGACCCCAAATTAGATCACCCTGTCTTCGACGAAACGGATTGATCTAGCGCCGGGCTTTTTTGCTCTTCGCACCGCCCTGACGGACCTTGAACTTTGGATTGCTTTTGCAAATCACGTAAATACGGCCTCGGCGTTTGACAACCTGGCAATCTGGGTGGCGGTACTTCAACGCCCCAATGCTACTAACGACCTTCATCCGATGCTACTCGCGGGTTAAATGTTGATGCCAAAAACCAACTTTGTTCGTCGGCAAACGGCAGAGAATAGCGTAAAATTAGCGCTCGACAACTCCAATCGTCACGCTCATGCCATTTTGGCAAAGGATTCTTGAAGGAATTCCAAGGGAAACAGGCAAAACGAAAGTTCGCGGCTGCAGAGAATCTTTTCCGTTGCCGCTTCCCGCTCCAAGTGAGCGAGCTGTTGCTGAGTTTCACGCCGCTGGTCGGTGAGTTGCATCGCAATCAGCGAATTCAAGCGTGAAATCTCATGGTGCCAAGTGCGGCGGCTGCCCGACGTGGGCATCTTCTCGAGCAGTTCCAGCTTTCGTGCTTGGAGATCTCGCTGCGCGGAGTTGGCATCATTCAGCCATTTTTCGCCTTGGAATTGAAGTTCTCGTTCTTTTCGTTGAAGGTCGCGGCGACGTCCTTCACGGGATTCATCGATTTCTTGGCCCGGTAAACGAATCGTTCCAGAGACGACTTGCAGCCCTGGCGGGGTGACCTCGAAAAATTGAGCCATGATTCGGTCGGCCAGTTGATCGTATTTGCCTCCGCCGATTCCGTGCAGGAACAGGTCGCTGAGAACCAGTCTGGCGAACATGGTCGTCATCAACGCGCGTGGCCGAAGTTTGAATTCTGGCGAGGCGGCTTCCATCAATTGAGTCGCCGCCAAATCGCGGTCGTTTGCTGAGACGGTCAGGGAGACCGCTCCTCCACCAAGCCCTGATTGCGAGGGACCAGACGGAGCGTCGCTGATCCGCCATTGGTCGCCTTCTCGCCGCACCCAGATGCCGCGGCGTTGTGGTTGGCTGTTGCCGTAAACCCACAGCGGCATTTCGAACCATCCATCTTGGAGCCCGAGATTGGGGACAGGATGAGCTGAGCTGCGGATCCCGTGCCAGGCTCGGTAGTGATCGGCGGAGTCGTTGTAGACCGTTCGGAAGCGTTCAATTTGGTCGATGATTTCCATCACAAATCGAGCGAAAGGTCGGCCGCGAACGGCGACACCGAGGGGGATCTCCAGGGTCTGCCAGTTCATCTCCGCTTCGAGCGCGTGACGGGCTTGGGCCAACGCACAGCCAGCGATGCCGCAACGGGCGATCGCTTCACGAGCGTGTTTCCACAGTTCCGTGACGCAGGGATTTTTCACCAGTGGAGCGATCAACCGACGAACGCCTGCGTCGAAATGGTTGAATCGTTCGGTATCGCGAATTTGGGCTTGTTCGAACGGCAGGGTCTCGCCACCTGCATCGTAGGGAATGGACTGCCAAGAGCCCTGCCGCTGCTGGTGGGAATCATCGCCGGCAAGGTTTGCCAGCGGTTGCAACTGTGGCACACGAATCGATCGCGTGGTGGCGACGTCGTTGTCGATCACCAGGTTGATCGGAAGCGCACAGCAGTCGTTCGCGATTTTCTGCAGTGTGTGGTTCTTGAACCACACCCCTGGATGAAACAGGGTGGGTTGGTGCCCGGCCATCACGATGGGGCGGGAATTGTTCTCGCCCGTGTGGTTGGGTTGATCGGCACAGAAGGACGCGACATCGCGGTAAGACGACGTGTAGCGACGAGCGTCGTTGACCAGTTGCTCTCGCGCCTCGTTTCGCAAGTCCGCCCAAAAGGCTCCGGCTGGCATTTCAGCTTGGGCCGTCGCGAGGTTGTTTTTCAACAGCAATTCCGCATCGCACAGAGGCGGATCGATCAGGGTTCCCAGCGATTGCGTGGGAGCCCGAAGTTCGCGGTATTCACTCACGAGTGGTTCTCGGGCTTCTGTTGGTTCGGCTTCCGTCTGCCGTGAGTTCGCGGTCAACGATGTGGCGGTTGGAGCAGACGGGGCGAGGTTGGATTGGGAGGAGCTCAACGGTGTTCTTTCGTGGGTCGATGACTCGGAAGCGATTCCGACTGTCGGCCCGAGAGAACTGGATGCTCAGGGCCACTGTGGATCGGTGATTTTTCGGTTGAGGGTTGCCAGTCGCGATTGGACGTCGAGCAGGCGTTGCCAGGCGGCTTGTTGCAGCAGAACTTGTTCCGATTCTTCCTGCGTGGTCGCCGATTCGATCAATCTTTCCAGTCGTGATTGTAGGTAATCCAAAATCTCACAGAGCTGGGCTTTTTGGCCAGGGGTCAAATCGTCCGGAATTGCTGGCAGATCTTCCACATGCAACGCATCGACCGGAAGTGGTGACTTTGGGTCCTGGCGAAGATCGACTGCCATCGACTCGTCGGACGACTTCACGTCTCGCTGGATCGCACCCTTGCTGCCTCCTCCGATGGCCTGCAGTCGTGCCGCGATCTGCTCTTCGGATCCCAGCAGCAGCAGACTGCGCCCGACCGCAACCAGATCCCCGTGCCGCAGAATCTTCAGTTGGCATTCCGTTCCGTTGACCTTGGTACCGTTGGTACTATCCAAATCGGTCAACACCAACCGTTCGTTATCCCTTTGAATCTTGAGGTGACAGCGACTGACCCGCTCGTCATTGAGCTGGATGTCGTTGCCCTCCTCGCGTCCAATGGTCAGGGGAGGCTCGATCCCCTCGAAGACCTTTCCACGGTCGGCACCGTGTAGGACTTTGATCGTTACGCTGGACACCGCGGGCCTCGATCTGGAGTGATGCTTACGATTGATGGGCGTTGAAGAAAAACAAGCCAAACGCAGAGTAGAAAAGCTGACTTCCAAGCCGTCACAAGTACACGTCCGTTATAGTTCAAATGCGTGAACCGCGATCCTACCCCGCAGCAAAAAACCGCAACTTTCCTCCAGGAAAGATTGCGAATTCGCAATCGTATCACATCACCTGAACAATGATGCACTTCAGGTAATCACTCTCGGGGCACGAGACAGCGAAGACGTGATCGGGGGAAGGACCGCGACTTTCGAGAACCACGAGGTCACGTCCACGCTTGCGTCCCACATCCACCAGCATGTTCAAAAAGTCGGCTCGAGACACCCGACCTGAGCAGCTGCAGGTCACCAAAATCCCGCCCGGGGGCAGCAGGTCAACCGCCGACGCGTTCAGCCGCGTGTAGGCTCGCAATGCCGCGTTGGTTTGATTGCGAGAGCCAGCGAATCTCGGGGGGTCCAGGATGATCGCGTCAAACTTCTCACCCCGTTCGCGGCGTTCTTTCAAGTCGTCAAAGCAATCGCCTTGATCGAATTGAATGTTGCCGAGCTGGTTGCGTTCAGCATTCCGCTTGGCGATCTCGAGTGCCCGTTCGCTGCTGTCGAGTGCAACGACTTGTTGGGCGCCGGCGCGGGCGGCCGCCAGTGCAAAGCCGCCGGTGTAGGTGCACACATCCAGCACTCGGCGGTCGGCCATGTAACTCGCCGCGGCGGCATGGTTGAGTTGTTGATCGAGGTAGCCGCCGGTCTTCTGGCCGTCCTGCAAATCGATGGCCATCTCCAGCCCGTTGTGTTGGTACCAAACGGTCGGATCGGCTTGACTGTCCAGCGTCGTCAGCGATTGCAGTTCCGCCAAAGTTTCGGCGGAGACGCCTTCGTGTTTGACGGTGGTGTCGTCCATGCGAACCAAGATCCTTTGGCACGGCGTCTGATGACGGGCCGCGGCCGCGGTGACTTCGCGGATCAGCATCGCGGCGCGAGGGATCAGGACGCCGCCCGTGATTTGCACGCTCAAACAATCCGCGTAACGATCGACGATCAGGCCACTCATCCGGTCGGATTCACTGAAAATCAAACGCTCGCCGCCCTGTGGGTTGGGGGAGCCGGCCAAGCGTCGACGTGCGACCGCTTGTTCGATTCGTTCCGCCCACAATGCGTCGTCGATTTGTTCTTCCGATGAAAAGGCATACAGCCGAATCCGAAGCCGACTGCCTGGATTGATCAAGCCGCGAGCGACCCAGTTGCCGTCGTGATCGAGTAAATCGATCACGTCGCCGCAGCCGGGAAGCCGTCGTTGGCGGTCACCCGGCACGGATTCCGCAACCTCTTCCGGGGGGGCGTCCGAAACGGAGTCGGGCTCCACAGGCAAAGATTCCTCGGACAAAGAATCCACGGGCAGCGGGGCGATTTCACTGAAATTGCCTGCGGAGGGCACTTCGCGAAGCGTGTTGTGCGCCAGTGCGTTGGCCATGACCCAAGGGTGCCGCGAGAGAAAAGGGTAGTGGCGATTGGGGCGAGTGCGAATTTGCCAACGGGTGGAAGAAGCTTGCATCAGGTTGAAAGTGACCAAATTGTCGATGGAGGCGGGTTTGCCGGAGACGGCGGAAGTGGCAAAATAGGGGAACTGCGAGGATAGTCGATCAGAGCAGGTTTGTTTTGATCGAAGTTACGGCCTTGCTTGAACCGATATAGTGCGAGAACGATCTGGTTAGGTCGTTCCATTTCTCAATCAAACTGGAAGGTTAGACCATGCACGTCGTTGCTGAACCCTGCTCGGGATGCAAGTACACCGATTGCGTCGTCGTTTGCCCTGTGGAGTGTTTCTACGAAGGCGAACAGATGTTGTATATCCACCCGGAAGAGTGCATCGACTGCGAAGCCTGTGTGCCGGAATGTCCCGTGGAAGCGATTTTCCATGAAGACAATCTGCCGGAAGAATGGAATAGTTACATCGAATTGAACGCCGAAATGTCGGAAAAGACCGAAGTGATCACCGAGAAAAAAGAACCTCTCGCTGACAACTGATCGGCCGATGGCACAGCGATCCGAGCTGACATTCTGTGGTTGAAACCGCCGAATCCGAAACGCGGGAGCCCGCTCCCGCGCGGCGGAAGGCTGGCTGGATGCGCTGGGCCAAACGAGTCATCGCCGTCTTGGTCGTGGTGGGATTGGCCCTCGCGGCCAAGGATGCGGTCGAACGTTGGCAGGCCGAGGTCGCTGACGTCCAGGCTCGTGTCCAAGTCATTGACCAGGAACTCGAGGTCCTTGACGGGCAGTTCCAGGCGTCTGCGGAGGGCACTGCCGGTGATCCCCAGGGCCACGTCTGGACCGGCGAACGACAATCGCTGAGCGAAGAACGCAGTCGATTGCTGGGATCCCTGCCGACGTGGCAAAACGTTTCTCTTGGCTCGCTCCTGCTCGCGGCGATGTTTTACGCGGTCGGGCTGCTGCCGCCGGCGTGTGTGTTGCATGGAGCCCTGCGTGGATTCCATGTTCCCTGTTCGTTGCCTCGAGCCACCGCGGCGCAATTGCTTGGCCATGCAGGGAAGTACATCCCCGGCAAAGCGATGGTGGTGGTGCTCCGTGTCTCCGCGGTGGTGTCCACGTCTCGGACTGGCAGTTTGCCTGCCGTGATCCGAGACGCACCCTCCAGGCAAACTTTGATCGGTCGAGCGACCACCTGCGTGTTCTTTGAAACGCTGCTGATGATGTCCGTTGGCGGTGCGCTGGCGGGGTGTCTGATGTGGTCGACGCCGCTTCCTCAATGGGTCAAATGGGCGGCCTCGTTGATGGCGGTGGTCGCTTGCATTCCCACGCTGCCGCCGGTGATGCGGCGTGTGATCAAACTGGTCAGCCGGCGACGGGCTCGCACGCAGCCGGAGGATTCAGCCAATCGATCCACCGCGGTGGCGGATGTTTCATCCGCGATCACGTGGCCGCGATTGATCTCAGGTTGGGGATGGTCGCTGTTGTCTTGGTGTTTGATCGGGTTGTCGTTTGCCTGCGTGATGAAAGCCATTCCGGCTTACAATGGGTTGCCCGTTGGTTACGAGCTGTTGACGGTTGCCACCGCTGCGATCAGCCTCGGCATGGTCTTGGGATTCGCGTCGTTGCTGCCCGGTGGGGCTGGTGTTCGCGAGTGGGTGACATTGGTCGTGTTGGGCACAGTGACTGATCCGACCCATGCACTGCTGTGCGTGATCACTGCCCGGTTGTTGTTCATCGTGGTCGAGAGCTGCTTGGCACTGATCAGTCATCTTTCTCTGCGGACCATTTCGGTCTGACGGATGATGCGGTCTGACGGATGATGCGGTCTGACGGGTGGGCTGCCAGCTCGTTCGGTGGTTCTGTTGTGGGAAGGTGTTCACGCCTTCGTTTCATTTCTTGTTTTCATTCCTTGAGTTGACGTTTTCCCATGGACCCCAACGGCGAGCATTCCCCGCTTGGTTTTCTGCCTTGCTACAAACCGCCGGGCGCAACCTCTCGAGACCTGGTCAACCGTGCGCAGCGTCGGCTGCGCGCCGAATTCGGTCTTCGCAAGCTGAAAGTGGGCCACACAGGAACGCTGGATCCGTTGGCGGAAGGGTTGGTGCTGCTGGCGATTGGATCAGCCACGCGATTGACCCCCTGGGTATTGCAACACGGCAAGCGGTACCTCGCCGATTTTCAACTGGGGGTGTCCAGCGAGTCCGGGGACTTGGAATCGGAACTGGTCACGCAAGCAGACGCAACCTTGCCAAGTGCCGCTGAAATCGAGCGAGTGCTGCAAGATTTTCATGGTGTGGTGGAGCAGACCCCGCCGGCTCATTCGGCAATCAAAGTGGATGGGGAACGGGCCCACAAGCGAGTTCGTCGCGGGGAAGATTTTGAAATGCCCAAGCGTCGGATCCTCATCGATTCGGTGAAATTGGTTTCTTATGAACGACCGGTGATGCGTTTGGATGTTCGTTGTGGCTCGGGAACTTACCTCCGGACGCTTGGGATGGATGTCGCCGCCGCCTGCGGATGTGCTGCTGTGATGACGAAGTTGGTTCGCACCGAGGTCGGGCGTTTCACCTTGGCCGACACTCTGGATTGCGAGTTCATGTTCGACGACACGGACCGCGAAAAACCATCTCCTCAGCCCATGCTGGAGTTCATGCGTCCCTCGGTCGAAGGCCTGACCCACCTGCCAGTGATCGATTTGGACGCCCAGCAAATCGGAATGCTGCACGCAGGGATTCGGATTTCGGGAACCCCGCAGGCTCCGGCGGAACCGTTGCCGGAGGAATGGACCCGCTGCATCGACCAGGTCGACACCTTCGATCGCAACACCAGCGTTTCAGATTGCATTGGCGTCGATCGCTCGTCCGATTCGTCCAGCCGATGGGGGGAATTGGTCGCGATTCTTCGCCCGCATGGTAAATTGTGGCACCCGCTGAGAGTGTTTCCGTCGGCAGAATCAATTACCCTACGTGGCTGAATTCCCGCCTTGCCGGATTCCCTCCTCTCCGAGCCAACATCGCTCGGCGATTCCCTCCCTCTGTCATCGACCCGCCATGAACAAGATTCGTTTTGCCTTGCTGTCCCTTTCCGCCGTCGCTGCCTTGGGGCTGGCGGGTTGGAAATTGGCCGCCTCACCTGCTGAACAAATGCAGACTTTCGCCGTTGCGTTCGTGGAAACGCTGACGCCGGATCAAAAAGCGGATGCTGTGATGGCGTTTGATTCGCCCAAGCGAGTTGGCTGGCACTTCATTCCCAAGAAGGAACGCAAGGGGCTGATGCTCGAGCAGATGAACGATGCTCAGCGAACCGCCGCCCTGCGTCTTCTCCGTTCGGCACTCAGCGAAGCCGGTTACAGCAAAGCCAACCGGATCATGTTGCTGGAAGAAGTGCTCAACGAAATGGAAGCCGGCAAAGGAACTTGGGAACGCAACCCGCAACGCTACTACGTGACCTTGTTCGGTGACATCACCGCCGCCGGCGAAGACGCCAGTTGGGGCTTGTCCTTCGAAGGTCACCACCTGTCGCTGAACTTCGTTTGTCGCGGCGGGAAGGTCGTGGATTCCACGCCCCAGTTCATGGCGACGAACCCCGCCGTGGTGAAGAACGAAACCAGCGTGACGCTGGGCAAAGGCACCGCCGTTCTGAACCAAGAGGAACAACTCGCGTTCAAACTGGTGAACTCGCTGGATTCCAAGCAGCTTGAAGTCGCACGGATCGCCGAAGAAGCTCTCGGTGAAATTCGCTTCGCCGGCGAACCCCAACCGACGGTGGGAGAACCCGAAGGAATCGCCTATTCCAGTTTGAACCCTGACCAACAAAAACAACTTCGCGATGTGGTGGATTTGTACGTCAGTGTCGCACCGGAAAAAGTCGCTGCTGAACGGACGCAACAAATCGAAGCGGACGGTTGGAACAACGTTCACTTTGCCTGGGCGGGAGCTCTTGAGCCAGGCATCGGTCACTACTACCGAGTGCGCGGCAAACGGTTCTTGATCGAGTTCGTGAACACGCAAGCCGACCCGGCTGGCAACCCAGCCAACCACATTCACTGTGTCTACCGCGACTTGTCCGGCGACTTCGATCTGCCCATCGCTCCCTGAGCGAACTCAAGCATTCGAAGAGCTCATTCTGGCAATGGGCTCGTTTGAATTCAGTCGGAATCCGCGAGCCAGCTCAAGCCGTTCCTGCGTCAGCGACCACCGCTCACGCCGGAGCGGCTTTTTTTGTGTAGAAGTTTGAGCCGGGCCCATCTCCGACTGAACGCTGCCAAACAGAGCGTCTCAAAATCAAACGCTGTCTCACAATCGGTTCCGCGACGTCGCAGAGAAGTACCCAGGGCGGGACGGCAACCCGAGCGGGAAAACACGGGGGAAATGGAGGTGATGAAGCGTGCCACCCCAAAATCCACCCCACTTCGTCGGTGGAGGCCGAGGAGATGGTGGCGCTGTGGGAGCAATTGGATGCGGCCGGGCGGGCGGATCTGATCGCGGTGGCCCGTGGGTTAGTCGCCAGTCGGATCCCGAGTTAAAAGCAAGACACGAGCAAGTGGATTGCGACCCTACCGCTCAGTTGTTTTCACTCGGCTGCGTTTCCGCCGACGTTGTCGGTGCATTGCCAAACCGCCCGCAAGAATGAGAAAGGCTGCAGTGCCAGGTTCTGGAACTGCAGTCACGGGCGAAGTGAAGCCGACGTAGATAGGGCGACCGATATCCGTCGAAAAGGAGGCTGAAAAGCTGGTTGGACTCGAGAACGAGGTGTCGGTGAGAATCACGTTTCCCCGATTTGTGCCGAGGGCGATATTTCCAAGAGGATCGATATCGATATCAATTAGCGATTCGCCAATGATATCCGTAACGTCCAAGGACGCTAATAGATTGCCGCTTGAATCAATCTGGAAGATTTCGTCACCAAGCTCGTGAGCATAGAAATTACCTGAATCGTCCGCGACTAGGCCACGAATTACGCGACCTGCAACGGCGTCAGGCAAGCTAAATTCCGAGATCAAGTCGGCTGTCAACGGATCATAGACGCGGACTTGCGAAGGGTTGCTTGCAGCAGCGTTCGCCTTCGTACCGAGCACTGCTAGTAGTCCATCTTGACCAATCGTCATATCCGTCGGCGTGAAGTCAGCGATGAATCGATCGGTTGTGGTGCCGTTGAAACGCAATACTCCTCGATCTGTGCGACCTCCTGTGGGAGCATCCGAAACCAACAGCGAATCACCTACGACGGCGATCTTCCCGAATCCACCTGTAGCGGTGGTTGAGAAATTGCCCGCACGATCAGTTTGCACTCCAGTGGTTACATCAATGGTTGAAACTACGGGAGAGAAAGTGCCGTTGTAAATTTGAATATTGCCGTCGCCATCAACCTTCAGTCCTCGGGACGATTCGGCAACTCCAGTCGGCGGAATCACCGTGAACGACTGAACGAGCGACCCCCCCAACGTGAACTCCCGCACCGAGTTTGATGCGGAGTCCGTGACAATCAAGTTTCCCGCACCAAGAACTGCCGCCGAAGCGCTGTTGCCGAAAAGAAGGCCGAGAAGCGGAACTGCTGCGAGAAAGAACTTCATGGTCGTATGCTTTCCAGTCTTCGTTAATGGATGTTGAGTCAAACAATCGAGAGGCGACGCAGCTACCGAGACATTCAGGGATGTCGAATTGGTGTTTGCCTGTTCAGAATCGCTAATGATTTTCGCTGTCATCGAGGCTCTCCCCCAAATGTAGTTGGAGGCGGCAGCTCCTTCACACGAATCGAGCCAAGTCGATCGGGAAATTGCCTTTTCGTGCGAGCTGCAGCACCATGGTCGTGAACCCACCACGACTCCTGTTGGGGCCAAGAGCGTAGGTACTACTTCGTTCGCACCGTGATGACATGGAGATGGGAACCGTCGTGCTGCGGGACAGATTGGACAGACACCCCAATCAAAAGGTACTTCCCTCGGTGTGATGTGGAGGTGATCGCCAGTGGGTTCCGGTGTTCTCGCATGCGTGCCGGCTGGACTGCGACCGCCACCACCCCCCTACCGTCGTTGGGTCCCTCTGAGCGTCCAAGATAGAATGCGGTAGAGATCAGCCCAGGGACCTTTGAACACAGTCCGTCCGGTCGATGTTTGCGGGGGTCAGGGGGGCGGTGCGCGGTGGCGGGTCCTTCCGAGGCCGGTGGGGGTGCTGGTGCGGGGATCCCATCGCGGTGTTCTCGGTGGCGTGGGTGAAAATGATTTCGACCCTCCTCCTCCTCTTCGATGGATCGGTTGGGGCGGGGGTGGTCGAAAACCACGGCGGTGGTGATCGGATCGCCGCTTCCATCGGCGTGGGCGTCTTGCGGCAAAAATCAGGGTTTTGGCCGCGGGGTGTGGTGGAGGCGGGGGGGCCTGATTTCTGGCGGTGGCTGGCGAGCGACCGATCGTCCCCCGAACCGCGCCGTGCATGCAGCAAAATGGATTTTGATCGCATCGACAAGATTGTGGTTCTGTCGCCCTGCTCCCACCAAGGCGAAAGGGCTAGTCGTTCCACTGTTTCCCCGAGCGAAAATTATTTTCTGAATTGCACTTACTTATCCTCGGGAAATCCGCCCGCATAACTCAAACTAGCCCCATTCGGGGGCGATGCACGCTCCGTCAACTCGACATGTTATTGAAGGATCTCCCAATGGTTTTAAACACAAAACGCATTTATCCAAACAATGAAGATGGCAAACGACTGGCGATTGCTGATCTGGACGTCTTTGTACGCTCGTTCACCGAGGTGATCGCGTTCAATGGGGGTGTAAAGCCAGCCCTCAAACAAGAGCCTTTTGCATGGGTTCCATGGGATTCGGTCGTGGATCGGTTCATCGAAAGGAACGACTCGGCAAATGTTCACAAGAAGGCACTCGTTCAGCGACTGGCCCAAAAGCACCAAGGCTCACGGGAGCCTGGGAAACTCCACGTTTTCGCTGACTCTTGGGGACAGGCCTAGCGAGGCCTACGACGGCGACGGCTGTTTTTAATTGCTGACCATTGGGTCCTTCTGAGACAACTGTGTCGGCTGATGCGATGGGCAGGCCCGCAGTGCTGAGAGAGAGTTCGTTCGTCCTCGGTGTGCGGGGGTTGGGGGGCCGGTGTGTGCCTGGTTGGGTCCTTCCCAGCGTTTGCGATGTGCGGGTGAGTTGTCCGCAAGCTGTCGCTGGTTTCGAAATCTGAAAACCGACTTCGCTTCGGTGGATGGTTCGCGGCCGATGGCTTTCTTGATGGTGCCGCCGAATTGAGCGAGAATCCCCCTGGTGCGGGTTTGGTCGCCCGCCGTTCACGTCGTCGCCTGACCCGCGGCGATTTCTAAGGTAGGCCGGTAGCTCCGGCCGCACGATTCGACCGGCCGCCTGCGATCCCTTTCCGCAGCGGCCGATCGAATCGGCCTCATCGAAAGAGAGCTGATGAAAGAGCGTTTGCGTGTGATGTCGTTGATTGGCGAGACACTTGCGGAATGTCGCGGAACAAGGTCGGCAGATCGATTGGTGAGCTTGCTGATGCGATTAGCTGAGTGTCCTGATGCGCCGTTGGAGATCGAGTTTCGCAGGCCAACTGAACCATGGGAGGCGTCGGAGTACTACTGTGCAACGTTGTGTACGGGCGACACGGTTGAATTCCCCTGTCAAAAACATGAATACGAAGACGACTTCGGACAAGACCAGGAGGGATTCACTATCGGAGGCACGTTGCCAAAGGCAGATGCCGGGGTTGTTGCGAGGGTGGTGGAGATCTGGCGGGATTGTTTGGAAAAGGCCAATGCTGCAAACACGGACATGCCTGCCGTGAATACGTTGAGAAATCAAACGGAACAAAGCTCCACCAGTGGGATTCACAACGACCAATTGAGGAGACTTGAATACTTTGAGCAAGAATTCAGGGCAATCCGACTGCTGCCTGAATCCTCTGAAATCAAAGTCCAAATATGTGAGAAGTTGGAGTTGTTGGGAGATGAATTGTCTCACATGCAAATGGAAAACTTACTGCCTCTTCAAATTTCGAAACTGGTTGAGGACGCGAGGCCGCGAGGATTGGTTTTTGGTTTTGGATTTGGAGTTGGAGTTGCGACCAACCTATTTGGTTATTGGATACCTGCGATATCTCCTGTCGAATACGACGAAGAAACCAAAACCATCGTCAGTCCCTCTGCCTATTTCTTGGAGCCGGGCAAAATCAAAGTACTGTCACCAGGTCTTTTCAAAAGCATCTTTTGTGAAATTTACTGCGAAGAGGATGACGAACGGGTCGTCGCCGAACGTCTCTGGTGTGAACACCAATTTTCCATTCTCGGATACTACGCGACTGCCTGCGAATTGCTCGCGGCCCATCTTCGTGGTTCCTCCCCAATAGCCCCCGGCGAAAAAACACTAAATCCGCCGTCCGGTTTAACGGACAAGGCCAGACCAACGATCGCTGAGAAGAAACTGGAGAGAGGGGAGTGGATGTTAGATAATTGCGATCCAACGAAGCTGAAGAATCGTGAGTTGCAAAAGATGGTGAATGACGAGGGGACGGAGCGCGGTTGGCCGCTGTTCGATAGTGAAACGGGGAACGGGGCGTTTGATGCGTACAAACGAGCCTATCTGGAAAGGTTTAAAGTCCCATTTTCCCGAGACAATCGTGGAAGATCGAAATAGCGAAACAGCAAAATAGGCCTCGCGTTTTTGTTCTTTTCGGGACTGCGGCAGATTCTGGGCGTTGTGTTTCATTCACTTGCCCGGAGGACTTTCAATGTCACCGCTCGACTCGCTTCCAACGCCGGAATCGATCGCTAATCGGATTGAGTTTGCTGTTCGCGAACGAATGCTGTTGCGACGGCTTTATCGACTTAGCGTAGAAGCTCGCGAAGCTCGCAAAGACAATCTCAATCAGCCCCCCAGTTGCTCGGATCAAGACCGGAGGGAGCTGCCCAATGTCTGACTCCAATATCCGGCAAGTCTTTGCCATAGCTCGACGCCGATTTCTTCGTCGCTTGGAGCAAGGTCCCGCGACATTCACCGAGGCGATTCGTGGTCTGGAATTGCCTGAGGGCAAAGACGGCCGATTGTTCGGTGCAATGGTCGCTGAGTTGCACCGCGATGGAATCATCCGTCCGGTCGGCTATGTCCCATCGAGCAATCGGTGTTGCCATTCCCGTTTGTGGAAATTGGTGGATAACACGAAGGGGGGCGACGATGCCTGACTTGATCTTGCGGGACATCGATCCCGAACAATTGCGTGCCGCGATCGTGGCGGACGTGCTCAATGGAATACGTCCATTGTTGGCTCGCCACAACGTTGACGCCGGCCCCGTCGCGACCCGAGACGGGATGCGGAAGATCCTGCATTGGTCGATGGGCAAGTTGGATGCCGAGACCAAGGCGAAGACGATCCCGTCCATCATGCAGGGCGATCGACGCCTGTACGTCATTGAAGACGTGTTGAATGCACTGCGTGATGGAACTGAGGCCGCTGAGGCTGAAGCGACCGCACGCCAAGCCGCGAAGCATGCCAAGAAGCAAGCCAACAAAAAACGGGGTGCCGATCATGCGTAGTGAGCGACAACCCCGAAAGTGCGATGACAGTGCAACCCGTCGCCCCCAGTATACCATCGCTCGTGATTACATCGCCGCTGGCGTGTCTGTGATCCCGTTGAGAATGGACGGCAGCAAAGCCCCGGCGGTGCAGTCGTGGAATGAATACCGAACCCGGTTTGCAACCGATGACGAGCTGCGATCGTTTTTCGCGAACGCGGCCGGCATTGGCCTGGTCAGTGGTATCCAATCCGGTGGAATGGAAGTGCTCGATTTTGATGAGCAACCGGATGAAACGTTCGATCAATGGCTCAATCTGTTGCCCGCAAATTTGCTTTGCCGATTGTGCGTCGTCGAAACCGGAGGACTTGGATACCACGTCCTGTACCGCTGCGTTGAAGTCAGTGGCAATACGAAGATCGCGATGACCGCCGCGGGTGGCGTGCTAGTCGAAAGTCGTGGTGAAGGAGGCTATATCGTTGGTGTGGGGTCCGCCGCTGGCGTCCATCAAAGTGGAAGCCCGTACGTCCAAGTGCGTGGGATTCCGCTTCCTGAGTTGCCGACGATGACACCGGAGGAGCGCAAGATCCTTTGGTGTGCAGCTGCGTCACTGGATGAACGTCCCGATCCGATGGCCGAGTACGTTCGGCAACGTCGATCCGAATTGCGTCCATCGATAGAATCGGACACATCGACACCTTGGGGGGATTTTGACCGCGGAGCCGATTGGTTGGACATCTTGCAACCGCACGGATGGACCACCACCAACGGAGTCTCCTGGACTCGCCCCGGCAAACAGTTTGGGACGTCCGCCAAGATCGTCGTCGCCAAGGATGGCACCGAAGTGTTGACCGTCTTTTCGGCAACTGCCGGCCCGCTCGCTGCGGAGGGCGTGGGTCATCGAACGTGGGGGAAATTCTCTGCGTTTGCATCTCTCAATCATGGTGGTGACCGTTGTGTCGCGGCCCGTGCCGTCATCGCGATGGGATATGGGAGGGCAGGACAATGACCAAGGAAACAAACCGTAGCGGAATCAAAGTCGCGCCCGCGCCGCACGTCGACTATGACGAAATTGACCGCCGT
Organism: Rhodopirellula sp. P2; assembly: GCF_028768465.1. Lineage (GTDB taxonomy): Bacteria > Planctomycetota > Planctomycetia > Pirellulales > Pirellulaceae > Rhodopirellula. The sequence continues at coordinate 3,082,102 of NZ_CP118225.1, forward strand.
GCCCAAGACGATGCCGGTGGTGTGACGTGGGGCGAACCCGATGCATTGCCAGATGAATTGCGTCCGGTCATGCCATACGTGTCTGAGTTGCTGCCGTCGTCCATTGGGCGTGCCGTTGACGACATCGCGGAGCGGATGCAATGTCCACCGGATTATCCCGCCGCGTCGATGCTGGTGGCGATGGCAGCGGTGGTGGGATGCCGTCTTGGGATCCGCCCAAGGATGCGTGACGACTGGTTGGTCGTGCCGAACCTTTGGGGCTGCGTCGTCGGTCGCCCCAGTCTGAAGAAGACACCGGCAACCAAGGGCGCTGAACGGCAATTGCGGAACCTGGAAGGTCGAAGTCGAGAGGCGTTGGCCGACGAAATCGACGACGCGGAAGTCGATGCCATGTTGTTGGAACCGCGTCGCAAGTTGCTTGAAAACAACATGAAGACCGCGATCAAGTCTGGCGATGAAGACGCGGCCCGATCGTACGCTTCCGAGTTGAAGGGACTGGTCGAAACGAAACCACCGGAACCCCGGCGGATCATCGCCAAGGAAACATCGATTCAAAAACTCTGCGAGATGCTGAGTCGTCACCCGGCGGGAATGATTCTGTTCATCGACGAACTGCTTGGATGGATGCGAAAACTTGATCGTGACGATCAGGCCGGTGTGCGTCCCATTTACCTGACGCTGTGGAACGGAACCGAGATCGTCAACGACGACACCTTGGGACGTGGCGAATTGTCGGCCCGTGGCTGTATCAGTGTCTTCGGATGCTTCACGCCGGGTGGATTGACGGATTACGTCAGTGCTGCGATTCGTGGAGGGCGTGGCGACGATGGGCTGGTTCAGCGTTTGCAGATTACGGTCTGGCCTGATTCACCCAAGGAGTATCACCCGGTCGACCGCTGGCCCGATGGTGCCGCCAAGGAGCAATTGCGGAAGACGTTTGAGGAACTTGCCGACATCGATGCCAAGGCGATTGGTGACACCGACAAGCATGATGACGACGGGATCCCGTTCCTTCACTTCGATGCCGATGGTCAAGTGTTGTTCAATGCGTGGGACGAGTCGCACCAACGACGTCTGCGTCGTGAGGACTTGCCAGAGGCGTTTGAGTCGCACCTGTCCAAGTACGCTTCGATGGTCCCGTCGATCGCGCTGCTGGTGCACTTGGCGTCCGGTGGACGTGGGGCCGTCAGTGGCGTCGCAACGTCGACCGCGATTCGTTGGGCGGAATACCTGGAGAGTCACGCACAACGTTTGTATGCGGTGGCGACGTCCCCACAACGGCAACATGCTGGCCCTCTGCTGCGTCGATTGCTGACGTGGCCGACTGACACGCCGATCCGTGTGGCGTCGATTGTCAAACGATGTTGGTCTGGTTTGACGACGAAGGTAGTCGTCGAGGAAACCTTGGGGCTGTTGGCCGATGCCGGTTGGGTGCAGTCGATCAAGGTGGACACCGGGGGACGTCCGACGATGGACTGGTTGGTGCATCCCGAGGCTGCGAAGTATCTGGCGACGACCGAGAATCGAGCCATCAAAACCCCCGAAAGACCAACCCAGGGGACTTTTGATGGTTTTGAGGGTTCTGATTCATGCCCCTGGGATGAAAACGAAAACGATGAAATCGAGGTGACGGTATGACTCCCGAAACCTTGATCACTGGTTTGGTCGCCCGTGGCGTCCGCGTTTCCATCGATGGTGATGACATCAAGCTGGGTGGTCGGGTTGCCGCAATCACCGACGACTACCTGGGGATGCTGCGGGAGTCCAAGCCCGAAATCATGCGGCTGTTGAGGCTCGCTGAGGGATTGCCCGGCGACGACGACGCGGCCCAATTGCTGGCGATGGATGAAGTGGATCCCGCGAACGTGCCGACCTGTTTGTCCTGCGGACAATTGTGTGACGTCCAGACTCTCGATGACGTCTGGCACTGTACGTCCTGCGATCCGCTCGCAGAGGCGCGACGACAAGGAACCGAAGATCTGCTGCGGTCCGCCGCGGCGATTCGTTACACTCAAAACCGCAACGGCTAGGGGTTGCTCCCGAAAACCGGCATCATCACCGGCCCGCCGTTGTTTTTTCCTTTGATGAATCGTGGAGATGAACACGATGGCAAGTATCAAACGCACCCAAAGCGACACGTTTGAAATCCGTGTGGTGATCGATGGGCAACGTCGATCGTATTACCCCGGTGCCAAGGTTCGCACCGAGACGCAAGCGTCCGATGTGGCCGAGAAGTTGGAGCGTCTGGCGTACTGCTGCGAGAACGATGAGTTGGTGCCCAAGCATGTGGTCGCCTGGGCAAAGGCCCTGCCTGAACGCCAGCGCAATCGGTTGGCCGATTGGGGATTGGTGGAGCGACGTAAGCCGAAGCGACCCGAGGCCGAGATCGCGTTGGACAAGTGGTGCACCACCTATATCAACCGCGGCAACCGGGCGGATTCCACCAACGGCCAATTGGAGGACGTTCAACGAAACCTCGTGGCGTTCTTCGGTGCCGAACGCAAGATCACGACGATTACCGAGGCCGATGCAGAGGACTTTCGAGTGTGGTTGGAAACCGAGGCCCGCGAAGTGGCCCAGGGGAAACCCAAGGCCGGGTTGGCGAAGAACACAGTGCGACGACGTGTTGGTCGTGCGAGGGAAATTTTCAATCGTGCTGTGCGTGACAAGGTGGTCGCTGCCAATCCGTTCGCCAAAGAGACGGTGACGGTCAGCGGGAATCCAGAGCGTCAATTCTTCGTCGATGCGAGTTGGATTGAGCGGTGCATCGCGGCCGCCGATTGCGAGGATTGGAAAATCATGTTGGCGTTCGCTCGCTACGCTGGAATGCGATCACACGAAACACGATTGCAGCGGTGGTCGGATATCGATTTGCCCAATCGCAAGATGATCGTGCGATCCAACAAAAACCCGCCGACCCGAGTTTGCCCCATCTTCCCCGAGTTGTTGCCCCACCTGATGCGTGCCAAAGAGATGGCACCCGATGGGGCCGAGTTGGTGGTCACTCGGTATCGTCCCGAGCAAGGGATCAGTGAGACGTTCCGCAAGATCGTGAAGCGTGCCGGTTTGACGATTTGGCCCAAGCCGATGCAGAACCTACGGGCGACCCGCGAAACCGAGCTGATCGCGTTGTACCCGATCAAAGATGTGTCGAGTTGGTTGGGCAACAGTGCCCCGATCGCGATGAAGCACTACGCGATGCAGATGAAATCATCGTTCGACCGAGCGGTGCAACACGGGGCTGGGGTGGCACCGAGAAATCCACCCCAAAATCCACCCCACTTCGCAGCAACGAAGGGCAACGTTCAGCACCAAGACGAATTGGGCGATCTTCAGAAACCTCGTAAAAACCGGGGTGAATCGTCCTCGATGGTGCTGTGCGGCACCCTTAATAGTACCCAGGGCGGGACTCGAACCCGCAAGGACTAAACGTCCGGGGGATTTTAAGTCCCCTGTGTCTGCCAATTCCACCACCTGGGCAGGTGCTGTTCTTCAGTGCCTTCGTGTTTCGGCCGGTTTGTCGGTCTGCTTTTCCCTCTCAGCAAGACTGGTGCGGGACGCAATTGCAGCGTGACGGTCGCCGACCATCGCTCGCGGCGATTGTAGCCGGAACGTCTGGGACCTGACCAGGGAACAGATGCCCGATGTTTCGAGTGCCAAAGCCGGTGTCGATCACCTCATGACCTTCTCGGACCACTCATTCGCTTGAGTCGGGCTCAGCGAACGCCCAGAGTGCCTTGTCGGTGCGGATGAGCACTTCGCGGTTCGTGATGACGACGGAGGCGTTGCTGGCTTCGTCCAGTTCGTTCTCCGCAACCAATTGAAAGCGTTCGCGGTCAGGGCGGAAAACCGTGGTGGTGCCCGATTTGGTGAGCAAGTACATCAACCCGTCTTCGGTTTGGGTGATGCTGGACCAAGTCCCACCGCTGCCAACACGAGCTTTCCAAAGTTCTTCGCCCGTTGTGGCATCCAGCGAACTCAGCACACCGCCCAGGCCACAAACGTAGATCACGCCTTCATGGGCAACGCCGGTGCCCAGCCAACCGCTGTCTTTGGGTTTGTGCCACAATCGATGCGTCGGGGTGACATCGCCTCGGCCCCCGGCCTCGACCGCGAGCGATGCGCCGCCGTATCCCCCCAACGCCACGATGACTCCTTCGGATTGCACGGGGGAGGCGTACGCGAGCGGTGCAGCGTCACCGCAGGTCCACAGCAACTGCCCCGTCGCGGGATCGAATCCGCTGACCCGCCGCGGCAGCACGGCGACCAGTTCCCAGTGCCCGTTTGCTTTCACCATGATGGGCGTGTTCCAGGAACCGCGGAGTCGTTCGCTGCGTGCTTTGTCGCTTTGGAAGTCATTGGCATTGCCATCGTTCTCCGGACCGCTGAGTTCGCGTTCGGATTCATCGTCGAGCGAGTCACGCTGCCAGCGAGTTTCCCCCGTGCGCTTGTCAACGGCGACCAGAAATTCACGGTTGCCAGGACCGAAGTTGAGAATGCATAAATCTTCATGCAGAATCGGAGAGGAGCCATAGCCCCACATGTGTTCTTGGCGTCCCAGGTCACGCTGCCATAGCTGATTGCCGTCGAGGTCCCAGCAGACCAGTCCAGCGGAACCGAACCAGGCGATCACCCGCTCGCCGTCGGTGACTGGAGAAGCGGAGCAGTATGGATTGGTCTGATGACTGGCTTCGCTCTCGGTGGAGGTGACGCTGCGTCGCCACTTTTCCTTTCCAGTCTCTCGATCGAAGCAAAGGATGGCGCGCTGATTCGATTCCGTGAGTGGTTGGGTGACGAACACCCGGTCTTCCCACACGATCGGTGTTGAGTTGCCGGGCTCGGGCAATTCGGTTCGCCACTTCACGTTGGTGTCAGGGCCCCACTGCGCCACGCTCTGGGTGGCGGGCGTTTTTCCGGACCCGTCCGGGCCTCGCCATTGCGGCCAATTGAGATCGCCACTGTTCCCCGTCGAGGCAATGGCAAGGCCGATCGTGATGGTCGTGAATATTCGCAGGATTTTCATGTCACTGGTGGTCAGGTGGTCACATGTGAATGGGATCGAAGCCACTATAACTTACCCGGAGGGCGAGGCCATGCGTTCCCTTGCTCCGTTCACCGGGGGGCGAATTGGTTGCCTTCCTCTCTCACTGTCTTGCAGAATCACCTCATGATTTCTCCAACGATCTCAAACCGTTTGTTTTTCTCGGCAATTGTTTTCAATTGCTGCATCACTTCGTTCCTTTCGGCGGACACCAAGGGGGCCGAGCAACCGGTGCTGACGGCGGTTGTGATTGAGGTTGCGGATCCTTGGACCGGACAAGTTGGGCTGCAGGCTGGTTTGGAAGCGGCAGGGTTTGAAGTTGCAACGATCGACTTGCAACAGGACACCTTGCCGGAGGCTGATTTGATCGCCGTCGGGTCGTTCGCCAGCGAGGAAGCCGCGGTCCGAAAGTGGCTGGAAAACAACCGCAAGTTGTTGGGCGAACGTGTCGCGGCGGGAGCTGTCTTGTTGGAGCTAACGCAGGCTGACCAAACCGAATCATCGATCGCTTTCTTGCCAGATTCCCTTTCCGCTTCACGCACCGATCGGGATGGCAACCCTGTGATCGTGCATGCTCCGCAGCATCCGCTGCTGCAGCGATTGCCTCGCGATTCAGCGGCGGAGGATCGTCTGTTGTTGCCGAACCATCATCGGGCTGGATCGTGGGAAACGCTTCGCGATCAGCAAGGTTTTGCGGTGTTGGCGGCGCTTGGGAAATCCACTCGCGACCCCGTGCTGTTGGAAGCGTCTCATGGTGAGGGACGCATTGTTTTGACATCCCTGTTTTTCGACAAATGGCAATCGCCCGACGGAAAGACCGTTGCACCAGCCCGTTTTGTGGATGCCTCGAAGAGCTTCTTCCGTGGACTGCAGGACTACGTTCGGATGGTTCAGAATCAACGTGCTCCCGCGGTGGACCCCACCCCTTCGTACCAAGTGCCGGAACCGTTGCCGTTCGTGGTGGGTTCCGCAACCATTGTTGCTCTGCCCGACACCCAGATTTACAGCCAACACTATCCGCAGCACTTTCTGGCTCAAACCCGTTGGATTCGCCAGCACCTGAAAGACCGCAACATCGTCGCGGTTTTTCATGAGGGTGACATCACCAACCGCAACACGCCCGACCAATGGGAAAACGCACAGCAAGCGATGGACGAGTTGTTCGGCCATGTTCCGGTGATCGCAGCTCCTGGCAACCATGACATGGGTCCAGGCGGAAACGGAGCGACGCACGAATCCTTGATGAGTGATTACTTGGACGAGCCACGGTTTGCACGTCATCCTTCCTTTCAGGGCACGATGGACCCGGGGAAGACGGAGAACAACTACAGTTTGTTTGAAACGGACCATGCCAAGTGGATTGGGATTGCGTTGGAATGGGCACCTCGGGATCGCGCTGTGAAATGGGCCGATCAGTTGTTGACAGAGCATTCCGATCGCCTGGCTGTGATCGTGACGCATGCTTACATGTACTACGACGAAACCAAGTACGACTGGAAACGCACGCAGTCGCAAACCTGGAGTCCGTACAAGTACGGCGTTGCTGACAGTCCAGAAGGAATCAATGACGCAGGCGATCTTTGGACGAAGCTGATCAGCGACCACCCCAATGTCATGATGGTGCTTTCAGGTCATGTGCTCAACGACGGCGCGGGGTTGCTGAGTGAGAAGGCGCCGCAGGGCAACCTCGTTCACCAGATGCTGGCGAATTATCAAATGCTGCACGAAGGTGGTGACGGTTGGATGCGACTGATCGAACTGCTTCCCGATGGCAAGTCCATCCAAGTCCGCACTTACTCGCCCGTGTTTGACCAGTACAACACCGACCCTGAGCACCAGTTCACACTTCCCTTGGTCGTCGGTTCGCCGCTCACCGAGTGAGCATTTCACTGGTAGCTGAGCCCCTTGATCGCAGCCTTTTTTCGCGGTCACTGCCTTTCAACGTCGGTCCGAGTTCAAAAGGGCTTCACGGTCGGCGGTCATGTCTGGCGATCGGAAATGCTATTTGCGTGCCTAGACAGGAGACGAGGTTGCATCGGCTTTGACCAATAACAGGTCGGGGGTGCAATCGTGCGGTTTTCTGACGGCGTCAAAGCGTTGCAAGGACAGGTGTTCCGGGCGAAGGCCCGCTTGAGCAACCAGGCGAGTGAGTTGTGAGATCGACGAAACGCCAAGCTTGTGGCCGATCTCCGTTTTGTGCCGCTCGATCGTCCGGGGACTGCGATACAAGAGTCGCGAGACTTCAGGAACGCTGTTGCCTTGTCCCAGCAACACGAGCACTTCCAATTCGCGAGGGCTGAGGACCGAGAGCGGTCCCAGGTCAATGAACTGACTTTGCGTGTCCTTGATGTCCCCTTCTGGGATCATGCCATCCAGCCGGGTCAGAATCACAGCAAAGTGGTGATCGCCATCGTGGTGGGGATAGAAAGACGATACCAGCATCCGGCCGCAGTAGATGTGTGTGGCTCGAAGTGGCTTGTCCGTGTCGATGACCTCTTGGACCCAGGACATTCGTTCACGGGCGTATTCCTCGGAAAAAACATCGTGAAGGTTTTTGTCGAGCAGGTCCTCGTCATCGACTCCGAACAAACGGAGGGCGGCGTGATTGAAGTGAACGATTTGGCCATCGTTTCCAACGACCATCAGGCCTACGTCTGGTTCCTGGTCGAATACCTTCAACCAATCGATTGATTTGAGTTCGGTGCGCATGGCTCCCTCGGATGAATTCAGGCTGTTGGGAACAGCAAACACGAACGCTCACGATGCCGCCCCAGTCAGACTAGACAGGCAAGTGCTGTGCCAATTGAGCGAATTCGCTCATGGAGTGACGCCCACATGACGTCGATATGACTTATGGGGCGAGGCCGCTCCTGGCGACCTGTGGTTTTTGAACCCGGGTCGCCGGAGCGGCCGAGTTTAAAACGACCCACTCTGTGAACTCATTCCGCGACCGGTGTGGATCCCCTGCCAGATCGTCCGCCAGCGTCAGTTTTCATTGAATTGCCAAGTACCGAAGCGGGATGAACGGGTCGTCGACGGCTTGCTCGAGCAAGGTTTCGAGTCGTTCGGGATCGCGGTCGATGAGGTGGCGATAAACCAGGTGCCGGGCATCGCCATCCTGCGTCCGGTCATTGAAAAACGTGAGCAAGTCAGCCTCGAAGGACCGCTCTGTTGAATTCGTCTTCGCGTTGGAATCGGCCACTTCGATTTATTGCGAAGCCAGCAAACGCAGCCAGTTCTTGGCGCGCGGGGTGGCCTGGGCCATCGAATTCAGCGTCGCAAAAAGCTGCGGCGTTGTGACGGAGGTGGCCTGCAGTGGCTCCGACATCAACTCCATCGCGGCCGCGTGACCGACTCCTTCTGCTGCGACGCCGTTGAGAGTTTTCACCAAGCGGTTGGCGCTGGTCTCAGTGGCGTTCGGCGGGGCCGCGAAAGCGATGCCGTGGGCCGACGTAATTGCGGTTCGCAGCGTGATTGCTGCGAACCAAGAGAGGCACGGACGCGAGGTCCGTGGCGGGAATCGACGCAGCGGCATGAGGGGGACTGGAAGCGAAGCGGGACGAATCCCGCTCAGAAGTGAGCGAAGTCGACTTGGCTCATCCTACCGCACTTCCGAGAGTGCGGTTGTCGGCAACCGGATCCGAGGTCCTTGGCTCAGGTGTCAATCAAGTCATCGGGCGACAGCAATGGGATCTCATTTTCTTCCGTGTCCTGTTTCTCACGCCAGGGTTCGTTGACGCGATAGGATTCCAGCTCTTCTTGAAGCTGTTCAAGTTGAACCGATTCTTCATCGGCGCCGTCTTCGATTTCTTTCTTGGCTGCCTCCACCGCCTTTTCGCTCCATTTGATCGCGTTTTCGAAGTCACCCGCTTCGGCGTATCCCGCTGCCAAGGTGCTGAGGATGTGCCCTTCGGATTCCTCCGTCATTTCGACCGCTCGCAGTCCGAGTTCGAGGGAACGTGCTCCGTTTCGAACTTCGTCTTTCGGCGAAGTCGCAAGCACCCAAGCCAGGTTGTTGAGAACACTGGGCAGAATGATCGCGTCCGCTTCTTTCTCCGCGTCGAGGTTGGTCAACGCCTTTTCGTAGTCCGCGATGGCTTCGGCGTGATCGCCAACGGCCAAGTAGGCGTCGCCACGAGAACGCAGGACCGAAGCGTTTTTGGGATCGCGATCGAGCACCCCGCTGAGCATCTCGATGGCTTGGCGAGGCCGGTCGTCTTGCAAGTACAAGGTGGCCAATTGCAGTTGGCGATAGACATCGTCAGGGCTGCGGTCGATCAGAATTTTCATGTCGTTGATCGCGTCTGCCATGCGTCCTTCTTCGACGGCAATGAAACAGCGAACCACGATGGCTTGATCGAGTTGTTCGACTTGCGGCGCCAGGTCGATGGCGGCGTCCAGGTCACGTTTGGCGTCCTTCACATCGCTGCGTCGCAGAGAGATCTCAGCTCGTTGCAACAGGGCGATTGGGTCCTTGGGTTGCATGGCGAGGGCTTTGTTCAAATCTGCCAGCGCGTCGCCTTCCCGGTCCATGTTGGTGTAAAGCAACGCCCGCAAACGATACAGCCCTTCGCTGGGGCGAGCCTGAATGGTCTTGCTCAGCAATTCCAACGCGTCGTCGGTTCGATCGAGTTCGACCAGTTGCTGAACCGTGGCGGCGGCGATCTGTTCGTTGGTGGGGTCCAGTTCCAGAACCTTTTGCAAATCTTCGACGGCTTCGTTGATCTTGCCTGCTTGCATTCGCAGGCCAGCCCGCTGGCGAACGGCGTCCGCGTTGGAGGGGTCCAGCTCAATGGCTTTGGAGAGGTCCGCCAGTTGATCCTCGGTGTTGTCCTGGGTCATTGCCCGGAGCAGGTAAGCCGTGCTGAGTTCCTTGGGATCGTCTCGGAGCAATTTGATCGCGGCGGAAGTGGCTTTGGCGATGCGTTCCTCGTCCCCGTCGGGAAGCAAGTTCAAACGGGCGATCAGCATGTGGGCTTCGGCCAATTCCGGATCGTTTTCGATCGCTTGGTCAAGCACTCGCAAGGCTTCATCACGCATTTGCAAGGCGCGGCGACCTCTCATGCGAGTCATCGCGCCAGCCATGCCTTGGCCGCGCTGAAGTTGGATGCTGCCGAGCATCTTTTTCGCAAAGGATTGGTTTTCGTCATCGAGGCCTTTGGCCAAGGCCGATTCGATCAACGAGGCGACCGCTTCCAGGTCTTCATTGGATTCGGCATCGATGCGTTTCAGCACCGCTTCGTCTAAATCCGCTTGGCCGGGATCCGTCGACTGCTTCATTTGCGAGGGCAGTAACGGGGGCGCGCCGGGGGGCACGGGCGTGACCGGAGGCGCCGGTTGAGCTGCAGGAGCCTGCTCGGTGATGGTTTCCTGGCCCTGGACCGAGTCAACGGGCAACGCAGAGAAGCAAAGGACCGCGACGCCCGCCAAGACGCGAGGGTGGCCGAGTGTGTCGGCGAAGGGACGGTGAAGGTTCATGAGTGAACGCTGGCCGCTGCGTCGATGATTCATCCAGAAGTCTCGTCGAAGGGGAAAGGGTCAAATTGGAAGGGTGGGTTCAGGGTCCGTTATCGGAACCGGTCGTGCAGGGGCTGTTCGCCTTGCAAATCTGTTCGCATCGCGAGGCACGCGGGTTCAGGAAAGGATCCCTGTTTCCATTCGCTGGGTTTCCATTCGCCGCTTCGGAACCCAAATGATCCGGAACCCAATGGATCTGGAACCCAGCTGTGATTTTGAACCCAGCTGCGATTTTGAACCCAGTGTCTCGCAGACGGACTCCATCGTATCATTTTTAGGTAACGAGAAGCCCTGGTCGCGGGACTAGGATCCATTATGCCGGTTTCGAAGAAAGCCGCGAAGGGGAATTGAGAAGATGAAGAGCCATGAAGCAGTCATACGGCCGAGTGTTTTGGTCACCCGGCAGACCCCTGGTGAGTCTTTGCAGCGGTTGCGGGAAGTTTGTGAAGTCGAGGTTTGGCCGGAAACGACGCCACCCAGTCGCGAGGAGCTGTGTCGGTTGGTGAAAGGTCGTCACGGGTTGCTGACGATGCTCAGTGACCGGATCGACGGTGAGCTGATGGACCTCGCCGGGGACCAGTTGGCGGTGATCAGCAACTACGCCGTCGGATTCAATAACATTGACGTCGATGCGGCCAAGACGCGAGGCATTGCGGTGGGGAACACGCCAGACGTGCTGACCGATGCCACCGCTGATTTGGCCGTCGCGTTGTTGTTTGCTGCCTCACGGCATGTCCTGCCGGCGGGCACCCAAGTTCGGCAGGGCGAGTGGAGAACCTGGGAGCCAACGGGTTGGTTGGGTGTCGAACCGGCTGGCAAGACGCTGGGGATTGTCGGCATGGGACGAATTGGTCGAGCAACCGCACAGCGATTGGTCGGCGGCTGGGGCATGAAGCTGCTGTACACCTCACGCAGTGACCAAGCGGAGGTGGAAAAAGAATTGGGCGGCCGCCGCGTCGAGCTCGACACTTTGTTAACCGAAAGCGACTTCGTTTCGGTGCACGTCGCACTGACCGACGAGACTCGCAACCTGATCGACGCCGAGGCGATTTCGAAAATGAAGTCCACCTCGGTGTTGGTGAACACCGCACGAGGTGAGATCGTGGACCAAGACGCGTTGGTCAAGGCTCTGGAGAACCGGTCCGTTTTTGCAGCGGGGTTGGATGTCACGACGCCCGAGCCTTTGTCGGCCGAGCACCCGCTGGTGCAGTCCCCCCATTGTGTGATTTTGCCACACATCGGTAGTGCGACTCACACCAGTCGAAATGCGATGGCTGAGATCGCGGTCGACAACTTGATCGCGGGCTTGTCCGGTCAACCGCTGCGGTGCTCGGTGACTTGATGCATTCGTGAGTCACTGCGAAACCGATTGAATGGCGGCGTGCCAACTCACCAGGCTTTCCCTGTGAGACGCTCGTTTCGATTTCTCCTCCCACCGACCACCCTTCCAAGGAAAACACCGTGCGTCACTGGTGGAACTACCTCGTCGAAACGATCGAGCGACCCAGGGATGAACTGTCCCGTCGCCAGCATCAATTGCGCACGGCCTGGGACCTTGTCATTCACTGCGGCGAACAATTGCGTCGCCATCGAGCCGAAGGGATGGCGGCGGAACTGACCTATCGAACGATCTTCTCGTTGATCCCCGTGGTGGTGTTGGGGTTGGTGATGTTTCGCGTCTTCGGTGGGCTCGACGACGTGCAACTGCGAGTGGAGAACCAGTTGTATTCGTTCTTTGGCGTGCCCCAGATTCCCGCCGAATACATCCCGGTGCCAGAACCTGATCCGGGGGCACTGCCGACGGAGCTGACGGTGAATGCGTCGGAAGTGAACACGCCGGACTTCCGTGATCCAGAGGACGCTGTGATTGAAACCGTCGTGGATGCTGAACGGGAAGACGCGGACAGGCCGGCAGACGCAGCGATGAAAGCCGGGGGCCTGGGCGCCGGGGGAATGGGAAGCGGGGGCCTGGGAAGCGAAGCGGAGGGCCAGTTGCAAGGCAACGTGACAGTCCCCGCGATCGATGGTTATCCACCCACAGCGGAAGACGCGGCCGGGGAAGTCGTCGATGCGAAAGAGCTGGTGGACCAGGCGGAGGCCGACAATCAGGCTCGCGAAATCATTCGCCGGACGTTGCATGGTGCGACGTCCAAGATTGCTTCGCTGGATTTTGCTTCGATCGGAGTCTTTGGATTGCTGCTGTTCATCTACGCGGCCGTTGCGTTGGCGGACGCGACGGAATATCTGTTCAATCGCATCTTTGACGCACCGACGCAGCGTCCGATCCATTTGCGCGTGGCGGTTCACTGGTCGATCATCACGCTGGGCAGCGGGTTGCTGGCGCTCAGTCTTTACATGTCGGCGCAGGTCATCGATTGGTTTGGGGATTTGGGAGCAGGGTCAGGGCCCGTTTGGATTTTGCAGCATGCGTTGTCGCTGCTGGCTGCTTGGGTGTTGTTGTTCCTGTTGTACGCGTTGATGCCCAACACGCATGTTTCCGTGCGAGCGGCTGTGATGGGATCAGCGGTGAGCGCGGTGCTGTGGGAATTCGCCAAGTACGGTTTTCAGATCTACGTGACCACGGCGGTTCCTTACTTGGAACTGTACGGGTCGATCGGTGTGATTCCGTTGTTCCTGCTCTGGATCTATTTGACTTGGTTGATCGTTCTGTTCGGTTTGATTCTGACCTACACCCTGCAAACCGTCCGTGGCAAAGAGTTCCGCCGCCGCAGCGAAAAGCAAGAGGATCTGCCGGCGGGCGATCCGGACTGGATGCTGCCGATCATGACCGAAGTTGCCATCGCTTTCGCGGGCGGAGAGGCGGTGGGACGTCAGGAATTGTCCGATCGCTTGGGATTGTCCAGCCGTGTGGTGCACGAGATGGAAACACGATTGATTGAAGGCAACTTTCTGCGGCGTGTTGTGACAGGGCCGGGACAAGAGAACCAACTCACACTCGCTCGTCCCGCCAAGAAGATTCTGTTGGCCGAGGTCATGCGGCTGGCCCATCGGTTCCGACCGGCGAGCAACCATCCGGCGTGGAAGACGTTGGCGGATCTGAAGGAAGCCGAGTGTGTGGCCGCGGGATCGCGTTCGTTGGCGGAGTGGATGGGCGGGGATTCACCAGCCTCAGAGGGTGATTCTGCGGCCGATTCGGCCGTTTCCGAGCCCGGCGACGACGGCAACTTGTCTGGCTGAGTGAAGTTGCCTGAACGGGCGTTGTGGCGGGGTCGCTGCGCTTGACACTGGATGACGGGGCCAGGACGATGATAGCGGCCTTCGAAAGCCTTCCCGAAGGAAAAAACGCCTTCCTCGCATCCTTTCAGGGCCTCTTCCGATCTGGCAGCTTCGCCTGGATTGAAATGTGCCGCCCTCTTGAGACGCCCCATGATCGCATCGCTGTTGCTGGACACCCTGCCGTTGGCTCAGATGCCCAAGGTCACCACTGCCCTGTTGATTGGTGCATTGGTGATTTTCGCCGGGATCGTTGTGGTTCTGTTTATCTTCACCAGCTATTTCGGGTTGTGGATTCAGTCGGTGCTGACGGGATCCAAGATCTCGTTTGGCAATCTGATTGGAATGACGTTTCGGAAGGTCAACACCCGGGCGATCGTGCGCAGCAAGATCATGGCGACGCAAGCCGGGCTGGACGACCCTGAATTGACGGTGGGGGCGCTCGAGGCGCACTACTTGGCCGGAGGCAATGTCCAACAAGTCATTCGGGCATTGATTGCCGCGAAGAAGGCCAAGACGATTTCGCTCACATTCCGCGAGGCGACCGCGATCGATTTGGCGGGCCGGGATGTGTTGGAGTCGGTGCAAACCAGCGTCTATCCCAAGGTCATCGATTGTCCGCCGCGGGGGTCTGCGAAACCGTCACTGGATGCGGTCGCGAAAGATGGGATTCAGTTGAAGGTTCGTGCCCGTGTGACCGTGCGAGCCAATTTGCAACAGTTGATTGGTGGTGCGACCGAGGAAACCATCATCGCTCGTGTCGGCGAAGGAATTGTCAGCGCGATTGGTTCGGCCGTCAGCCACAAAGCGGTGCTCGAAAATCCAGATGTGATCAGCAAAGCTGTGTTGGTGAAGAAGTTGGATTCCCAAACCGCGTTTGAGATCGTTTCGATCGATATCGCTGACATTGATGTGGGGGCCAACATTGGTGCTCGGTTGCAAGCCGATCAGGCGGAAGCCGACACCGCCGTCGCTCGTGCCAACGCGGAGGGCAAGCGTGCCGCCGCGGTCGCGGAAGAACAAGAGATGCAGGCGATGATCGCCAAGAGCCAAGCGGAAGTGGTCGAAGCTCAATCCGACGTGCCACGTGCGATGGCGGAAGCGTTCCGCAACGGGAAACTGTTGGTGATGGATTACTACCGTTTGCAGAATGTGAATGCGGACACCGATATGCGGCGTGCCTTGGCCGGGCATTCGCAAGAATCCGACATGCCCGAAGAGACCCACTGAAATGCCTCGCGAAGAAAACCTAAACGAGCTCGAGACGTTCCTTCGGAAGTCGGCAGAGATTCGTCAACGCAACGCGATTGAATACCGTGCGTTGCAAGAGGAACAACGGCAGCAACGCGGCGGTTCTCGTCCTCGACAATATTCAGACCGCAATCGCGAACGAGTGACTCGGCAACTCGCCGAAGCAATCGATGTCTCGTTGACGGATGACCACGATGACGATGACATTGTGATTGGCGAGGTGGTGGACGATCGTCCGACACACAACCCGCGACTTTCGGACGATGGACGATCGAGCGAAAGTGAGGCAGGTTCCTTTGACTCCATTCCACGAGGCCGGATGTTGATGCCGGCCGAAAAATTTCGACGATTGTTGTCTCGCCCAGGTGGGGCTCAGCAAGCGTTTTTGATGAGCGAAATTCTTAAACGCCGCGAAATATAGCGATGCAAGTTTTAGTGATGGGTGAATTGCCAGAATGGGGCTGAACGACCGCGACTACAGTCGCTCGGAACGAACACCGTGGGATCGAGTTGAGAATCCCATCTCGATGATCAAAATCTTGATCGGAATCAACGTCGCGATTTTTGTGATGGATTGGATTTCGAAGGGGCAGCTCAGCGATTGGTTTGGCGTCAGCGGTCAAACGTTGACACAGCCCTGGTTGTGGTTTCGCGCATTGACCTACGGGTTTTTGCACAACACCAATGATATCCTGCACCTTGTCTTCAACATGTTCTTGCTGTTTGTCTTCGGGCGACCGGTGGAACAACGGTTGGGGGGGCATGAATTCCTGCGGTTCTATCTGATCTCGCTGACTTTCGGCGGCCTGGTCGCGATGCTCTTCCCGTGGGTGATGTCGCTCGCTTCCACAGGCCAGATCGACCCGAGTTTTCTAGTCGGGAGCACGATTGGAGCCAGTGGTGCCGTCGTGGCTGTGATGATTTTGTTTGCCTGCTACTTCCCTCATCAGGAAGTGCTGTTCATGTTCGTTTTCCCCATGAAGGCCTGGGTTTTGGCCAGCTTGTTGGTCGTGGGCGACTTGGCATCGGCATTGGGGATCTTTGGCGGGGCGAGTTCCACCGCCTTTGAAGTTCACCTGGCTGGGGCGGTGTTTGGGTTCATGTATGCCCAATGGAGGTGGTCGTTTGAGTGGCTGGATTTCTCTCGATTTGCTGAGATTCCGAACCAAATGCGGCAGAAATCTCGTCGAGCCAAACTGAAATTGCACGATCCCGACAAAAAAATCCGCGCCGAAGCAGAGGAAGCGGACCGAATTCTGGCTAAAATCCATGACTCGGGGGAATCCAGCCTGACTTCCTCGGAACGAAAAACCCTGGAGCGATACAGCCGGCGTCAGCGACAGAAACGCGACCTGGACTGACCGTTCCAAGTGGACTGGCAATTCGTGGGGACGCCTACCTCTGGTTGAGTCGCCCGTCAGTTTCGCATCCACCTTGGCACCTCTCCACTTCGGTCCCAATGAAGACTCCATTGATTCATCGCCGCACAGCACTGCAAATGACCGCCACGTCCGCGATGGCGGCTTGGTTGGCTCAACCTTTGAACTTGTTAGCCCAAGAGGCGGAGAAAGCAGCCGACCAAGGTGGGACGCCTTTGCCCTACATGGACCGCATCGGGTTGCAGCTGTACACACTTCGCCACGAGATGAAGGCTGATCCAGAAGGCACGCTCCAAGCCGTGGCCGAAGCCGGGTATCGGCAAGTTGAATTGCTGAATATTGATGAAGAGGCCGTTCGCTTGGCGGCCATCGCCCGCGACAACGGGTTGATCGTCCACAGTGCTTTCATGGATTTCAACGTCATCTCTGAACCACAAAAGGACGGCGTCGGTTCTGTCGAGCAAACCTTGGAATTGGCGGAACGAATTGGGCTGCGACACATTGTGTTCGGCTACATCGCGAAACATCAACGCGACACGGCGGACAAGTGCCGCGCGATAGCGGATCGAGCCAACAAGGCGGCTGATCAGACTCGCAACGCTGGGATGCGGATGTGTTACCACAACCATTCCTTTGAATTCGCCACCTTCAACAACGCGGAAGCGGCGAACCCGGACAAGAATTCGAACGAGAGCGGCGAAGCAAAGGATGCAGACAAACTGACCGCCTTTGACATCTTCGTCGAGCGTTTCGACCCGCACAAAATGGAGTTCGAATTGGATGTGTTCTGGGCCAAGATTGGCGGCCGAGATCCCATTGAAATGATGCGCCGTTTGGCGGGGCGGATCAGCCAGGTGCACCTGAAGGATCTGAAGAAGGACACGCCAGTGATCACCGACGAAGGTCAAGTTCCCAACGACGCCTTCCAAGAACTCGGCAACGGCATCATCGACATTCCTGCGGTGATGAAATTGGCTCGCGAAATTGGTGTCGATCAATGCCATGTCGAGCAAGATCAGTCACCCGCACCATTGGATAGCGTTCGAGAAAGCGTCGCGTTTCTCAAAGGCTTCCCTGCCTGATCGGCATCCTGGCCCACTCTTGTCTTGCTTCTTTTGTTGATTGGCTGCTGTTGTGAACTGTGTTCGTTTTGGAAAATGGCTTGCCCAGCCGTTGTTGCTGTGGTGCATCGTGTTCCTCGCAACCCCATCCGTGTCCCACGCGCAGGACAAGCCTTCGTTTGAACTCAGCGAAGATGTTCGGGAGGCTTTAACGCCTCTGTTTTCGAGAATCTTGAAAGCGGATGTTTCTCGCGCGACCGTCGACTTGTCAGCGGAAACGGTGATGGGAGGAGAGGTCGTTGAAACAGTGGAGTCGGTTTACGAAATCGCGTCGAAGTACCCCGATCAATACACGATTTATTACAAGTCGGCGGACGATCGAAAACGGTTGTATTCAGATGGCGAAAAAGGCGTGGTGGCGTTGACACCCGAAGCCTTCTTCCGCTTGTCAGAAGTGGCGTCGTCTCAAGAGCTGGCGACTCGTTCTGAACTCAATCTGGGACCTTACCCCGAGGCCGTCTTGGCGCTGACTTTGGCAGGCGTTGATCCGGCGGTCACTTTTCTCGGTGGAATGAAGTCGGTCGAAGTCGCGGGGAAAATGAAGTACCGAGGCAGCATCGATTCCATCCATCTTCGTGGGCAGCAAAAGGATGGCGTCACCTGGGATCTTTGGATCAGTGACGAAAGCAAGCCGCGACCATTGCGTCTGCTCGTTGATCTGACGCCGATGTTGATCGCCACCGGACAGGTTGCGGTGCCTCAAGGGTACGCGTATTCGTTGCGATACGACTTCAAATCTTGGCGGGTGATCGGAGAGGTCGATGAAAAACTGTTTCAATACACTCCGCCACGTGAGGCGGTGGAGTACGAATCCTTGGAAGATTTTCAGCAGCAGTCCTCCGAAGAACTTGCCGAGCATCCCCTCCTGGGCGAATCGGTTCCCGACTTTGAGTTGAAGCTTCTGGACGGTTCCACGGTTCGAAAGGAAGACCTGAAGGGGAAGGTCTTCGTACTGGATTTCTGGGCCACTTGGTGTGGTCCGTGTCTGCAAGCGATGCCAGTGCTGGCTGAGACAACCAAGGCGTTCGCTGACAAGGGCGTTCAGTTTTATGCCGTCAACGTGGGCGAGAGTTCTGCTTTGGTCAAAGGGTTCGTTGGCGAGCAGGATTGGGATGTGCCGGTCGCCTCGGATCCCAAGGGGGACCTGATCGATTTGTTCTCCGCCAAGTCGATTCCTCTGACGCTCTTGATTGCACCTTCAGGAGTGGTCGAAGCGGTGCATCAAGGTTATCCAGGTGCACAAGCTTTGAAGCAGCAGTTCACCGATGAACTGGAAGTCTTGGTTCAGGGAGGACGAATTGCTTCTTCTGTTCCCACGGACGCCAAGCCGGAAGAGTAGGCGGCCTGCGTTCGCCTGATCAAAGAGCGAGCGTTGCGGCGGTTACTCTTGCCGCGTGTAGACCGCTGGATAGACAAATTCAGGTTCTGCTGGTGGCAAGAGATAGCAGAACGTTTCTGAAACGGGCTGGTCTTCGCTGACGAGCATGAGCGTTAACTCGACGGGGCGGTCACCTGGGTTGTCGTCCGCCAAGCTCACTTCGAGACGCAAGATCCAGTCACCTTCTTCGGTTCGCGTCAATTCTTTCCGGGTGATCTCTCCTGCGGTGGAGTTGGACTGGATCGCAGGCGGATGATCAGCGGGCAAGCTTCGCAGGATGGGGCCGGCAAAACGAATCTCCAGTTCGATCGGTTGGGAATCGTCTTGGGGGCGTTGGACGGTCAGGTTGGTGGCTCGACCGAGGACGTTGTGTTCGGGCGGATCACCCGCGAAAAAACGAACTTCGTAGGCGAGTTGAAGTGGTGCCAGGGTTGGGCGTGTGGGAGCACCTGGATTCACTGACGCATTGACGGTTGCAGCATCCGTTTTGGCTTCGATGGTTGGTTTCGAGGCGTTGGGCGTCTCACCAGTGGCTGGGGAGGCATTCGGTTCTGAATTGGGATCGAGGGCCGGGGCCAAGGTTGATTCAGGCGGCAACCAGTACGCCGCCAAGTTGTCGATGCCTTCATGTGCTCCAGGCAGTTCAAGCAATTCGATTCGACCGTCGGGCCACGGGGAGTCGGGTTGGATCCAAACGCTCGGGCGTTTGTCGTAGCGGGCGTTGTGATCATCGTAGTGATAGAAGGCACGGTTCCGCTGGATCAATCCAAAGCCGTGAAGCGATTCGACTTCGGTGGAGGTCACGGATGGATAGCTCTGACGTGCAAACGCTCGCCAACGCCAGGCCTCAGGACCGGTTTGGATCAGCAGTCCGTCGCTGTCATGGACCGACGGTCGGCTGTCTTTGGGAGGACCTTTCAGTCCGTCCCCCCACATCCACATGCTGGTCAGGGGAGCCAACGCGATTTTTTGCGGGCGCTCGCGGAAGAAAATTTGGGCTTGAACCTTCACTCGGGTCACTTCGTTGCCAGGCAGCAGCCGAAAACGATAAGCACCGGTGACACTGGGGCTGTCGAGAAATGCGAGGATTGAGATTTGGTCTGAATCGGCCGCCGGCATTTGAATCCAGAACGCGCGGAAGTCGGGGAATTCTTCATCTTGCATCATCGCAATGTTGATCGCCAATCCGCGCGTGGAGGCACCGTAGATCGTGTCTCCGCTGCGTCCGCGAAAGTAGCTGGACCCGATGAAGCTCAGCATCTCTTGCGCATCGGGGCGATTGGGGAACGGTCCTACAACTCGAAAACCAGCGTGACCCGCCGGTGGGATCTCGTCCGCTTGCAACGGCGCCTCGTAGAGAAAGTCGTCGGCGTTGAAGGCGATGCGTTGGCTGATGGTATCGCCGTTGGGCGAAGGGTTGAGTGTGAACAGCTCGACCAGGTCGGTTTGCACAAATCCGCGGTGAAAGGTTTCCAACCAAAATGGCAATCCTTGGTCGAACCAAGTGGCTCGTTCAGGGCGATACTTCACCTGGATGTAGTCGTCGTACTGCCACGATGCCAAGGGCTCCGGCAGTGGCGGGGCCGGCTCGTGTTCTTGCTGGGAACGCTCGGCCGCCAGTTCGCAAAGCGAATCAAAGTCGCGAACATCGATCAAATCCACGGCTCCGGCGGAGCGAGCGGAGAGCGACAGTGCAAGAACACCAGCGAGGCCAGCAAGAGACAAGAGCCTCACAACACATCGGTCAAAATACATTCACCTGGTCCCATTGGATTCACGCAGCAAGGGAAGTTTGCACCGCTTGGGCGTCACCGAAGCAGTCTAGCCTCCGCGACGCACTCAGCGTGCCCAAGTGAAAAGATGAAGCGAGCGTCTCCGGCTGGAAACCCTTCCTAGCCGACCAAGGGGCGGAAACCAGCCAATCGGAAGGCTCGCTGGGCGGCGGGGTGCTGCATGAAGGGGTGCCAGACGCCTTCTTCCAACAAGTTGGAAGCGGAGAGGAGTGTGATCCCTGTATCGATACCGATCACGTCGGATCCAATCCAACCACGTGGTGGGTTGAACGCGTTGACGAAGCCGTACCGCCCGTAGATCGATTCCCCAAACGTTTCCTTTTGATAGCGAAGGGTCCGCATGGTTTGTTCGGGTGCGATCGCCAGACCTCCGCCCGCGGCACTCGGAACCACGGTCCCATCGATCCCGCGATCAGGTTGTGCCTCGCCGTCTTGATAGGGGCCGCCCCAATCCCGATAACCGCTCGATGAATCGCTGCTGGTCAAACCCCACAAGTCTTCGCCGTAGTGACCGAATCGTTTAGGAGATTGGTTGGCGAGGGATTGTTGAAACTCAATCTGCGCCAGGTGAGCCAATTGCGAATTTCGCCAGTAGTTGCGACCGTCCGGTGAGACGACGCCACGGAAGTCGAAGAACGCTTGCGGGTATTGGTGCACGAACAGAGGCGGGTAGCTGATGAAGGATTCGCCTTGATGATGCAACCGTGTGTCCCGTCGCCAAGCCGTCCAGCAACTTGGTGGAATCGCGGAGTTGGGGGCGCCAATCGCGAGCAGAACCAGAATCGTCAATTCGCTGAAACGGTCCCATTGATAGGGCAGCCGACCGGTTTCGGGACGCCATCCCATGTGCAGGCATCCGTTGTCGCCAAGCATCCATCGCCAATCGACTCGCTCGTACAACGTATCCGCCAGTTCGACCAACTCGCGATCCTCTGGGAACACCTGAGAGGCATGCATCGCACCGGCGATCAGCAAGGCGGTGTCGATCGTGGACGCTTCACAGTCCAGGGCTCGTTGGCCGGTGAGGCGGTCGATGAAGTGATAGACCAACCCGCGTTCGTGTTCCGCATCGTTGACCAGAAAGCTCAGCATATTGCGAGCACGCGAGGCGCCTTCCTCGTGGGAGATCCAGCCGTTGTTGGCTGCCACTCCATGAGCGGCCAAACCAAATCCGCAGGCGGCCGTGCTGGCGTAGGTGCTGAACGAGGTTCCATCGGTGTGCCCACGGTCGGCGATCAGTCCGGATTGCGGGTCGGCTGCTTCCTCAAAGTACCGGTAGCATCGCCGACGCAGATCGTCCAAGAACGGGGCGGTGGCTTCGTCCATCATCGGTTCGTCCGTTGCCGCGTGAGAATCGGCGGAGACCAGCGGGAAATCGCCGTCGCCACGAAGATGATGCACCGCCAGCAAGGGCGTCGCAGCGAAGGCGGAAAGAAGCAGACGTCGCTTCATGCTGACGAATCCGTTTAGCGGGGGAGCAGGCGGGCGCGACGGGGAGTTGGTGGGAGGGCGACCACCGCTGCGTTGTGGCAGGGGCGGCCGAGGAGCGAAACGAGTTCACCAGCGGGCTGGGGATGAACTTCATTACGGTCGGCAGGTTGTCTTTGTTTGTCTCTGAGGGATGTTAGTTTTGCCTTGGTGGGATCGCAAGCTCCATTGCTCGATTTTCAACCGCGGCCCGGCGACGGTGTTTGAGTCTGCGTGGATGCCGCCATTGAAAGCTGGCTGCGCTATTTTCTGGCAGCAAATCAGTCACATCGCCCGATTCTGAGCTCGCAGTTGCCAGTGCTGATGCGGCCCATAAATTCGCAATGATTTCTCGTGCGGGTGAGGGCGTTCCCGGGACTCTTTGCACCGTCCGTGAGCCGCTCGTGGCTCCCTTAGCGAACTTCTAAACGAATTTGCCGGCGAGTCGGGATGTTCTGGCGCGGGATTTGATAAACCCTGGTGGTGGCAAGCGTCGATGCTTTGACCGTTTGGTTTAGCGTCACGTGAAGCCCACGCGCCACTCGTTCGACTGGCCCCTTTTCTTTTCAGGCTCTTCCGATGAACACTCTCAACGACCAATCTCTGTCTGTTGTTGCGGACTACTTGCATCGCTGCGGGAACCACCATCCTGACAGTGTGCGAGATCAATCGCACTACTTCGTTGGGCTCGCAAAACAACGCTTGCGAGGGGACACCGATTCCAACGAAGCGGTGCACGATGCCGCTGAAAGCAATGACCCGCGTCTGCCGCAGGTGACTTTGGAAGCGGCGATCGACGAGTTGTTTTTTGATCCAAGCAAGAATGCAGTGGAGGGGACCACGAACCAGCGGCGGCGGGTGATTCCTCAATCGGGAGCTCGGACACTGCGTCCGAACGAGACACCGCCATTGATTGGTCCGTTGCGATCACAATGGTGGATGGAGATGGCATCACGTCACATCCAAGAACCAGTGATAGCGTTGATTGGTTCGGTCGGCAGGAAAGGCCGCGGACCACGGCCAGAGGCCATGACCGATGGTCAGTAAAGAAATCAAACGAACCCGTTGGGTGATCGCAACGTTGGTCCTGTTGATCATGACCGCTGGCACGACTGTGTATGTCACATCGATGTCGGCGAATGGTCGCGGATGGTTGGAATGGCTGACCGTGCCTCTGTTTGCGTTGCTGTTCGGGTGGATCGGATTTTCGTTTGTTGTCGCGACATGGGGTTGGATTCGTTTGCTGCGTCATCGAACGCCCAAGAACGAACCGGCAACGGGGGCGGGCGAGAAGCCTCCGACGGCGGTTCTGGTGCCGGTTTACAACGAGTCACCCGAAGATGTGTTTGCACGGGTGGAAGCGATGGTTCGAGGGTTGGGGCCGAATCACCGGTTTGATTTCTTCATCCTGAGTGACACGAATGATTCCGAGGTCTGGCTGGCGGAAGAGTTGGCATGGTCTCAGTTGACCGACCGCTTGGAAGAAGAAGTCCGAACGTCCTGCAACGTTTACTACCGGCATCGCCGAGAAAATGTGGCTCGCAAGGCGGGGAACATCGCTGACTTTTGTCGCCGCTGGTCCGATCCGTATTCGTTCATGATCGTGTTGGACGCGGACAGTCTGCTTGAGCCCGACACGATGGTTGAAATGGTTCGCCGAATGGAAGCGGATGATCGGCTGGGCATTTTGCAGGTTCCACCCACACCGATCGGTCGACACTCTTGGTTCGCTCGTCTGCAGCAGTTCGCCGCTGCGGCCTATGGTCCTGTGTTCTGCGAAGGGTTTGATGCCTGGGCGGCGGAGCAAGGCAACTACTGGGGCCACAACGCGATCATTCGAGTGGAAGCATTCTGCGATTGCTGTGACTTGCCAGTGTTGCCAGGACAGGCTCCCTTGGGAGGCGAAATCTTGTCGCACGATTTTGTGGAAGCATCCCTGCTCGTCCGCAATGGTTGGAAAGTTCGACTGGCGAATGACATCGGAGGCAGCTACGAGGAGTGCCCCACCACGTTGACCGACTACGCGCAGCGGGATCAACGTTGGTGCCAAGGCAATTTGCAACACAGTCGGTTGCTGCTCAGTGAAGGTTTTCATCCCGTCAGTCGCCTGCACTTCTTCAGTGGTGTGCTGGCGTATGCCAGTTCACCGCTTTGGATCTTGTTCACCTGCCTGTGTGTTGCCAGCTGGGCTTGGGAAAACGGTGTTCCCTCGGACTTGGTCGTCTTCCAATCGGTGGCGCCCAGCATGTTGCAGTTCGGGTTGTTCATCGCGGCGATGGCGATGTTGTTGGTGCCAAAGTTGTATGGCTATATCAACGTGGTCGCTCGCGGGCAGGCCTGGCGATTTGGAGGTGCCATTTCAATGTTGCTGAGTGTGGTGATGGAGATCGTTTTGTCGGTGTTGCTGTCGCCGATCATGGCTGTCATGCACACCCGATTTGTGGTCTCCACGTTGAGAGGTCGCAAGGTGACATGGTCATCGCAGCAACGTGGCGAGCATGGCGTGCCGATGCTGCAAGCCGTCCGAGATTACGGAGGACTGACCATTTTGGGGGCCGCGATCACCGCGGCGGTGTTCCTGTTCGCCCCCTCGTGGGCGGTGTGGTTTCTGCCAATCACCGCAGGTTTGATTTTGGCCGTTCCGTTGGCGATGGTGATGGCCAGTCGGGATCTCGGTAAGTCGTTGGCGAAGTTGCGGTTGCTGGTCATCCCAGAAGAAACCAACCCGCCGGAGGTGTACCAGTTGTACGAACAAGCGATGTTGGATTCCCGAAAACAATGGGCGGTTCTGCCGAAGTCGTCGATGTTAGAACAGCTGATCGACAGCCCGACTTTTTTTCACACGCATCACGAGGTGTTGCGAGCCAGTCATGCGGAGCATGCGATGACGGAGAGCGAACGGAAGGAAGTTCGAGATGCCAGTCGGCGTTTGCAAGTTGGGAAGGATGGATCCAGCGGCGTCGATGTGTCGAAGATCCCGATGGAGTGGAGACGTGCATTGCTCAGCGACATTGAGTTGCTCAGAGAGCTTCATGTTCAAACGCACGCGCGTCCCAAGCGATTGGCCAACGCGGCCGGTTGAACGCCGCGCTTCCAACCCGATGGCTCGCAGGACGTCGCCAAGCTTGAACGGTCGTCAACGCAAAACGACGAACGCCAAGGCCGCGACCAACAGCACCAACATCAGCACCAACGCGACGGTCGCGGCAATTCGTTTTCGCGATCGTTTGCGTTTGCTGGAATCAAGCGGGCCGCCTCGATTGAGAATGGCAACCTTGTCGCGATTTGCGGGGGCGTCCACCAACTTTCCGTCGACCAAGTGCGCGTTGCCTGGTGTCGCCAGAATGGCTTTGGGGGACGGGGTGCTCTCGATGACGGGACCCTTTTGTTTGAGCTGACGCAGGATTTCGCCAGCCGACTTCCAATCGGGCCAACCGTCACGCCACAGCATTGCGGCATCGGCAATGCGGCCTTCCGTGATCCACTGCTTCATCGTCGGGCCATCCGCAGGGCCGTACTGGCCGCCACTTGGCGGACGAACGTACCAGACCGCGGTGGAGTCACCGAGGATTGCATCGGGGCTGGAGGGAGCCGATTCGGCGGGAGTGGAGGTCTTCTCGGAGGCGGTTGCTTGGGTCTTGGGGCGTTCGATCGTGGTTGATCCGCCGGCAGCCGATGCGGAGAAAGAGCCATGCGCGGTGGATGAATCGGCTGCGTCGACTCCGGGATCCTGCTCCGAGGATTCCAGGACATCCGCCATCCTGTCAGAGTCCGACGTGGCTGGGGGATGACTTCCCGAGGAGTCTTCATCGACCGCGATCGACTGGGGCTGATCTTGTGTGGGAATGCGAAACCGCACCGAGCACGCGGGGCAAACGCCCTGACGTCCGGCAAGTTCTGTCTTGATGTTCAGTCGCTTCCCACAGGCATGGCAAGCAAAACGAACGCCCATAGAATCGTGGTCCGAATCGAGAAGAAGAAGAGCGAAGCTGAGACCAGAGGAACTCAACCGCCCCACTATAATTGAAACCCGATTGCTCGTGCGAACGGTCGGATCACCGATCCGTGGTTGAGCGTGTCACCTTCTGGTCTCTTCGCCCTCCAAGCGGGAGGTTGAGGAGAATGGCAGGGCATCTTCAAGAAGGGGGGGGCGTGGGCAGTTCTGTCACGACGGCGTAGGTTTTCTTGCCGTTTCGCCCGATCCACAGCGCCAAGGGAGTCTCGCCACACTCGCGAAGTTTCTTCCCTAGTTTGGCGGGGTCGATGTCGACGCCCCGAACCTTGATGACCTCTGGATAGGCTTTCGCTTTTCGGAAGTACCGTCGCAGTGCTCGGTCGTCGCAAGACAGCCGGTCGCGAATGCGGGCGACGACGGCGAGATGCTGGCAACTTGCCTGTGGAGTTGATGGATCACCCTCGGGAGCGGTCCAAGCCGCGGTCAAGAAACCTGACGGTCCACCCAGTGCTTGAGCATGGTGAGATCGAGCGAAGTGGTCGGTCAAGCCTGCCGCTCGGATGGCTCCGTCCGGATCAATCATCCAACTCTCGGCCGCCGAAGCGACCGAGGCGGGGACTGCCCAGTCACCCGATTGGGCAGCGTAGCACTGGATCGTGTCATGCTTCAGGACGACGGCCGTTCGTCCGCCAACCTTCCAGGTGGCACCGTCCACTGAAACGGCGGGTGGCGTTGGGAGGGTGCCCCAAATGGCAGTTTGTTCACGAACGCTTCCGCCGGAAGAAATCCACATCAGATGACAGGCCTCGGCGATGGACGATTCAAGTGTTGTTGCCGGCGCCATTTTCACCAAACCGCCTTGGACTTGATTGAGGAGTTCCTCGGTGCGTTCCCAAGTTGGCAACCAGGCGTCGGGTTGAACGTGGCGTTGATTGTCGACGCGCCGATCAGGATCGATGTGAAGCCATTTCGATCCGTTCACAATATCGGCTGGTTCCGATTCCATCACGTCGAGGCAACGCAACTCAGCCTTCACGTTTGCGGTGCACAAGTTGGCTGCAGTGAAGGACAGGATGGATTCGCTGGCGTCGATGCCGGTGGCGGGACCGCGACGCGCCAAGGCGATCAGGTCGCCTCCGATTCCACAGCAGATGTCCGTCACCGGTTGATCGCCGAACCAGTTCGCTTTGAATTTCGCGACCTGCGACGTGGTGGATTGCTGGATCGCTCGTCGATTCACCCACCAAGATTCCCCTTCGCGAAGCGGTGGGCCGAGGGTTGCTGTGGCGCGGGTCTGCAATCCAGCGATATCCTTCAGAACCGCCTTGGTTCCACTGGGCAGCGTTTGCATCACCGGCGAATGCAAGCGATCGGCGATGCAGTCTCGCATTGCTTCACGCAATTTGTCCGTGACTTCCAGCTCAATGGGCGAAGTGGTCACTGGGCGACTCCTGTCAGCAATTGTTTCAACGTTGCATTCGCAGCTTCCAACGAGTTGGATTGACACAGTTGCCGGATGCCATCGAGTTGTCGCTGGCAGATTGGCACGGGCGAATGACGGGGCGGAAGAGTCGACAACAGATGGCTGGCCAGCGTTTCCATCAGCTTCGCGACCCCAGGGTTGTCGTCATCGCTGGCGATGGTTTGATGCTCGATCATTGTGGTGGCCGATGTTTCGTTTTCCGTCAGCAGGTCCGCTTTGTTCAACACTTCCAAGACGTGCGTTTGATCCGAGATCGGGAGCTCGCTTCGAAATTTGGCCAGTTGATCCCAGGTCGAAGGTTGGCACACGATCAGCAGCAGGTCAGCGGTCTCGATCGCGAGTGAAGCGCGGCGAATGCCTTCTCGCTCGATCGATGCCCCAGACTCGGTCAAGTGCGCCGTTTCGCGAATGCCCGCGGTATCACTGAGCCGAACAGGAACACCCGCGATCACCGTGTCGCACTGCAAGACGTCTCGCGTCGTGCCAGCGGCGTCGTGCGTGATGCTGCGTCGAAAGCCGACGATCTGATTCATCAAACTGCTTTTGCCGACGTTGGGTGGACCCGCAAGAACCAACCGACGCGGTTCGATCAAACGAACTCCCTTTTCGCCGCGGGAGCACACGGTCAGTGCTGCTTGGCGAAGTTGATCGAGCAAGGCCGTTTGTTGTGCTGGTGACTCGTGCGCGGAACTCGCGGATTCCAGGCAGTTGATCCAATGCTCGCACCACTGCCTCAACGCTCCTCGAATTTGATCCAGTGCAATCGCGGCTTGCTGCCCGGTCACGCATCTCTGCAAGACGCATTCTGCTTCGGTCACCATGATGGATTCGTTTTGACGCCAACGCGAGTCATCCACCGTGGCAACACCTCGGTCGTTCAGCGAAGCTAGGATTGCGCTGACAGCGGCTTCACCGCCGTGGCCATGGATTTCAAAACTGTCATCGGACATCGGGGTCAAAACAATCGATTCCCCCGGGACGCCGTCGCTGCTTTTCCAGGTTCCGTAGCGAACCTGACCGGCCAACATCGTTGGCTGAGCGTTGGAGGCGGGAACAAAACAATCGTTCACGCACTGTGCCGCGAGCGGGCCTCGCAGACCGATCACCGCGACGGCGGACCGACCAACGCCCGTCAGTCGAGTGGCTAGGGTGTCGCAGTTGGATGTCATGGATGCGAGTGGGATTTGTCTGTCATTGGGAAAGGCGGAGGGACCAATCTCGCACGATGGGTTGGATGGCGATCAGGTCGGTGAGTTCAGCAACGGTCAAGCGAACGCCGAATCGCTGGAGAACCGAACGTTCCGCATCGGACCATTGACCTGCCGCGATGTAAAGGCGATGCCTCGCGTGCGCCGCGGGCGAGCCGAGCCATTGGGTCAACTCCAGGATCCCCGTTGGGACACCAGCCCAGAGGACAACTTCGGCGATCGGAGTCGGTTGGGTGCGGAGATTCCGTTTGCGGAGTGGCAGTTCACGGAGCGAGGCAAAACGCTCCGGATGGAAATCGGCGGCCCACATCACGCTCACCGCATCGAACCAACGTTCGGACTCGGGACCGGTGATCCAAAGTTTGGTTTCCACGGCGATCATCCGTCGAGTTTCCGGAGCAACCGTGCACGGCTGATTCCGAGTCGGCGAGCCGCTTCGGCTTTGTTGCCTTCGGCCGCGTTCATCGCTCGGTCGATCAACTCGCGTTCGTATTTCTGAACGGCTTCGTCCAGCGAATGGATTCGGAAGTTGCTGTCGTTGTTGTCGGGTTCCGATTTCTTTTCGGAGCTCAGGTTGGGACCGACGCGATAGGAGCGAATGACCAACGGCAAGTGTTCGCGACCGATCCGATCTCCTACGACACGACCAAGGGCCGATGTCATGGCTTCGGCCAGTTCGTCAAAATCGTTGGGCCAAGGGTAAAGTGTCAACGCATCCAATGCATCGCGTCCCAGGCGTGGCAGCTCCCTCTTCGTGCTTTGCTTTCGCGACTGATTCGATCGATGGGCCTCGTGAAGCAATGCCAACGCCAGGGCCGGGATGTCCTCGCGGCGATCCTGCAAGCGAGGGATCGTGATTGGCATCGCGCACATCAGATTCAGAAGCGGTTTGGCGATGCCGGTGACCGCCTGAGGCACGTGAGTCAGTTCGGCAATTTGTGCGTCCAAAGGATCGACGGTTGGATTGGTTTTGCTCTGAGTCTCCATGACTCGAGCTGGATCCAGCAAACCGATCAGACGGAGGTGATCACCAAACACTTCCACCCACTGAGTCAGTTTCAACTGAGCGTCGTCGGGCATTTCGTCCAAGCGTTCAATCAACAACGTGGCGTCACCGCGACCTGACTCGCTGCGGTTGATTGAATGGATCGCGGGTGCCGCATAGGCTTCCAGCAGTTCCGCATCCATCAAGGCACCGTCGACGATGGTCAGTGATTCATCGGGGGTCGATGCGTCATGAAGCCACAGTGCGAGCTCACGACTGCTGGCGTTGGTGTTCGTGAACAAACCCAAGTGGCAACGCATGGAGGTCGCGGCGGTCACGCGCCGACGGAGCAGTTCGGCGGCGTCAGATTCGCCGGCCAACAAAATGTCCGCGGTGCGGGCGTTGGACGAACGGTGCTTCGCAATCAATTCGCGAAGCTGAGACTCCTGACGCAGACCGCCTTCGCCAAGCCAATCCGCGAGCGGCACGTCGCTGTCGCGGAGGAATTCGCCCAGGCAGCCCAGGGTGTAGCCGCTGGTGCCGAGCGAAACCCAGTGAGCGACCGCGGTGAGGGCTTCCTCTGAACGAGAGCCAGAACCTTCGCCCCGATGCGGAGAGTGGTTCCCCGCTTGGATCAGCGTGATCCGTCGCGTCTGGTGACTGCGAAAGCGAATCGATGGGTCGGGGCGGAGTGCGTCGACCCAGTGTTCCGGCAGTGTCTGGACTGCTTGTGAGTCAGCGGTCTCGTTGGATTTCCCCAGCCATTCCGCCAGTGCCGGCGAAAAATGAATCAGCTCACCGGCAGCGTCGATGATCCACACGCGAGCGGTGGATGCATCGAGCTGTTTGATGAGCGATTTGGGGCGGGACGGTCGACTAGAACGTGTCAAGAATGAAGTGGTGTCCTTTGTGGAACCGGCGATTGCTGGGGTAGTAGTTGTGCCAGCTCTTATTGTAGACGGGAATTCTCATTTCCGTGGGGTAGCGATGGTACAAGCTATCGCTGCTTTTGTAGTAGTCTTGGCCCCAAAAGTTCTGGGGGTAGTAGACGTAGGGGTAGTGGTACATCCGGTTCCAATCGGTGTTGGCGGCGGATGAGCCCCAGCTTTGACCATAGGCACGCTGGCCTTGGTAGCCCATTTGTCCCATCCCGTTGGGAAGGGTTCCACCGGCTCCCATCGCCACGGGGGCACCATGCCCCTGGGCTGCAGCTTGAGGCGAATCGCAGGCAAAGCCTACAAAGAAAACAGCCGCTGCTGCGGCCAAAATGGTAGCTCGTTGGTACATTCCGACATTCCCCCCCGGGTATGAATCGCGTTTGGCGATGGATCTTTTGATCACGTGGTTTTCCCGCGTGGAGTGGTCCACACCGGTTTCATCGGAGTTATCGGCACAACCCACCGATCAGGATGAGTCGTTTCGTTTCCGATTGTCGGTCCAGATGTTAGAATTTTGATCTGGAGCGGTTTGAACACCGTCCAATCTGGAGCGTAGACTCTGGTTCATCTCGGACACGGAACGTCCTCGATTTCCCTCCCGTCACCCACCCACCTGTTGTGAATTCATGACCACTCTGAAAACTCGTGTCCTCGTTGGCATGATGGTGCTCGGAACGCTGTTGACCGGTCCGCTCGCGTCCGCTTGCCCGTTTTGCAGTGCCGTGTCGCAAACGCTCCGGCAGGAGATGGAGGTGATGGACGCGGTGGTTGTCGCAACGGCGTTGCAGAGCGATCTGACACGCAATGCCGACACCGGAGAGGTCAAGATGCGAATCGAGACCGTGCTCAAAGGCGGCGAGCACGTGGAAGTCGGCCAAACCGTCACCGCGGTTTACTTTGGTGATGTGGCCAAGGGACGCCGGTTCATGCTCAGCGGGGTCGATCCCCGGGACATGCAGTGGTCTTGCCTGCCACTGAACCCCAAAAGCGAAAAGTACCTGGAAAGCATCACCCAGTTGGCCGACAAAGAGCCGTCCGAGCGGCTGTTGTTCTATTACGACTACCTGCAAGACGAAGACTCGATGTTGTCGCGGGATGCGTACGACGAGTTCGCCACCACACCGTATGAAGAAATCAGAAAGATCGAATCCGCTTTGGATCACGACGCTTTGGTCAGTTGGATCCAAGACCCCGAGATGTCCCCCGAACGCAAACGCATGTACTTGACGTTGCTGGGCATCTGCGGCGGCGAAGAAGACCTGCCGATGCTGGAATCAATGCTGAGAAGCACTCAAAAGAGCTCGCGGTCAGGGCTCGATGCTTTGATCGCCTGCTACCTGACCTTGGGGGGAGAGAAAGGCTTGTCCGTCATCGATGAGCTGTTCCTGGAGAACCAGCAAGCCTCTTACGCGGACACCTATGCGGCCATCATGGCGCTGCGGTTTCACGGCAGTGAAGGTGGGGTGATCGCTCGCAGTGCCTTGGTTCCCTCGCTGCACCACATTCTCGAACGACCCGATTTGGCGGACTTGGTGATTCCCGATTTGGCTCGTTGGAACGACTGGAGCCAAATCGCTCGGATCAAGCAATTGTTCCTGGACGCGGACGCTGAGAACAATTGGGTTCGGGTTCCCGCTGTGAATTACTTGCGAGCGTGTCCGAAACCTGAGGCCGCTGAGGCCATCAAAGAGCTCGAGAAAGTGGATCCCGATAGCGTGCGCCGGGCCAACACTTTCTTTGCCGTTCCCAAACCATCTGCGAACGTGAAACCCGTCGCGCAGTGACCCGTTGACCTGTCTCAGGCCGCTCGGCGACCGTTCGATGCAGAGTGCTCGGTGACAGTGGTGTCATGGGCATGGGACAAAGGCTGGAACGGGATCGTCGGTCCGGCCGTTTCGTGAGCATCGCTTTCGTGCAATTGCCCGCGTTCCAAGAATCGAAGCGTCATCTCAATCGCCTGAGGATGCTGAACCAATCGCTGGTGCGAGGTTGGAACCACGGCATGGTCCCTTTGCCCGTCCAAGTGAGTCGCAGTCTGAGAAACGATCCAGTCGTTCTGGGCCGCGATCACGCCCACGTCGAATCGCTGAAGGCGAGGCAGCCGATTGACCAGGCTGTCCTCTTTCTCGGACAGTTCGACGAGTTGCGGGAATTGACTGGCAAAGGGGCCCAGCGGAAGCCGCGTGAGCCAGGATCCCTTGTTCGGTGGCGCCAGCATCAGCAATCGCCCGCACTGATTTTTGGCGAGCGTTTCCATTCGAGACTGCGCGATCGCAGCACGCACAATGATGCCGCCCATGCTGTGCGCGACAAAGTGGATTCGGCGGATGTCCGGTCGAGCCATCGCTGCCTGAATCAATCCCACCAGTCGGCTGGCGTGTGACAGGATCGAGCCTCGCAGGCTGGGGTATTCCCACACCGCACATTCATAGCCAGCCGTTGTCAAAAGATCCGCGATGGGGTCCAGACTTTGACCGCTGGACAAAAAGCCATGCGTCGCGATCACCATGTCGTGGTGGACGTGGTTCTTGCCGTTTGCAATTTTGAGGGTGTGCCGATCCATAAGCGTGTTATCGGTCACGCCCTCGCCAAATTTTGCTCAAAATTCAGGGCTAACGACCCTGGGAGGTTTGGGGTGGATCGGTAGCTTGGTCGGCACTTGGTTCGCTTGCTTGGCGAGCCCTGGGCGGACTGTCCTCATCAATCAGGATTCGGACAGCGGGTGATTCCAGGTCGTCGTACTGACCGCCCCGGATGCACATAATGCACGCAAACATTCCCCCAGCGCCAAGCAGCAGTGCCAATGGCAGCGCAATGAAGAGAACACTCATGTTTTTTTCTCGCGAAAAATGGGCCACGCCAGCGTGAGGGCAAGCACCGTGACCGAACTGATCGGCATCAAAACCGCCGCGACGAGTGGACTGATTCGCCCCGTCATCGCGAGGGCAACCGCAATCACATTGTAGCTGAGGGAGGCAGTGAACGCCGTGTAAATCAAGGCCTGTGTCCGTCGAGAGGCACGAATCAAGTCGTCGATTGCGATCATGCTGTCGGAGGCAACGTAGATCGGTGCGGCCTGAAGGCTGACCTCCGCACCTCCACGAACCGCAATTCCAACATCCGCTGCGGCCAGCGCCGCGGCATCGTTCGCGCCGTCGCCGACCATCACCGTCGATCCTTGGGAATGATCTCGGACGTGTTTCAGTTTGGCTTCCGGCGACAAACCTCCCAGCGCGTGAGAAGCATCCACTCCCAATTGTTGGGCGACGTGAGCGACAATCTGGGGGTGATCACCCGAAAGGATCCCGACCTGCCAGCCGCGGTCCCGAAGCGATCCCAGAAAGCCAGCGACGTTGGGTTTCAGCGGATCGCTGATGGCGAGCACGCAGGTCGCGATGTCATCGATCGCAATCACACTGGGGCTGGCCGATTGATTGGTGCAATGTTCGCACGCTGCCAAAATGGAATCGCTGAGCGCAACATGGTGTTGTTGCATGAATGATAGGCTGCCCACCAAAATTCGATGCCCATCGCTCTCGCCGGAGACCCCCCCCACATGCACTTGGTCAAGCTGTGCGTGGGTTGGAATGTCCAGGTCACGCCGACTGGCTTCGCGTTGAATGGCAATCGCGATCGGATGCTCGCAACTGCGTTCGATCGCGGCGGCGTGAGCGATCGCAGATGCATCGCCTTCCATAAATTCCGCTCGCGGTTTGCCTTCGGTCAACGTGCCGGTTTTATCGAACCAAATCGTTCCCACGGAGGCCAGTGTTTGCAGTGAAGAACCATCTCGAATCAAAATCTTTCGTTTCGCTGCCCTTCCCAGTGCAACCGCAATGGCAAGTGGCGTCGCCAGAGCCAACGCACAGGGGCAAGCAACGATGAGCAGCGAAGTCGCATGGGATGCCGCGGGCCCAAATCCATCACTCAGCCACACGAAGAACGTGATGCCAGCTAGCAGTGTGACGATGACCACGAAGTAGCCACCAATGGAATCCGCCAGTTGAACGATGGGTGTCTTTTGCGAGGCGGCTTCTTCGACCGATTGCATGACCTGGCCGATGCGACTTTCGCGGCCGACGGACGTGACCTGGATGTCCAGCGGACTTTGCAAGTTGACCGTTCCCGCAGAAACCGATTCACCGACTTGGACCGAGACAGGGAGGCTCTCTCCGGTCAGCAGCGATTGATCGATTGATGATTGCCCAGCCAGAACGGTCCCGTCCACGGGAACGCTCTGCCCTGCCATCACGCGAACCGAGTCGTCGGGCCGCAGGTTGTCGACGAGGACAAGTTCCGTTTGGTCGTTCTGCAGGATCCGATGGGCGTGACGCGGTGTGATCCGCAGCAGCAAATCGACTGCCTTGGCGGCCCGATGCTGCTGGTGAAATTGAATCCAGCGTCCGATCAGCAGCAGGAACACCAACACCGCCAACGAATCGAAGTAGGACTCGCCCTGCCCTGTGACCGCAGCGATCACTCCCGCCAGGGTGCCAACGGACAGCCCGAGTGCGACGGGCAGGTCCATGTGCGGCGTTCGGGTTTTGATCGATGCCCAGGCACCTTGAAAAAAGGTGCGTCCGGGCAACAACACCGCTGCCAGTCCCAGTCCCGTCCCGGTCCACCTCAGAAACGACCAGTGGGAGGCTTCCACATCGGACGCCTCTCCTGCGTACAGCGCGATGGCAATCCACATCGCATTGGCGGCGCAGAAGCCAGCGAAGGCGATCTGAATCAGCAGCCGATGATTTTCCTGGCGAAAGTGATCTTCGCGGTGTTCAGGAAGTGGCGACAGTTCGTAGCCCAGTCGATCAAGTGGTTGAGCGATTCGGCTGAGCGAAATGAGCTTGGGATCAAACACGACCCGCATGGTGTGTTCGCTCATCTTGACCCGCGCGTCCAGCCAACCCGGCGTTCGCGTGGCAACGTTTTCAATCAGCCAGGCACAGGCAGCGCAGTGCAGCCCATGCACGGCCAATTCGCACAGCATCGTCCCATCGGACTGCTCGATGGGTTGGGATGCTCCCAGGTAATCAGCTCGATCAAAGACGGTGTATCGTTCGTGCAGGGTCTCTTCGGAGGACGAGTGCCCGACGCGATCGATTGGTTGACCGCCACCTGCTAGCTGATCTCGCAGGCCGTAGTAATTCTCGAGGCCCCAGCCGTGAATCAACTCGTAGGCGCCTCGGCATCCATGGCAGCAGAAAACGGTCTGCGGATCCGTGTCGCGATGCACATCGGTCGGCTCACCGCAATGGATGCAAGGCAGTGTCACGTCGATCGACGACGACGCTGCGTCCTTTGACGCGTCCAGTTTCGAAGCCATGACGTGCGATCACTCTTCAGGCGATTCGCAGGGAATGCCTTCGGCGCAGCAACATGGCAGCGGAGTCGCGGTCAACTCCGAGAGCGTTTGTTGCGAGTTGGACCCGTCCAAATCCAGGTCCACGTTGGCGCGGATGTCCGTCAGCGATTGCAAGTCTGCAAATCCTCGGCCCGATGCGGTGTACCCACCGGTGATGATCAGCGTCGCGGCGGCCGCGGCGGGGATGAACTTAGTGAATCGACGCGACAACGATTGGGTGCCGGCGATCAAGGCGGTGAGGGCCGGGACCGTGCCCAACCAGAACGCTGCCATCACCAAACCACCATTGAGCGTTTGACCCGTTCCCGCGGCGACCAGTGCAAACAGGTACAGCCATCCACAGGGGAGCAGTGTCGTCAACATCCCAATTGCGAGGGCTCGGCCAGCGACGGGCAACTGAAAAATGAGGGGGCGTAAGCGAACCAGGGCACCGCCAATGCGGGAGGGCGTGATCGGTTGGGCGGCGGATCGATTGACGGAAACAATCTGCCACAGTTTCCAAATGCCGAGTGCCATCATGATCGTGCCCACGACACGTGCGGCGGCCAGTTGAATCCCAAGTGTCTCGCCACCGATTTCGACCAAGCTGCCAATGGTGCCGGCGATCAATCCGGCCAACACGTACGTCAGCAGACGCCCCAGGTGGTACAGCGTGGTGGACCAGACGACGGTTGCTTTGGGTTGTTTCTCACCAGCACCGCTGGCCCAAATCGCGAGCGGGCCGCACATGCCAACGCAGTGCATGCTGCCTAACAAACTCGCCGTGACCACGGCACTGGCTAACATCCACATCTCAGTTTTCCAGTTCGAGTGTGCGTGACAGGGTCATCGGTTCTCCCGCTCCACCAATGCTCACTTCCACTTGCCAAAGGCCATGCTGAGGCATGGATGCCATGCCCAGGTAGCGTCCGCCGCCTGTGCTCGGCAAGTCAATTGCTTGGAAAGCAGCCGCATCAGCATGTCGATAAATCATTGCCTCGACGTTCAGATCGTCCAAGGCCTCGCCCTGTTGATTGTGAAGCTCCACCGAAATGGCGCGTTGGCCTTTCGCGTCGGAG
This sequence comes from Rhodopirellula sp. P2, assembly GCF_028768465.1. GTDB lineage: Bacteria > Planctomycetota > Planctomycetia > Pirellulales > Pirellulaceae > Rhodopirellula. Next base: position 3,119,275 of record NZ_CP118225.1, read on the forward strand.
ATGTTCGAGACGATGACATCGACCTCCCATCCCAAGCGATCCGATGCCAGGGATGCACGATGCGATTTGTCCCAGTTCAAAGCAGCTTGGTGATAATCGGGAACCACCGCCAAGGCCGGATCACCGATCGCCAGTTTGAGCGCGGTGCCGAGGATGGTGGACTGAATCGCGAAGAGCAACAGCACCAAGGAAATGTAGAATCGCTTGGCACGACGCTCGTCTTTCTGCTGCGTTTCCACGGATGGCGTGGGATCGGTATTCGATGACATGATTAGCGGCGTGGCCCCAGGACCTTCATTGAGATAGTGCGTTCGTTGCCGCTTTGATCCTTGACCGTCAGGTCAATGGATTCGTTTCCATCGCCCATGGTCATCGACGAAGGAAAGTTCAATCGGATCGGCAGCAGTTTGGATTCAGCGGGCTCGAGTCGTTGAGCGTCTGTGTCAATGATCTCAACTTGAATACTCGAGTGATCCGTCGACAGTTCATAGGTCTGAGGGATCTCAGTCCGATTGACCAACCGCAAGTTGAAGGCGTTGGAAACTTCCTTGGCACCCAGCAGGGAATACGGCGCTCCACGCCCGCGAAGGATTCTCGCGTCAAACCCGCTTTTGCTGGAAATCGCCATGGCCAAACCGGAGAAGACGCCGACCAAAACGATCGGGTAGATGATCGTTCGTGCACGCAACAGCTTCTTGGGTTTGCGAGCGATCGCGTCTTGCGAACTGTAGCGAATCAAGCCCTTTGGTTTGCCCACCTTGTGCATCACGTCATCACAAGCGTCGATGCACTGAGTGCAGTTGATGCACTCCATTTGCAGGCCATCGCGAATGTCGATTCCGGTTGGACAGACAACCACACATTGTTGGCAATCCACGCAGTCACCTGCCTCGTTCCCGCGGACAAGATCGATTCCGCGGTCATCATCGTGGGTTCGCTTTCCCTTGATGCGAGGTTCGCCGCGAGCTGGATCGTAGGCGACAATCTTGGATTGCTCATCGAGCATGACGGATTGAAAACGTCCGTAGGGGCACGCGATCAAACACATTTGCTCTCTGAAAAATAGAAAGTCAAACAGCATCAACCCGGTGGTGCCCGCCATCACGAGGAACGCGGAGGGGTGATCGATCGGCGAACTTCGAACCCACAGGGCGAGTTTCTCGGTGCCAACAAAGTAGGCCAAGAACGTGTGAGCCAGAAACATGCAGAGGACAAGGTAGACGGCGAAGCGTGCAATCTGCCAAACCGGACTGATTCCGCGGGCGGGTTTTCCGCCTTTGCCCACGGTGCCATCAAAGAAACGATCGATGGGACGGAACAGGAATTCCATGTAGACCGTCTGCGGGCAGGCCCAGCCGCACCACGCTCGTCCTGTGATCGCGGTGATCAGGACAATGCTCACGAACACGCTGAGCATGAACAACGCCAGCACCAATGTGTCGGTGGGATAGAACGTTTTGCCCAGCACCGTGAATTCACGGGCGGCAATGTCCAGCAAAATCAGAGGCTTGCCACCGATCCGCAAATGCGGGATCGCAACAAAGACCACCATCAAAATGTAGGCGGTGACCCGTCGGCGTTTCCACCACTCGCCCATTGAGAGTTTGGGCCGGAGCCAACGGCGACTGCCATCGGCTTCCAGCGTGCTCAGCACGTGTTCCTCTGGCTTGAGCAGCGATTCACTGCCTTGAGACGAACCACCTCCACCAGATGTCCCGTCGCGATCCGCTGCGTAACACACCTTGCAAGGTGAAGGCGAAAACAGAGGCAACGAGGTTCGCGTGGACATTGTACTGAGGCTTATTCTTCGGGGGTTTCGGGAGCGGCTTCAACGGGTTCGGGCCAAGGTGGGATGGTCTTGCCTTCTGGCCCACGACTGCTTTCGATGTTCTTGCCACGCAGAGTGGCGACATAGGCAGAAACCAGAACAACCTCATTGGGATGCAATCGATCGGCCCACTTTGGCATCGCTCCGCCACCGGCACCATTGTTGATGACTTTGGCGATGTCTTCGATCTCTTTGACGTTCTTGAAATAGTCGTCCGTCAGGTTGGGACCAACTTGGCCTTCGCCTTCGCGACCATGGCAAGAGATGCAGTTGGCTTTGAAGACCGATTGACCGACTCGAACCCAGTTGGGTTTTTCCATGTAGGCGACCAGAGTCGCTTGATCGGGCGTCAGGTCACCAATTTCTTCAAACTGCAAACGAGTGTTCTCAGCCAGCGCGACCCCATACAGGTCTTCCACCGAACGGCCAGACACCCCGTTGTGGTAGTACAGGAAGTAGAACGGGCTGAAGACGATGGAAGAGATGAACAACCACTTCCACCAACCCGGCAACGGATTGTCAAACTCTTCGATCCCGTCGTAGGCGTGATCGGTCTTCGGAGCGTTGTCGTATTCTGGCACTTGGCTCATGGTCGTGGGTCCTCCACATCGTCGCTCAGAGGAATCGAAGCGAATCGATCAGATGCATTTTTAGAAAGTCGAAGTGTTCCGTACGTCATCGTGGCAAAGGCGACGACGAACAGAGCGAGTGCCAATTCGGCAAACATGGAATAGTCGAGAGCACTGACAAGATCTCGGATCATGACGTTCTCACTGGAGGGTGTTGGGGGAGCGTTGGAAACGCATTTTGATCAATCCTTCGGGCTACTTCGCGGCAGCGTCTTCCGAACTTGCTTCCGGGGTGAAGTCCCCGTCAGCGACTTCTTCGGTGGTTTCCGCCTCTTCCCCTTCGACAGCTTCAGGAGCAGCTGGCTCCTCTGTCGCCGCAGGTTCTTCCGTCGCGAACAAATCCACACCCACCCGTTGCAGGTAAGCAATCAAAGCAATCGCTTGCTTTTCATAGGCCTTGGCCGGTCCGCCTTGGGCGACAATGTCAGCGGCGATGTATTCCGCTTGCTTGTAAGCGACTTCCGCCGTGTTGTTCAGGTCCTCTTCCGTGTATTCGGCGCCGAGGTAGGCGGCGACCTTCACGTGCGGGGCAATGGCGTCGTAATTCATGTCTTCGGTCAACAAATGCCCATAGGCTGGCATCACGCTGCCCGGCGAAACATTTTCTGGATTCTCGAAGTGGGTCCAGTGCCAAAAACTGCTTTGTTTTCCACCTTCGCGAGCCAAGTCAGGACCGATACGGCGGCTGCCCCACTGGAATGGTCGGTCATAAATGAACTCGCCCGGTTTGCTGTATTCGCCATAGCGTTTCGTTTCCGAAACGATGGGACGAATCATTTGGGAGTGGCAGTTGTAGCAACCTTCGGAGACGAAGATGTGTCGTCCCGCCAGTTCCAGCGGTGTGTAGGGTTTGACCGTCGCAATGGTCGGCACGTTGGACCGGATCAGGAACGTCGGAATCACCTCGAACAAGGTTGCCACGACGACAGCGATGGTTGTGAACACCGTGAAGCGAACGGGCAAACGTTCCCAGCGGCGGTGCCATCCCATCTGGCTCCAGATGCTGACCTTTTTACCCAGTTCCAAAACCGGCGCGTCATCAATGGGGCTGGTCGGTGTGGGCGTGTGATCCACGTAGCTTTTGGATAGACGCGGCGCGGTGTGCACCGGGTTCTCGTATTCGGCGGGACGTCCCATCCAGGTCATCATCGCGTTCAGGCCCAGCATCAGCATGCCGCTGACATACAGCACGCCACCGACCACTCGCAGCCACCACAAGGGGACGATGGATTGAGTCGTTTCGATGAAGTCGGGGTACATCAAGTGGCCGGTGTCATCCATGGCTCGCCACATCCAACCCTGCATCAAACCAGCGGCGTAGATGGGGATGATGTAGAGCAGAATCCCAATGGTTCCGGTCCAGAAGTGCAGGCTGACCAGCTTTTCGCTCCACATCTTGGTTTGGAACAATCGTGGCAGCATCCAGTACAGCATTCCGAACACCATGAACCCGTTCCAGCCGAGCGCTCCGGCGTGCACGTGAGCGATGGTCCAGTCGGTGTAGTGAGTGAAGGCATTGATCGACTTGATCGACAGCATGGGGCCTTCAAAGGTGCTCATCCCGTAAAACGTGACACCAACAACGAAGAACTTCAGCACTGGGTCGGCCGCGACCTTGTGCCAAGCACCACGCAGAGTCAGCAACCCATTGATCATGCCGCCCCAACTGGGCATCCAGAGCATCAAGCTGAACAGCATCCCAATCGTGCTGGCCCATTCAGGCAGCGCGGTGTAATGCAGGTGGTGAGGACCGGCCCAGATGTAAATGAAAACCAGGGACCAGAAGTGAATGATGCTCAGCTTGTAACTGAACACAGGTCGTTCCGCAGCCTTGGGCAAGAAGTAGTACATCAAGCCGAGGAACGGTGTCGTCAAAAAGAAGGCAACCGCGTTGTGGCCGTACCACCACTGCATGAATGCGTCTTGGACGCCAGCGTAGATGCTGTAGCCTTTGAACCAACCAGCGGGGATGACCAGGTTGTTGAACACGTGCAACAGCGCGACCGTCACAATCGTGGCGATGTAGAACCACAACGCCACGTACATGTGTCGTTCGCGTCGTTTGATCAACGTCATCAGGAAGTTGCCACCAAAGATGAACAACCACACCACGGCGATCAGGATATCGATCGGCCATTCCAGTTCCGCGTACTCGCGGCTCTGGGTGATTCCCAGTGGCAGCGTGATGGCTGCTGAAACAATGACAAGTTGCCAGCCCCAGAAGTGCATGCGGCTGAGCACGTCGCTCCACATGCGAGCTTTGCAAAGTCGCTGGGTGCTGTAGTACACCGCGGCAAAGATTCCGTTGCCGGCAAAAGCAAAGATGGCGGCGTTGGTGTGCAGAGGGCGGAGGCGGGCAAACGAGAACCAAGGCAAACCGCCTGTGATCGACGGAAGCACCAGCAGCACCGCGACGATCAAGCCGACCAGCGTGGCGACGATGCCCCACACGATCGTGGCAGTCGCAAACAAACGGACAATGCCGTCGTCATATTGAAACTGTTCCAGCCGAACTTCTTCTGTGCCTGAGTCCGATGACAAGGCTGCGTCACCAGGACCGTTCGTCGGCGTACCAGTCGCCATTTCTATCCTCTGATTTCCTTAGTTGAACAGCATCCAAACACGAATGCGGCAACACCCCTCAGCCAATCGCCTAGGGCACCGGTGATCAGTGATGGTCACCTGCTACCATTAAAAACTTACTCGTCGAAAAAACCCATACCGCCACCTGTAGAATATCGTTTCCGCGACATTACGCCACGGAATTCGCCGTCCACGGGGGACGGTCTTTCGCCGGGCAAGGGAATGGGGCTGCAGCAGCTTTGTATCACAAAAGTCCAAATCGGGGGTGTGGGATTCATTTGTCCGGCAAGCGATTCAAACAAAAAAGCCTTTGACAATTCGTCTTTCGCAAGACGTTTCGCCAAAGGCTTTCAGGAATGCAATTGACCCGCTTGGTGAAGGGCGGGAAAGCTGGTTAAGCAGCGGGTTTAAGATAGGACGACAGGCGTTCGGCACGCGAAGGGCTCTGCATCTTCGCAACGGCCTTGGCTTCGATCTGACGCACTCGTTCCCGAGTCACTTTGAAGATCCGGCCGCACTCTTCGAGGGTGTAGCTGTATCCGTCGACGAGGCCGTAACGCAAACGAATGATTTCTCGTTCGCGGAAGGTGAGTGTCTTCAGCAGTTCATCGATCTTGTTGCGAAGCATGCCGCTGGCGGCGATCCGAACGGGATTGTCGGTTTCGCTGTCTTGGACAAATTCACCGAAGCTGCTGTCTTCGCCTTCTCCGACCGGGCGGTCGAGGCTGACGGGGTGGCGTCCGATGTCCATCACGCGGCGGACTTCTTCCAACGGCACGTCGGTCGCTTCGGCGATGTCTTCGTAGGTGGGTTCGCGACGCAGTGTTTGCGTCAGGCGCTTTTGTGCTTGGCGAAGTTTGCTGAGCACGTCGATCATGTGAACCGGGATTCGAATCGTGCGAGCTTGGTCAGCGATGGCCCGCGTGATCGCTTGGCGAATCCACCAAGTTGCGTAGGTGCTGAACTTGAAGCCGCGGCGGTACTCGTATTTGTCGACCGCTCGCATCAAACCGGTGTTGCCTTCTTGGATCAGGTCCAGGAATGACAGTCCGCGGTTGCGGTACTTTTTGGCGATCGATACGACCAGGCGAAGGTTGCCGGCGCTGAGTTCACGCTTGGTTGTTTCGTATTGGTCGAAGTGGCGGCGAACCTTGGCCATTCGGTTGTGCAAGCTGGTTGGGCTTTCTTGCGTGACCAGCATCAGTTCGCGAAGTTCTTGACGCAGGTCAGCCGCTTCGTCACGGCTCATCGCGTCATTGCCCAGTTCGACCAAGCGCTCGCGAATGAACGTCATGCGGCCGGAGATCTTTTCGAGTTGGTGCAGCAGTGGGGTGACCCGGCGGCTTCGCAGCGAAAGTTCTTCCACCAATTCCAAGCATTTGCGGCGGCGACGCAGGAATTGCTTGCGGACTTCGGCTTTCAGTCGAGGCGAGGCACTGCGGCGAACCAGGATTTCGAAGTCAGTTTTGTTCTTGGCGATCAGATCATTCAGCGTTCGCAAGTTGTGCGGCATCCGCTGAGAGATTTGCTCTTTGGTCAATCGCTCGGTGAGCGAGACTTTGATCGTGCGGTCGAAGGGGAGTTCGCCCGCATGGACCTTTTGCAATGTGTCGACGGTGGCTCGCAAGGCGTAGTCCGTTTCCAGCAACGAGCGACGGTATTGCTTGCGAGTGATTTCGATTTTCTTCGCCAGTGCGATCTCTTCTTCGCGAGACAGCAAGGGGATCTCGGCCATTTGGCTGAGGTACATGCGAATGGGGTCTTCGCTGGCTTTGGGCAGATCAGCCGATGAGAAGCTTTGGGAAGCGGCTTCGTTTGCCAGGGCTTGTTCGGGCGACTCTTCGTCCGCGCCCAGTTCCGCCGGACGCAAGCCGCGGACATTGGGGGTGGGGCGGCGTGCGGCGGCGTCGCGGGCCTTCTTTTCCGAGGCTTCGATCAGTTGGATGCCGCGATTTTCCAGGGCCAACAGGAGTGAGTTGAGCTTCTCTGGATTGACGTCTTCGTCGGGCAGGTATGCGTTGACTTCATCGTAAGTGAGGAAACCATCCTTGGTTCCGCGGGCGATGAGTTGCGAAAGATCTTGGTCCATCAATTGCATCGGAAAAACCTCCTGTTATGGGTCACGTTCCTTCATGGAACGTTCAGTCACGCTGATGTTTGCGGGAACCTGAATCACGTGATTCAGTTCAGCAATGACTGGAGTGTCGTGTTTTGAAATCTTTTCAAATGCGATTCATCATGAATCGCGAAACGCTTCCGTTGGGTCCGGTGTCGTGGCTCCTTTTCGTGGCGGTCTTGGTGGGTTCGTCTTAGCGTGGCGTTTGCCGGATTCGCTCGGCGGCAAAGAGTTGTTCCAGCATCGCGAGCTCTTCGTCTTCGGGCAAGGATGCGGATTGTAATTTTGCAATCTGACGGGACTTCTCAGCGTCAAATTCACGTTCGCGAAATCGAGTCAAGATCGCGGTGTATCGTAGGTGGGGCTCGTCTAAAACGTGTCCCGCTCGCTGTTCGATTCGCTCTTGCAAACTGATGATTTGATTTTTCAAAAAATCATTTTCGAGCAGGACAAGCACGGAGTCGACATCCAGGTCGCGGCCTTGCAGATCCAGGTCTTGGTAGGCGGACAGGAGCATCTTGGCGGTGTTGGAGTACAGCCAAGACGGGTCGATTGATTCGACCGCCATCGCGGCGACTTCGGGGGACTCGATCAGGGTCTCAAACAGCTCGCGGTCAACGCCCGTGATCGGGGTGCCTTGTTCTGGTTCGTGAGCTTGCGGTGGGGCAGGATGGTGCTGGTTGGGCCGCTGCGGGCCAGGCTGGGCATTGGGACGCTGAGGATGGGACGCGCCAAAATCGCTTGGGGCCGAGGAGCTGTAGTCGTCGAAGCCTTCGTCGATTCCAAATGCGGCGGCGTCTTCCATCGCTGCTTGCGCGAACGGGTCGAAGTCGTCCATGGGAGCCGCAGCGGCGGGTGGTCGGGCAGCCGGTCTCTGTGGCGCCGGGGCCCCGCTCGGTTTTGATTTCGGTGGGCCGTTGCTGGTGTTGGCTTTGCGGTAACGAGCTTGCTTGCGTTCGCGTTCAGCGGATTCTTCGCGAACCGTTTCGAGACGCCGTTGCAGCCGCTCGACGGGCAACCCAAACGTTTGGCTCATGCGAACCAGCAGCTGGTCGATCTTCAGTTCGGTTTTGTCGCTCTTGGCCGGTGTCTTGGTCAGCACGCTCAGCATCGTTTCGATCGCAGTCGTGACCCGGTGTGTGTCGCGAGTGACGTCGACGCCTTCGGTCAAACGGTTCAGTTTGTGGTCCATCGCATCGGGAGCTTTCCCTGCCATGTCCAGCAAATTCGCAGCGGATTGTTGGGCCAGGAAGTCGGCCGGGTCCAGTCCATCGGGGAGCGTCAGGATTCTCAGGTCAGCGTCGGCGGTGACGAACAGTTCCAGGACTTCTTCAGCCCGGCGTTTGCCAGCTTCATCGCCATCAAGAACCAGCACGACTCGATTGACAAAGCGTTTGAGCACGCGGATGTGCGACGCCGTCAGGGCGGTGCCCAGGACGGCGACACTGTGGTCGATCCCCGCCATCCGAGTGGCGACGACATCGGTGTAGCCCTCCATGACGAGGACTTCGTCAGCGGCCCGCATTGCGTCGCGAGCCAGGTGCAGCCCGTAGAGTTCGTTGGATTTGCGGAACAACATGGTCTCGGGACCATTGATGTACTTTGCACCGCCGTTGGATCCGTCGCCCTTGGCTTCCGCGATGCGGTTGGCAATCGCGGGGATGATTCGGCCGCCCAGCGAGATGGCATGGCCTTGAGCGTTGTCGATCGGGAACATCAACCGACCACGGAAACGGTCGTAGCAACCCGATTTGCCATCGCGGCCGATCGCGACTCCAGCGGCTTGGGCCACCGCTTCGGAGAACTTGTTTCGTTTCAGTACGTTGACCGCGAAGTCCCAGGAGTCGGGGGCGAAGCCGATCTTGAATAGTTCGCGATGGCTGTCATCAATGCCGCGGCTGGCGAGGTAGTCGCGGGCCATTTTGGCGTCGTCAGACTTTCCGCTGGCCAGTTCGTCGAAGTAGGCCCGGCAGACGAGGTCCACCGCCTTCATCAGGGTGGCTTTGTCGTCGGGGCTGCCCGGTTGAGTTTTGGGGCCGCGATTGAATTCGGGGATTTCGATCCCGGCTCGTTCGGCCAGGCTTCGCAGGGCGGTCGGGAAGTCCACGCCTTCGCGTTGCATGACGAAGCTGAAGACGTCCCCGCCGATGTCACAGACCCAGCATTTCCAAGACTGCCGTTCTTGGTTGATCGTCATCGACGGACGTGCGTCATTGTGGAATGGGCAGCGGGCAACGAAGTGACGGCCCTGCGGACGCAATTCCAGATCATGCCCGATGACATCGACGATGTCAGTCGCGGCGCGAACTCGTTCTTTGACGTCGAAGTCCGTTGAAGAGGACAAACGAACGCTCCTGTCAAAAGGCCGGATCAAAGTGTCGTTGGCGACAAATTCAACCAGCACGAACGCGGGGAGCATCCACCTCAGAAACGACATGCGGCGGGCAAGTCGAGCAAGATCTTCCTTGCTGGCTTGTCAACGGCTGCCGACCCAAATTGGATGCGGTCAGTGGAACGGTCAACCCGGCTCCGCGGCTGCGGAGTGATCGCCACTCTTCCTGAGTGACCGGCGGTTCGACGTTCCCTTTGGCAAACTGGGAAGGACGAGGTGCCGAGGCAAATTTCGATCCGGTTACATCCCTGTAGCGTAGTGTGTCAGCCGCGGCGGGGGGAATTCCCCAATTGGCAGGCTGCCCGCTTCGTTACAAGCATGCGAGAAGTTTGCTGGGGTTTCACGGACACGTCAATACCAATCTGTGGCGAAAGTGCAGGGGGCAAACTCTTTTCAATTTTCTTGCCTCGGGGCCATCCAACGCCGGGATCAAGCGTTCTCAGGCAGAGGGGCATCGGAAGAACCTCGCTTCTCGGCTACTTTGGTTCGGGACGGCAAACGGGGTGCCCCTCCTGTTTGCCGTGCGTGTCCTGGGTGCTTGGTCGCCCGCATGACTCACTCCCAAGCCTCTTTGTAATTCTTCATGGCGACCGCAACTTCGTCTTACCACGATCCCAATCCGGACTCGCATCACGTCGCCGCAACGACGTGGAGCGGTCGTGTGCGGGTGTGGAAAAAAATCTTCAGCACCGCTCTGTCAGAGCGTTTGGTGTATCGCGGGGATTTCGCGCTCGGGACATTGATGCGGTTCCTGCCGATCGTCACCCAGATCTTTTTGTGGTGGGCGATCTACGATTCGATCGCCGCCAGCCAGGCTGCCGAGAAAATGGTCGAGTCAGCAGTTGGCGGGGCTCAGCTTGATGCCGCCACCGATGCGGTGCAGATCGGCGGGTTCGGTTTTCGAGACATGGTGGCGTACTACTTGATCACCATGTTGGCCCGCGCCTTCTCCAGCATGCCGGGGTTGGCGTCCGGCATCGCCCTTCAAATTCGCGAGGGTGAGATCAAGCGGTATCTCATTCAGCCCATCGATTTGCTCAGTTTTCTGCTGATCAACCGGATCGCTCACAAGGTCGCTTATTACGCGATCGCGTTTGCACCGTTCGGGTTGGTGTTCTTTCTCTGTCGCGATTACTTTGTGGGAGGGTTCCCGCCACCGCACCTGTTCCTCGCGTTCTTGGGATCGCTGGTGATGGGGTTCCTGATTGGCTTTTTCCTCGAAGCGGCCATCGGGATGATTGGATTCTGGTTCCTGGAAGTCTCGTCCTTGCTGTTTCTTTACATGCTGTTCAGTTTCTTCTTGTCAGGGCACATGTTTCCGATTTCGTTGTTGCCTGACAGCATCGAATGGTTCGTCAATTTGCTGCCCCTGAAGTACTTGGCGTATTTCCCTGCCGCTGTGTTCCTGGGGAAAATTCCTGACGAAGACCTGCCGATGGAAATGGCGATCGAAGCGGCCTGGTTGACGTTCTTCATCGTCGTTTGTCGTTGGTCTTATTCCCGCGGTGTGGCTCGCTACAGCGGGTACGGAGGTTGATCCGATGCAGTCCAAATCAACAACGAACGAGGCGAATCAAGGCAATCCTTCGATGGACGACCAGTGGATGAGCGAGTCTGGGAGCTCGGGACGAGAAACCGGCTCCTCCGAATGGATGCGTTACGTTCGAGTGTTTGGGACGTTTGCGCGCAACAGCTTGGTTCGCGACATGACGTTCCGCGCGAACTTCGTGATTGAATGCGTGAGCAGCATCGGTTGGACACTGATGAACGTCGGCTTCTACCTGATCATCTTCCAGTTCACCGGATCAATCGGAGCGGACACCGGCTGGGATCGCGAGCGATTCTTCCTGTTTCTGGCCACGACCTGGTTCATCAACTCCATCGTGCAAGCGTTCTTCATGCCCAACGCGGAAGAATTCAGTGAGCTGATTCGGACGGGCGGGTTGGACTTTGCCTTGCTGAAGCCGATCGACACGCAGTTTCTGATTTCGTTCCGAAGGGTCAGTTGGTCGTCATTGGCTAACTTCTTGGCGGGGTTGGTGATCGCTGGGGTAGCGCTGTCGAGGTTGGCCACACGAGAGGTCGACCCGCACATACCGAGCGTGTTGTCGCTGGTGCTCTACGTGCTGTTCTGCCTGTGCGGCGTCGTGATCATGTACAGCCTGATGATCTGTTTGTCGGCGACCAGCATTTGGTTGGGCCGAAACCAAACGCTCTATAACTTCTGGTTTTACATCACCAACTTCAGTCGTTACCCGATGGAGATCTACAACCGCGGTTGGGGCACGCCGATGTACGGCTTCTTCACCTTTGTGGTTCCGGTGTTGGTGGTGGTGAACGTTCCCGCTCGTTTGCTGGCCAAGCCAATCGATCCACGGACCAACGAAGAGTGGATGTTGGTCGGTTGGGCGTTGGTCGCCACGGTGCTGAGCGTCACGTTCAGCCGCTGGGTCTTCCGACGGGCACTGGGCAGCTACCGCAGCGCCAGTTCGTAGGTTCGTCATCGGGACGAACGGTCGGGCCCCGGTCGCACCCAGGCACCAGTCGCACCCAGGCACCAGTGCAGCGACAGAGCAGAGGCGTCTCACGCCCCTGTGAGCCGCAGGCCGTTCGGCCCGGTTATCAACCCGGCATCCCCGCCCGCGCTAATCTTCCAGCCAACCAGGACCTCGCCCCCGGTGCTTGAACGCAACCGCGGCTAAGGCCGTGCGGCTCACAAAACCAGCGCCCGTGAGCCGAAGGCCGTTAGGCCCGGTTATCAACCCGGCATCCCCAACCGCGCTAATCTTCCAGCCAACCGAGATCTCGCTCCCAGTGCTTGAACGCAACCGCGGCTAAGGCCGTGCGGCTCACAAAACCAGCGCCCGTGAGCCGAAGGCCGTTCGGCCCGGTTGCCGAGCCGGCATCCCCGCCCGCGCTAATCTTCCAGCCAACCGAGCCCTCGCCCCAGGTGCTTGAACGCAACCGCGGCTAACGCCGTGCGGCTCACAAAACCAGCGCCCGTGAGCCGAAGGCCGTTAGGCCCGGTTGCCAACCCGACATCCCTAACCGCGCTAGCCTTCCAGCCAACCAAGACCTCGCCCCGGTGCTTGAACGCAACCGCGGCTAAGGCCGTGCGGCTCACAGAACCAGCGTCCGTGAGCCGAAGGCCGTTCGGCCCGGTTGCCAACCCGGCATCCCCAACCACGCTAATCTTCCAACCAACCGAGATCTCGCTCCCAGTGCTTGAACGCAACCGCGGCTAAGGCCGTGCGGCTCACAAAACCAGCGCCCGTGAGCCGAAGGCCGTTCGGCCCGGTTACCAAGCCGGCATCCCCAACCGCGCTAATCTTCCAGCCAACCGAGCCCTCGCCCCAGGTGCTTGAACGCAACCGCGGCTAAGGCCGTGCGGCTCACAAAGCCATCGCCCGTGAGCCGAAGGCCGTTAGGCCCGGTTACCAAGCCGGCATCCCTAACCGCGCTAGCCTTCCAGCCAACCAAGACCTCGCCCCAGTGCTTGAACGCAACCGCGGCTAAGGCCGTGCGGCTCACAGAACCAGCGCCCGTGAGCCGAAGGCCGTTAGGCCCGGTTGCCGAGCCGGCATCCCCGCCCGCGCTAATCTTCCAACCAACCAAGACCTCGCCCCGGTGCTTGAACGCAACCGCGGCTAAGGCCGTGCGGCTCACAGAACCAGCGTCCGTGAGCCGAAGGCCGTTCGGCCCGGTTGCCAACCCGGCATCCCCAACCACGCTAATCTTCCAACCAACCGAGATCTCGCTCCCAGTGCTTGAACGCAACCGCGGCTAAGGCCGTGCGGCTCACAAAACCAGCGCCCGTGAGCCGAAGGCCGTTCGGCCCGGTTACCAAGCCGGCATCCCCAACCGCGCTAATCTTCCAGCCAACCGAGCCCTCGCCCCAGGTGCTTGAACGCAACCGCGGCTAAGGCCGTGCGGCTCACAAAGCCATCGCCCGTGAGCCGAAGGCCGTTAGGCCCGGTTACCAAGCCGGCATCCCTAACCGCGCTAGCCTTCCAGCCAACCAAGACCTCGCCCCAGTGCTTGAACGCAACCGCGGCTAAGGCCGTGCGGCTCACAGAACCAGCGCCCGTGAGCCGAAGGCCGTTAGGCCCGGTTGCCGAGCCGGCATCCCCGCCCGCGCTAATCTTCCAACCAACCGAGCCCTCGCCCCGGTGCTTGAACGCAACCGCGGCTAACGCCGTGCGGCTCGCAGAACCAGCGTTCTGTGAGCCGAAGGCCGTTCGGCCCGGTTACCAAGCCGGCATCCCCAACCTCGCTAATCTTCCAGCCAACCAAGCCCTCGCCCCAGTACTTGAACGCAACCGTGGCTAAGGCCGTGCGGCTCACAAAACCAGCGCCCGTGAGCCGAAGGCCGTTCGGCCCGGTTATCAACCCGGCATCCCCAACCACGCTAATTTTCCAGCCAACCGAGCCCTCGCTCCCAGTGCTTGAACGCAACCGCGGCTAAGGCCGTGCGGCTCACAAAACCAGCGCCCGTGAGCCGAAGGCCGTTCGGCCCGGTTGCCGAGCCGGCATCCCCGCCCGCGCTAATCTTCCAGCCAACCGAGCCCTCGCCCCAGGTGCTTGAACGCAACCGCGGCTAACGCCGTGCGGCTCACAGAACCAGCGCCCGTGAGCCGAAGGCCGTTTGGCCCGGTTATCAACCCGGCATCCCCAACCGCGCTAATCTTCCAGCCAACCGAGATCTCGCTCCCAGTGCTTGAACGCAACCGCGGCTAACGCCGTGCGGCTCACAGAATCAGCGTCCGTGAGCCGACGGCCGTTAGGCCCGGTTGCCGAGCCGGCATCCCCAACCACGCTAATTTTCCAGCCAACCGAGCCCTCGCTCCAGTGCTTGAACGCAACCGCGGCTAACGCCGTGCGGCTCACAGAATCAGCGCCCGTGAGCCGGAGGCCGTTCGGCCCGGTTGCCAAGCCTCAGTGTCCCCAGTTGCGGAGGCTCACTTCTTGGTCACTTTCACGGTGCCCGGGGAGATCGGCTTCGTCGTCGACATCCAGCCAGTCGGACACGGCGTCCCAACGCTGAAGTACTTGGCACCGTACGTTCATCGAGTCGCTATGGACGAAAAGGTATGTGGAAGGCAAAACGGTGTATCCGCATAGCCGCAAAGGACAAAGCGACACCGGACAACCAGCATAGCATCGCGACGATTGTGACTGCGAACCAATTGATCGGCAGCGATCGCAAGAACCCAGTTGGAGCGACTCCAAAAGCAACCTCAGCCGACAAGGCACCACACGATAGAATCGCGATGACGGCCGCCCACAGGCCAGAAGTACCAGTCGGATGTCGCATCCAGCCAAGGTAGAACGCTACCAAGGAAGCGACAGCGAGTGGAATGAACAGCTCGCATTCCGGCGAACCGTTTGCGATGCATGAAGACCTTACTCCGAGGTGGACGGCGATCACGGCGGTAGCGATGAGCAGATGGCGTGTCGAGAACTGCAGTAGGTGGTTTTGCATTGTTCGGAATTCCTCATCGGCGAACGGTAGGAATCACGGCGAACGACTTGCAAGCAGTGGAGAAAACGGACCACCCGTCCTCCTTTGAATCACATGGTTCGTCGCTTACGTTGCCCGCAAGCCAATCATGACAGCGTGTCACGCATGCGGAAACAACGCCTCTAGGATGAACCAAGTGCCTTGCCAGCCACCGGGTTCAAGCACCCCCGAAAACGATTGTTCAATGACGTGGTCTGTCGTCTGGATACGTATCCGGCCGTCAACGTGAATCGGCAAGACATTCGTCGAATCGATCAAGCCCCCAAGTTCGGCCAAAGCATCAGCTTTCGTGTTGGCAGTGCCGGAATAGTAGGGTTCAAATGGTGCCGAAATCGCGGTGTCAGTACTGAGTATTTTGGTGGACGTTCCGTCGATGGTCACCACGAGTTCATCAAGGACGATATTGCGGCATTCGATTGCATTGTTTGCGTAATCCAGCACTGTGACGCCGATTGAAAACGGCGGGCCGGTTGAACGTGAGCTGAATACAAGCGGTAGCGAAAATCCGTGCAACGTGCTTGTCATGCATGGTCGTATCCAGACGCCGTCAACGATCGTTGCGTCGGAGCATCCATATTCGATTTCGTGGACACGGTTCAACAAGCCGGGCACGGCAGTTCCCGTGACGAAGCATGCGCAGGTCGAAAACGCCCATAGAGCAAAAACAATTGCGGCAATTTGAAGTCGACGACGATGCATTCAGGCGTACCAATCGCGTTCGGCTTGCAGCGTCATTGCGGTCATTCCAGTCGGCGAACTTGTTTCTCAGCAGTCGGACCGACTGAGAATAGGAGTTGGGGGGGCCGGTTTGGCGGTGAGAACAAGTCCAGCGTTTTGACTCCGCGGGGACTTGTTCCCAGTGAACGGGAGACTTGTTCTCAGTGGGGCATCCCCCCGTTGGGCTGCGTCCAGTTTGTCCGATTCGCCGGGGCGATACAAGCAAATTCTGCGAATCCGCCTGGGGAGAACAAGCCGAATTCGCTTGTCTGAGATCAAGCCAGTGGGTCAGGCTGGCTGCCCGGTTGGTCGGACGGACTCGGCCGTTTTGTGGATCGGAACGAGGATCAGCGTGGGCCGTCCACTGGGCAAGCCCCCCCTCACCCTCTCTCCCCAGAATCTGATTGACAATCGCCTCCTGCGCTTCGCTCCGCGGCAACCACTGCTCGTTGGATCTCGGTCCGACAGCGGCTGATCATGTTCTGCAGGATCACAAAGGAATGGTCTGCGTCGAGTCGCTCCTCAATCAACTCCTGGCACGTGGTCGACTCGATTGCTTTCAAGTCTCGCAGTGCGGCGTCGAAGTCTGAAACCCGCTGGGATCCAATCGAATCAAGGATTTGTTGAACTCGACCGTAGTACACATCCACTCGGTTTTTGCGTTTCTGATCAATCCATTTCTTGAGCCCATGCAAGCCACTGGCAAGCAACAACGCCACGGTGATCAACACCCCAATTGATTCAGCGTTCTCCGCCAAGTACCCGGGTTCGTTCCTGCGAAAGTAAGCCTCCGCACCGCGATGAAGTGGGAACTGCAGTTGAACCTGGCTGGACTGTTCGTCGAGTCCACTGAGGAGTGAAATCTTCCGTCCCAGGACCGCACGATGAGCGAAGATGGTCTGGACTAAGTCACTGGCAAGCTCTTCATCCCAGTTGGCACGGCATGCCAAAACGGCGCCGATGCCGACCGAAGGCGTTGGACTGGTCGGGCTCCCTTCGTACGACATCAATGGGATTTCAGCAAACTTCGCGTGTGGGTAGCGGGTGCGGAATCCGTCGATGAATGGCCGCTCTGAAACGAAGGTTCCCTCGCTACCCACGGCGCGGATTTGGATCGGCACCAGCTCAAATTCGGGACTCGCGATCAGGTCTTGGATGATTGCCGATCCCAGTCCCACCAAAAAGAATGCGGCGTCGACGTCTCCCGAACGCAATGCCTGGGCGGACTCGGAGAAACCCAGGTGTTGTTGTTGCCCCGTTGGAATTTGCACCCGGGAGAACTGCAGCAACGCTTCCACCAACGAGTGAGTGCCGCCCGACAGCGAACCCAAATTGGTGGGGTGTCCCGCCAAGTCATTCAGGCATTCGATGCCCGCATCCTTCCGGCAAACCAAGTGCAACACTTCGGTGTAGAGCATCGCCAGGCTGCGGACGCGTTCATCGGCGACGGCGTCGTTCTGCAAGATCGCAACATCCGCCGTTCCGTCTTGCAGTCGGGTGACGTTCTCGTGGCTCCCCTCGCTCGAGACCACTTCACAGCGGACCGCCGGGTGACGCTTGGAGTATGAGTCGCCGATTTCCTTTCCAACTTGAAAGTAGATGCCCTGTTCAGACCCCGTCGAGATCACCACCGTTTGGTGCTGCGTCCCACCAGCGAAAGCGATCCAAGCCACCCAGCAGATGATCCCCCCGAAGAGCGCCAGCAAGAAATTCGTCCAACTCATTCAGTCAACACCCAGCTCAGCTCACGGACCATGTTCGTGGCAGTGTACCAGTGCGTTCTCGCGGTGTGTTGTTCCATGGCACCCTCCGATACCAACGCGAGAATGCACGCAAAAAAGTGTCCGCGCTCTTTCTGATCGCGTGCGTTTGATGAACCCTGGAAGTGCGGTGCGGGTGTGGCTACTGGAGCGGAGGATTCTGAAAGGGTGGGGAGTTGCCGGGGGGAGGAGCCGCGTTTAGCAATTCATCTGCCCAGTGCATGGGCAGTTGTCCCAACGCGTCCGACAAGGTGGAGGACCACCAAGCGGTCGTCGTTGCCAAGTCGCTTTCGGAGTAACGGCAGAATGTCGGCACCGTGGACTGATTTGAGAGGACGGCGATATCAAGCGGGTAATCCACATCGGTGACGCTGGTGCGAGTGGCATCGAAGGCGAGGAGTGCTAGTCCGACCGCCGATCGCAACGAGGTTTCGTAGGTCAACAAGCGGTCCAAGATTGGCTTGCCGTAGTACGTTCGTCCAATCACGAAATAAGGAGCGTCTTCAGCCGCTTCGACCCAGTTGCCTTCGGGATAGACGTAGAACAACTGCGGGCTGAAATCCCCGGTCAGTCTCCCGCCAATGATCGCATGGGAGTTGAATTTGTGATTGGTCGATTGCAATGCCGCACCATCTTCGGCCTTCACACGACGGAGTTGCTCGCCAAACCGATTGACGAGTTGGTAGAGACGTTGAACATCAGAGGAGTCGTTGCGAAGCGACTCATCCAAGTAGGTGATCGCCTTGTCGCGGACGGACCTTAGGCCGCTCGTCATCGTGAACAGGCTTTGACCGTTGTGCTGGAACTCGGCCAATTTCTGTTTGTTGGATTGTTCGCTTCCCCGCACGATTCGCGTGTCTGCCAGCGCGACGATCCCCTCTCGGACCTTGATCCCGATGCAAAATGTCATGCGCTGCTGACCGCCGTTTCAACATTGGATGGGTCCAGTAGTCCATCGTCGGGCAGCAGGTTCACCGCCGAAACTTCCATTTCAACGCTGGTTGCACTGCCGCGAATGGTGCTGAACGCCACGTCGGCAGCGTCACGACCGGTGCTGATGCGAACAAAGCCACCGACAGGTGCAAGTCGTGTTGCATCGAACAAAAACCAGCGACCGTCGAGGTAAGCCTCGAAGAACCCGTGGAAGTCGGGCGGGTTCAAGTTGACGGCATACCCGGCGACGTAACGAGCTGGAATTCCCATGGCTCGGCACAGGCTGATCGCAACGTGAGAAAAGTCACGGCAGACGCCCTGTTTCAGCTGCAGCACATCGCAAGCCGTGGACGTTGGACCGGTGCTGCCCGGGGTGTATGACAATTCGTTGTAAGTCCAATTGCAGATCGCTGTCACGCGTGAGTATCCCGGCAGCAACGTCCCAAACTCTTGCATTGCAAATTCCAACAGCTCGTCCGATTCGCAATAGCGACTTGGATTGAGGTAGGTCAGCACATCGGCTGGCAATTGTTCATAAGGGGTTTCGCCGACATCTGTCGCTTCGACTTGCTCCGCGTTCAGGTTGACGGTCGCGTTGTAACGAACCGTCAAGTCGCCCGGTGGGACCGACAGTCTGACGAGACGATTTCCCAGCAGACTGACAGCACACTCATGGATCTCATGAAACGGCTCGACGATGAACGCTTCCTCGACGATCGGTTGGTGCTCGTTTTGGGCAACCGAAATGTTGAATAGAAAGGTGGTGGGCGACTTGACTTGATAAACGATTCGGCTTCCGACTTTGATTTGATTCATGATGCGCTCGTTTCTCCTAGGAGGGATGTGATTTGATCGAATAGTTTGTTGAAATCGACTGGTTTGGGATGGAAAGCATCGCAGCCAGCCGCTTTGGCTCGCTCTTCGTCGTCGGGCAATGCATAGGCAGTCAATGCGATCACAGGGATGCGTTGATCAGGGTCTGCAGCACGGATCTGGATGGTGGCCTCGATGCCGTCCAGTTCAGGCATGTTGATGTCCATCAAGATCAAAGCCGGGGCCGTTTGGGCACAGGCGAGGACCGCTTCCAAGCCGTTGTTGGCGGTGGCCACGGCGAATCCCTGCCCACGGAGTTTTCGGCTGACAAGATCGCGAATGTCGTTGTTGTCTTCCACCAGAAGGATGGTCGTCATGAGATCGTCTGGGGTTGAGGGAAGGAGGGGCTTGCTTGGCGGTCTTGTCGCTGCGTGAGGGCGACCAATTTGCTGCGTGTTTGCGAGTACGACGTTGTCATCGCTGTTGCGCCCGCCTTGCGGAACTTGACGAAGAGCTTGTCAAAGTTTTTGAATTTACCGAGGCAGGCAATCACGACCGCCCCTGAATAGCCTTCGCGACGAATGGCTTTGCAGAGGTAACGGGCCTGCACAAAGCCACCTTTGGGGAGGACTGCGATGACCACGGCAAGCGGTTTGGCATCGGCAATCACGCGGGCGATGTCTTGTGGCATCATGTCATCCTCCACGCCGTCGAGTTGGTAAGCGGCTTGGCCGCCGAGTCGGAGTAAATTCAGGACGAGCGTTTCGCTGTGGTGGTGGGAATTGGTGCCGATGATTCGACTCGGGACGTTCTCTCCCGGCCCCTCGGATGGTTCCTCCGCTTCCAGTTGCGAATCGAGCGCGAGGGAGACGCGGTTTTCCAACTCAGGGATCATACCGGCCACCATCTCAAAGAGTCGGTTGGCGTCGGCATCGCTTAAGTTTTCCGCATCGTGGTCGGTCCGAATTCGTTTGAGTGCGGGCAAGACCACTTCATCGCAGGCTTGTTCCAACCCCTTCGCTTCGTAGTGCTGCAACAGGATTTCGTGGGCGCGGTGCTCATCGAGCGCGAGAAGTCGTTGATAGAAACGAATCGAAGGTTTGATTTCGACGTCTTCACCCAGCAGTGTTGCAATGATCTTGAAGCGAGGCACGTAACGCCCCAGAACAACCAAGCAGACGGTCAGCGGAGTGGAAAGCAGCAGGCCCACGGGGCCCCACAACCAACCCCAGAAGACCGCCGCGACGATCACCGCGACGGCGGAAATGCCGGTGCTGGTTCCATACAACCAGGGTTCAATGACGTTGTTGCTGATCAATTCCAGGGTTGTGATCAGAGCCACAACCGCCAGAAAGACGCTGTAGCCAGGGAAGACCGAAAGTGCGATCGCGGAGGGGAAGATCGCGGCTGCGGTGGGACCAAGGTATGGCACGAACCGCAAGCACGTCGCCAACACGCCCCACAGGATTGCATTGGGAAACGCTCCGCTTTCGGTCATGGTCAACCCGATGATTGAAAGCCCGGTCGCCAACACGAAACCATAGCTGGTGTTGATGATCGTTTGGGCGACCAAGTATCGACTGATGCGGCCGGCAGCCTCATCGAGGGCTTCTGTCGTGGTGACATAATTTCCATGACTGATCACGGCGATCATGCGGTCCCGTAAGTCTTCCCGATGGATCAGCATGAACAACGCGAAAACCGTCACGAGACCAGCCGTCGCGAGTGGTCCCAGCAAGGTCCCTGCGGTCGAAGCCCATGAAGCCAGGGGCAAGGCCTCTTCGACGGATTGGACGTAGAGCGGACTCTCCGCCGTCGTCCCGTCGTTGGGAAGATCACTGGGGGCGACTTGGGTTGGCAAGAGCTTGTCCGTCCACTGCTGAAAAATGGTTTGCTCTTCAGCGATCTGGTCGGCGACGTCCTGCCCGGGGGCGGCATCCTTGACCATGGCCTGAGTGACCTCGTCGGCCAGGTCGTCCAGTTCGCCTCCCATGCCGGTCGTCATGCCCGCGATGCTGCGAGCCTTCGAAACGAGCTCATCTTTGTGCGTTGGAAGATCACCGACCAAACTGGTCAATTCGCGGCCAAGCAGTGTGAACGTGCCAGCGAGTAAAACGAATGCAAACGCCGCCGTGATCACAACGGCTGGGATGTTCGGAATCCCCCATCGCTGCAAGCGATCGACGATCGGGGTGAGCAGGAACGACAGCAGCAATCCGAGTGCGAGTGGAATGAACACGTCGCGAGCGAAGAACAATGCGGCAACGGTCAACACCACCGCTAGCAACTGAGCGACCGTCGCGATGGTGGCAAGATCGGATTTAGTTGTTGCCATTCATGTGTTCAATTTGAAAAGGCGGTCGTTCGGAAAAACAGAGCCGATTCAACGAAGCAAAGCATGTACCCATTTCTTCAGACATTGAGAAATGTCACTCCGAGGGCAGCGCGAGACGAAGCTGGGTCAGGGTTTTTCGGTGAGATGAGTGACAAACCAATCCACCATCGCGTCGGTCGCCTGCTTTGCGTCTTCGCCTCCAAACCCGTGACCTGCGTTTTCGAACTCGATCAATTTCGTCTCGACGTTTGCTTTTTCGAACGCCACCAGGATCTTGCGACTGTGCGAGATCGGAACCAATTCATCTTTGGCTCCTGCGAGCAACAGTGTCGGTGCGTCGTCGGGCGTGACGTGAACGATCGGTGAGTCAGGTTCCGCCGTGTTTGCGTCGATCTCCAATGCCGGAAAACGCTGATAAGCAGCCAGCCGGTCCGGCGCGTCCATGGCCATGATTCGCAGGTCAGTGGGAGCCACGTAAGCAACCACGGCTTGGACACGATCGCTGACTTGGTCGACGGGGTCTTTGGAGTCGGCGTTTCCTTCATCGGATGCCGTTCCGAGCATCAGTGACAAATGCCCTCCCGCACTCATGCCGAACACGCCGATTCGATCCGGATCGACTTGGTAGGCCTCTGCATTCAGCCGAATGAAACGCACGCTGCGACGAACATCCGCAACCGCTTCGGCGATGGAAAACCTGGGACTACTGCCGTGTCGCACGGCGAAGACAGTGAACCCTTGGTCGGTCAACGGTTTGAATCGGGGTTGGATTTGTTCCGGTGGTGACCAGCTGGAGTACCAGCCGCCGCTGACCATGAACAGCACCGCCGCTCCGTTGGCGTTCTGAGCTGGTGTGAACACGTCAAAAGTCGTTGCCAAGCCAAACTTGTGACCGTAGACAACATCCGGCTTGATCATCACCTCCTCGGCACGGATGAGAGACGGGGCCAAGAGTGAGAGCACAGCCAGCACAGTGGAAAAGACAGTCAATCGCATTGGGAAACCAGATTGGAGGGAACGGATGCCAAGTTGTAAAACGCCGTCGGGACCGCCCTGGATTGATGCCGGAAGGCTTTCTTTTAAATCCGCAATGCGGGCCAAGCAGGTCGGCAGGAGTCGTTCGGCATTGAGAATGTTATGGCAAGCGTGGTTGCTTCCACGTCCAACCGGGTCTAACACCCAAACGGCTCACCTGGTGATGCTCGATCATTCCTGCCGACCTGCTTCGTTCCCAATTGTCAGGTCATTGCTTGAGTGCGTTTGAGACGACTTCGGCGACGTGTTCGCCGAGCAATTTTGAACCTGCCTGGGTGTAGTGCACGTTGGCTTTGCGTTGCATGGAGGCATGCTCCATTGCAACGTCATAAAAGGGATCGGTTGAAATGCCGCCAATGGATTCCATGACCTTGGCGGCGGCTGCGTTGTAGCGTGGTCCATCTTCAGGCAGTCGGCCTTGGGATCCTTCGGGGACGGGAGTGGTCTCTCGCCAAATCACGGTCGCGCCGGTGGCCTTCAACTTTTTCGCGATGGATTCGAGGTTGGCGGAGTACTCTTCGAGTGGGACTTGTCGCTTGCTGGTCGGCAGTTTGGGATCGGCCAGACTCTTGCCATTGGGGCCCATGAATTTGAGATCGTGCAAGCCAAAGTTGAAGTGGATGACATCCCACTTGCGATCACCCAACCAGCTGTCGAGCTGTTCCAGGCCGCGAGTGGTGGGGCCGCAGTTCGTGTTGGGGCGGAAGACGTTTGCGGTGCCTTCGAGGGCTCGTCGGGCGTCCAACATGTAGCCAATCGAAATGGAATCGCCGATCAACAGAACATTGGGGAGGGCCGGATCGATTTTCGGTGGCGCAAACGGGTCGTTCGCACGTGCTTGACGCGGCGAAGACTTTTGGGTCGGTTGATCGGCGTGTCCGAAGGCCAAGAAACTGGATGGCAGGAAAGCCGCGATCGAAAGAAGGGCCGCGGTGGAAAAACGGAGGCGACAGATGGACATGGCGGGGCGGTCAGTGGGAAAGGGCAAAGGTGGGATCCATGTGGAACAAACAGAGCGAGCAACGAGACGAATGACGAATGCCGAATCCAGAACCGTGTTGCGAATCTTGGATGCCAACGCAAATCGCGCTGGCGAAGGGCTTCGGACGCTCGAAGAATCCGCTCGCTTTATCTTAGACGATCTTGTTCTGACAGATTGCCTGAAGACCCACCGTCATGATTTGGCGGTCGCGATGGGCCGGTGGAACCGGTGGCAGCTGATCGATTCCCGCGACACGCCGGGGGATGTTGGCACTCAGGTGAAAACCGAAAGCGAGCAGTCGCGAGCGGACCTTTCGGCAGTGATTGCGGCTGCGGCGACACGGACCCAGCAAGCACTGCGGTGCCTGGAAGAGTATGGGAAAACCAGCGACCCTGGGTTTGCCGCGAGGATCGAATCGATTCGCTACCAGTGTTACGCCACCTTCCGGGAATTGGAATTGAAGATGGCATGCCTGAATGCACGCCCGCGAAAATTGCGAGACGCGAGGTTGTACGCCTTGATCGCTTGTGAGCCCAATGCGGATCTTTTGGATGCCCGGATTGCTGAGTTGGTCGCTGCCCGAGTCGATGTGATTCAGCTTCGTGATCCAAGCGTCGACGATCGGACTTTGTTTGAGCAGGCAAGGATTGGGGCGGCCATTGCGAAGCACCAGGGAGTGCTGTGGATCATCAACGATCGGGCAGACATCGCTGTGGCGGCGGATGCCGACGGAGTGCATGTTGGGCAAGACGAGGTGCCAGTGGATGCTCTTCGCAGCGTGATGGGAAGGGAGCGATTGATCGGGCTGTCAACGCACAACCTCGAACAAGTTCAGGCGGCCACTCGCACCACGGCCGACTACATCGGCTGCGGGCCAACGTTCCCCGGCAAGACGAAGTCGTTCGATCACTTTCCCGGCTGTGCGTTTTTGAAGCAGGTCAGTGATGCGGAGCAAGCCGGCGAACTTGCGTTGCCCGCCTTCGCAATTGGTGGCATTGGGCTGGACAATGTGGAACAAGTGTCGCAAGCCGGGATCGGGCGAGTTGCGGTCACGGGAGCTTTGGCATCTCATGAAGGACTGCCGCAAACCGCCTTGGCGATGCGAGAGATCATGGAACGAGTTCCGCTCCGGAGGACTCCCGACTCGACCGACTTCAACGCATCAGCAGAATGCGAAGGAGAGGCTCGGAATTGATTTGGGGGCAGCATTGATTTTTGGGGGGCCAGATCGTTTCTGCGTCCCTGGTCGGCTCACACGCAGGGGACGTGGCTTGCGACGCAAGGATGATTGACGAGCGGTTTCAGTGAGCCACCGGGGCGAATGCCCAAACGGCGGATGTGTTTCTACCAATCAATCCGACAAACAGCCTGACCAAGGGGACATTTTGATGATCTGTCGATGGAGTCTCGTGGCCGCCGTTTGTGCTTGGATGCTCCTTGGGATCGCTTCCCCCAGTTGTGTCGCAGCGGAGGAGGCCTCGTTCGCTGCGGTCGAGTTGGCTGACGAGGAACTGAACGAAAGCAGTGGGATGGTGTTTTCGTTGAGAGATCCCACCTGCATTTGGTCCCACAACGATTCCGGAGATCGTGCCAGGTTGTTTGCTTTCGATGCCAAGACCGGGCAGGCGACGGGGCAGTGGCAGTTCCCAGGGGTCACAGCAGTTGATTGGGAAGACCTCGCCATTCTGCCGCCGATTCAATCCGACGCTCCGGCGAGATTGGTGATTGCGGATTGCGGCGACAACCAAGCGAAACGTGATCACATCGAGTTGCTGGTGGTCGAGGAGATGGATCCCCGGCAGTCCGGCGAGCTCGAACCGGAACAGGTTCGCATGGTCCGCGTCTCCTATCCCGACGGCGCTCATGATTGCGAGGCGATTTGGTTCGACGAACCCTCGCAAGAGTTGATGTTGCTCTGCAAACGATTTGTGCCATGGGTGGGGCTTTATCGGGTGGCATTGTTCAATGAAGCCACTGGCAAACTGGAGCAACAAGTCACCGCGCGGTTGGTGACTCAGGTGCCGATCGCGTTGGCGACCGCTGCGGATCGAGATCTTCAAACGGGCGACGTGTGGGTTGCGACGTATTGGCAAGCGATGAAGTTTTCCAAGGCGGATCACGCAACGTTGAAAGACCAAATGGCACAGACGCCCATCGCGATTGATCTGCCTTCATTGAGACAGGTGGAAGCGATTTCGGTGGATTCACAGTCAGGGGTGTGGGTGACCAGCGAAGGTGCTCCGGCGCCTTTGGTGCAGCTGAAAGTTCCCTGATGGGACAGGGCCACTTTGAATCAACAGCAAAATTCCAATTGCAAATTCTGTACAAGTGAAGGAAGAGGAATGTTTGAAATCGAATTGAAATTTCGTGTCGGCAATGTCGACGAACTCCGGGAACGATTGGCGGAGAACGATGCGGTTCTGGTGTCGGAAAATCAAAACCAAGACACCTACTACAACCATCCCTCGCGAGATTTCGCCGAGTCGGGAGAAGCGTTGCGAGTCCGGCGAATCGATGATGTGCCGTTGGTGACCTACAAAGGTTCCAAGCGACCGGGGGCTGTGAAGGCCCGGGAAGAATTGGAATGGCGTTTGGATCCAGGGGATCCCACCGGGGAGTTGATGGAAACGTTGTTCAAGCGACTTGGGTTTCGCGAAGTCGCGACGGTGACCAAGCAGCGAGAAACCTTTCACCTTGGATCGACGGACCCGATGACGGTCACGATTGATCGCGTCGATGGGTTGGGGGAATTTGCTGAGATTGAACGTGTGTTGCATGATCGTTCACCCAGCGATGAGGCGGTCGAACTGGCTCGATCCGAAGTCGAGGGCTTGGCCACAGCGTTAGGGCTGAAGGCACCTGAGCCGCGAAGCTACTTGCGAATGCAACTGGAATTATCGGGTGGCTGATTTGATGGAGCTCAGGCCACCATCGACTGCGATGTCCTGGCCTGTGATCCAGGCGTTCTTGGGAGCCAGCAGCCAGGCAATCATCGACGCGATGTCCTCGGGTTTTCCGAGTCGCCCCAGCGGGTGCATGGCTCGGCTGGCTTCTGCCGAACGTTCATTCTGCCAGACCCGGGCGGTCAATTCGGTCTCGACCAAACCGGGAGCAACCGTGTTGATGCGGACGTTGCCGGCCGCGTAGGTCGCGGCGGCGGCGCGGGCCATGGCGGCAACTCCCGCCTTGGCAGCGGCGATGGCTTCGTGGCTGGTCAAGCCGATTGCTGCTCCGCCGCTGGACATCAACACGATCGAACCACCGCCCAGTTTTTTTAGACGCGGAGCGATCGTCCGGACCAACCCAAATGCGGTGACAAGATTGGCTTCGAGAACCGATTGAAGATCCTCTTTGCTGGTCAAGTGAGCTGGCTTGAGCAGGATCGAACCGGCCAAATTCGCTGCACCGTCGAGCCCGCCAAAGTGTTCGATTGCATAGTCGGCAACGCCAGCCAATCCGTCCCAATCCGTTGCATCACAGACCTGGAAAGGCTGCCGCAGTTCGTTCGCCAGCGTTTGCAGGTTGGACTCATTTCTGCCGACCAGCATCACTCGGTGACCATCCGCAACGAGCTGTTTACAAAGGGCAGTTCCGATGCCGCCGCTGGCACCAACGATCATGTAGTTGGACGATGTCATTTGGATTGATTGCGTCTGTTGTTGGAATTGGTAGGACTGATTCACAATAGGAGAACGGCAAATGGCGATTGACTGCCAGTCCGATGCGCTCGTCTGCGACGAATGTTCGGACGAAAGGTCTTTCACCGGTCACGCCTGTCAAAGCGGCGGTTCCGTGTGATCGGTGGATGTTCGGGTTCGGAACGTCTGCGGTCGATAACTCATTCATGGCACCGATGAAATCAGCTTCGCGGCGGTGACCTCCCCAGAATCGCCGCCATCGGATTGATTTGCTTTCACCTCTCCAACGGAATGATTCCGCCATGACGAAAAAAGACACCTTTCGCGTCGTTGCTCGCGGTAGTGACGGTTCGCTTCAAATTCGCGACTACGTTTCTCTGGATCCTTTGACGGATTTCCACGAGCAAGTCGGCGTCGACGACTGCAGCACCGACTTGGCCCTGCGGGGCATGCCCATCTTTCGTGGCCTGATCGGTCCCATGCCGGAAGGCAAGAACATCGTTCGTTACGAGACGCCGGAGGTGTTTGAAATGCTGACGAAGGAGTGGGGCATCACAAAGCCAAAGAAACGTCGTCGGCGTGCGAGCGATAAAAAACCTGTCGAAGCGTCGAGTGAGTCAGGCGAACTGGTTTCTTAGTGGAAGCTGTCTTCACTGATGGCTCAATGGCGGTGCCGCTCGAAGCATCGAGCGGCCGCTCGCAGTGGCAATTTCGATTGCAGCAGGTTCACTGAACGGCTGAGCTTGCCGCCAGCCTTTTCGTCCACCGAAGAGTGTCCTTGAGGATGCCTTCGCGTTGTCGCTCTCCCGCGCCGAACTTGTCGCGCGGTCGAAGCAAACTGGTTCTGCCCATCCAGTTTCAGCAGCGACATCTTGCCTGACTGCTTCAGCGCAGGCACACCGGTTTCAAGCGTGGAAACTTTCGGTTCTCACCGTCTCAGTGCGATATTGCGCACGATAATGCGGGATAAGAAGCCGTTACGAGGCCGGGGGGCTGTGCTAGCCTCAAATGGCTTGCCCAAATAACCGCTTGTGGAGTGGGGGGATAGCTCGTCGTTTGACGATTTTTAAATCTGATATCCCATTTGAATGGGAAGGGGCTTGACCTTGATTGATTCCACGAACGAGCGTGCTGGTGTGTGTTTATTGGCTCGGAAACCGACAGGGGAGGCGACATCGATCGACTTGAGGGCGCTGATCGAGTCGGACTCCGATTGGGGCTTGGTGCAGTGTTCTTCCAGCGATCAGCTGTTGGAATGGATCGCTGGCAATCGACTTCAGCGGCCGGGGTGTTTGGTTGTGGATGTCGAATTGATCGGCGATGGGTTCCAGCGGGTCCAAAAGGCCTTGTCCGATTCGAATTGCAGCGTGCCGCTGATTTTGGTCGCAGGTGAACTGCCGATTGAAACGGTGATTCATGCCTTTGAGAAAGGTGCGTGGAGTGTCGTTCTGAAATCGGCGGACGGCGCTCAAAAGTTCAGTGGTTCGCTTCGGGATCACATTCACCAAGCGATTGACTGGGATGGTTTTCAGGTTGGATTGGAAAAGGCGCATCGCAAACGCAACCGAATTTTGGAGGGTTTGACGGAGCGTCAACGCAAGGTGCTCAACTGTGTGATGGATGGGATGCCAACCAAAGCCATCGCGGCCAACTACAAGGTTTCCAAACGTTTGATTGAGTTCGAACGCAGCCACCTGTTGTCAGCGTTTGGTGTTGCCGGCACCGCAGAGCTGACGGCAGTGGTGGGCGAGCATCGAATCATTGAGCAGGTCTTGGGGCGCTATCAACGGGTCGATTATGCCACCCAAGGGCGGTCATTCCAACGACCGATGGTCCTGCGCGGCTCCGTATCAAGAACTTCAGTCCAAGCAGACGACTAGTCTTTTATCCTTCCAAAACTCGACCAGGGTTTACCGGGGCAGATCGAAGAGCCTGAGCTTGTCTTGGTGCTCGACGATCGGGAGACCTTGGTCGAGTCTTTGGTTGGATGGCCGGTCGCGTTTTTTGATTCGCAGTCGCGTTCTTGATTCGCAACTGTCCAGCTGCTCTTGGTGCAGAAGAGTGGTTTTCTCGTCAAATGCGATCCGCTCTGGCAACCGTCTCTTGCGTCGCGCTATCGGTTGACGTTCCCACCATCGGCGGTGGTCGAACGCACCATGCCGGGGAACCAATCTTCCATGGTTTGGGTGATCCCGCTGAGTGATTTTCGGCGGATGGTTGGCGCTTCGATGGGGCCATCGACTTCGATCGTCCACAATGTGTAGCGGTTGTCACGCAGCGGATTGACGACTTTGCTGAACAGGTTCTGCGGGCTGACGCGGGTGTTGAAGGACATGTCCAGGTGTTCGCGGCGGCTGAGCGTTCCACCGCCCTCCAACGCGACAAGATCGCCCCAGAGCACCAACCGGTTGAAGTTCAGGTCTTCACCGAAGATCGAGAATTCCGTTTCCCCGTTGGTGAAAGCGACATCTTCGGTGGCTTTGATGCGGAGCAAGTTCAGGACCTGAACGAGATAAGGCAACTGATAAAGGTTGGCGCCGCTGACGCTGCCTCGACCATTTCCTTTGAGCAGATCCAAATCGCCCAAGCGACCTTCCAAGTGAGAGTCGCCGTCAAAGCGTCCCGTGATCCCGGTGCGGTGCTGGCCAATTTCAGACAGGCAGGTTGCGATCTGTGCGTTCGCGAGCGAAGCGTCAATTTCAAAGTCGCCGCTCGAGAGCAGCACGCCTCCACTGAGGCTGAGTTTGCCGCCGAACAAGGCACCGACGATCGGCACGCCGCTGCCATTGGGTTCCGGGTTGGGGGACGGCAGTCGGGCGTTTTCGCCCAGTCGAAGTTGCTCGTTGGTGATCGAGAACGGGCCACGCAACGAAGTGATCTGCAATCCGTAGGCGTGCATGGAATCCAGGGCGATGTTTCCAACCGCTTGCAGCACTTCTGCATCGCGAACGCCTTGGACTTGGATTTCACCACGAAGCGAATGAACCGGGCCGACATCAGCGATTCGGTTGCCTTCGAGTTGCAGCAGCAGGTCCCAGTCGATCAACGGTGTCGAAGTGTCGTCATTGGCCATCAACAGATTGGTTTTCCCCCGAAGGCTGATTGGGCCACGCAAATCGAGGGCTCGGAGTGCTTTGCCCACTTGTTCGGGCATCGCCGCAATCAATTCTTCATCGGGTACCAAACGGCATCCACTGTGCAGGTCCATCGCGAGCAACCAGCGTCCCGATGGGTGCTGTGTGCAGGTTCCATCGGCAACCATCCGGGATCCATCGTGGCGGCCTTGAAGGTTGCTGATTCGGACTTGGTTGTTTCGGTATTCGACGTTGCCACCGACGATGTCGATGCGATAGGGGACCGCGACAGGGCGAAGGCTGAGTGAATCCGGAGTCACTTGCCCGGACGCGATTTGGTTGGCGACCAGAGTCAGGTCCAGTGGTTCGATGCCGGACTGATGGATGTGAACATCCAGTTGGTCCAGTGTTCCACCCGGTGACAGGGAGTCCCAGATATGGCGAGTCGACTCGGGGAGTGACACACGAAGCGATTGGTCCATCGAGAGGTCGGCGACTTGGAAACGGAGGTTCAACTCCGAATCGGAAAGCGTCCCGGGTTCTTGGTTGGGAATGTGATACAGCCCTTCGCATTCCACTTTGGCTGATCCCGCGTTGTTGGCGGTGAAGCCAATGATGCGAACCAAGTCATCCTCGATTTTGACGCGGCCTTTGACGTTGTACAGCGGGTAGGGGAACTTGTCGTAGCGCAGCGTTCCACCCGAGACACCGAAATCAAACTGGCGGGAGGAGTTGCCTTGGACATCGGTGTTGAGGGTGGCGGAGGCCCATTCGATCGCACCTCGTGGTCGCAAGGAGCGGACGAATTGTTCCACCTTTGAAAAGGATCGCGAGGTGCTGGTTTCGGTCAGCGCACCCGGCACAGTGGTCGCGGAGGGGGCGTTGGAATCGCTGTGGCGAGGCTCACGCGGGGTCAAGGAGGAGATCAGTGCATCGTCGATCAGAACCGCGCCTTCGGTTTGGATTTTGATCTGTTTGGTATGAACCTTGGGCGAATCAGGATCGATTCGGACGGGAACTCGAAAATCACAGATCAATCGCTGGCCACCGGCGCGGCCGGTGAGTTGTTCGGCGGTTGCGAACCCGTCTTCAATCCGGATCGTGCCGACCAGTTGTTCAACGGGATACGGGAATTTGTCGAACTGCACGTCGACGCCACGAATATCCACCTTCGATTGCAGATCCCAAGCTTTGGATCGCAGGGGCGCGGGGTTGGTCGCGTGTGCAGTCAGGTTCAAGCGTCCGCGAGCCTGGAACTTCTGCCACAGCGCATGCAGTTTGCTTGGCATCACTTCCGCGAAGGAGCGATCCAGGGTCAGGCCTTCCCCGGTGAAATGCAAGTCGGTGGCACCCAGGTCGAAACTGGTTGGGGACTGGCGAACCAAAGCGGCGGATCCACGGAGCGTGCAAAACGCTTCCCCAAATTGGGCTTGGGTGGGAAACAGCTTGATCTCTTCGGGAGTGATCTGAATCCGTCCGCGAGCCTGGCGAATTTTGGATGGCAAGCGAGGGTCGTCCAGGTTGCCATCGTGCAAGTTCAAGTCGAGATGGAATTGGTCGTGATCGTTTTGCTGGGTGTACTCGGCGGTCAAGTCGCCATGCAGACTGACACGCGCCTTGGCGGGCAGCCATTGGGAGATTCGTGAGCGGACCCGGGCAATCACCGCGTCATCGATGTGGCAGTCTTTGATGGCGGTCTTGATTCGCAATTGTTGGTTGGTTCCATCAATCACATTGTCAAATGCCAGTTCAATGGGACCACTGAAATTGCTGTCTCCGCGAGCGAAAACCAGTTTGCGTTCGTAGGCTTTTCCCGAGATCAAGGTGGTTTCGGCGCTGGACGTCTCGGTTGAGACCGCGATGTCGGACCATCGAAGCTGGAGCGGTTGCATGGCGGCCGACATCTGAGCCGGATTCGTGTCGCCTCGATCGGAGTCCCCGGGGGGACTCGCGTCGAAGGTCACGTTTGTCACGACCCCATACAGGTCAATCTGTGGGCAAGCCGGCCCCATTTGCGGCAGCGGAAAAAGCGATGCCAACGAGAGCGTGTTGTCGTTGGCGACATGCAGATTCGCATTGACGCCCTCGATCGCGATGCGGCGGGTGGAGAGCGGGCTGTCGCCGGCCATCCACTTTTGTGGGTCGAGGTCCGCGAAGACGGTGAGGCGGTCGACCTTGACCGCTGGTTGCTGGGACCACCACTTGGAAACCAGGTTGGGGCGACTGGTTTTCGGAGAGATTTCGATCGACTCAAAGACCAAGCCGGTGCCGGCCTGGAAGGTGCCACGTTTGATCGTGACATCCCAATCTTGGTAGTGGGCGTCCAGTTTCTTTTCGAGGTAGCGTCGGGCCTGTTCCCCAACGGTTTGCGGCAACAACGATCGAACCAGGAACACGGTCAGCACGCATGTGATGATCAGCACCACTGCCGTTTTGAAACGGCCGGCTTTGCGGCGAGGCGGGTGTTCCTGACCAAGTTCGGCCAAAGGTTTGTCTCCTCCTTGAGACAATGATGAGCTAGCAACCCGATCCTACCGGGTCATTTCATCACCCAGCCACCCCAAAAAACTCGCAAAACGATAGATCCATGGACTCTGCCAGGGGGAAGACAGGCTGGTGGATACCGAAAAGGCACTGGCGGCAAGCAGCACCAGCGTGAAACACCGGCCTTGAATCTTTTCGCTCAGCGAACTCAGTTCCGGAACCAAGCTGTAAAGCCACAGGGGGGCAAACCACAGCATCCAGCGGAAACAAACGCTGACCCCACCGTAGTTGCGGTCGATTTCAGGCCGAGCAACGTAAAACACGAGGCAAACCAGGCTTGCCAACGCGATGGCAGCGGAAAGCCGCCGCATGTAGCTGGGACCATGCCGGCATCCCGCGACCATCCCAACCGGCACCAGGAACCAGAGCGGCGTGATCGAGAAGATCCCGTAGTAACCGAGCGTGGCGTGAAACAGGTAAGCGATGCGGCTGGGTTCACCCAAGTCGACTCCGCGACGTTTGTCCGTTCGCCAGTAACTTCCTGGGTAGTCGTACCAATCATCCCAGACGAACAGCGCCCAGTGGGCGCCGGTTGGAGCCAGTTTGTATTGAGTCTGTTTGGGGGGGGCGGACGTTTGCGAGTGTTCGGCGATGACTTCGTAGCCACCTTCGGTGAGTTTCCGGAGACTGATTTTGTCGGCCGTCTGAAGTGTGTTGCTGTGTGACAACGCCACCTCGATCTGGTCGATCGCCGCGTCGGCGGACAAGTCAACGGTCTCGATTTGTTCTCCGACGCTTCGATGAGCGTACGGTGTCCGCAGGCTTCCATGAGCCCATTGATTGGTTCCGACGATCCCCAGCAAGACAACGCCTGCTCCCAGCGCAAAGCCGGGAATCGATCGGGGATTCATCCAGCCGAACAGCACCGCCCACAGGGCCAGCATGGACAGGGCCGGCAATTCGCAGGCGACCGCAAATGCGGCGGAGGCTCCCGCAATCACCCAGGGAGCGAACTTAGGATGGTAGGTGATGCCCGAAAACGAATCGGCCATCTTTTCTGCTGCCCGGAGATACAACCAAAGCGTGAGCGACGTTGCGGCGGCGGCGAACAGGTGGTTGTTCAGTGAGATCGCAAAGGGCACCATCATGGTGCCGAAGCAAGCGGCCGCGACGCCCATCCGACGGGCGTAATCGGAGGCACCGATCAGCTCCACGATCAATGCCATTGTCACCAAGAACACGGCCAGCACCGGCAGGTTGATCAGCAGCAACAACAGCCGCGGGACATAGATCGGTTGCTCCGTCATCGTCAGTCCGGTGGTGTGGTGCACCACGCCGTAAACACCGGCCACCATGGTCACCAACAGCGTGGGTTTGCTGCTGTAGTAGTGCAGTTGCCCATCGGCACCCACGTGACGGACTTTATCGATGGTGTTCCAAGGCCGGCGTTTGCCGTCTTCGGAACGGATCGAAATGGGCCGGTCGATCGAAAAGGTTCCCTCTTCGACCAGCGAAGCGACGGTGCACCAGCGACTGCGATCATTGGCACTGAGGAACGCCGTGTCGCCTTCCTGACTGGAAACGACCGCAATCCGTCCGGCAACAATCGCCAAGGTCGCGACGATCATGATCGCGTAAGTGTTGCGACGGTGTTGTCGCGGGATCTCATGTTTACGCATCGTGAATCGGCCCTGTCAAATTCGTGTCCTGTGCCGAGGTCGCACGGTCGTTGGGCGCGCTCAAGCCGGCCCAATCGGAAAGGCTGTATCCAGAGGCATTGGGAAGCAAACGTGAGCCGCCCGCGGTGTTGGAAGTGGATTGCATGAACTCGCCATGCATGTGCATGGTCTCGTGACGGTCCCGAGCCGCGGCAACGGAGATCACCAATTCAGCCAGCAGGCCAGCTAAGACGCATTGAGCGCCGAGCAAGACCGCGAAAATGCAGTAGTAAAAGACGGCGGTCGAGTGCAGGTGCAATGGCTCTGCGTAGCCCAGTTCGGACAGAATGCGTTTGATGCTGAGGTAGATCATCCCAGCCGAGCCCACCGCGAAGCACAGCAAACCAGCCGAGCCGATCAAGTGCAGCGGCCGGCGACCATAGCCGGTCACCAGATGGATGCTGAGCAAGTCCAGGAAACCTTTGACCAATCGCGAGACGCCATACTTCGACACGCCATGTTGTCGAGCGTGGTGCTGGACCACGATTTCGCCCACTCGAAACCCGCGAGCGGAGGCGAGCACGGGAATGAAACGATGCCGTTCCCCGTACAGGTCGACTTCCGCCAAGACTTCCCGGCGATACGCTTTGAAGCCGCAATTGTGGTCGTGCAAGCGAACGCCGGTCAGCGAA
The DNA here is from genome assembly GCF_028768465.1 of Rhodopirellula sp. P2. Classification (GTDB taxonomy): domain Bacteria; phylum Planctomycetota; class Planctomycetia; order Pirellulales; family Pirellulaceae; genus Rhodopirellula. The sequence continues at coordinate 3,154,465 of NZ_CP118225.1, forward strand.
CTGACCAAAGCGTTGAAGACTCGACTGGGCAGCACTTTGTGCCAGGGGTCATGCCGCGTTTGTTTCCAGCCACTGACCACATCGAGACCGCTTTGGACTTTTTCGAGGAAGCGTGGGATCTCGGTTGGATCGTCCTGGAGATCCGCGTCCATGGTGAACACGATCGCACCGCGAGCGACAGAGAAACCGGCGCTCAAGGCGGCCGCTTTGCCAAAGTTGCGACGCAAACGCAGGGCGCAGGTCGAATGCGAGTGATCCGCTGCGGCGCCGCAAAGCGCGACCATCTTCTCCCAGGTTCGGTCCGTCGAGCCATCGTCGACAAAGATGATTTGAACGCGGACTTTTTGTTCCGCGCAGACAGCGGTGATCCGTTCGTGGAGTTCCGCCAGCGAGGCTTCTTCGTTCATCGCGGGAATCACCACCGAAATTTCTTCGAGGCGATCCGGGCCGGATGATTGCTGGCTTGGCTGAGGCTCAGGTGTCTGAAATCCAGCCGATAAACCTGACGTGATCGACGCTGGCGAGGCGAGGGACGATGGGATCGGGGAGGAGTTGGTGTTCATTCGCGTATCATACTCAGGATGAAGCCCCTTGCCACATTCGGGGGGACTGATCTGGGTTTTTGGGGCCCAGTCTGTGGGGCGGCGCCGGAACATCCGCTGGTTTCGTTGCTGATCTCCCATCCTTTGCCTATCGTGGCGAGGGATGCCGGTTGGTTTGTCTTGTTGTAGACAATCGAAGTTTCTTTCTGTCACGCGGGTTCAAGACCGCACTGGAGTTTCTCCCCATGTCTGAACCCGAAGTGTTGTTACGCGGTAGTCGTTTTGATGTCATTGCGATCGATCTTCCCGGTCGAGACGGGCAGTCACATCGACGCGAATTCATTCAGCATCCTGGGGCGGTGGTGCTGCTTCCGCTCGTCGACGATGACACCCTGGTGATGATCGAAAACGAGCGTCCTGCGGTGGGGGAAACACTGCTGGAGTTGCCAGCGGGAACCCGCGACCCGGGAGAAGACGTGCTGGTGACGGCCGCTCGCGAATTGACGGAAGAAACCGGGTACCGAGCTGCGGATTTGAGTGTCGCCTGTGAGTTCTACTCAGCACCGGGGTTGGGCAACGAGTTGATGCACTTGGTCGTCGCCAAGGATCTCACCGCGGGGGAGCAACAACTCGAAGCGACCGAGCGAATTGAGACCAAGTTGATGCATCGTGACGAGTTGTTGGAGCTCGTGCAGTCGTGTCAAATTCGCGACGCCAAAACGCTGATTGGTCTGCAGGCGTTTCTGTTTCAAAAAATTTGAAACGGATCGAAGAAAAGTTCCCGGTGGGCGTCTCTCAGCGGGCGATTCGCCGAGAAATGGGGCGTGCCGTTTTCAAGTGCTATGTTCGGCCCCCTCCCTCACGCAAGCCTGAACGGCGTCGTTCGACCTCCCCCAAAACTTCGTTTCGGGAGAGGTGCACCATGTGGGGCCCCGTGGAAAAGCGGGCCATAAAACGGCACGCCCTCAGAGTGGAGAAAGGATTTCTTTTCGATTGGCTCACCACGCCAAGAAACGGCGAATCAGTTCAATTCCCGGTTCCGTTAAAAAACTTTCCGGGTGGAACTGCCAGCCTTCCAATTTGTGTTGTCGGTGGCGGACACCCATGATCTGCCGATTGCCGCCCGTGTCCGTCCAGGCCCCGACGACCAGGTCATCGGGAACGGTGTGGGGGTCGATGACCAGCGAGTGATACCGGGTGGCGGTGAACGGATTGGTCAGACCTGCAAACAAGCCTTGGTCGTCGTGATGGATGCCATCCGTTTTACCGTGCATCAATTCGGGGGCTCGGATGATCGTCGCACCAAAGGCCTCCCCGATCGATTGGTGTCCCAAGCAAACCCCCAGAATTGGAAACTTGCCCGCAAAACGCCGGACGCATTCGACACTGACGCCCGCTTCGGTGGGGGTGCAGGGGCCCGGCGAAATCAACAAACGTTCGGGCGACAGCGCTTCGATTTCATCGGGGGAGAGGTCATCGTTGCGATGGACGCGAATGTCCGCCGAGGGATCGATTTCGCCCATTCGCTGAACCAGATTGTAAGTGAACGAGTCGTAGTTATCGATGACCAAAATCATGGCGGCAAATCCGAGGGGCAGCAAAGGGAGGCTGCAGGATAAGTGGCGGAGCGAGTTCTGTCGAAGTGACGAATCGGGCGGAACACGGATGTCAAGATGAATTCGTGACATTCAAAAGGAAAGGATATTCTTGGCGAGTCAAGACGTAAACGCTCTTTAGAAGGTTCAGCCAGACAGCGTATAATGATTGACTGACCGCGTCGCGAAGCCTTCTTCGCGGCGAGACAGATACGAACTCTTCATTGGACTCTTCATCGTGCTTTCGGTTCGCCCCAAAGTTGCTGAGCTTGCGTTTCACTTGTTCAGCCGATCGCTGCACCCAGAGCTCATTCTGGTGCACCAGACACGCAAAATTGAACGCGATGGATACGATGCCAAAATCGAAGTGACCAATTGCGGTCACGTCGTCACGTTCAATTCCGCGCCCACGGCGGACGCCGCAGCGACCACGCTGTGTGAGGTTGCCACCAGCGCTCACCAGCCTTTGCCTTCGCGTCGATGCTTGATTCGACAATCGCTCAAAGGCAGCCGAACAGAAGAAGCCACCTGCCGATCCGGTTTGTCGTACCGCTCGCATTTCCAGCTTGAAACCGTCGATCCGAAAATGTTCTGGATGGTTGGCCAGCAATTGGGGACGGGACCCACCGAAGGTTTGCTTCATCGATTTGATTCCAGTGGCCGGATGGCGCTGGGGGCGATCAGCTATCTCAACATTGAAACGCGTCGTCGTTCGATGTTGATCCAAGCGATTCACACATTCCCGGATGACTACGCGATCGTCAAAGTGGAATCGTTGTTCACCTTGCCGGAACCCGGCGCCGCTTCGGCTTGAACGCCGACTCAAACCGTCGCCTGCCAAGCCCGCCCCAGCAGCGACTTCAGCAGCGATGGAAATCTCAGCTGGATCGGCTGATTGGCGTCCTGGATCTGATGAATGGCGTTGCGGTTCATGGGATCGCGGGCCAGCGAAGCCGATACCGACCTGTTGCTGGTCTTCCCGCCGGCGAAAACGCGCTCTTGAGGTGGTATCGATCGATTGGTGTCCAGCGGTTCTATGTCGCCGACCTGGATGGATTGATGTGCCAAGGTCGCCAGGACGACGCTTTGTTGAATCTTGCGGCTGAGCTGCGCGATGGTGAAACGCTTTGGATCGATTGCGGTTGGCGTGAATCCGTTTCGCAAGCGGATCGCGATTGGATGTCGCAGATGAGGTCATCGATCCCGGCGGGCTCCGACATTCGGTGGATCATTGCCAGCGAATCAGCGGACTCGATCGACGTGTTGGATCGAATGTTGGAATGGATTCCCGCGTCCGAGCTCACACTCAGTCTGGATTTTCGAGACGGGCAATTTATCGGTCCCGATTCGGCAACGCATTGGATGCGGTCCGCCAGCGATCGGAACATTCGCGAGGCCATTTTATTGGACGTCGCTTCGGTGGGCGGCGAATCGGGCCCTCGCGATTGCCAGACTTTTTCGGGATTGGTCCGGCAATTTCGCAGCGTGAATTGGATCACCGGGGGCGGGATACGCTGCCCGGAGGAGGTTCAGAAGCTTGTCTCGGAGGGGTATTCTGAAGTTTTGATTGCGTCGGCCTTGCTGCCTTCGTCCGCTGCGGATGTGGCCTCGAAGACTTCTTGAAATCCACTGGATTGGCGATCTGCTGCCGCTTCGCTAGGCCGCAGTCAAACTGTTATCATTGGGAGGCTCGCCGGTGTCGATTTTGGACGGAACGGCGGGATTCTGATTTGACTCACCAAGTGAAAACAACATGGCAATGATCGATTCGATTCACGATTGGAACTTGCTGGCGCAAAATCCGGGCGGCGGACTGGACTCCAGTTCATTGTTGCTGCTGGTCGGCGTTTTCCTGGCGCTGTTCTTTGTCGCCCTGTTGGGATTCTTCTTTCTGCGGTATGGAAAGCTGTGGTTTCAGGCGTTCATGTCGGATGCCGATGTGCAGTTGTTGAATTTGATTCGCATGCACTTCACCAAGGTCAATCCGAATGTGATTGTGCAGGCCAAGGTGATGGCGGCGCAGGCTGGGTTGGACATCGGTCGCCGCGACGGAATCAGCACCCATCGCTTGGAAGCCCACTACTTGGCCGGTGGCAACGTGATGAATGTCATTCATGCCATCATCGCAGCTCACCGGGCTCAAATTCCGTTGGAGTTTGACCAGGCGGCCGCGATCGATTTGGCTGGACGCGATGTCTTGGACGCGGTTCAAACCAGCGTGTATCCCAAGGTGATTGATTGCCCGGATCCCAAACGCAGTGGCAAGACAACGTTGAGTGCGATCACCAAGAACGGTGTTGAGCTGCGGGTCAGAACTCGCGTGACGGTTCGGACCAACATCGAACAATTGATTGGTGGTGCCACGGAGGACACCGTGATCGCTCGTGTGGGCGAAGCAATCATCAGTTCAATTGGGTCCGCGGAAACCCATTTCAAGGTGTTGGAAAACCCGGACATGATCACGCGAGTGGTCCTGTCTCGCGGCCTCGATGCTCAGACTGCCTTTGAGATTGTTTCGATTGACATCGCCGACATTGATGTTGGGGAAAACATCGGAGCTCGTTTGCAAAGTGATCAAGCGGAAGCCGACACGCGTGTTGCTCGTGCCCAAGCCGAACGGCGTCGGGCCGAGGCGATCGCCGCGGAGCAGTTGATGAAAGCTCGCGTGTCTGAGAACCGTGCCCGCTTGGTTTTGGCGGAAGCGGACGTTCCCCGAGCCATGGCAGAAGCCTTCAAGGCTGGCCGGATCGGGAATGTTTCCAACGGGGCACCCGCAGAAGGCTCGGCGTGAGTTCAAGTATTCGAGCCACCATTGGCGAACCGATGGAAGGACCTTTTGAACGTCATTCCTATCGTGTTCGATTTCCCGGAGGCAATGGGTTTGAGTTGGCTGGGATCGTCGATCGTCCTCGCGATCGTCTGACGAAGGACGCACTCATCGATGTCCCCGTTGCCGTCTTCAGTCACTGCTTCACGTGTAGCAAGGACTTGAAGGCGATCGCCAGGGTTTCCCGACGTTTGGCGGAATTGGGTGTCGCCGTGTTGCGATACGACCTGACTGGGTTGGGAGGCAGCGATGGTGATTTCTCTCGCACTCACTTCACTTCCAACCAAGCGGACCTGCAGGCGGCGATTCAGTTTGCAGGATCCGAATTGGGGGCCGTGACCGGTTTGATTGGGCACAGCTTTGGTGGTGCGGCGTCGCTTGCGATTGCCTCGGATGAAGCGGCGCGTCCATCCACCTTGCAAGCGGTTGTTGCCATCGCGGCTCCCAGTGACACCGTTCACCTTGCGAATTTGCTGGATCGAATGGATCCGACGATTCAGGAAGTGGGAATCGGCGAAGTTGAGATTGGCGGTCGACGCTGGAGCATCCGGCGAGAGATGCTGGAGGATTTTCGCTCGCACCAACTCGCCGATCAGTTGCCCAAGGTTGAGGCCCAGGTCATGGTCTTTCATTCGCCCACCGACGAGACGGTGGGCTACGACCATGCACTGCGAATTGCCAGTTTGATTGGTGGCGAGAACGAGCGGTCCAGTTGCAGCGTGGTGACTCTTTCCGGGGCCGATCACTTGCTGATCCGACACCCCGGCGATGCGATCTGGGTCGCTGACACCGCGGCCGCTTTTCTGAGCCGTTACCACTAGAACACGAACACGAACTCGTTCCAGTTCAGCACACTCAAGGCGTACAACGCGTTTGCCCGGTCGGGGCCAACCTCGTACTTGGTGATCAATTCGTCGATCAGTTCGACGCCTTCTTCGATTTCAACATCGAGTGCCGGACGCATCAAGACTTGTTCGATCACGGCGGCGACAAACGATTGGGCGTTGGATTGGCCAGGCAATCTGGCGTGAACGGACTTGGCGAGCTTGTCAGCTTCTTCATGAATGAAGTCACTGTTGAGCAGCGACATCGCTTGCCCAGGTTGCAGAGTCGCAAACCGCGCTTCGCATGTCGTGTCCGGTTCGGGAAAGTCGAATGCTGATAGGAGCGGAGAGAGCAGCGAGCGTTTGACGTGGATGTAAACACTGCGTCGGTTGCGTTCTGCTTCACTGGAGTTTCCCCAACCCTGACCGGGCTTCGATTGGCCTGCCATGACTTCCGCCGACAGGGTCGGGTAGAAGCTCGGTCCGTAACTTTCGCGGTTGAGTGACTCGTTGACGGCCAAGATCGAGTCGCGAACTTCTTCGGCGCTCAAGCGTCGTGCATCAAATTTCCAAAACAGGTCGTTGCCTGGATCGATGGCCGCGGATGCTTCCTTGATCTCAGAGGACATCTGGTAGGCTTGGCTGGTGCAGATCAAGCGGTGCATGTCCTTCAGTTTCCAGTCGCCATCAACCAAGCGGTTGGCCAAGTAGTCCAGCAACTCCGGATGGGTTGGAGGAACACCGAGGCCGCCGAAGTTGTTTGGCGAGCGAACGATGCCGCGTCCGAAATGGTGCTGCCAAATTCGGTTGGCCATCACGCGAGAGGACAGTCGGTTTTCAGGGCTGGTCACCCACTCGGCAAACACACGCCGTCGTTCCTGGGGAGTCATTTCGGGCGGCGATTCCTGGAAGACTTCCGGGAATCGTGGTGTCACGGAATCGGTCGGGGAGTGTGGGTTGCCTCGGAACAGCAAGAACGTTTCTTCGATCGGGCGCAGTTTGCCAAGTCCGAGCACCTGTTCGCGATCGGGAAGTTCGTTGCGTTGCTTGGCGATCAGCCCCAGTTCTGATTGGATCTGGTCGTATCGCTTGCGTTGTTCTTGGGTCAGCAGCGGACGAAGCTTCTTCTTCAAGATGCGATCGCGTTGACGCTTGGGGCCTTCGGTGGCGCGTTGATCGGGAGCCGACATCTTGGTGATGCCGTCTTGTTCAATTTGGGTGGCCTCGGCTCGCAGTTTGCGTTGCTGGTCGTCCAGTTTTGCGTAGGCTTCGTTCAGGCCGGGGGCGGAGACATCGATCTGGTTGTTGCTGACTTGGTCACTGCGAGTTCCGTAACGACTGATGTCTGCGAAGAACGCCAGCATCCCGTAGTAGTCTGTTTGCGGAATCGGGTCGATCTTGTGATCGTGGCAGCGAGCGCAGTTGATGGTCAGGCCCAAGAAGGTTTGTCCGGTGACGGTGACCAGATCGTCCAGTTCGTCATAGCGCGCTTGCAATGGATCGGCGGGTTCGTCATCCCAGATGCCCAGCCGAAAGTAGCCGGTTGCGGTCAGCGATTCCGTCGTGACCTCAGCCTGCAAGTCACCTGCGAGTTGTTCGCGAACGAATTGATCGTAGGGTTTGTCTTCGTTGAACGAGCGAATGACGTAGTCGCGATATTTCCAGGCGTTGGGTTTGGGATTGTCCCGCTCAAACGAGTTGGTTTCAGCGTAGCGGACCAGGTCCAGCCAATGCCGTCCCCAGCGTTCACCGTAGTGAGGCGACCGAAGCAAACGTTCGACCAGGTTTTCATACGCCTTCGGATCGGAGTTGTGGACGAATTCGGCGACTTCCTGCTGTGTGGGCGGCAACCCTGTTAAGTCGAATGTCACTCGGCGGATCAGGGTGTGACGATCCGCAGGGGCGTTTGGCGTCAGGCCCGCCGCGAGCAGTGAGTCCAGCAGAAAGGCGTCGACCGGGTGATTGGATTGTTGCCAAGCTTCAACGACGGGATCAATTTGGACCGCTTGGTCGTTGGAGGTTGCCTGAGCGAGGAGGTTTTGGATCGCGTCGGACATGCTCGGTGGGGACACGTCCTGGACCGGTTCGTACGCCCAGTGCTTGGTGAATGTCGCGCCTTCTTTGATCCAGAGCCGAATTCGTTCGACTTCGGCTTCGCTGAGCGGTTCGCCTTCTGGTGGCATCAATTCGTAGTCGTCGTTGGCCACGATTCGTTCCAGCAAGTGGCTGGATTCTGGATCACCGGGCACGATCAGACGCTCCCCCGAGTCGCCTTCCACGAACGAAGTTTCCGCTTGGTGAAGTCCCAGTCCGCTCTCGGCTTGGTCGGGGCCATGGCAGGAATAGCAGCGTTTCGCCAGCAGCGGTTTGATCTCCTTGGCATAATCGACTTCCGCCTGGGCAGGCAGGCTGAGCAGGAACGAACCGGCCACGGCGAACCCGACCATTCGGGCCATCCATTTCGCTGGTTGGAGGAGGGCGGAGGTCGATTCGGCGAGCATGAGGGCGGGGCCGCAGATTGCGTTCATGCGAGACTCGTGAGGGCGAGATGGGCGGGAGGATTGGCTGTGACGCTATTTCTTAGAAAGAATCGCGTCCGATGCAAGCCAGTATATCCTATCGGCGATCGTTTGCGAAACGAAAGATCTGAATTGGAACGCTCAATTGGGGATGGCAAAAAAACTGGTTCGCTTATACTCTGCGCGCTTTCTGAACCAGCCAACCGGATGTTTTTCCGGTCAGCCCGTGCCTGACGACGTTGCGTGCGGCGGATTGTGGACCAGCGGGAGTCCCTGTGATCGGTCCCCAACCCCTCTGACGCCCGTCGTTTTGGGGCTGTTTTGAAGTGTTGGTTCATTCACCACGATTGAGAGACAGAAGCAGTGTCACAAGTTGAAACGACAAAGTTGCCTTACAAGGTCAAAGACATTTCGCTGGCCGATTACGGTCGCAAAGAAATTGAATTGGCCGAGAACGAAATGCCAGGTTTGATGGCGCTTCGGAGCAAGTACGGTGCGGAAAAGCCTTTGAAAGGGGCTCGCATTGCTGGTTGCTTGCACATGACCATCCAAACCGCGGTTCTGATCGAGACGTTGGTCGAACTGGGGGCCGAGGTGACTTGGAGCAGCTGTAATATTTTCAGCACCCAGGATCACGCTGCCGCCGCCATCGCTGCCGCTGGAATCCCCGTCTACGCCTGGAAGGGCATGACGGACGAAGAGTTCGATTGGTGCATCGAGCAAACGTTGGATTTCCCCTCCGGCGAAAAACTCAACATGATCTTGGACGATGGTGGCGATTTGACCGCCATGGTGCACGATCGATTCCCTGAATTGCTCGACAACATCCACGGGATCAGCGAAGAGACCACTGCCGGCGTTCACCGCTTGGAAGTGTTGAACAAAACGGGCAAGTTGCGTGTGCCTTCGATCAACGTCAATGACTCCGCGACCAAGAGCAAGTTCGACAACCTGTATGGTTGCCGCGAATCTTTGGCGGATGGTGTCAAGCGTGCGACCGACGTGATGTTGGCCGGCAAAGTGGCCGTGGTTTGCGGCTACGGCGACGTTGGAAAGGGCTGTGCACACAGCTTGAAGAGCTATGGCTGCCGCGTTTTGGTCACCGAAGTCGACCCCATCAACGCGTTGCAAGCGGCGATGGAAGGCTTCGAAGTCACCACGATGGAAGAGGCCTGCAAAGAAGGTCGTTTGTACGTCACCACGACGGGCAACAAAGACATCATCTTGGGCGAGCACATGAAGCAAATGCCCAACGATGCGATCCTTTGCAACATCGGTCACTTCGACACCGAAATCGACATCGCCTGGGCTGAGCAACAAGTTGCCGACGGCAAAGCGACGTTGAGCGAAATCAAGCCATCCGACATCGGTGCGGTGGACCGCTTCACGTTCAGTGACACCGGTCGAAGCATCATCATCTTGGCCAAGGGCCGTTTGGTGAACTTGGGCTGTGCCACAGGGCACCCCAGCTTTGTCATGAGCAGCTCGTTCACCAACCAGGTGTTGGCACAGTTGGAGCTGTTCCAGAACCGTGACAACGACAAGTACGGTGTTCAGGTTTACTTGTTGCCCAAAGAGTTGGACGAAGAAGTCGCCCGCCTGCACTTGGACGCCATCGGCGTGAAGTTGACCAAGCTGACTCAAGAGCAAGCCGATTACATCGGTGTGCCAGTGGAAGGTCCTTACAAGCCCAATCACTACCGCTATTAAGCCGCGAATTTTCGCAGTTTGAACGGATCAAAAAACAGCCGGCTGGGAAGCTTCCCAGCCGGCTGTTTTTGTTGTTCAAGTGGGGCGTTTGCGTTTTTTCATTGAATGGCCGTTGGCCAACAAAACCGACTGCCAAAGCGCAACTTCAAAATTTGCGTTACAGTTCGGCGGCTTCGATCGCCAGCTTCACATCTTCGTTGCCGTAGATGATGGACAGAAAGGCGGGGACGTAGCGATCGACCATTGCACCGCCCACGTACAGAATGTGGTCCAGCACGTCGTCGTCGGGAAAGTCATCGCTCAGCGGGATCGAAGTTTGGTACCGCAGTTCGCCGTCTTCCATGTCGAGTTCGAAACTTCCGATTTTCAATCCGTAATTCGCGCGGCAGACCGCTTCGGCGATGGATCGTCGGTTGTTCTCTGGGATTTTGTTGGCGGGATGAGAGAAAGCCTGGATCAGGGCGTCCTCGACCACGATCAGCACACGAATGTCGCCGTGTTTTCCGTCGAACATCATTCGAAAGAAGTTGTTCTCGCTGTCCTGTTCGTAGTTGATCCCTCCGCGGTCCAAATAAGCAGAGAACTGGTCGACTTGGGCAGACATCCCGGCGGCTCCTCGGTGGATGTGATTCAAACAGAAAAGACGGGCAAGCTCGGCCAAGCTCCAATCTTTCGACGGTGATTTGCCTTGGATGGTTCGCGACCAGGGCAGCTTCGTTCCCGATTCATCATGACGGGCAATCGGAGTGGAGTCGACCCGCATCAGCAAACCCCCTGGTGGAGGCGTTTCGGGCCTGGCGTGAATCGGGAGGTGCCTCGACTGGCCGGGCGTTCGCTGGGCGGGCGTTCACTGGGCGGGCCGGTCACTGGGGGCCGGTCACTGGGGGCCGGTCACTGGGGGTCGTTTCTGTTGGCTGATTGACATCAACTGCCCACCCCGCCGGTTCGCTTGGAACCAAATGGGCTCGAAAAACGTCGAATGGAGGACGCGAAAGTCCCCTTTTCACTGGAGCGTGTCGTCATGGCTGCGGCTTCGACTCGCTCGGCAAGCGTCAAAATCGAAACATTCCACACGGTTTTCACGCAGAAAACGGTGGAAGCGTCGGTTGAGTTTGGATCCTCGTCGGTGCTGCCTTTAACCTGAAACGATGCGTTAAACCGTACCGATTAGCTTGACCGGCGCGGCTGTGCCGAAAAACCTTGTCACAACGACTGCCAGTCGTCGAATAACCACCGATATCCCCCCAGATTTTTGGGCCCTGAACTTTCAGGGGCAGCGACCAAGTCTGGAACTCCTTCAGCTGAAGAAAATTCCGCCGATGAACTTCGACAATTCTTCTCGCCGTCCAACCGACTCCAAGCAATCGTTCCGAGCTCAAGTTCGGCATCGTTTGATGTCTTGGATTCAAGGAACGTCCCCTGCACCCGTTGGCGAGGCTGTCCAGCGAGGACGCTTGCAGCTGGAATCGCTGGAAAAACGCCAGATGATGGCGGGCGATGTCGAACTCTTTGCAACCGAAGGGTTCTTCGGTTCAGCGGGCGAGTCGTCGGCTGCTGTGGAGAGTTCTTCGACCGATCGCGGGACGTCCGACCGAGCTGCCGAAGGCGAGCCCGGCCAGGACTTGGTCCAATTCGCGAAGGACTTGGATGCGGCTGGGGTGACTTTCTACGGTGCCCACTGGTGCCCTGCCTGCACACAGCAAAAGCAATTGTTCGAAGATGGTGGCGACGATCTTCCGTTCGTGGAGGTCACGCTTCCCGATCGAACGCAAGATTCGCAGTTCGCTTCGCTGAACATCAGCGAATATCCAACCTGGGTGTTCCCCGATGGAACTCGGCTGACCGGGGTTCAATCGCTGGAAACCCTGAGCACCCGCAGCGGAGTCGCCATTCCGACTTCAGACAACGAAAATCCATCGTTCGAGACCATCGGCGCGCAAACGGTGGAGCTTGGTTCGCCGCTTCATATTCCGATCGACGGTTACGATGCCGAAGGTGGTCCGCTGACTGTGACCGTCTCGGTGGCCAATCCAAATTTGGTGGAAGCGACCGTGTTGAGCGGGAACCGCTCGCTCCGTTTGGACATGGACGGATTTGGAGACATGGTGTTCGAGTTGTTCGAGCAGCGTGCCGAGCGTCCAACCGCACGAGTCATCGAGTTGGCCAACAGTGGCTTTTACGATGGGATCATTTTCCACCGAGTTGTCAACGGTTTTGTGATCCAAGGTGGTGATCCGACCGGCACTGGAACGGGCGGTTCCGACCTGGGTGACTTCGACGATCAATTTCATCCCGATTTGCAGCACAACCGAACGGGCGTTTTGTCATTCGCGAAATCGTCGGATGACACGAACGACTCGCAGTTCTTCATCACGGAAGTGGAAACTGATTTCCTCGACTTCAATCACTCGGTGTTTGGTCAGTTGGTCGAAGGAGAAGACGTTCGTGAGGCGATCAGCAACATGCAGGTCAACAACAGCACGTCGAACAAGCCAACCACCGACATTGTGATCAACAACGCGACGGTGTTCAACGACACCGAGAACTCGGTGATCATGCTGAAGGGACTGGGGGGAACGGGCAGCACCACGGTGACGGTGACCATCACCGACTCCGACGGGAACTCGTACGATCAGGTGGTTCCAGTGACGATCACGGATCCGCCATCGGATCGTCGCAATGCTCAGCCTTACCTGGAGGACATCAGCGTCCCGGCCTCGTCCCCCAAAACAGCTCCGGTGGAGTTGCAGTTGGAGAGCTTTGACCTCGAGGACGATGCGGTTCAGTACTTCATCAGCGGTGGCGTGACCGGAGGCACCGCCACGGTCAACGCATCGACCGGACTGCTGGAAGTGACACCCGCCGCCGGCGTTGCGGGAACGCAAACGGTATCGCTGACCGTGGGAGTGGCGGCGGCATCCAATGCGGCTTCCAACTCCGACCTGCAAAGTTTGGTGTTCACATTCACGGACGACAACACACAAGCACCGGCGGCACCGTCATCGCTGGACCTGCGGTCGTCATCGGACACTGGCAACAGCAGCGGTGACAACTTGACCAATGCGGCGTCGTTGACGTTTGACGTCAGCGGTGTGACCACTGGGGCAACCGTGCAGATCATCAACACGGCTGACAACACCGTGGTTGGGGTTGGCACTGCCACGGGCGGATCGATCGCGATCACGACCAGCAACTTGGCTGCGATTGGCGATGGCACCTATAGTCTGGCTGCTCGTCAGATCGTCAACGGTGTGACCAGCGGCACGTCGACGGCACTGTCCGTCACGCTGGACCGCACCGACCCCTCGTTCACCTTGCCAGCCAACTCGTCCACAGGCAATGTGGGAGCGGCTTACCAAGCGAACCTGGCCAGCAGCGAAGAGGGCAGCGGAGCGACCTACAGTTTGACCGTTTTCCCCGCCGGAGCCACGATCGGTTCCTCAACCGGGATCATCAACTGGACGCCCACCACGGCGCAATTGGGCTCGAATGACTTCACCGTCGAGATCCGTGACTTAGCCGGCAACACCTACACGGAATCGTTTGCCGTGACGGTTGCCGAGGAGGCTTTGGCGCGGCTGGAGGTGCGGCTGACGGACTTGGATGGCAACACGATTGACTCGGTTGATGTGGGGCAAGAGTTCTTCCTGCAGTTGATCGGTGTGGACGCTCGGCCACGCGAGGACCTCGGTGGGATCTATTCTGCTTATGCCGACATCGAGTTTGATTCCTCAATCGCTGATTTCGTCCCGGGCACTTCCATTGAATACGACAGCGATTTTGATTTCTTGCCACGTGGCACGTTGACCAGCGGATTGTTCAACGAAATCGGATCGGCGAGCAGTCGGTTCTCGCCAACGAATGAAGAAGAGTCCGTGATGGCGATTGTTCGCATGCGTGCGATCTCGGATGGTTCGTTGACCTTCACCACCAACCCGGCTGACGTGAGTGCCAATGAAACGTTGTTGTTTTTCAACAACGATCGTTTGCCCGCCGGTTCGATCAACTACGGCAGCACCACGCTGACCGTTGGCGACGTCAATGCGAACAATCCACCCGTGGGCGTGGATGACACGTTCACCGTGATTTCAGGATCAGGGCAGAACACGTTGGATGTGTTGGCCAACGAAGCGTCCACCGCCGACCCCGGCGAAACGCTGACGATCACCGCCGTTGGCACCGCCAGCAACGGCGGCACGTTGAGCATTGCCTCCAACGGTCTGTCGATCAACTACACGCCGCCAGCCAACTTCATTGGAACGGACACGTTCCAGTACACACTCAGCGATGGAACCAGCACGGACACTGTGCAGGTGACCGTGAACATCCAGAGCGATGACAACGCACCCACCGCAGTCAATGATTCTTTCCCTGTCACGGGAACGATTTTGGAAGACTCCGCTGCGGTGACCTACGATGTTCTCGCCAATGACACAACGGACGCGGACAACGAATCGTTCACGATCACGGGCGTGGGGTCGGCATCCAACGGAGGTCAAGTTTCGATCGCCAACAGCGGAACGGGGCTCTCCTACAAACCCGCAGCGAATTTCAACGGCACCGAAACGGTGACCTACACCATTCGCGATACCGGCGGTGGACTGTCGACGGCGACAGTGACCTTCACGGTAACCGCGGTGAACGACGCACCGGTTGCCGAAAGCATCACGGTCGATACCGTGCGGGGCACAAGCAACGAGGCCGTGATCACGCGAAGCGATCTGCCGAGCAATGTCGATGTCGGCGAGGTGTTGCAGTTCGTCAACCTCAGCACGCCAACGGCGGGCGGGACAGTGACAGTGAGTTCAGACGGTTCCAGCGTTTTGTACACGCCGCCGACCAGCACCTTCACTGGCACCGACACGTTCACTTACCAAGTTCAAGATGCTGGTGGGCTGTCCAGTTCCACAGCCACGATCACAGTGAATGTTGCGGACTACCTGGCCCGGACGTTCAACTTCACGTTTGATTCGATCGGTGCGTTGTCGAGCAGTTTCTATGACGCCGCCATTTTGACTGGCACCAACGCTCGCGGTGAAACGGTTTCCATTCCATTGTCGGATTCTTCCGTCGTGGTTTCGGGTGGCACGGTCAGTGTTCCGGATATGTTGCCCGGTTCGTACAAACTGAGCATTCCTGCGGTGCCGTTCTTTGAAGGTGGCGAGGAGGCTCGCGAGATCGACATTGAAAGCGGTGCCGATGAGTCCGATGAAGAACTTTCGCTGAGCTTCGGGCGATTGTTGCCGCAGTACATTCGAGTGAATGATTGGTTCGGTTCCGCGCCGGCACTGCGTGTGGTCGCGGCAGTCTTGCCGGGCAGCAATGCCTTGTACATGCAGTCCAGCGACGCGGCGGATTCGCGTTTGAGCGACTTGGAATTGTCGCTCAATGCAGCGGCCACCAGCATCACGGTCAGTGCGACCGAGTCGACGACCACCGATGGAGCGACCACCACTGCTCAGGTCAGCGGGACGGCGGACGTGAGCGATGGCAGGGCCTTGGAGGTTCGCGGCCAAGTCGGTGATTATCGATTGGTGATTCTCAACTTCGACGAGTCGGGGTTTGAGCTGGAAACACCTTCGTCCAGTGCAGCCGCAGCGGCGAGCACGCAGTCAACACAAGCCGCCGGAGAACCATTGGCATCGGCAGTGACCGTTGCGGATGCGATGGTGCCTGTCAGCGAGCTCGGGACCACGCGTGTTCAAAGCAGTGTGGAACCGTCTGGCGAACCCATTGAGATCCTTTCAGAGGGGGCTCAGAAGGTCGTTGCAGGGGCCGATGAAGCCAGCCAAGTCGATGCCGCGATGCCCGATGTCAGCACCCGTTTGACCCGAATTTCGGGCACCGAAGAGGTGGTTGCCAGCGGCATCACGGGCCAACCCCGATTGCTCGGCGAAGCCGTGGATGAGGTCTTGACAGGCGGTTCTGGGGCAAACTGACCCTGATTCGACCCTCAAAAACCGAAAAAGGCTGAAAATCACGGTGTTTTCGCCCTTTGGAAGGGTTGCGGCCGGACCATGCGGGACATAACACTTGTGCCGCATCGGAGGGGAATCCCAACGTTCTAACTCCTATTCACTATTTAGTTCACCCATTTTTGCAGGTGCCGCTCATGGCCAAAGTACCGCCCAAACCACCGACGAAGACTCAAATCATCGCCAACATTGCAGAAGAGACCGAACTGACCAAGAAAGACGTTGCTGCTGTCCTCGACTCGTTGGCTGGTGAAATCGAGAAGTCGCTGCAAAAGGGTGGCCCTGGACAATTCGCTATCCCCGGTCTTTGCAAGATCGTGTTGAAGGACGTTCCCGCCAAGCCAAAGCGAAAAGGTCGCAACCCTGCCAACGGCGAAGAAATCTGGTTGGCACCCAAGCCCGCCAGCAAGAAACTGACCATCCGCCCACTGAAGGGCCTGAAGGAAATGATCTGATCGGCGAATCAGCTTCCTTCGAAGTAAGAAATGACTGCCCTGCAACGCGATCTGCGTTGCGGGGCAGTTTTCGTTTGTGCTTGGATGGTGTGAGCGATGTGTTTCCGTTCGACTTCGGTGGTCATTGATCGGGATGCCAGCGAGACGCAATCCCGCTATACTTCACCCACTTTTCATCCGTGATCTTTTCTCGGCGGCAACATGATCGAAACCTCCTCGAATGCCACCGCCCCTGACGTGGCCGCGAAATCTGTGAACGAAGAATCCCCCGCCGAAGCGACAAACGTCCAACACAACACAGGTCCTGGATCGAGGCCTCGCAAGAAGGCCACTCGCGGTCGCATGGGCAAACTGAAAGGGGTTCGGATTGCTGGGACGGGATCGTATGTTCCCGAGCGAATCGTCACCAACGAAGACCTGGCTGCGCTGGGGTGTGACAGCGACTGGATCGTGCGCCGCACCGGTATCTTGCAGCGTCGACATGCGGAACCCGATCAAGCGACCAGCGATCTTTGCTACGAAGCGGCGCTTCGTTGTCTCGAGAATGCCAATGTCTCGATCGACGAGGTTGACCTGATCCTCGTTGCCACGATCACACCGGATCATCCCACGCCTTCGACGGCCTGTCACTTGCAACGCCGGCTCGGTGCCGTCGCGCCCGCGATGGACATTGGCGCCGCCTGCGCTGGGTTCATGTACGCACTCGTCACCGGGGCGCAGTTTGTTTCCAACGGCAACGCTCGCAACGTGTTGGTCATCGGTGCGGACTTGATGAGCCGCACGGTGGATCCCGAAGACAAGAAAACCTACCCGTTGTTTGGGGATGCGGCTGGCGCCGCTTTGTTGGTGCCCTCCAACGTGGATGATTCCCCGCCCTCTGATGGCGAGCGTGAGTCCAGCGACCCAGGCATCCAAGCCGATGGATTGCTGGCGTATCAACTTGGCAGCGAAGGTTGCGGTGGCGAGATGCTGTGCATCCCTGCGGGCGGTTCACGAACGCCGATCACGGCCGAGTCCGATCCCGCTGCCAGTCGCTATCTGCAGATGGATGGTCGGGGAGTGTTCAAGTGGGCGGTGCGAATCTTTGACGAGAGTGCCAAAGATGTTTTGAATGCCGCCAACGTATCTTCCGATCAACTCGGGTTGGTGGTCTTGCACCAAGCCAACCAGCGAATCATTGATTCCGCCGTGTCGGATTTGAACGTGCCGCCTGAGAAGGTGTTCGTGAACCTCGACAAGTACGGCAACACCTCGGGGGCGAGCATCCCGCTGGCACTCGATGAAGCTGCTCGCGAGGGACGCTTGAAAGAAGGCGACCTGTTGTTGCTGTGCGGATTTGGTGCGGGCTTAGCCTGGGGCACCGCGCTGCTGCGTTGGTAAGCAGGTCGGCTGGAATGGATCGGGCACAACCATGTGAGCCGTTTGGGCGTTAGCCTGGGCTGCGCGTGAAAACCGTGGCTAACGCCAACGGCTCACATACCCGATGACACCTGCGTACCTGCTTAGTCAGTGCGATTGGTGTCGATCACGCCCGGGGATGAAACTCTCGGTGCACGCGTTGCAATCGCGAGTGTTCGACGTGGGTGTAGATCTGGGTCGTTTGAATGCTGGCGTGTCCCAGCATCTCTTGGACCTGCCGCAGGTCAGCACCACCGGCCAGCAAGTGCGTCGCGAAGCTGTGACGCAAACTGTGGGGGCTGATCTCGTCCGAGATTCCCGCCCGCTTGGCATAGCGTTTCACCAACCGCCACAGTTGGATTCGATCCAGTGCTTTGCCGCTTCTTGAGAGGAACAGTTCGTCGACTTGACCGGGGTTGCGATCCGCCAGGAGCTGTCGGCTCTCTTCGAGGTACAGCTGGATTGCCCGAATCGCCCCGCCGCCGATGGGGACCATGCGTTGTTTGTCTCCCTTCCCGTGACAGCGCAGGGTGCGTTCCTCGAGCGTCAAGTCTCGAACGCGAAGCGTGCAGACCTCGGACGCACGGCAACCGGTTGCGTAGAGCACTTCCAGCAACGCACGATCGCGCTGCCAGAAGGAATCGGACTTTTTGACGGCGGAGAGGAATGCTTCGACTTCGTTGGGCGAGAGCACGCCCGGCATGCGTTGCCAAGCCTTCTGCGTCGCCAGCAGTTCGGCCGGGTTGTCGACCGTGATGCCTTCGAGTTGCAGATACCGGAAGAACGTCCGGATCGCCACAATCGCTCGGGAGATGGACGCGGGAGCCAGCCCTTCGCCGTGCAGGGAGGCGACGAAGTCCGACAATTCGGTGATTGTCAGGTCCGCGGGACGGCGTCCGTCCATCCAGGTGACAAACCGTTTCATGTCGCGCCCATAGGCGGAGATGGTGTTGTCGGCCAGATGACATTCGCGTTTCAAGTAAACCAAAAATTCATCACAAACCGCTTGACCGGCCGAGGGACCGGCCGATTCTGTCTGTCCGGTCTGCAATTGCTGCAGTTTTGTGCGTCGTTTAGCCACTCTAGTGGTGCTCCACGGCGTTCAGGGATGCACTGTGGATGTGCACTTCATCGAAACGTTTCCAATGAGTTATCGTCTTGGAGGCGTGTTGCCGCCAATGTCAATTCTTCTCGAATCATCTCCAGCGTAAGATTCTTCCCATGAAAGTTTTCGTCGTCGGCGGTGCCGGGTACATCGGGTCCCACGCGGTCGCTTTGTTGCTCGATGCCGGTCACGAAGTGGTCGTGTTTGACAATCTGTCACGCGGCCACGCCAAATCGGTCCCGGAAGGCTTGCTGGTCGAGGGAGACCTGAGCGATCAGGCGAAGCTGACGGCGCTGTTGAAAGAACACTCGATCGATGCGGTGATGCACTTCGCCGCGTTTGCCGAGGTCGGTGAATCGGTCCGTGACCCGGCGATCTACTACCAGAACAATGTCGTGGCAACGTTGTCTTTGTTGGAGGCAATGCGTGCAGCGGATGTCAAAAACATTGTCTTCAGCAGCACCACGGCGACCTACGGGCAACCTGAGACGGTGCCGATCCCCGAGACCACGCCGCAGAACCCGATCAATCCTTACGGGTTCTCGAAGTTGGTGATTGAAAAGGCGTTGGCGGATTACGCTCACGCCTACGGGTTCGCCTACGCGGCGCTGCGATACTTCAACGCCGCCGGAGCACGCCCCGATGGAACGATTGGTGAACATCACGACCCCGAATCGCATTTGATCCCGATCGTGTTGCAGGTGGCTTTGGGGCAACGTGAATCGATTTCGATCTTCGGCGATGATTATCCCACGCCGGATGGCACATGCATCCGCGACTACATCCACGTCGACGACCTGGGAGATGCTCACCTGCGGGCTCTCGACCGGTTGGTTCCGGGGGAAGGCATCAAAGTGAACCTGGGGACAGGCCGAGGCACCAGCGTTCGAGAAATCGTTGATGCATGCCGCTCCGTGACTGGGCATCCGATCCCCGAAGTGATGGGGCAGCGTCGTCCTGGCGACCCTGCGGAGCTGATTGCCGATGCGAAATTGGCGGGGGAAGTGCTGGGTTGGAAACCCCGGTACACCGAGATCCAGGACATCGTGAAGACGGCTTGGAATTGGCACCAAGCACACCCCCAGGGTTACGACACGGTTTGACGGGATCGCTCTGAGAGCTCCTCCGACTGGTTGTCGTTGTCGAATTGAATCATGATGATAGAGGTCCCGGCGGGTTTGGTACGCCACGTTCTGTTTCATTGTTAAGTCGTTGGCGTCGATTCGTTCATGTTTCCATTGCGACGTTCCACAAAAGATCCGTCGGTGGATTGGCCGGCGTTGTTGTCTTTGTTGGAAGACGATGATCGACGAGCGGCGGTGGCACGCATCGCGCCCTACGAGGGGCGAGAAAGCTATCTGACGGCGCTGCGGCGGATTGAGAACGCTCAATCCCTCGCCACGTTGGCGGCCGGTCGCCGACTGCACACGGCGTCGAAGTTGGTCGACCGACCCACCATCGCTGTTTCAGGGATGTTGAACAGCGGCAAGACAAGCCTGGTCAGTTCGTTCCTCTCATCCGCTGGGCAACGACGCACGTTGCGTGGCACCAGCAACCGGCAGGGGACCCATCGGTTTGTGCTGTGGCTGCCGCAGAGCTGGCGATCGGACGTGGAGCTTTGGAGTTTGCTGATCACGCGAATTGGTGACTCTTTGGGGAACGCCCCCGAGGAGTTGGCACTGGATCCGGAGGTGGCGGCAGAGCAGTACAACAATCGAGATGGCGATGCGTCGTTGTTGTCGGTGCCGTTGCTGGCGACCGACCCCGGGCTGGACGACGTCGGTGTTGGTTTGCTGGATTGTCCGGACATCGTTTCCGACGAGGAGTTCGGATTGGGGTCGCCCGAGCAACGACGCGAGTTGCTGGGCCGTGCGGCGACGTTGTGTTCCGCGTTTTTAATTGTCACCGGAGCGGAGTCTTCACGTGACACGACCTTGGCCGATTTGCTGCGGATCGCGTCGGATTTGATGCCCGGTGTGCCTCGCATGTTGGCGGTCAACAAAGTGCGGCCACGGCAAACGCCAGATCAGGTTCACGAGACATTCGATCCGCTGGTCAAGCGGTACGGTGTTGCCACGCTGTACGCCGCCTACGATTTTGATGTTCCCTCGAGTCGTCCGTTCATACCAGCCTTGGGCGAACAGCACCCGCAGCACGAGGCGATGGTGCCGGCCGAATCCGATTTGCAACGCGAGCACGAACCGGAACCACTTCCCGTCTTTTTCGCGGTCAGCGAAGACCCCGATCACAATCCACCAGCGGTCATCGAAGAGGATCGTTTGTTGCAGGCGTTGCCGTCCAAACTGGATCGCGGTGTGCTGTTCTCGCAGTTGCATCAGGCTCTTCGTATCAACCTGGAAGATGCGATTTGGAATCAGGGGGTCGAATCCATTCGTCGTGATGCTGACGAGTCCTTCGAGAAAACTCGCCAGTGCCAACAGGTGTTGTTGGATTCGGCGCTGGAGTATTTCGCTCATCGAAAGATTGGCGGTGAAGTGATCGAGCTGCGATTGCACCAAAGCGAGCGAATCATACGACAGCTCAGTGAATCGTTTGCAGCCACCGCGCCGTGGTATGCCCGCTGGGGCGTGCGGCTCAACTCGACGCTTCGACGCGTGGTCGGTGGGGCGGGGGACTTCATTCGCAACCTGACCCCAACGGCGGTTTCACGTCGCGCCGCGGACGACATCAAGGGGCGATTTCGAAGTGGCGAATATGGTGGCTTGATCGAGCCGACGGGATTGATCAACGAGATCGAACGCCACGGGGGAACGACGGTGCTGACGCATCTCGCGTCCGAATCAAGTGGTCGTTCAGCATCGGAAGCCGATGTTTCGGTGTTCCGGGAACCTGTCGAGCGAGCGGTTCTGCGATTCGAACAAGACGACTTCACGACGTTGGATCCTCGACGGCTCGACACGGCGGTCCGGCAAATGTGGGCGGAGGTTCCCGTGCATCGAAAAATCGCGACCGGTTTGACTCCCCTGGCGGCACTGTTCGCCACCTTCGGCGCGGTCCTGATGATCCCCGTCGACTTGGGGGCCAACGCGATTCTTGCGGCATCGATTCCGGAAATGCTCGCCGCCGCGGGACTGACGATCATGTCAACGATGTGGGCTGCCAATCGCGGGACGCAAGACGTCAGTCAGCAAGCCGCCCGGCAACAATTGGCGGACTTCTTGGCAGTGCTGTGTGACGAACTGGGGGTGGCCAGGCCAGATCCACCGATGGATGTCCGAGTGGGCAACGCCAATGTGACGTTGCCACCATCGCGAATTACAAGCGGCGAGCCACCTGAGAAGATGGTGTCATTGTTTCGTGTGCGGGATGAGTTTGTTTCGGAACTGAAGCGATTGCTGCCGCGGCCCTCGGGGGCGAAAAAACGTGCCGGTGACTCATCCAGCGAATCGGGAGCCAAACGATGAATGCGGTTGTGATGGATGACTCGGGGGATCGGTTCTTGCAGCGAGTCCATCGCGCGGCCGATCGTGTGCTTGGGAACAGTCAAACCGGTCGAGAGATCGGGGAGCTTTGTCGCGATCACGCGGAAGCTCGCGAGATGATTTTGACCGATCGCGTGTCCAGTTCGGTGGTGGTGGCGGTCGTGGGGGCCACCGGCCAAGGCAAATCTTGGTTGGTTCGGCAAATGATTCGTGGCGGTCCGGTCGATGCCATACGCAGTGGCAATTCGCTGGACGAAGCCACGGAGAAGTTGACGTGGATTGGGCCCCAGCCACCCGCGGACTTGGACGCGCGCCATGAGCGGTTCATCGCCTGCGACGCCGGGAAAATGCGATCGATCGGTTCGCCTTACTTGTTGGTCGATGCTCCGGGGGCAACCGACGACCGGCGAGCAATCGCTGGCGTTGCTCAACGGGCTTTGTCGACTGCGTCTGTTTTGGTGATGGTGATTCGTCGTGATCAATTGCGAAGCCAGCGGGTTTCGGGGTTGGCCGCGGCCTCCGAAGGCTCCGTTGTGATTCCCGTGATCAACATGGCGGACGTCAACGATGATTCGCTCGATGCCGACGTGGAGGCTTTGGTGGCTCGGTTGCGATCGACTGCCCCGCAGAGCCAGATCGCTCCCGCGGTGATCGTCCGTGATTTCGAGATTGTTGAGCAGGGCGAAGACGAAATCGGGATTCAGTTGGCCGAAACATTGGGACGCCGAATCGAGGAAGCGATCTGTGAGTCGGGGGGAGGCGATCAGCGTCGCAGCACACGGTTGTCCGCGCTCGACGCACGTTTTTCGGCCGCCGTCGCCTCGGTGTTGCAAACTCAGTTGCCCGAATTGACGAGCGCGGTGGACCGATTGAACGCGGAAGCCACTCGGTTGCCATCGGAAGTGGCCGGGACACTGCTCGGCGGGACGACGCCTCTGCGAGCCGCGATCCGGAGTCGACTGCGACTGTCGTTGATGGCGGACACCGCCGCGATCTGGTTCCCCTATCGAACGGTGTTGTCGCTGTTGAATTTGACCCATGGAGCCTGGGATCGTGTGCTGCTGTCTTTGTCTGGATCCCTGCCCTCGTTGATTGGCGCGGTCTACGCGGGAGCCCGGAATCTGAGTGATCAACGTGCTGCGGACATGGACTTGCGAAGTGGACTGCGGCAGCGAACGGCGGCGTCCGTGGCTGATCGACTGGGGCCCATGGCGCGGCGATTTCGTGCGGAGCTGAATCAGTTGCGCCACGGTTCCATTGAAGCGGACCTGGAATCCTCTCCCGACACGCCGGTCGCTTCCTTGGCTGGGATCGAAACGTTGCAAGAGTCCTCGCAGAAATCGTTTGATACCGCGATCAGTCAGGGGGCCACGACGACTTGGTTTGCTAATGCCGCTGGGTTGGCCGGGACGCTGCTGTTTTGGTTGTTGATGACCGGGCCGCTGGTGGCACTTTATCGAGGTTATTTCGATGCCAGTTATTCGACGATGCGAGATGTGCTGCAGGCCGAAGGCGTGGCCGGTGACTTGAACAAGTTTCCTCGTCCTGACATGTCGATGATGCTGACCAGTCTGCTGCTGTCGGTGTTGCCGATGGCTGTTTTTTCGATGTTGATTTTGTCCTGGGCACAAGCCAAGGGGCGAGTTGATCGGATCGAAGACCGATTGCGAGGTGAACATGAGCACTTGGTGCAAAAGCTGCAGCGTGACGGGGTGTTGCGATTGGCGTGGAGTGATCCGTTGCTCGCGGATGCGGAGTTTTTGCTGTCCGTGGGACGAACCGGGGAGGAGAGGCAATGATGGGAAGTGTGCTTCATGATCTGAATGAAAACATGCTTTTGTTGCAGGTTCTGGCGGAGGGAGAGGTGCCGGCAGCAAAGCCGGACTCCATTTGGTCGATTGTGACCAGCGGTGGAATCCCGGGCTTGATGATCTTGTTCGTGTTGCTTGCCTTCAGCATTGCGGCTGTTTACTTGGTGGTCGATCAATCGTTGGCTCTGCGACGGCGTGATGTGGTGCCGGACAAGCTCAGCGGCGGCGTGGCAACGGCGCTCCAGTCGTCGCGATTGGCAGAAGCTGAAACCTTGCTGCGTCAGAATCCGAGTGTTCTGGCGGGGGTCATCTCGGTTGGATTGAACCATCGCGAATATGGATGGCCGGAAGTTGAAAAGTCGGTCGAAGACGCATTGGTCGATCAGTCCTCCCGGATGCTTCGACGAATCGATTATCTGGCGATGATTGCCAACCTGGCACCAATGGTCGGGTTGCTGGGGACGGTGACGGGGATGATTTTCGCGTTTCGCCAAGTCGCCGCGACTCGTGGTGCTGCTGGTGCGGGAGATTTGGCAGAGGGGATTTATCAGGCTCTGGTCACAACCGTCGGTGGGTTGCTGGTGGCGATTCCAGCACTTGCCGCGTCGGGTGTGCTGCGAAATCGAGTGGACGCGTTGTTGTCCGATGTCACAATGCATGCGGATCGAGCCTTGGCTCCGCTTCGTCGTCGTGCTGCGGCGGCGTCCCGGTTGGTCTCAGCCAGCACTCCTGGTGGCGGCCGGATTGTCGCCGTGCCGCCCGCTCAAATGCCCGGCCGAAAAGCACCGCCTCCCGAACAGGATGGAACCCGATGAATCGACCAACGGATGGATCAATGAAAAAGCGTCTGGGCCAAGAGTCATTCGGCAAACAATCGCTCCCCGAAGCAGCGTGTCGGTGTGGCAGGGTCGTGCCCGCCATGGCTTTGGCATTGGTCGCGACATCGGCGATCGCCCAGCCACCGGTTGATGATTGGAAAAAGTTGGAGTTGCCGACAGTCGAGAGGCCGGTCGTTCCACCGTCCGATCGGGCAGCGGAGAAAATCCAAAAGGCTCTTGAGGGCGACGCTCCCGTTCCAACCGGCGATGGAATGTTGGATGACGTGTTGAACATCATTCAGAGACGTGGAAGCGTGCTGGATGGGTCGGTCTTGGATTCCGAAATCGATCCGCTTTCGGATCCGGCTGATCAGCGGTCAAAGGTCTCTGGGCCTGGCACGAAGGATGTCGGTTCCTTGTCCGGTCCTGCCGCCTCGTTTCGTTTGGCTGAACAATTGTTGGCGACCGCACGAAGATTGGAGAAGGCGATTCCGTCACGGAAAGCCGAACGGACTCCGCGAATTGTCACCGGCGAAGATCTCGCGAAGCCGCCGGCCGAAATGCTGCCGGTCGAGAGTCTGGTTTACCAGTTGCGATTGCGTGCGGTTGAGCTGATGCAGAGTGGTCTGCAAGCCTCCCGCGAGTAAACTGAAGGATCCCACCTCGCCAGGGACTGGATCGCTTGTCAGTTGGTTTGATCTGTCCTGCCCCCCCCTCCCCTTCCCTGTTCGGCCTTCATGCTTCTTGCCCTTCGAAATCAACTCAAGCGACCGTTGACGCTGGTCTTCGTTTCCGTGGTCGTGTTGATCGCAGGCGCGGTAGCGGCGGACTACTTCACGGGACTTCCTGAGTCCGCAGTGGCCACCTATGTCGGGCGAGAAGCTTGCGTCGATTGTCACCAGGCGGAGTCGCTCGCCTTTCAAGGTTCTCATCATGATTTGGCCATGGACGTGGCCACGGATGAAACCGTGCTCGGCGATTTTGGCGATGTGATCTTCGAGCATGATGGATTGCAAAACCGGCTGTTCCGGGACGGCGATCGGTTCATGATCCACACCGAAGGTCCTGGTGGTGCGATGCAGGATTTCGAGGTGAAGTATGTGTTCGGAGTCGACCCGCTACAGCAATACATGGTCGAGTTTGATCGTGATCCGGAGGCGAGTGAGGATGAGATCGGACGCCTGCAAGTTCTACGGATCAGTTGGGATACGAATCGAAAAGAGTGGTTCTATTTGCGTCCGCCGGACGTGCCTGAAAAGCTCGAGCCAGGCGATCCATTGCACTGGACCGGTGTGGCCCAGCGTTGGCAAACGATGTGCGCGGATTGTCACTCAACGAATTTGAAAACCAATCACGACGTCGAAACGCTGACTTATCACACGACGTTCTCTGAGATGGATGTCAGTTGCGAAGCCTGCCATGGTCCCGCCAGTCTGCATGTTGAGATGGCGCGTGGGAATTCGTTGTTCTGGGATCGGCACCACGGATATGGTCTGGCCAAACTCAAAGGGGAAGATCCAACCGGTCAGTTGGAAGCGTGCGCTCCGTGCCACAGTCGACGCAGTGTGCTGGACGCGGACTATCAGGCGGGCGATCCGTTTTGCAGTCACTTCAATTTGGAACTGCTTCGCGGTGACACGTACCACGATGACGGGCAGATCAAAGACGAGGTCTATGTTTATGGATCGTTTGTGCAGAGCAAAATGTTCCACAAGGGCATCCGCTGCACCGACTGCCATGACCCGCACTCGTTGGAGCTCAAGCATCCTGGTAATGAAACCTGCACGTCTTGTCACCAGCACGCGGCCGGGAAATACGACGTGCCGTCGCACCATCATCACGCGGTCGGTTCGGAAGGCGCAAAGTGCGTGAATTGCCACATGCCTCACACGACCTACATGGAAGTCGATCCACGCCGCGACCACAGTCTGCGTGTGCCCCGGCCGGATCTGTCCGTTTCCATTGGGACGCCGAACGCATGCAGCAGTTGCCATGTGAAGGATCAACTGGAAAGCATCTCCGCAGACAAACGAGACTCGCTGACGCTGTACCAAGATTGGCTGCTGGCCGCTTCGGAAGGCGACGAGGAGGTTGCGGAGGCGATTTCGAAAACCGATCAGTGGTGCGACGAAGCTTGCGAGAAATGGTATGGCGACGAACGTCAGACGCCGGCGCACTATGGCGAGATATTAGCGGGACTGCGAACCGGCGATTCTGCCGTTGTTTCGAAAGCACTGCGGTATGTGACGCAGCCGCCCGAGATCGCTCCGGTGTTGGCACGCGCCACGACGCTGGATGAACTTCTGCAGAACGGTCGAGGCCGAGAAGCGATTTCCGCCGCCAAAACGGTGCTGAAGGATCCGAATGAACATCCGATCCTGCGGGCGACTGCAGCGAGGGTGATGGGTGCCAGCAGTCCAACCGACGCGGTGAAGATTCTGTTGCCGTTGCTGGATGATCCCTCTCATCTGGTCCGTAGCGAAGCGACGAAGGCACTGGTTTCGTCGGGCGGCTATCAGACTCTTTCGGGAACGCGACAGAAGCAAGCCGATGCAGCGATCGATGCGATCAAAGAGGAGCTGATGGTGGCCTCGGATCGAGCTGGTGCGCACATGGCCTGGGCCTCGCTCAGTGAACAACGCGGGGACTACTTGGAAGCGGTGCAGTCCTATGAAAATGCGATTCGGGTTCAGCCGGAGATGTCCGGTCCGCGGACGAATTATGCAGCGATGCTGGATCAATTGGCGGCTGCGGCTGGCCAGTCCCGAGCGGCTCAGTCAGCGATCGTGCAATTGTTTGGTGGCAGCGGGACGCTCGACGCCTTGATCCAGCAAGCAGCGGCAAAAGCGAAGCAACTACGACTGGATGAATTGCCGTTGTTGGGGCGTGACGCGAAGTTGGCTTCTGACAACGCCGACGTTCAGTACCGATACGGTTTGGCGTTGTACTTGTCCGGTGATTTGCCGGCAGCGGAAAAACAATTGCAGCGAGCCGCCGAGCTCGCGCCCGACGTCGAAATCTTCTCCACCGCCCTGAAATTGCTGCAAGAACGGATGAGCGAAACGGGGCAGTGAGGAGTTGGTGGTCGCGGAAGGCCAGCTGGTTCACGGATGGGATGCGATGGTGCCGCCCCGCGTCCGTTGAGTGGGGGTCAGTTGCAGAGCGACGAAATTGGGCGGTTTCTCCAGCCGGCTGCCGCCGCTCCGCGGCTTTCCGGATGGGGTGGCGGTACCCGGACCTCGGGTTGAAACCCGAGGCTTTCGGATTTCACCGCTCCGCGGTACTGCCTGGCAGTGCGTCCACCCCGAGGAAAACAAGGGGAAAGCAATTTCGTCCGCCAGTTAGCGATGAAACCGGTGACATGGCTGGCACCTTGCGCAGTGGCTTTTTCTTCGCCCGCTAATTTCTCTGCGTCACAAGTCTGTCGTGACTGAAATGGAACGAAATGCTACACTCAGCCATGTCATTATTCCCTCCTGAAGAACGTGGGTTCCTTGAAACGCCGTACCCCCCAGACCGTTGCGCCGCAAAGCTCTGAGTCGATTCAGAAGCTGCTGCTTGCGCATTTCGCGGGGAATGAGCCGGAATTTCGGGCGGCCGCATGGGATATCATCGAG
The DNA here is from genome assembly GCF_028768465.1 of Rhodopirellula sp. P2. Classification (GTDB taxonomy): domain Bacteria; phylum Planctomycetota; class Planctomycetia; order Pirellulales; family Pirellulaceae; genus Rhodopirellula. Next base: position 3,183,104 of record NZ_CP118225.1, read on the forward strand.
GAAGAACGCCGACTGAATCACACGGTGTTGGCAAATGAGCTGGAACGCATCCTTAAGAGCGTCAACGGGACGACGCCCAAGATGTTTTTCCATGCGCTCAGTACTAGCGACGGGAATATGCCCAAAGACCCGGACAAGAACGCAAATCTTGTCGAAGTGACACAGCCCGACGTCGAACTGGATGACGTGGTGCTGACTCCAGAACTCTCGCAAAGCATCGAGCGCGTCATTCAAGAACGTCGTAGCAGCGAGCTATTGCGATCCCACGGAATGCAACCTGCGGGGAAGCTCCTGCTTTGTGGGCCTCCCGGTTGTGGCAAGACGATGGTTGCGTCGGCTCTGGCCAATGCGCTTTATCTCCCGCTTGCAACCGTTCGGTTCGATGCGGTGGTTTCATCGTATCTCGGGGAAACAGCGGCGAATCTTCGCAAGGTATTCGAGTTTGCTCGGCTACGGCCAGTGCTGTTGTTTTTCGATGAATTTGACGCGATCGGAAAACATCGAACTGCACTCGATGAACATGGTGAATTAAAGCGAGTTGTCAATTCATTCTTACAGATGCTCGACGGCTTCCATTCGGAGACGTTGACTGTCGCCGCGACGAACCACCAAGGGCTGCTTGATCCGGCGTTGTGGCGGCGTTTTGATGATATTTTGCTATTCCCCAACCCAACGGTGGAGCAAATCGAATCACTGCTATGTCGGTGCTTTCATCAAGTCACGGTGAGTAAGTCCGTGCGACTGCGTTCCGTTGCCCGCAATATGGTCGGATTCTCTCATGCCGACGTCGAACGCGTCGCACAAGATTCCATCAAACGAGTGCTGTTAGACGAGCGCGAACAAGTCACGCCAGCGGTGTTAAACGCAGCGGTAGAGCGACAGGAAAAGCGAGTCGAAATTACTGATATTAATTCAGGGGTTGCCGTACCGCGAAAGGCCAGGCCGCGTAGCTCCAAGAAAACGTCTTAGAATGCCGCATCAACCGGACGATAATCGTTATCCCCATTTACCACTGATCGCTGAGCAGCCGAATCCTGACCGGCGGCGTCGTCAGATCGTCCCACCACCAGCACCGCCACGAGGCGGTCGCACAAGTTTTGCGGGTGAAATTAGAGACCGCTTGGACGATATGGAAGAGGCGGTTGAACAGCGTCCTGCCCCTCCAGCGGGCATTCAGCCACATCTAGTCTTTCGCGTTCCGCTCGCAGCGAATGCGTCTGTTCAGTCGGTTTCTGAGATGCTTGACCGTATCGGTGTTTCGGTGGTTTCCATTGAAAGCGATAAGGCAATCATCGCGTTCCGCGACGACATCGACTTGACCAGTTTCCGCGATGCAGTGTCATCCTATGAGGATGGGCCGCAGTCGGGAATCAACCCGACAACAGGTCGAGGGTACGCATCGACCCAATGGGATATTTTGGAGTTCATCGAAGCACCTCAAATGCGGCTATGGGGACGCGATGATCGCATTGGTATCCGATTGCAAGACGAAATCGGTGATGAAACGCAAGCGATAGACGACGACCGACTCTATCGCGTCGACGTTGAATTGTGGCATCGAGGAACTGTTGAAACGACGCGGACAGGATTGAGAGAGGTTCGGCAACTCGTCGAGCATGACGCGCAAGACGGAGAGAGAGTGGGGGATGAGTTCATAGGCCAGTTGCTGTGTCTGGCTCGCGTGTCCGTGCGAGGGGCAAAACTCAATCAGTTGCTGGACCTCGATAGCGTCGCCGAAGTTGATCTTCCGGCTCAGCCTCACTTCGACCAGCGGCAAGCTCGTCGCGTTACCGAGCGGGAATTACCCACTCCGGCAATTCCACAACCGGGCGGTCCAAGTGTTTGCGTTGTCGATAGTGGTACCACGTCCAATCATCCACTGCTTGCCAACAATATCGGACATGCCGAAGCGGTGTTAACCAACAGCACAACGGTTGCAGATGAACATGGGCATGGAACGATGGTAGGCGGGCTTGCTGTCTTCGGCAACATTCGAGCCTGTTACGAATCCGGTGAGTTTTCGTCGCCGATTACGCTATTCAGCGCCCGTGTACTTAACGATGAAAACCGCTTCGATGACGAGACGCTCATCATCCATCAGATGCGACGTGCCATCGAGGTGTTTTACGCGTCGCCCTACAACTGTCGTGTTTTTAACATCTCGCTCGGTATCAACGACGCTTGGCTGCAACACAACGATCGACAAAGCCTGTGGGCGGAGTCGCTTGATATTTTGGCTCGCGAATACAACGTTTGCCTTGTCGTATCCGCTGGAAATCATTCATTGGGCTTGGCGTTCACGGCGGATGACGCGGAAGAAGTCGTAGCATCGTATCCCGAATATCTTTTTCATGAAGAGTGCGGTCTGTGCGAACCTGCAACCGCCGCCATCCCGATCACCGTGGGTGCGATTGCCGCAGAAGACACGATCGCGATTCCCGTTGGTCGTCGTGAAGACGATTTGAATCGACCGATCGCCGAAGCGTTTCAGCCATCTCCGACCACGCGATTCGGTCCGGGAATCGGTGGAGCTATCAAACCAGAATTTGTCGCTCCGGGCGGTAATACGACCTTTCAAGGGTTTTCTTCTCTCCGCCAAGTTGACGACGATCCCGGTCTGGCCGTGATGTCATTTTCTAACGAACCGACTCAAGAGCTGTTCGCATTCGATATTGGAACGAGTTACGCGGCTTCCGTCGTTGCTCGCTCCGCATCGCTTTTGTGGAGCCATGTTCATGAACAGTTTGGCGAAGAACCGCAAGCAAACCTGATTCGTGCCTTATTGGCGTCATCAGCCAGCGTTCCCGATCCAACCTATCAACTGCTCCATGACGAACACGGTGAGGAGGGAATTCGACGAGCCTGCGGATACGGACTTGTTGACGATGACTTCGCGTTTGATTCAGGTGATCGAAGAGTGACACTGATTCATCAGGGGAGCATGCCGCTCGACACTTTCGCGGTTTACGAAGTGCCAGCTCCGCTTGAGTTCCGGCAGGCGGAAGGACACAAGCATGTGACCATCGCGATGGCATTTGACCCGCCAGTTCGCCGTCGTAGAGCCAGTTACCTTGGCGTTCACATGAGCTACGCTTTGATTCGTGGCAAGTCCGTCGACGAAATAGTGGAAGCGTATCGTCAACTATCCACAGAAGAACGAGAGCAATACCGCGAATCCGGCACCAAGCCGCAGGGCGCGTTTCAGGGAGCCTTTCGTTGTGACCTAAAACCGGGACCGCAAAGTCTTCAATCAAGCACGTTGCAGAAATCTCGCTGGACATTTTCGCGAGAGAACACCAACTACGGTGACTCCTGGTATGTCGTTGTCCAAAGTCAGCGAGTTTGGGCTCCTGAGTCATTCGTGGAACAGAAGTTTGCAATTACAGTCACACTGCAAGCGGACGAACCGCATTTATACAATCTGATTCAGAATCGCATTCGCGTGCGTCAGCAACAACGCACCAGAGCGCGAGTCTAATCAGGACGGGCGACGAAAAACTGTCAGGAACCAACTACGGTGAATAGTTCCCGACACGAATGGCACGGGCGTAAGCCTAAGCTGCTGTGGCATAACGGTTTCGGTTCGGATTGCGTGGGCATTGCATCAGCTTGTAGTTCTTCGCTCGCCGTTTGATTTCTCTTTTTTCTTGGCGCGATCAAAGGTGTCGGACACCGATTGACCAGTGAGTGCGCCGGGAAGGAAGTTTCAAACGGTAGCCGATAGGCTGCCGATTTTCGTTGGCTGGCCAACTGGTTCACGGATGGGATGCGATGGTGCCGCCGCTCCGCGGCTTTCCGGATGGGGTGGCGGTACCCGGACCTCGGGTTGAAACCCGAGGCTTTCGGATTTCACCGCTCCGCGGTTCTGCCTGGAAGTGCGTCCACCCCGAGGAAAACAAGGGGAAAGCAATTTCGTCCGCCAGTTAGCGATGAAACCGGTGACATGGCTGGCACCTTGCACAGTGAGGCGGCAGGCCGCACGTGGGCCAGGTCGGTCGCTGTGGGGCCCTGAGTGTTCACTCAGGCGTGTCGTTTTGACTTGGGCATCCAGTCGATTGAGCTGCTTTCTTTTGCATTCAATGGTGCTCGCGTTTGCCCCTCTTGTGGAGTCGTTGTTGGTGCTTTGTGGTTGGTTGTCGGGCGAAGATCAGAGATTGTGTAATTTTGCAACCCCAAATTTCCTTGCATTGGTGGCTTGTGTGCTCTAGAACTTCTTGGGTCCTGGTTCCACCCAAATGGGAGACAGAGGAATGCGATTCAAGAGCGGTCGGGAAAGTGTCGTCGGCAACGTGGTTCAAAAACTGTCCCGCCGGCAGTTGGTCCACCGGCGTTTGCTGCGAGTCGAGATGTTGACGCAGCGACTGATGCTGGCGGCGGACAGCACGCTCCCCAACCCAACGCCGTTTCCTCAGTCATCCGGGGTTCAGGCGTCTGACGCCTACCTTACCCGTGGCTGTCCAGAAGGGACAATCATGTCTCCCGCCGACGGTTGCCGTCCTGATCCCGGTGCGGGGACTCAGTTGCCCAGTGATCCCACTTCGTCATCCTCAGCGACGATGTCTGGGACATCGAGCGGAACGATGTCTTGTCTTGATGCTTTGGACCCAATGGGCACCAGTTCGCCAACCTGGCGCGAATGGAACTGGCTGGGGCAGATTGATGCAACCGGCGATCTGATGGTGTCGGGGAAGGGGCACGCATGTCAGCCAACCGATTTTCCTCTACCAACCCTCACTCCAACACAGTGGACGGATCCCGGCGAGACGGGCCCCGACGACAGTCCGTCCAATCCATCAGCAACTCCACAGCCCACTAGCCAGGGCCCCAGTCCCACATCAATTCCAGAATACCCCAGCGATCCAACTGGTGGCGATCCAACTGGTGGCGACCCAACCGGTGACCCGACTTCTCCGGACCCCACCAGCCCCCCGGATCCTACCTCCTCTGGACTTCCGGATAACGACCCGAGTCCAACCCAGCCGCCATCGCCGACAAATTGGCCGGTCCCGCCGGGGCCGTTGCCTGAACCAGTGCCTTCACCCTCGCCTACGCCAAACCCGAGTTCAACGCCTTCGTCGTCATCCTCGTCGTCATCATGCGAGGGTGACTTTGCGATTGAAGGCATCGAGGTTTACAACGTTGATCCTTTCAAGGGGCTTCATGAAGGTGACAGCATTGATTTGCATGTGACCCTGGAGCCGTACTGTTCGAGTCAGCCTCCAGACCTGACCATCAAGATCGACTCGGATTTTGACGGCGCGTTCAGCGAGGATGAAATCACTCGCCATCGCTCCGAGGACTATATGTTGCGGCATGGATTCACTCGCTTCGATGCCTATGCCGTGTTTGACGACGATGGTCCATCACCAGGGAACGCGACCCCGAGTGACGAGGTGCTGGTCGAGGTCACCTTTGGCGACGATCAAAGAAGCTATTCGCTCGACGTGGCGAATGTTCCGCCGGCGATGTCAACGTCCCCTGTGTTTGGTTCGGGCGTCACCGAAGATGGAGCCGAATACTACGAAGCGACTGCATGGTGGCGTGATCCTTCAGCGGAAGAGGTGTTTGTGCTTTCCGTCGAATGGCCTGACGGTGTTGTTTCAGAGCAGGTCATCAGGCCCGATGACTATCGAGACAACCTGGGTTGGAATCACTCCGTCTCCGGCAAGGTTCGGAGGTACTTTGAAGAGGGAGAGAGTCGACCGGGATTCTATCCAGCCGCCGTCACGATTGCTGATGATGACTCGGGTGAAAGCTCTGTGGTCCTGCAACAAGCGGAGCTTTCGCTGAACAACAACGATAGCAACGAGAATGACCAGGACGACATTCTTGACTATGGAGGTGTTTCCGACCCTGATTTGTTACCGTTCAACTTTGGTCAGTTCAAGAATGAGCTCATGGACGAGGAAACAGGATACTTCTTTCTGTATCACCCTGGCCAAAGCATTCGACTATGGGACTCTCCCACGAAAGAAAATCGAGTGATCGGGAATGAGTCCATCGGGCCCTACGAAGCCGGGTCACTCGGGTTTCTTGCCGACTACGTTCGTGACGAAGGACCGCTCCCTTACACCCTGATTTCGTACAGTGATCAAGACACACTTTACATGGAAGGATTTGAGCTCGGATCCAGTGAGATCGAGTTTTACTGGGCATGGGACTACGACAAGGCGGCGGAGAGTCACGGCGGAGACTATGTGGACCAGCCATACCATCCCGTCGTATACGGTGGGAAGATCAAAGCGACGTCTTGGGGGATCGACTACGACACTGACAGTGACAATCAAGGCGTGATTGAGTTCAGCGAATGGGAAGAAGTCCTTGAGGACAATGACTATGCGATTGGGAAGATTCTTTGTCTGCCGGATGGTGTCACTGCATGCCGCAACAGGACAGTGGCGCTTTCTGTTTTGAGGATGCCTCCTGGTTTGAGCGAAGCCAACGGTGCGGTCCGCGTTCGATTCGATGAACTCACCGGCAAGACATCTTCCGGCGAAATCCGAATGACAGTTGGTGGGGTGCTGCTGCCGAATGCAATTCCAACGGCAATCGAAGGCGGCGGCACAGTGATCACTCCAGGTCATGCGTACGATCTAAATCAGTTGTTGTACAACCGGAACACCGGGCAGATTCATGTCTATCTCCAAGCGTTGACAGCGAGTGGGGGCAATCGAATGAAGAAAACAATCGAGATGTTGGGCAAGCCGGTTGATCGGATCAAGGCAACGGTCGCAGTCCCGGGGCGAGGGGAAAAGACGGACACCATCCGAAGAATGAATGTCGAACCGCAATCATTTTACGAACACCTCAATCGCCGCGACACAACTGGCATGGAGGACCATGGAACCAATGGCCAAGCCATTCGCTCTCTCCTCGCTTCTCAATTGGTCTACGATCTCAAGGGCAATACAAATTGGTCCCTGCGGATGCTAGATCGTGAGCAAATGGAGTTGCGGAAATTCCCTAAAAGCATTCAAGACGCCATTCTTGCGCATGATGTCAATGGCCTGAAGGTCGCGTTGTACATGGACTATGTATCCAAGTCATTCATCGTGTCTTTTGCAGGCACTGAGGGTGAAGAAGCCGACATATTAACTGATCTGAATAACGCGCAGGGTGAGTGGACAGACCAGTACCTAAAGGCTTTCGAGATCGGGCACCACTTCAAATTTCATGCAGCGAAGCAGAAGTATTCCGTTATGTTTACTGGGCACTCGTTGGGTGGCGGTCTTGCGTCAGCGGCTTACGTGACCTCCGGTTTTAATGCTGACACATTCAATGCCGCCGGGCTTCGTAAGGAGACGATGTTTCTCCAAGATGGTAACGGGAATGTCCTGTTTGATGACGAGGGTAAGGCTACTGAATTGTACCCCGGTATGGAAGCAAGGTATTCAAATGCAGCTCATACGGTTGAGCGATACTACATGGAGCACGATTTTCTCAGTTATGCCCAAAATCATTACAATACAATTTTGGATGGTATCCGTCATGCCAGCAATATTGCAGGTTTGTTTGTCTCTGGTCCGTTTGCTCAGATGGGAAAAGCGAAGGTGCTTGCTTTAGTTCAAGACCTGTTTCATCCGGCACTTGGGGCACCTTATCAAATGGATGGACCCTATGATCTCGACTTGAGCGGGGTGATCAACTGGAGTTGGTTGAGTTCTGTTCCGATTAAAATGGCTGCGAGTCACAAGTGCACCGTCCTTGATTATGGGGTCTTTACCGAAGAGGACGAGTCGTTGCCCTTGGATGCGGAAGAACGCCTTCGCTGGAATATACTGGGAGAGTTCAATGCGTCTTAAGATGTTGCCGTGGAAATGTGCAGCTCTCTTCGGGATGGTCTCGTTGGGGTGTTTGGCAGCGCAGGCGGACGAGAGGGTCGACAACACCGCGAAGGAACAGGATTATCGGCAGGAGTATGGGTTGCTTGCCAAAAAATATTTCCACCATCCACTCGATATTCGATTGTGCGAGGCGATCGAGGCCAATGACTTGACAGCAATCCGCTCGGCAATTGCGAGCGGCGCGAATGTCAATGCTTCTGGGCTTGGCGGGGTGACCCCTTTGGTCTGGTCCAGACTCTACCAGCGATTTGCGAGGTTTGAATTGCTGCTGGTCCTTGGTGCTGATCCAAACGCACCCTTCACCTCGGAACCAGACCTAACTAGTTTCCGCAGTACCTTGCATGATTTTCCAGGGGAAACGGCAACTTGCTTTGCTGCGAAGACTGGGTACGACGGTTACCTGGAGTTGGTGCTGGAGCATGAGGCTGACTTGCGCACCATGGATGACAGTCGGCGATCCATTCCACTGCAGATCATGTGGGCCAGGGGCGCGAACCGAATGCAACGAATGAATGCATTTGTCGAGCACGGAGGAGAGATCAACCTTCCGAGTGGTTGGGGAGACAACGAAACATGCGCCGTGCATGCGATTTCTCGCGAGGCCTTCACTCTTGCTGTGATGTTATTCGAATTGGGGGGGGATCCCAACCTTCCTGTTCGTTATGGAGCTGGATGGGGCCTGCCAATTGATTTGGCGGTCTTTCCTATCTCGGAAGACTCTCTCGTTTTTATGGGACCTCGTCCCATTACTCAACGGACTCACGACCGAACTCTTCAAAATCGGCGAGCGTTGAAACGTTTGATCGTTTACCTCGAAGCCGCAGGGTTTTCATCCGAGGAGGCAATTCAGCGAGCAAGAAGGCGGTTCAACCCAAACTACGGGGATCTCGGCCCCGATGAGCTCGCTGCATTGCTTGACTCGACGGAGATGATTCCGAGAGAGGAAGAGCACGTGACGACCATCAAGGACTTGAGAGCAAGCAACGTTCCATTGCAGGTGATTCGTTGGCGAGAAGACACGAGTCATGTTGGTGAGCGGGCGCGAGAGGACGAAGGGATTCAGCGACCGCTGTTTCCACTGACCGAAGCCAAGTTTCGTCAGCACTACGGTTTGCGCGCCGAGCGTTTCTTTCAATCACCCAGCACCTTGGAACTGTGTGCGGCGATCGTCGCCAACGACCCCGGTCAAATTCGTGAGGCAGTGAAAAACGGCGCGGATGTGAATGATGTTGGGTTTGCGGGAATGACGCCGCTGTTGTTTGCGTTCCCGTTTCAACGTGCGGAGAGAATTCAGGCTCTCTTGGACTTGGGCGCGGATCCAACGCTGAGATTGACGAACTACACCGGGGTGCCTGGATTGACGATGCCGGGCCTGAGCGTTCTGACGGAAGCCTCCACGTCCTCGTCCGCCGAAATCTTTGAGCGAATAGTGGCGTCCTGTGAGGGTCAAGGTCTGCACTGGACCACCCATGAACATTGGAGTGGGATGCCAATGTTGCATGCAATCGTTTCTGGTTTGGAGTCGGAGCGGGTCGCCAAGATCAAGCGATTCCGGGCTGGTTCAGGTGATCTGCATCGACTCAATGAGGATGGGTGCGACGCTGCGATGCTGGCGATCTTTCTGTCCGACTGTGCAACTGCCCAGCATTTGATCGAGGCTGGGGCGGATTTGAAGCGACGGAATCAAGCCGGGGATCATCTCCCAAACGTTTACTATCGCTATGAAAGCGCGTCTGCAGTTGAGAAGCACAATGCGGCCCAACTGAAATTTGAGACTCGGCTGGTTGCCCCGGCAAAGGAACTGAAAGCACTGCTCCAAAGGAAAGGATGTCAATTCGATGACCAAGCAGGGCGGATCCGGCGGGGCGAAATCGATGATGACATCAGGCGGGAGGCGGATGAGATCGGACGAAAGATCAGAGACAACGCGGAGCGACTACGTTTCAACTGGTATCCGCGTCAGGAGTTTGTTGAGGCGGGAGAAATCTTTCGTGACGATCGCTACGATTTACGGAAGGTGTTCGATGTTCAAATGCCGGTCGTGCCGGAAAACGTGCCAGGGCAACTTCCCTCAAACGGTGGCCTGAATCCAAAGGCGGTTCAGGAATGATTCGCTGGTTGGCGTCGTACCCCAAGTCAGGGAACACCTGGGTTCGCATTTTCTTGTGGGCCTATTAGCGAGATCAAAGGGGAAGGGGGTCATTGTTTGTTTATCCGTCTGTTTTTAACCCGGTCCCCTTTGATTGGCTTCGGTTGAAATGGCTGCGAGTCACAAGGGAACCGTCCTTGATTATGGGGTCTTTACGGAAGAGGACGAGTCGTTGCCCTTGGATGCGGAAGAACGCCTTCGCTGGAATATACTAGGAGAGTTCAATGCGTCTTAAGATGTTGCCGTGGAAATGTGCAGCTCTCTTCGGGATGGTCTCGTGGGGGTGTTTGGCAGCGCAGGCGGACGAGAGGGTCGACAACACCGCGAAGGAACAGGATTATCGGCAGGAATATGGGTTGCTTGCCAAAAAATATTTCCACCATCCACTCGATATTCGATTGTGCGAGGCGATCGAGGCCAATGACTTGACAGCAATCCGCTCGGCAATTGCGAGTGGCGCGAATGCCAATGCCTCGGGGCTTGGGGGGGTGACCCCTCTGATCTGGTCCAGACTCTACCAGCGATTTGCGAGGTTTGAGTTGCTGCTGGTCCTTGGTGCTGATCCGAACGCACCCTTCACCTCGGAACCAGACCTAACTAGTTTCCGCAGTACCTTGCATGATTTTCCAGGGGAAACGGCAACTTGCTTTGCTGCGAAGACTGGGTACGACGGTTACCTGGAGTTGGTGCTGGAGCATGAAGCTGACTTGCGCACCATGGATGACAGTCGGCGATCGATTCCACTGCAGATCATGTGGGCCAGGGGCGCGAACCGAATGCAACGAATGAATGCATTTGTCGAGCACGGAGGAGAGATCAACCTTCCGAGTGGTTGGGGAGACAACGAAACATGTGCCGTGCATGCGATTTCTCGCGAGGCCTTCACTCTTGCTGTGATGTTATTCGAATTGGGGGGGGATCCCAACCTTCCTGTTCGTTATGGAGCTGGATGGGGCCTGCCGATTGATTTGGCGGTCTTTCCTATCTCGGAAGACTCTCTCGTTTTTATGGGACCTCGTCCCATTACTCAACGGACTCACGACCGAACTCTTCAAAATCGGCGAGCGTTGAAACGTTTGATCGTTTACCTCGAAGCCGCAGGGTTTTCATCCGAGGAGGCAATTCAGCGAGCAAGAAGGCGGTTCAACCCAAACTACGGGGATCTCGGCCCCGATGAGCTCGCTGCATTGCTTGACTCGACGGAGATGATTCCGAGAGAGGAAGAGCACGTGACGACCATCAAGGACTTGAGAGCAAGCAACGTTCCATTGCAGGTGATTCGTTGGCGAGAAGACACGAGTCATGTTGGTGAGCGGGCGCGAGAGGACGAAGGGATTCAGCGACCGCTGTTTCCACTGACCGAAGCCAAGTTTCGTCAGCACTACGGTTTGCGCGCCGAGCGTTTCTTTCAATCACCCAGCACCTTGGAACTGTGTGCGGCGATCGTCGCCAACGACCCCGGTCAAATTCGTGAGGCAGTGAAAAACGGCGCGGATGTGAATGATGTTGGGTTTGCGGGAATGACGCCGCTGTTGTTTGCGTTCCCGTTTCAACGTGCGGAGAGAATTCAGGCTCTCTTGGACTTGGGCGCGGATCCAACGCTGAGATTGACGAACTACACCGGCGTGCCTGGATTGACGATGCCGGGCCTGAGCGTTCTGACGGAAGCCTCCACGTCCTCGTCCGCCGAAATGTTCGAGCGAATTGTGGCGTCCTGTGAGAGTCAAGGTCTGCACTGGACCACCCATGAACATTGGAGTGGGATGCCAATGTTGCATGCAATCGTTTCTGGTTTGGAGTCGGAGCGGGTCGCCAAGATCAAGCGATTCCAGGCTGGTTCAGGCGATCTGCATCGACTCAATGAGGATGGGTGCGACGCTGCGATGCTGGCGATCTTTCTGTCCGACTGTGCAGCTGCCCAGCATTTGATCGAGGCTGGGGCGGATTTGAAGCGACGGAATCAAGCCGGGGATCATCTCCCAAACGTTTACTATCGCTATGAAAGCGCGTCTGCAGTTGAGAAGCACAATGCGGCCCAACTGAAATTTGAGACTCGGCTGGTTGCCCCGGCAAAGGAACTGAAAGCACTGCTCCAAAGGAAAGGATGTCAATTCGATGACCAAGCAGGGCGGATCCGGCGGGGCGAAATCGATGATGACATCAGGCGGGAGGCGGATGAGATCGGACGAAAGATCAGAGACAACGCGGAGCGACTACGTTTCAACTGGTATCCGCGTCAGGAGTTTGTTGAGGCGGGAGAAATCTTTCGTGACGATCGCTACGATTTACGGAAGGTGTTCGATGTTCAAATGCCGGTCGTGCCGGAAAACGTGCCAGGGCAACTTCCCTCAAACGGTGGCCTGAATCCAAAGGCGGTTCAGGAATGATTCGCTGGTTGGCGTCGTACCCCAAGTCAGGGAACACCTGGGTTCGCATTTTCTTGTGGGCCTATTGGAATGATGACGGCACGGACAAAGAGGTCGACCTGGACCGAATCCCCGAAATTTCGCATTCGGAAAGTCGTCTGAAGCTTTACGATGAGTTAGCGGGCCAGTCGATTGCTTCGTGGAACGCGGCGCGGGTCGCATCGCTGCGATTTGCTGTCCAGAAATCGGTCGCAATGCAATTGAAGCCTCACCAAGTCGTCAAAACACATAGTGCCAGAGCGAGGATAGCAGAGGTGCCATTGATCGTTCCGCAATGGACGGAGCGGGCCATCTACTTGCTGCGTCATCCGATGGATGTGGTCGATTCGTATGCTGATCACTGCGGCCTCTCGATCGATCAGACCATCCGGCTGCCCGATGGCAATGAATCCACTGTCGAGTCGATGGCACTTGCGAATCCAGTGGCACCAAACAACGCCATTCGACGTTGGCTTGTCAGCAACTTGGTCCGAGGTGTATCGCCGCGCCGTCTGGCCGAAATGAGCCGAGAGCACGGGGTGGATGCCGATGAAATGGAGGTCGAGTTGGATTTTGCTCTTCGGCACCCATACGTTTTGGGCGCCCTCGATGCGATCGCTGAGAAGCAAGCGCCGATTCCTACTCCCGAAAGGTCAACGAACAATCGTCAATCCGTTTGCTGATCGAACGTCAGCTCGGTTTGAGAATGGGCTGGGGCGTTTTCGTGTCAAATTCCGGGGAAGCAATCGGTTGGAAGCGGCAAGAGGCTGCTGCTGAACGGGCGAATCAGGTACAACGAGCGGGCGACGATCAGTTCGCTGGATGACTTACACCTTGGACTTCAATACGGATCTCGATCATGCTTCACGCGATCATCATGGCAGGTGGCAGCGGAACTCGTTTTTGGCCCGCTTCTCGAAAAGCCAAACCAAAACAACTGCTGTCCTTGGCTGGTGATCGCACGATGATCCAAGCCACGCGGGATCGGCTCAGTTCGGTGATTCCCGCGGAGCGAACGCATGTGTTGACCTCCGTCGCGTTGGTGGATCCGATCGCGGAACAATTGCCCGAGCTGCGCCGCGAAACAATCGTGGGTGAACCATGTCGGCGTGACACCGCACCGTGTGTTGGACTGGCAGCAGCCTTGGTGGCTCATGAGGACCCTGACGCGGTCATGCTGGTTTGCCCCTCGGATCACGTGATCCTGCAACACGACAAGTTCGCCGAGGGCGTGCGGCGTGGAGAAGCGATCTTGGCAGATCATCCCGATGCGATTGTGACCTTTGGAATCAAGCCTTCCTATCCGGCGGAGTCGTTTGGCTACATTCAACGTGGCGAAGTGATCGACGGCCATGAGGCTTTTCAGGTCAAAACATTTCGCGAAAAACCGGATGCCGAAACGGCCAAGCAGTACTTGGCCGAAGGCACTTTTTCTTGGAACAGCGGGATCTTCTTGTGGCGAGCCCAAACCATTTTGGATGCGCTGAAGCAGCACGAGCCGGAAATGTTCTCGCACATCGAGGCGATCTCGAAAGCAATCGGCACCGAAGACTACGACGCCGTGCTGCAGAAAGAGTTCGCTGCGATTGAAGGCAAATCAATCGACTACGCGGTGATGGAACGGCATTCACCGGTCGTTGTCATCGAGGCTCCGTTTGACTGGGACGATGTGGGAAGCTGGCAAGCGGTTTCGCGACTGCACCCGGCTGATGAATTTGGCAATGCGGTCGTCGGCACGCATGTGAGCGTTGACTCGACCGGTTGCATCATCCATGGGACGCCCGGGCACACGATTGCCACCATTGATGTGCACGACCTGATCGTGGTGCAGACTCCCGATGCGACCTTGGTGGCTCCCAAGGCTTCGGAAGAACGAGTCCGAGAAATCGTCGCTGCCTTGCAGAATGGCGGGGCGGAAGAGCTCACCTAAGCACCACGTGAAAAACAAGTGACGTAGCGGAAGGGCGCGAGCCCTCCGGTTCCTCACCGGGCGGCTTGCGCCACACCGCTAACATCGTCACTTGTTGTTCACGCGTTGCTAAGCAGGACGGCAGGAGTCTTTCGGCTTCTCTCTGTCTTCATCCCTGCCGGGATCAAAAATCGCGCAACAGTGCTTCCCAGCACCAAACGTTTCGCGGTCCAGGCGAACGCCCAAACGGTTCTCATGGTTCTGCCCGATCATTGCTGCCGACCTGCTTGGAGACGGGACGCTTGCGGGGACGGCGATCGCGCTGACGCTCACGTCAATCCATCGAGCTCTTTGCGATGGAGGATCGGACCGCTTCGTGGATTTGTTTGATGTGCTGGATGTGCTCCCCAGTGAGCGGTTTGACGAAGTAGTCCATGACAAACGGGTATCGCATGGCTGGGTCACGGTCACGTGACTCTTCTGAGCTTGTGAGCATCGCAACAACAGGGAGGTTGCCGGGGTCTGTTTGGGAGTACTCCTGCAAGAATTCATGACCGTTCATTCGCGGCATGTTGATGTCGACGAGAATCACATCCGGTTTCGTCTCGCTGTCTCGCAGGATTGCCAACGCTTCCAAGCCATCGAAGGCGGTTGTGAGATCGAGGGCTTCCCCGGCACGTTTGAAGGCCATTTGGCAGAGGTAGTGGAACGCTTCATCGTCTTCGATGAGGAGGATTCGCACTGGTCAGGCTCCCAGGCTGGGGAAATGGATTGTGAATCGGGATCCGTCTTCTGTCTGACGGTAACCGACCGAACCGTCGATCGCATCGACGTTTTTGGAAACCAGGTACAAGCCCAGTCCGCTTCCATCTGAGACTTGGGGGTGAAAACGTTTGAACATGCCAAAAATCTGGTCGTTGAACTTTGGATCAATTCCCAGCCCATTGTCGCAAATCGACAATTCGAAATCATTCCCGACCTTTTTCACTTCGATCGTGATTCGGGAGGTCCGTTGATGGATGTCTCGATATTTGACCGCGTTGCTGACCAGGTTCTCGATCGATTGTTTCAGGGGCACCCGCTTGGTTTGCACTTGAAGCTGTTCATCGCAAAGGACTTGAAAGTCAACCACATCGCCGCCGGGCAAATCACGGCCGTGTTGCACTGCCTCGTCGATGAGGGAGCGGAGCGGAACGGTCTTAACGAGAGAGTCTGCCATGCTTTGTTTGACCAAGTCAACGATGTCTTGAATCGTGTATGAAAGTTTTGTCAACGAAGTTTCTGCGCGGCGAATCGCCTCCTTGGCTTCCTGCGGATCATCTTCGTCGAGCAATTTGATCGCCAGTTGCGAAAGACATCATGAGGAAACAACTGGCGAACGAAGGTCATGCGACATCCGGTAGGTGAACTCGATCAGTTCCGCGTTCGATTTTTCGAGGTGTTCCAGGGCGTTGGTGACCAGTGCCACGGTGGGTTGGAATACAAACCAAACCAATGCGAACAGGGTGCCCAATGAAACCAGTGTGAGGATTGCCTTGTAGGTTTGAAATGCCTGGATCCGTTTCTCCGCATCGGATTGGTGCTCAGCGACCACTTGGTCCAGCAAACCGAGCATTGGCCCGTCGAAGGCGATGCGTGCCAGATGATCTGTGGCGTTGCGATTGCTCGTTGCCAGTGATTCTTCAGCGCTGCGAAGGTAGTCTCGTATTTGGGAGTCGAGTCGACCCTCGCCAAAGTAAATCTCAGTTCGTCGGGGCGAGGTCGGGATCTCGCGTGACAGGAACGCATGGGATTGCCGCATCAACTGAATGGAGTCGCTCAGCTCTGCCCGGCAGGTTGCCTCAAATGAAGGGGAATCTGAGAGCAGCAGGGCACGGGAAGCCAGGGCAATGCGTTGAGACAGCATCCGTTGTCGACCGCTGACGTTGACCAGGAACGCATCTTCGTTCGCTTTCCGAATTTGTTCGGATTCGCAGACGAAGGCGAGGATGATCGTCGCGAAAATGATGCCGATCGCGATGCCAAAACGCTTTTTGAGAATCTGCCGCATTCTCAAAGCGTTGATTTGCTTGGTAGTCATGTTGTGCCCCAGGACGTGCTCTGCTCGATCCAACCATAGCACACAAAAGCCCAATCCATTGAGGGGGACGCAATGAGTCCTTTGGAGAGAGTCCAGGGGTGAACAGGGCTGTGTCGATTGGGGAGATCGTCCCGGCAAAGGGTGGCGGATGCGGCGCTGCCTGTTGTCTCGCGATTGGGCTTGTCGTGGAGGGCGGAATCTCGCTATCGATCGGTGTGATGCTCTGGTTTCAGATGCATCGCCGTCGGCAGGCTGGTCTGTGGACGGTACCTCCCGGTTTTCCGCGTCACACGCAGTGTTTTGATGAACGAACACACCGCCACCCATCCGTCGCATCCAGGGACGCTATCGTCTCGTGCGTTGAAAGTTCTCTGCGCCGGTCTGGCTTGTCTCACGACCTTCGTCGAATCTGCGGACGGCCAAGACACCTCTGCCAACACGGTCAACCAGCCCTACTTGGTATTTGTGTCCGATACCGAGGCGCATCTTCGTTGTGGGCCGTCGGGCGAATACTACAAAACCGATCCTGTTCGACACGGGCAAGAACTCGAAGTTTACGTTGAAACCAGCGATGGTTGGTTGGGCGTGCGACCTGTCGAAGAAAGCTTTTGTTGGGTCGACGCGGATGCGGTCAAACTGAATCAACCCAGCAACTCGAAGCAATCGTCCGGGGCGGATGTCCTGGGGACCGCGACCGTCACCGAAGACAAAACCGTTGCCTGGATTGGAACCAACCTTGGGCGAGCCCGTCGCTATCGATGGCAGGTTCAATTGGGGGCAGGCGAAGAGATCACCATCGTTGGCAGCAGCGAACGCGAAGGGCCCGATGGGCCGCAAACCTGGTATCGCATTGTGCCTCCTTCGGGCGAGTTTCGTTGGATTCACCAGGACCAAACGGCTGCCACGGCGGAAGCGTTGGTCGCGAGTCTGAAACGACCGGAACCGGCTCAGCACATGTTCATTCCTGATGGCAACACCGAACCCACACCCACGCCAGCTGGGGAGCAACCCCGCGTTGCGATGTCGCAATTCGAAGCAGACGTGGCTGACGAAAATTGGGATTTGCGGACCGACTCCCCGTCTCGAACTGAAAGTCTGGAGCGCTCTCATCCTCGCCGTGAATTGGCGGATCGGGTGGCTCGGTTGAGCCGCGGTGAAGAACAGGCTCATCCTGGCGCCGAAGTGGTTGCCCAGGCTGAACATCATCCTCGTAGCCTTTCGGATCGGATTGCTCGCGGCTTGGAATCACTGGTCGGCGGAGGTTCCAGCGACGTGGCGGACCTGGAACCGGTCACTCAGTCCAGTCGTCGCATCCCTGACTTGGTGCCGATCGAAGAGCACCGGGTCGCCAGCGCAGCCGCGATGTCGCAAGGCATCGCGAGGGTGGGTCATGAAGAACCCGTCCACAGTGATGTCGTGGGCAGTGGGGTTGCACCCAATTCAGGAGCTGCTGCTCAGTCAGCTGCAAACCTTGCGGCGGCACCATCGCTCGCGCCGGCGGATGATCCCGCCGAATCGAGCATGCGTGATTCACGAATGACGATCACGTCGCGTCCCCGGATGGTTGATGGAAATGGATCCCTGGCAACGACCAGTGGAGGGTGGAGTCAAACGCCGCCTTCGGGAATTCAGCAAGTCTCGGCAACGTTTCCTGCGGCACCTCCGAAGTTGCGAACCATCGCAGCGGCTCAAATCGAACAGGTCCAGCGAGATGTTGCCCAAGCCGATGTGAGCATGTTGCCAGTTCTATTTTCCAAGCTGATGGCGCGAGGAGCATCGGCACCTGAGGTCGCATTGGTAGCTGAAGCCGCTGAACGCCTGCAGTTGCATGCCTTGGCGACTCGTTGCCGCGAATATCAGGTCGTTGCTCAACGACGTGATGGGGAGACCGTCGTGCAGACGATGTCACTTCCCACGCCGATGACACCCGTTCCCACGATCCCGTCACCAGTCACACCGATTTCTTCCATGGCCACAGCAGCGGCTGGAATCAATGGCAGCATGCCGCGTGCGGCGATGAATGCTGTTCCGTCTGCGCAGCAGGCTCCAGAGATTGCAACGGTTTCCCACGAAGTGCCCAGTGCGGCACCCGCTGCGTTACCGGTTCACGAAGGAACGCTGGTTGAGGTTTACTCCGCCGATCCAAGTCGTCCACCGTACGCCATCACCGACCGTGGTGGTCGCACGTTGGCCTATGTGACTCCGGCACCCGGTGTTGATGTGCATTCGCACTTGGGAGCCACCATTCGAGTGACGGGCGAAAGTGGGTACCTGAAAGGGATCGACACGCCTCACGTGTTGGCCACTTCCGCTGCCCGAATTGTTCGCTGAGAACACGAGCCACAGCGGACTCAAAGCAGAAACGAAATCAAACGAAAGAAGGCACGGTGAAATTCACCGTGCCTTCTTTGCTTGGTCCATGTTGGTTGAAACGCCCAAACGGCTCACATGATTCTGCCCCAGTATTCCTGCCCACCGGCTTAGGACCACGTGAACAACAGGTAATGAAGCGGAAGGGCGCGAGCTCTCCGGTTCATCACCGGGCGGCTTGCGCCGCACCGCTAACATCGTCACTTGTTGTTCACGCGTTCCTTAGCAACACGTGTCCACGACGACAGCCTGACACTCACGCCTCAAGCGTGGCTTAGCTGAGCCAGCTGGGCAATTGACCGGCCGCCGGCATGTCGATGACTTGGCATTCGGTGATCGCGTCGATGGCGAGCAAATCATCGAGTGCTTCCGGTGGCACGTCGCCGTCCAGGCTGAGCACGCCGATGGCGGAACCGCCGGGGGCGTCGCCTTCGCGTCCGACCGCCATTTGGGCGATGTTGACGCCATGACTGCCAAACGTCGTGCCGACGCGGCCGATGATCCCAGGAACGTCCTTGTGAACGAAGACCAACAGTTTGCCGTCCAGGAAGGATTCCAGGCGGTAACCGTTGACCAGGATCAAACGTGGCATTTCGTGGCCGAGAATCGCGGCACCGGCTTGGACGGTTTTGCCGTTGCCGCTGACTTCCGCGGTGATGCTGCTGGTGAAGGCACCTTTGTCGCCAACGCGTTCGCAGGTCAGTTCGATGCCGCGTTCGCGGAGCAGCATTTCTGAGTTGATCACGTTGGCGTCTTCGACCACACGTTCCAACAATCCAGCGCAGAACGCATTGTTGAGGACTCGCGTGTCTTTGCTGGAGACTTCGCCGCGGAATGTCAGGCGAGCGTGATCGATGCCACCGCCGTGCAGTTGGCTGAGGAACAATCCCAAGCGATGAGCCACGTTGAGGTGACCACGAAGCTCGGCCAATGTCTTGGGGTCCAGCGATGCCACGTTGACGCTGTGGCGAATCTCACCGGTGCGGAGGTAGTTCAGCAGCAGGTGAATGCCTTCCACGGCGACTTGCGTTTGGGCTTCTTCGGTGCTGGCACCCAAGTGCGGTGTGCAGACGACGCCGGGCATGCCAAACAGAGGGCTGTCCGTGCAGGGTTCGTTCTCGTAGACGTCGAGCGCGACCCCACCGAGCTGGCCAGATTTCAAGCCTTCGACCATTGCTTCGGCGTCGTAGATGCCACCGCGAGCGACGTTGATGATTCGCAGGCCCGGTTTGACCTTTTCAAGTTGCTCCATGCCGATCAGGCCGCGAGTTTCGGGCGTCAGCGGCGTGTGGACGGTCAAGTAATCGATTTGCGGAAGCATTTCGTCGACGGTTCCGACGCGGCGAACCTTCAGCGATTCGGCTTGGTCGTCGGTCAGGAAGGGATCGAAAGCGACCACGTCCATGTCAAAGGCTTGAGCACGCGAGGCGACTTCACGACCGATGCGGCCCATGCCGACGATGCCCAGTGTTTTGCCGGCGACCTGGGTGCCCATGAATTTCTTGCGGTCCCAACGGCCTTCGACCAAACTTTGGTTGGCCGCGGCAATGTTGCGGCTCATGGCGAGCAGCATTGCGAAGGTGTGTTCGGCGGTGCTGACGGTGTTGCCAGCGGGCGTGTTCATCACCACGATTCCGCGCCGCGTCGCGGCTGGTTTATCGATGTTGTCGGTTCCGACGCCGGCGCGCACCAAGGCTCGCAGACGCGTGTTGCCTTCCAGTGATTCCGGGGTGATGGTCACGCCACTGCGAAGGATCGCCGCATCGAACTCATTGAGCGACTGGCGAAGTTCTTCGCCTTTGAGTTTGGTGCGAATTTCGTATTCGATTCCCTCGGTGGCTTCGAGCAAGTCGATGCCTTCTTGGGCGATATCATCCAGAACGAGAATGCGATGCATGGTGGGGATTGAGATTGAAGGTTGGGGATGGATGGTTCAGGGAGGCTGACTAGCTGTTCTTGCTGGCGAAGTCGTTCATGAACGAAGCCAAGGTGTTGACTCCTTCGCGAGGCATCGCGTTGTAGATGCTCGCTCGGATGCCGCCGACGCTGCGGTGGCCTTTGAGAGCGGCCAGTTTGTGCTCCGCAGCTTCCGCGATGAATTTCGCGGTCAGTTCGTCGCTGGGCAGATTGAACGTCACATTCATCAAGCTGCGGCAATCCGTTTGTGCGTGGCCACGGTAGAAACCGTTGCTGGAATCGATCGCCGAGTAAAGTTGCTGTGATTTTTCGCGGTTGATGGATTCCATCTTTTCCAGGCCGCCCATGTCATCTCGAAGCCAACGGGCGACTTTGCCGAGCACGTAGATCGCGAATGTCGGTGGAGTGTTCCATTCCGAATCGTTGTCGTGATGGTTCTTGAAGTGCAGGTAGCCAGGAATGTTGGGATCGGCTCGGTCGAGCAGATCCTTCCGCATGATCACGACGGACACGCCGGCAGGTCCTGCGTTCTTCTGAGCACAGGCGTAAAGCAAACCGTATTTGTCGATCGGCAGTGGGCGAGAAAGGAAATCGCTGGAAGCGTCGCTGACCAAGGGCACCGAGTCGGGGCAGTTTGGTTCGGTCGGGAACTGAACGCCTTGAATTGTTTCGTTGCTGCAGTAGTACATGTACGCCGCGTCGTCGGGGCACACCAAATCGGACGTCGAGGGCACGTGGTCGTAATTCGATTCCGCCGCGTCGAAGAGAACGTCGACGTCGCCTTCTTTCTGGGCTTCCTTGATCGCTTTTTTGCCCCAGGACCCGGTCAGGACGTACTGGGCTCGTTTGCCGCTTCCGCGAAGCAAGTTGGCAGGGATCGCTGAGAACTGCAGCGAGGCTCCCCCTTGGATGAACATCACCGAGTAGTCGTCGCTGACGTTCAACAATTCACGGATGGTTGATTCTGCATCATGCAGCACATCGACGAAGAGCTTGTCGCGGTGGCTGATTTCCATGATCGACGCGCCCGCGCCGGGGTAACACAGCATCTCGTCCTGAATTTCCCGCAGCACCGATTCGGGCATGGTGGCCGGACCCGCCGAAAAATTGAACACCCGTTCGGGGTTGCTGGCGGAAGATTGGCGGGCGGAAGTGGTTTGCACACCTTGGGCTGATGCAGTCATTCGAGGCGGCTCGGTTGCATAGGGGTGATGGGGAGGAGGTTCCGCGGCAAAACGCCTGGTTTCGGAACCCGTTTTGGCGGATTCTAAACTTCGGTGCCCAGATGCGGAAGGCAACCCGAAAACGCGACCGGGGCGGAATTGGCGGGGAGCGATACCGTCGCTGGATCTGCCTCGCGAGAACACCGGGGATTCGGCCGTGCATTGTCAGGTGAGATGCCTGCCTGGGCTCACCATCCTGGGCTCACTCGGGCGGGAGACGCTGCAATGACTTGGAGACTCCCTCTGGGGAGGCGGGTTCGCCTTGGCTGACACCTGCCCAGCGGTCATGCCAGCGGTTGGGGCAGGCAAAACAGCAGAAAAAGGGCGGCCAGACTCGTTTGGGCCGACGAACTTCAAAACACGCCTGCGAAAGAGTCGGGCGGCCAATTATGCTGGAACACCGTTTGTTTGGTGATCTCCGCTGATGTCCGTGAGCTAATTTCCCGTCACTATGCTGCAACTCACTCAGCAAATTCGCTCGGCCTGGATGAACAGTTCGTTTTTGTCCATCTCGTCTTGGTGCGTGGTCGCTCTATCGACCTTCTTCGGGCCGCTGGATATTGGTTCGGATGCGACGGCCATGACGGTCGGTCTGGACATCCGGGTCGCTTGCAAGTTGATTGTGGCGGGAGCGGCGTTCCTGGTCGGTGCGTATGGTCTGCTGACGTCTGCGAACGTTCGCCAAACCTTGACGACGATGCCTCCCCTGGTTGTGTTGGCCATTTTGATGCTGGTTGGATTGGCGACGCCGATCGCGATCAGCGGTTCGTCGCTGCCTGCTGCGCTGATCAACTTCGCCTACGTCGTGTTCCTCGTCGTCGCGTTGTTCACGATTGGTTTGCGTGGGGTCGTCACCGCGATCTTGGTCGGTGTGACCGCCACGATGGCGCTGGCATTGTTCTTGTTCGTGTTCGTGCCGAAGTACGGTTCCTTTCCTGAATTGTTGGCCGATGGTTTGGTGGTCAATCGGATGTCGGGGACGGCGCATCCCAATGCGGTGGGACGAGCGATGGTGCTTGGCGTGATTGCAACGCTGTACATGTTTCGCAGTGGCACGTTGCGATTGAACGTTGCCCTTCCCTTGACGGTTTGTTTTGCACTGGCGGCTTACTTGGCTTGGAGTCGCACCGCGCTGTTGGCGGGGGCGTTTGGGGTAAGCGTCTTGTTCTTGGACCATTTGCGAGGTCGCGTGGGAGTTTCCGCAATCGCCTTGATCGCGTTGCTAGGCGTTGTCGGAATGACCTTTGTCTATGCGACTGGGCGCGAGGACCAATTTGTCGGGAAGGTGTTGGAAAAGGTTTCCAAGTCAGGCGATGCGGAGGAGATCACCAGCGGAACCGGGCGTTCCGAGATTTGGGCGAAAGCAATCGGATTGATTTGGGAGCGTCCGATCGTGGGGCACGGTTTCAATGCGGCCCCGATCCTGATGTTGGAGTACTCGCAGGCCACGCACAATGCAGTGCTCCATGCGTCTTTGGCGGGCGGATTGATCGCGGGGGCATTGATGGCTGGGTTGTTGTTTTGGAATGTCTGCCTCGTGTTCGTCGGAGAGCATTTGTTGATCCGCGCGTTTTCGGCTTTCACCATTCTGTCGTGCATGACCGAGGACACGGTGTTGGAAATCTTTCCCGGTCCATGCACCCTTGTTTGGATGACGTGCATTTTCTACCCGGTGTTGGTCGATGCTCGGCAGCTGGATGCGGTGGAAGCAGAGCGTTCGCAACGCGATGCTGCTGAAACATCGACCGATTCTCTAGGACGTGGCGGGGTTTTGGGCACATCATGAAGCGAGCTTCCACGGCGACGGTCGTCAATTTACGCAACTTTTTCGCACCTGATTCAGTTGCCATTGCTCAAGCGTGGGATCAGCGCGTTGGTCAATTGATTGTCTTGATCTCCGTTGCCATGGAAGGCAATCGAACGTGGAAGCCCGATGATGGCGGGCTCGATGTTCGGCAGCAGAAAACTTGGACTCGGACTCGGGTGGATCATCACCCAGGTGGTTACTCCGACGTCAACTACGTTCACTTTCCGATCGACACTTTGCGGCAGTTGAAGCGAGCGAAGGCCGATGTCGTGGTGTCGACCGAGTTGGGTGTGAGATCCATGATGTCGGCGTTTCACTGCGCTCGGTCGGGATGGTTTGGGTTGCGGAAACGCCGGTGTCAGTTGGTCATTGCTGTGAGCACATCGCCCTGGATCGAAGCCAGTCGCTCGGGATGGTTGCGGCGAATCCAGCGGCGATTGCTGCTGTCGCAGGCCGACCGGGTGACCCATCACGGTCCCGAGTGCAAGCAGTGGTTGATCGATTTGGGAGTTCCGGAAAAACGATTGGCTCCGTTCCAGTACTCCGCCGACCCCACCAAAATTTACACGGGGGAGTTGGTCAGCCAGTCGAAGGAACGGGTTCGCGTGTTGACTGTCGGTCAGTTGATCGACCGAAAAGGTGTTCGCGAAGCCTTGGCAACCATGATCGAAGTCACCCAGCGATCGCCTGAACTGAATGTTGACTGGACCCTCATTGGCGGCGGTCCGTTGTTGGACCAGTTGCGGGCTGTTCCAACGCCGTCGAACCTGACGGTTGATTGGCGAGGAAATTGCGACGCCCAACAAATTCGCGACGCGTACCGCGATCACGAAGTCATGTTCTTTCCAACCCGCGGCGATGAGTGGGGGTTGGTGGTCGACGAAGCCTTGCACAGCGGGTTGGTTGTGATCGGAAACGATCGGGCGCAAGCCGTTGTGACGCTGATTCGAGACCGGCTGAACAGCGCGGAGCAAAACGGTTGGGTGGTCGAGATCGATCAAGCGGACTCGTTGAGCGACGCGCTGAATGCTTTTTCAAGAATGAACTCCGACGAGCGGCTGGAAATGCGGTTGCAAGCCCGGCGTTCGGTTGCGGATCGAACCCCCGAGGCCTCGGCGGATCAGATCACAAATCTGATTGATCAGATGTTGGTGGAGCGACAAAGCGGCGATTCCAGCCACCGTTGACATTGATGTTTTGCCCGGTGACAAAGCTGTTTTCGGGTGCGACCAAGTAGGCAACGGCTTCGGCGATGTCCTGTGGTTTGCCCCAGCGATGCATCAGCGATTGATGTTTCGCTCGGTCGTCCCAGTAGCCGGAAGTGGTCTCTCCCCAGGCTGTTTGGGTCCAGCCAGGTGAGACTGTGTTGACGCGCACGTGGGGCGCCAAGGTTTGTGCGAGTGACGCGGAGAATGCCATCACCGCGGCTTTGACAGGCCCGAACATCATGCCAGCCTCGCCTTCCATTCCCAGCGGAGCTTGGTCCCATCCGATGAAGATCATCGAGGGGACGACGCCATCGTCAGCCGCCCGCGCGATGGATTGTTGTTGCAGCCGAGCGCCAACCAAACGCGAGAGTGCGATGGTGCCTTGAAGATCGACCGCCAGCAGGTGTTGAAGCTTCACGTCGAACGACCAATCCGAGGCCTCGCCGGTCAAGACATCCAAGCCGGCGTTGTTGACCCAAGTCTGCACGCTGCCGAGTTTCTCAAAAGCTTCCTGGGCCAGTCGGTGCACGTCATCTGAATCAGCCAGATCCGCGGCGACGATGTGGGCGTCTTGGCCTCTTGTGCGGATGGCTTCGGCGGTGGATTCGGCGCCTTCCCGATTGCGGCAGTAGTGAACCAGGAGGCGTGAATGCCTCTGTGCGGCTCGCTCGGATTCCGCCAATCGGATCGCGATCGCCCGGCCGATGCCGCTGGAGGCACCGGTGACGACGATGCCGGATGGAATCGGTTGGGCAGCCATGGCGAACTCGGCGAAAGGTGATGGGGCGGAAACCAAGCGAAAGAGAGCTTGGGAAACTAAACAATCCCGGCGGCCCGAGAAACCGGACCAAATCGCGACCGGGGTGTTTGGTGGAGCCCAAACCGTGATCGAATTGAACGCTCCAGTGGGCGGTTACCAGCCTGGCGGGTGCTGTATGATGGCAACCCTGAGGCCCGTCTCCTTCTCATTGAATTTGTTGTTCATGCTTCTGTTGATCTACCTCGTTTCTGCGATTGGCTTTTCTTTTTACTGCAGCGTTGCCGAAGCCGTGTTGCTATCGATCACGCCTTCGTTCATTGCAACGCTGAACAAGACCAAGCCGATTGCTGCGAAACGTTTGAGCCGATTGAAAGCCAACATTGATCGGCCGTTGGCTGCAATTTTGAGCTTGAACACGATTGCGCATACGATTGGAGCTGCCGGCGTTGGTGCGGAAGCATCCAAGTTGTACGGCGACACGGCGTACGGTGGTCATGCGGTCGGCATTGCCAGTGCTTTGATGACACTGCTGATTTTGATCTTCAGTGAGATCATTCCCAAAACGATTGGTGCGTTGCACTGGCGTTCGCTCGGCCCGTTCGTGGCGACCTCGGTGGGCTACTTGATCGTCCTGCTCTACCCGTTGGTGTGGCTGAGTGAGCAGTTGACCAAGCTGTTGTCAGGCGGCAAAGGTCAGCACACGCTCACCCGAGATGAGTTGTCGGCGATGGCGGAAATTGGGGCTCAGCAGGGTGTGTTGGACGATCACGAATCACGCGTGTTTCAGTCCTTGATGCGACTGCCTGATTTGACGGCGGAGGACATCATGACCCCACGCGTGGTCATCATCGCTTTTCCTGAAACGATGACGGTGGGCG
Source organism: Rhodopirellula sp. P2 (assembly GCF_028768465.1). Lineage (GTDB taxonomy): Bacteria > Planctomycetota > Planctomycetia > Pirellulales > Pirellulaceae > Rhodopirellula. The sequence continues at coordinate 3,209,654 of NZ_CP118225.1, forward strand.
AATTGTTAAGCAAAACGCTGCCTGAACAATCAGGCGAACCCGAGGCGGGCGGTGACGGTTCCTCGGATCCCGGTGCCCCGACCCAAAGTGATGAGGTCGTGGATCTGCCGGTCTCGCGAATTCCGATTTACGATCAGCAGCTGGATCGGATCACAGGATTTGTGTTGAAAGTCGATTTGTTGCTCGCCCACACGCGAGGGCAATCCAGCCGAACGCTCAAAGAGTTTTCGCGTCCGGTCGCGGTGGTGCGGCACAATCGTCCGCTGCCAAAGTTGCTGGAAATCTTGTTGGAAGGTCGCCATCACTTGGCGATGGTCAGCGATTCGTACGGCAGCATTGTTGGCTTGGTGACCCTGGAAGATTTGGTGGAAACGCTGCTCGGACTGGAAATCGTGGACGAGTCAGACCGGCAAGTGGATTTGCAGCAGTACGCACGGAAACGATGGGAAGAGCGTGCTGCTCGAATCGGAATTCAGCCGCTCGATGAGCCGGTGGAGGAAGGCGAGACGCGGGGCGAATCCAACCAGGGATCTTCCGATTCGGGTGAACCGGCGAGCTGATCGCGTTGTTGGACCAGCCAGGGCCGAAGTTCTGCGGCTAAGAAGAAGGAACCGCAGATGACCAGAACTTCATGGGCCGCCAGGCAGCCAACCGCGTGCTGGATCGCTGCGATGGGCGTCGGGGATTGTGTGATCTGTTCCGGGGGCAGGCCCGCCTCGATAGCCGCTTGGTGCAGATCAGCGACGGGCACGAAACGCGGGTTGCCTTCGTATCGAGTCAGCGTCCAGCGATCGAAGTGAGGCTGCATTCGCTGAAACATTGCCAGCACGTTTTTGTCGGCACTGGTGCCAAACAAGCACTGTTTTCGACGACCATGCATGCGGTGGTTCACGACGTTCAGCATCGCTTCGATCGAGTCCGCGTTGTGAGCCGTGTCGAGCAGCACGATCCGGTCGCCCGGCAATTCGAACCGCTCCAAACGAGCTTCCATTTGCAGCGAGGCGAGGCATTCGTGAATGCGTTGTTCGGGAAGAAGTTGGGGGGCGATCTCGGGCAATGAATTCACCAACGCCAGCGCGATGGCGGCATTGTGAACCTGGTGGGCGCCTTCGAGTTTCAGTTCGATCTTGGTTTCCGCAGGCATCCAATCACGGAGGCCTTGGATGCGGAAGCTGCTGCCCCAGTTCGGGCTGGTTTCCGAATCCGTTTCAATTTGAATCTCCGAATCAATTTGGATCTCCGTGCCCAAATGCTTCAGCGGAGCACCGATTTGCTCCGCCGTTTGAATGATCACATCTCGAACCGGACCGGGGGGGACGCCGTTGATGGCCGGAATGCCCGGTTTAAAAATGCCGGCTTTTTCTGCCGCGATCAACTCAACCGTGTTGCCCAGCACGTGTTGATGATCCAGCCCAATGCTGGTGATTGCGGTGGCGTGGCTTTGGAAGACATTGGTGCTGTCCAGGCGTCCGCCCAAACCTGTTTCCAGAACCCAGACGTCACAATGGTGTCGCTGGAAGTGTTCGATCGCCATCGCGGTGGTCAGCTCGAAAAACGAGGGGCCGCCGATGGGAGCCGCCGTCATCGCGTCGACGATCGGACGCATGGAATCGATCAACCCGATCATCTCCTCGGGGGTGGCGATTTCACCGTCGACCCGGAATCGCTCTTCCAAGTGCACCAAGTGGGGTGAGGTGTACAGGCCGACTCGATAACCCGCCGCGTGCAGCAGCGCGGCGACCATCGTGGCTGCACTTCCCTTGCCTTTGGTTCCCGCGAGATGCACGATTTGGACTTGTTTTTGGGCACGTTCGACAGTGTTCAGCCCACTCTCCGCTTGGCCACCCTTCGCATCCGCTTGCCCATCATTCGAGCGGGTGTTGGTTGAGGTTTGATTTGGCCGAGGGAACGAATTGTTGGAAGGCGTTTCACCGACGGAGGGGGTGTGTTCCGCGTCTTCCGTTGGCTCGATGCTCAGGTGTTGACCATGGCCCAGTCGCCGGATCAGATCACGCATCCGTTCCAAGGTGAAACGGTAGCGGGAACCGGGGGCTGCCAGTTTTTCGTAATCAATTCGGTCGACCAACCAGCCGAGGGCGGTTTGGTAGGCGTCGCTGTCTCGCGAGATCACGGTCGATCCATTTTCGGTGTTTGAATCATCGTGATCGTGGGAAGTGGTCAGAGACGCCGGAAGAGGGATCGCCCGCGTGACATCGAGGACGCGGGAATCGAACAGTCGCAGTGATAAAAATAGAAACCCTGGCTGACAACCCCGAACCGTCTGGGAGGATACCTCGTAGCGTAGGGGACTTCTCGGTAGGCTCGGAATTTTGACGAGTCTGTTTTATCAATTATATTCGTCTTTTCTCTTTGAGTCGGGATCCTTCATCCGTGAGTACCGAACCCAACGCGGCAGTGGCTGACGCGCCGCAAACCGCGACACCGGATTCTGCCGACGCCTCCAGCTCGATCGTCATCGAAACCCGCAACCTGAGCAAGATTTACCGTGACTTCTGGGGCCGGAAAAAGGTTCACGCGTTGAAGTCCTTGGACATTGAAGTCCGTCCGGGAGAAATCTTTGGCTTGCTGGGGCCCAACGGAAGCGGCAAATCCACCACCATCAAACTGATCCTCGGGTTGCTTTTTCCGACCAGCGGACGAGTGCTGGTGTTCGATCAAGACGCCAGCGAAACTCGCAAGAACGAGCGAATCGGGTATTTGCCCGAAGAATCGTACCTCTACAAATTTTTGACCGCGGAAGAAACACTGGACTTCTATGGTCGGTTGTTTGACTTGTCCGCCTCCGAACGACGCGATCGGGTATCGCAGCTGATCGAAATGGTTGGTTTGCAGGGTGCCAAGCACCGCCAGCTGAAGGAATACAGCAAGGGGATGACCCGCCGAGTCGGTTTGGCTCAGGCGTTGATCAACGACCCCGACCTGATTCTGTTGGACGAACCGACCACCGGATTGGACCCGATTGGTACTCGCGAGATGAAGGATTTGATCCTTGGCCTTCGCGATCAGGGCAAAACGGTTTTGCTGTGCAGCCACCAACTGGCCGACGTCCAGGACGTTTGCGACCGGGTTGCGATCTTGCACCAGGGCGAACTGAAAGAGTTGGGGCGAGTCAGCGATCTGTTGAAGGTTCAAGACGTGACCGAAGTTCACGCGACCGGGTTGTCCGAGGCGGCCAAAACCGAGATCGCAGATGTGATTGCCCGGCACGGCGGAACGGTCCAGTCAATCGACAACCCGACGGCAACGATGGAAGACTTGTTCCTCAACATCGTGCGAGAGAGCGAAGCTCGTCCAGGTGCTCGCCGATTCTCACAGGGTTCCGACGCGGCTCCCGCCAATGATGGCAGCGGTGACAGCGACGGAGGACAGGCATGAACCTACAACCGGAAGATTTCTGGTCGTATTCGCAGTGGTTTCTTCGTGACGGTGCTTTCTTGGAAAGTGCGGCGCTCAAAGGAATCGTGCTGTTTGCTCTGGCCGTCGTGCTGGGGCTGATCGCAGGCTATGTGATTTCGTCGTCTCGTTACGGTTCGGGAGAAGGTTTCTTTGCCGTCGCTCGTGCGGTTCGTGACTTCTTCAAATTCGACCTGCCGGGAACCAGCTTGCGACGCATCTTTGCACTCGCAAGGCTTTCGTTCAAAGAAGCACTGCGGCGAAAGGTTCTCTACATCGTCGGCTTGTTTGTGGTCTTGTTGCTGCTGGCAGGTTGGTACCTGAACCCGCAGAGCGATGACCCGGCTCGACTTTATGTCAGCTTTGTTTTGACAGCCACGAACTACCTGGTGTTGGCGCTTGCGTTGTTCATCAGTGCTTTCTCGCTGCCCGAGGACATCAAGAACAAAACGATCTACACGATCGTGACCAAACCCGTTCGAGTCACCGAACTGATCGCGGGTCGAATGCTCGGGTTCATTGGCGTCGGCACGATGATCTTGGTGCCAATGGGTTTGCTCAGCTATGTCTTTGTGGTTCGAGGGTTGGATCACTCGCACCAGGAAGTTGTCGAGGTGCGTGAGCTTCCCGGTGGTGGGTACGAGGGGGAAACCGACTTTGTCCAGTTCCATTCCCACACCTTCGAATTGAATGAGGCCGGTGAAGGTCTGACGAACATTGTTCGCGGGCACCGCCACGTGGTGCGTCGCAATGAAGACGGAACATTCCAGATCGGTCCTCCCCAGGGAGCGCTGCGAGCCCGGATTCCATCTTATGGTTCGATCCGATTTCGGGATCGTTCCGGGAACCTGCAAGAAGAAGGCATCGACGTCGGCAACGAACGTTTGGCCGGCGGATACAGCAGCACTGGGATCGCACGCCTGATCGGCGTCGCCAAGGGATCTCGCAAGATTGAACACGGCTATGTCGAAGGTGGGTCGCTGGGAACCGCTGAGTTCACGTTTGAGAACGTGACTCAGAATCGGTATCCCGACGGCATTCCGGTTGACCTCTCGCTGCGTGCCTATCGGTCATACAAGGGTGACATCGAAACCGGAATTCGCGGTTCCGTCACCATGAAGCACCCTGACAAGGCCATCGAGAGCAACCCGGTTGCTTTCATCGTGGATGAATACGAAGTGGACGAGAAGATTTTGCCACTTCAGATTGAGGGCACCGACGGCAGCGAAACTCGCATGCTGAATGTGTTCGAAGACTTGGTCAATGAAGACGGCCAAATCATGATCATCATCCGCTGCCTGGATCGGGCTCAGTACTTGGGCGTGACGAAGAGCGGTGTGTACTTGCACCCCGCTGACAACACCTTCGGTTGGAACCTCACCAAAGCCTACGGTTCGATTTGGTTGCAGATGACGATGGTGATCGCGTTTGGCGTGATGTTCAGTACCTTTTTGACGGGACCGGTCGCCATGATCGCAACCTTCGTCTGTGTTTTGCTGGGGTTCTCAGCGGAACAGGTGTTCGACACCCGGCACTACATTGACAGTGGCATTGAGCGGGGAGGCGGGCCGATCGAATCGATGGTTCGTCTGCTTCGACAAGATGCCATGACGACCCAGTTGGACGTCGACACGGTGGCCGCCAAGGTGATCAAGACGGTCGACGCAGCCATTGTTTATGGCTTGGATGCAATCGCCACGGCACTGCCCAACCTTCCCAAAATGGTCGAGACGGCAGAGTACGCCGCTTCGGGCTTTGATATTTTCGGTGCGTTGCTTGCGCGGCACGCCACGGCAACGTTCGGGTACGTCCTGCTTGCCTTCATTGTCAGTTATTTCATCCTGAAATCGCGTGAGATCGCAGCATGAATCGCACAACAGTTCTGCGACGTAAATTGGTCTATCTGATGATCCTTGTGGTCATGCTGATTCCCTTGTACCTGTTGGGGCAACCCAGCGGTGGTGGAGGGGAAGGTGGCGGCCGCTTGGCCCAGTTGCGAGGCAAGTATGACATTGCCGAGAGCGATCTCGGTGAAATCAGCCCTGCCAGTGAAACGATGAAGCTCGCTTCGTTGGGACTTCGTGGGGTGGCCGCATCGCTGCTCTGGAAGAAGTCCCACGATTACCGGGTGATGCATGAGTGGGATCGTTTGAAAGCGACCCTCAACAACATTGCTTTGTTGCAACCTCACTTTGATAAAGTCTGGGAATTCCAGGCTCACAACTTGGCCTACAACGTTTCCACCGAGTTCGACGATTACCGTCAACGCTATGAAATGGTGCGTGAAGGAACGGAGTTCCTGACCAAGGGTGTCAACCAAAACCGAAAAGCACCTCGCTTGGTTTGGTACACCGGTTGGTTCTATGGTCAAAAGATGGGGATGTCGGACGAGAAGCAGCAATTTCGTCGTTTGTTCTCGGAAGATGAACAACTGCACGAAGAGCTGTTGAAAGAAAACATCGCCGTCGACAGTCCCGAGGCTCGTGGGCCAACAAATAAGCCGGACAATTGGTTGGTTGGCCGCTTGTGGCTGAACCGGGGTTATGACCTGGTGGAATCCGGCGTTCAGATTCGTCGTCAGACTCCGCTGAACTTCTACGAGACCGGTCCAAAGTGGCGTCTGAAACACGCCGAGGCCATTGAGTCCGAAGGTATCTTGGACGAACGTGCCCAGAACGCTTGGCAATTGGCCTCCGCAGATTGGAAGGCCTTTGGCAATCGCTCCGTGCCCACCACCGCTGCGTTCACCATCAAGTTGGGGCAGTTGGATGAGTTGATTCGTCAACGGGCCGACAAGATCGAAACGTTGGAAGAAGTCGCGGGCGACGCCTACTTGGCCGCTCGGGCAAAAGCGATTGAAAAGCTGGGGCCCGTTCAACGTGACGCCCTGTCGACTCCTGAGGAGCAGCGGACCAAATCGCAGCAGTCGATTGCCGAGAAGGCGGAGGATTCGATCAGTGTCAACTACGACGAAGTCGCTCGCTCAGCTCAACAGTCCAAGCAATTGGCAGCTCTGCAGTTGGTCGAAGACATCAAGGATCTGGACGAACGAATCCTGAAGACAGAAGGCTATCGCAAGCAGATCAACTATCCCTACTGGGACACGTTGGCTCTGGCCGAACAAGAGGAACGAACCGTTCGAGCTCGGCGACTGATCTACGAGGCTGAGAAAGCCAACGCAGATGCGGAACTTGAAAAGGCAATCGGCTTGTACGAAGAAGCCTTCGAGGTTTGGGCGGAGATCTTCGATGACTATCCGATCCTGGTGATCGATGACACGGCTCAGGATTTGTACGAATCTCTGCGTCGTTACCGCATCGCGATTGACTCGGACGAAATGCCCGATGACTTCCCACTGAAGGCCTTCGTGGAATTGATGGGCGAGTACGGGCAGGTCGACCAAGACATGTACGAACAAGTCCGTCAGACTCAGAAGGATTTGGCTGCCAAGCGTCAGGCGGAACTGGAAGAAGAAGAGCGGCGACTGGAAGCAGAGGCTGCCGAAGAGGAAGCCGCCAAAAAGAAAGCTGCCAAAGAAGCAGCGATGGAGGAGAAGGCAACCGATGATTCGGAAGGCGAAATGAAAGCCGATGCCAACGAATCCCCTGAGCCGGAACAAGCTGATTCAGAGACGGATCAAGCCGACAAGGCTGAGGTGAAGGAAGAGGCAACCGAGACGGAGTCAGAAGCATCTGACGCGGAAGTCTCCGGCGAAGAAGAGACTCCCGCCGAAGATGGGTCCGCCGATCCACCTGCTGAACCGGACGCGTGAACGACCGAGGTTTCTCGCACTGAAATTTGACGAAGCCCGTCGTGTCCAACTGGATGCGGCGGGCTTCTCAATTTGAGCCGCAAGGTTCTATGTCGTTGAGAGGAAGATCCGGCTAAACTGCGGGCCTGCTTGCCGGTTTTGGCAGACTGACGTCTCGGCCCTTCGCTCGCTAGTTGCCATGATCGACTCCTTCGGAACCCTTTTGATAGGTGCTGCAGACGCTGGCGCCATGGTGAGTGACGCGCACTCGGGTTCCGTCGAAATGATGCACATCGCAACGACGTTGGGGCTGTTGCTGACCGCCAGTTTGCTGGCTGGTCTTGCCAGCGAGTTCTTGCGTTTGCCGAAGGTCACCGCGTACCTGATCGCTGGACTGCTGCTGGGCCCCAGCTTTGGCAATTTGATCCCTCACGAGCATCATTTGGTGCTGGAGCCGCTGACCAAGCTCGCCATGGCTTTGGTGCTGTTCTACCTTGGCACCTTGTTCCCGTTTGACCAGATTCGAAAGATTGCTCGGCGGGCAATTCCGCTTTCCTTTGGCGAGTTGGCGTTCACGGTCGTTCTCGTCACGGTGGGCACCTATTTGCTGGGGATGTCGGCAGCCCAGGCGGCGCTTCTGGGCACGCTGGCAATCGCGACCGCCCCCGCCACGACGATGTTCGTGCTGCGAGAAACCAATGCGGAGGGACCGGTGACCAGTTTGACGGGAACCTTGGTGACCTTGAACAACCTCGTCGCAGTGATCGCGTTCGAGCTGGTTTGGCTGGCGATCGAAGTGGCTGGAGGCGACGCATCAGGATCGCTCAATGAAACGGTGTTCTTGTTGGTCCGTTCCCTTGGCGGCGCCTTCCTGCTGGGGCTGATCGGTGGATTGGTGATCAGCTACGCGTGCGAAATCATGCACACCCGACGATGGTTGGTGTTGCTGGTTGGGGCTTCCGCCTTGATGTTGGGACTGAGTGAGACCTGGGAACTGCCGTACATGTTGGTGTTCCTGGTCGTCGGCTTGGTGGTCGTCAATTCGTCCAGCGGGACGCAGAAGATCACGGCCCAAATGGACTCCATCGGTGGGCTGCTGACCGTGGTGTTCTTTTCCGTGCATGGCAGCGAGCTCGATCTCAACTTGTTGGTGGATGTCGGCATGATCGGCGCCGGCTATGTCGTGCTGCGTAGTGTTGGCAAGGTGGCCGGGATCTGGTTCATGGCCTCGCGAACCGGAGCTTCAAAGGAAGTGAAGACTTGGCTGGGGCCCGCGATGTTGGCGCAGGCCGGCGTCGCGATTTCTCTGGCCGCGACTGCCACCGCACGCAACCCCGAAATGGCCGGGCAAGTCCAGACGATCATCTTGGGGACCGTGGTGGTCTTCGAAATTCTCGGTCCATTGCTCACCCGTGCGGCGGTGTTGCGAAGTGGTGAAATGCCGATCGCAAATTCGATTCACCACACCTTTGGGACGCCGCTGGGAGCGCTCCGGAATGTGTTCACCCGGTTGGCGGGATCAGCCGGTTTGCTGAGCAAAAAGCAGGCGTTGTCCGAACGCATGCGAGTCGAACAGGTGATGCGTCGCAGCGTCGAAGGGATCGCTGAGAACGCCGACTTCAACGAAGTCGTTCACTTCGTGGAACACTCCCATGACAACACGTTTCCTGTTCTCAACGAAGACCGATGCGTGGTGGGATTGATTCGATTCGATTTGCTCAACCAAGCGTTCTTTGATCCCCATTCCGATCACCTGGTTCGCGCCGGCGATTTGTCGACGCCACCGGAGGTCTTGTTGCACCCAGCTCAGCCCGTGCGTGATGCAGTGGAACTGTTTCGCCAAACAACGGATGACTGTGTGCCAGTTGTGACCGATGAAGCCCCTCATCGTTTGGTCGCCACTGTCCGCCGCAGCGATTTGACTTCCCTGCTGATTCGCGATCGAAAAGCCGGTTTGTCGTGAGAGAAACGGTCGAGCAGATTCGCGAGGCTGCTCTGTCGGAAGGTTTCGCTGGGATGGGAATCGCACCCGCCGTGACGAGCCAAGGGTTCCACCAGTTGGTGCAATGGATCGAAGCAGGTTACGCGGGAACGATGGATTATCTGGAGCGTCGACTGGATGCCTACCGTCATCCAAGCGGGGTGCTGGAAGGCACAAAGTCGATCATTGTTCTGGCAATGAATTACGACGCGTCTGATCGCGAACCCATCCCGGTCGGTGACGTCGGAGGAGGCTTCGCGTTCGGCAAAACGGCTCGCTACACTTGGTCGGGAATCGACTATCACGATGTGATCCATCCAAAGTTGAAACGAATCGTTCGTTTGATTCGCGAGCAAATCCCAGAGGCAAACGCTCGGGGAATTGTGGACACGGCACCGCTGATGGAACGTGAGGTCGCGGTGCTGGCGGGATTGGGGTGGCGAGGGAAGAACACGTTGTTGCTGAACAAGCAGTTGGGCAGCTACTTCTTTCTGGCCTGCGTCCTGGTTGATGTGGAGTTGCCAATTGATCAGCCACACGAATCGAGTCACTGTGGAACGTGCACCGCTTGCTTGGACGCTTGTCCCACGGATGCCTTCCCGCGTCCCGGTGTGTTGGATGCTTCCAAGTGCATCAGCTATTTGACGATCGAAAGTTCCGAGTTGCCCGAGCGGGAACTGCGAACCAGCATCGGTGATTGGGCGTTTGGGTGCGATGTTTGTCAGGAGGTTTGCCCTTGGAATCGCCGGCCTGCGCGAACGCAACACAATCGGTCAGGCCTGCGAGGCCATCGCGAATCGTGGAGCGATTCCAATCATCGAGAAGGATGGTTGGAGCTGACCGCGTTGTTCACGATGACCGACGATGAGTTCCGTCGCCAATATCGACGAACCCCTTTTTGGCGATCCCGGCGTCGAGGGATGCTGCGAAATGCAATCCTTGTTTTGGGGAACCAAAAGCGTCGTGACGCGATCGAACTGTTGTTCATCACGATGGGCGATTCCGACCCTGAACTGCGAGCCATTGCGGTTTGGGCCATCTGTCAGATGGAAGACGCCGCCGCACTGGAACGTTTGATGGGATACCGCCAATCGGAGTCGGACCCGCGAGTGCTGGCTGAATTTCCTCTGTGATTTCGCGGTGGGGCCCCGTTGAGAGTGTTTTCTTCTATGGCGTGCTTGTGCCACTTAACTGTCCGTGTGTGGCGGTCAACTCGGCTCAGTGAGCGGTTTGTATCAACTGGTCCGGCAAAATGTTTGGATTACGCCGACTTTATCGGATAAAACAGTGAAGAGACAATGAACGAAACCCTCCGAGACTGCTTATTTTAACGTAGTCTTGACTCTCCCTCCTTTTTTCGAACGAACCATTGGAAGCATTGGGTATGAATCGAATCTGCCGTGTTGTGGCCACGATTGCCGCCGTGACGGTGACATACGTTGGAAGCGCGTTGACCAGTTCCGCCGCCGACTTGCCACCATTCGCAAAAATTTCTGAAGGCTACAAACAGCTTCCAGTGTCTGATCAACAAGCCAAAAAAGGCTTGTTCAATGTTTGGCAACATGAAAAAGAGGCTTCGGTGATTGCCGAGTTGCCCAAGAATTTCGCCGGCAAGAAATACTTCGTCGCGTTGACGCTCAGCAGTGGCGATCGCTACGCCGGATTGCAATCCGGTGACTGGGTCGTTCAGTGGCGACGGTACAACGATCGCCTCGCCTTGATCGCTCCTAATTTGGACATTCGTGCGACCGGCGACGCGGAATCCAAAGCATCGGTCAAACGGTTGTTCACCGACCGAGTGCTGCTCGACGTGCCGATTCTGGCGATGGGACCCAATGGTGGCCCTGTGGTCGACATGGACAGCCTGTTGATTGGCAACGCGACGACCTTCTTTGGATCGTCTGTCCGTCTGGCCAACAGTCGATTGTTCACCGTGGAAGCTGCCAAGGTGTTCCCCGAGAACGTTGAGTTGGCATTTGAAGTGGTGGGACGCGGTGGTCGGCTTCAAACCCTTCACTACTCATTCAGCGAAGTGCCCAGCAGTTCCAGCGGTTTCAAGCCTCGCGAAGCGGATGAACGCGTTGGTTTTTTCGTGACATCGTTCTCGGATTTGAGTCAGTATCAAGACGATGAAACCAAGGTTCGCTACATCAACCGCTGGCACCTTGAGAAACGGGATCCAAAACTGAAGCTCAGTCCTCCCAAAGAACCCATTCGGTTCTATGTCGAACACACCGCTCCCGTTCGGTATCGACGTTGGATCAAGAAAGGCGTGGACTACTGGAACAAAGCGTTTGAGAAGGTTGGAATCGTCGACGCGATCGTGATCGAGTATCAGGACGCGGTCAGCAAGATCCACATGGAAAAAGACCCCGAGGACGTTCGTTACAACTTCGTTCGTTGGTTGAACAACGACGTCGGAACCGCCATCGGCCCCAGTCGTGTGCACCCCGAGACAGGTCAGATCTTGGACGCGGATATCATCTTGACCGATGGTTGGATCCGTCACTTCAATTTCAACTACAACGACCTGATGCCAAAGTTGGCAATGGAAGGTGTGAGTGCGGAAACGCTGGCATGGTTGGGGAGCCATCCCAATTGGGACCCGCGTGTTCGAATGGGCGCAACGGAATCCGCCAATTCCTTGCGGGCCAAGTATGCCCTCGAAGCACAGCAACCCATGGCGGGATATGCCATGGCGCAAGCCGATCCCTCGCTGTTGGGCGATGATGAATTTGATGGGCTGATGGGACAGGTCAGCCAGAAAAATGGTTTGTGCATGGCCGCATCCGGCCGCAGCATGGACCTGGCGTTCGCTCGCATGAATTGGGGCTTGGCTCTGATGGCGGACAAGGAAGCCGAAAAGAAAAAGGAAGAAGAAGCGAAGGCAAATGCGGAAGCTGAAAACGTCGACAAGGACGCCAAGGCAGACGCGGATGCCAAGGAGGAAGACAAAAAAGACCAGGACGAAGAGTCGGACGAAGAAGAGTCCGATGGTGATAAAAAAGACGATGAGAAGAAGGACGACGAGGAAAAGGACAGCGACAAAGAAAAGGACGAGTTGCTCGATGGGATTCCAGAATGGTTCGTCGGTCCCTTGTTGGCTGATTTGGTCGCTCACGAAGTGGGACACACACTCGGATTGCGTCACAACTTCAAAGCATCCGGGCTGTACACGATCGATGAGATCAACAGTGAAGAGCTGAAAGGCAAGAAAACCTTCACCGCCTCGGTGATGGATTACTGCCCGATCAATTACCGCTACGAAGCCGGTGAAGTCCAAGGGGACTACGCGATGATCGACATTGGTCCCTATGACTTCTGGGCGATCGAATATGGGTACACCTTTGAGGATTCCAAGATCAAAGACATCTTGAAACGATGCTCCGAGCCGGAACTGCAGTACGCAACCGACGAGGACACGAGCGGTCCAGATCCTTACGCCCGTCGCTACGATTTCGGGAAAGACCCGCTGACCTTCGCGGAAGAGCAAATGCGTTTGGTTCAGTTGTATCGCGAACGTTTGCTCGAGAAATTCGTCAAAGAAGGTGACAGTTGGGCCAAGGCTCGCCGTGGATACGAGCTGACATTGGCGATTCAAACCAAGTCGGTCAGCATGATGGCCAACTGGATCGGTGGTGCGTTCGTCAATCGTGATAAGAAGGGCGATCCCGGAAATCGCGTTCCTGTCGAGGTGGTTCCTGCCGCGGATCAACGTGCCGCGTTGCAGTACGTGATCGACACCAGTTTCCGTGACGAATCGTACGGTTTGACCACGGAGATCCTCGAGCGTTTGGGAGTCGACAAGTGGCTCGACAGTGGCCGCGGTGGCATGTCGAATGAAGCGACCTGGCCAATTCACGATCGTGTGTTGGGCATGCAAGCGAGCACGTTGACGTTGATCATGAACCCAACCACCTTGCGTCGGGTTTACGACAATGAACTGCGTCTCCCCGCTGAAACCGATGCTCTGACGTTGCCTGAATTGTTGGACACGGTCAGCAATGCGGTCTGGGAAGAGTTGGATCAGCCCTGCCCAGAGGATCGCAATGATCGCAAGCCGATGATTTCATCTCTGCGTCGAAACTTGCAACGTGAGCATATCCAGCGTCTGGTGGATTTGATCTTGGAAGAAGGCCAGGACACTGCCGCGTATCATCCGATCAGCAACCTGGCTCGGATGCAATTGCGAACCTTGGCGAGCCGAATGGATTCGACGATTGAGAAGTGTGGCAAGCAGATGGATGCCTACAGTTTGGCTCACTTGACCGAGTGCAAAGAACGCATCGAACGAGCGTTGGAGGCAGGCTACACCTATGGAGGTGGAAAAGCCGGTGCTCCAATGTTGATGATGTTGATGGGCCAAGAACCTGCTTCGACATCCAACGAAGATTGATCCAGGTCCAAAACTTGAAACGCAGCAGCCTTCTCATTTCGGTGAGAAGGCTGTTTTCGTTTTGAGATGCCCGCTGGCCGAGAGTTCAGTGACCGAGATGAAGGATCTTGAGTCGGTCGGCGGTGGATTTGTCGAAGGTGCCGAGGCTGGGCGAATGGGTGATTGTGGTGATCAACGCAGTGAACCGCTCGATTTGGGGAACCAGATGGGCTTCCAGGATCGGCGTGATCGCTTGGTCCAATTGACCCTCCGGATTGCCGGAGTAGATCGACGGTTCGGGCACATTGTCGATGGCGTCAAACACCTCGTCCATCCAGCCGTCGATGGCAATTGCCGACACGCCCAGCGATACCAACTTGATGCAATCGTCGACCGATGCGACATGTTGATTGTCCCAACGCGGCGGCGTCAACCAAAGTGGCGGGACGCCAGGTTGCTGGATCAGTTGGTGCAGCAGTTCAGCGAACTGCAGTCCAGGGATTGAGATCTGGCCGGCGCGTAGGAGCAGGCAATCCGCGGGAACGGCCAGCAAGGTTTCGCGATGTTGCCAAACCCATTCCGGGGTCACACTCACCGAGATGGCTGCTTGAGGAGCCAAGCGTCTTAGCTGGTGGATCTTGCTGGGAAGGTGCTCCAAATCAAGCACATCGGGTGGCAGCGTGAACGCGGAAACCCAGCCGCCGCCGGACAGCGGTTGTTCTTCTGGAGTCGCTTCCCAGCGTCGGATTTGCTCGGCACAGTAAGCAAACCGACCGGACGCATCGCGAAGGGGCGAAAGCCGAAGGTCGATCGCCGTCGCAGTTTCAAAGTCGTCTGCTCTCAGTCCGTATCGTTCACCCCGATAGGGGAGCAACTGAAGTGGATGATTCACATCGCCGGATTCTTTGGGCTCTTGCGGGGTGTCAGAATCGGCTTGGATTCCAAGTTCGCTCTGCAAGTACGATGTCAGAATGCCGAGTTGTTGCAGCTGACTGGCGAGGGTCTGCGCAATCTTGGGAGACCAGCGATACCAGGGGGCTTCGTCAAGAAACAATCGCGTGGGGAGTTTGACGGCAGGCCCTTCCATTCGCTGGACTTCGAAGGCCGGAGGCGTCGGTGGGACTCCTCGTCGCCCCGAACCAAAGCGAGGGGGCAGCAAGCACAACGCGTCGAGCGAACCGTCAAACATGGCAGCCTAGGGGGAAGATGGAAAAGACGCCGCAAGCTCACGCGCATCCGACAGGCCACGCGGACGTGCTCTGCCTCAACCGAGCGGGTGAGTTCAACCGCGGGGAACCTGCGGCTTGCTTCGCGATCCAGTGTATCCGCTGAAGGCCCCGCTGGTACGCTTTTCGCGAATGGGGCCTCCCCGCTGGATCAACGCTCTTCCATTTCTTGGATGTACATACGCAGACGCGAAAGTTCATCGGTGGTGCCTTTGAGCTTCAGCATGTTCTCGACTCGTTTGGTCAACTCGATTCGGTTGACGGGTTTGCTCAAGAAGTCATCGGTTCCGGCCTGGACGCCTCGTTCGATGTCCCCCAGTTCGCTGAGTGCCGTGACCATCAAGATCATGATGTTGCTGGTCTGGGGATCTTCTTTGAGCTGTTTGCAAACTTCAAACCCGCTCAGCTTGGGCATCATCACATCCAACAGGATCAAATCCGGCTGGAACGATGCCACTTTGGCCAGCGTGTCTTCCCCGTCCACCGCGGTTTCCAAATCGCATTCGATGTTGACCAAGTAGGCCTCCAGCAGTTCGCGGTTGGCAGTGTTGTCGTCAGCAATCAGGATCCGATGCATCCGAAGCGGCTTTCAATGGAAGGGGAGACAGGAGGGTTTCAAAGGGACCGAACCAGCGATGCCGGATCAGGCAATGCTGGCGGGAGATTCAGCGGCGGCCGGAACGGGGAAGGCCTGCACCATTTCGCGAATTTCGGTGCGGATGGTTTCGTGCAACGCAGCGTTGTCGGAATCAGACAATGCATTGTAAATCCATTGGCCGATCCGTTTCATCTCGTCGCCACCCATTCCGCGGGTGGTCAGTGCAGGCGTTCCAATTCGGATCCCGGACGGATCCATCGGTTTTCGCTGGTCAAACGGGATCATATTCATGTTGACGGTGATGCCGCAAGCATCGAGGACCGCTTCGGCTTTCTTGCCGCCCAGGTCCACGGCGGTGACGTCGACCAACATCAGGTGGTTGTCGGTTCCGCCACTGACCAATCGCAGGCCACAGCTCATCAGGGTGTCCGCCAACGTTTTCGCGTTGTCCACCACGGCTTGTCCGTAGCTGGCGTATTCCTCGGTCATCGCTTCGGCGAAGCAGATTGCCTTGCCAGCGACCACGTGCATCAACGGGCCACCTTGGGTGCCGGGGAACACGTTGCGGTTGACCAATTTCAGGTGCTCTTGTTTGCACATGATCAGACCACTGCGAGGCCCACGAAGCGTTTTGTGGGTCGTCGTGGTGACGTAGTCCGCGTAGGGCACGGGACTGTTGTGAATTTTCGCGGCGACCAAGCCGGCGTAGTGGGCCATGTCGACCATCAACTTCGCACCGACCTCATCGGCGATTTCTTTGAATCGATCGTGAGGGATTTCGCGTGGGTAGGCGCTCGCACCGGCGACGATCAGTTTCGGTTTGTGCTCGCGTGCCAGTTTGACGATTTGATCGAAGTCCAAGCGATGGTTGACTTCATCGACGCCGTAGTTGATGAAGTTGTAAAGTCGTCCGCTCATGTTCAGCTTCATGCCGTGCGTCAGGTGGCCGCCTTGGGCCAAATCCAATCCCAGCACGGTGTCGCCGACTTCAAGGCAGCTCAAATACACAGCCGCGTTGGCCTGCGACCCGCTGTGGGGCTGGACGTTGGCGGCTTCGGCGCCGAACAGTTCCTTGGCCCGGTCGATCGCGATCGTTTCCACGACGTCAACGTGCTCGCAACCACCGTAATAGCGGCGTCCGGGATAGCCCTCGGCGTATTTGTTGGTCAGGACGCTGCCGACGGCTTCCATGATCGCTGGGCTGGTGTAATTCTCGCTGGCGATCATTTCCAATCCGTCCTGCTGACGAATCGTTTCGGCTTGGATCGCATCCCAAATGGCGGGGTCTTGTGACTGAATGAAGCTCATGGCAGGTCAATTCGAAGCGTGTGGGGAAGAGGGCTCGTCGGGGCATTGTCGATTCCGAGTAAAAAACCGTCAATGACTGAAAAAAGTCACTGAACGCGGCGAATTGACCGGTTTTCGCGTTCTGGGCTCCGATCCCGAAACAATCCCACCCCAGCCCGATGTCTTACAATCGAGGCGGGATTCTGCCCCGAGTGAATCGTGGCCTCCTGAAATGGCCCTCCAGCGAATGAATCCTGATTCTGAATTTCGACACAAACCGATCCGTACAAGGACTGTCTTGCAATCAACGCCGCCTTACCGGGGAATGCTGTTGTGCGGGCTGATGCTCAGTCTCACATGGGCCGGATGCTCCCGGAAATCGCCTCCTTCGGAAATCGAGCCTTCTGCCAATTCATCCGCCATTGATTCAAACGCGACAAAGCCAGGTGCCGGTCCGGTGACTTCCCCGGCGGAGTCAGAACCGGCTGGGACGGCGTCTGAAGCGGTCGAGGAGTCAGCATCGGCGATGACACCGAAGGTAGACCGTGGCACGGCAATGCTGCCGGACGCGGTCGGGTCGCAGGCCTGTGTCGCCTGTCATCCCAGTCGTGCCGAATCGTTTTTCGAGACCACCCACGCGGATTCCTTGCGACTGGTGGACGCAAAGGTGGAACCCGAATTGCAATCGTTCTTTCACGAACCCAGTTCCCAGCGAATGAAGGTCGTCCGTGATCGAGAACAGATTCGTCATCAGTCATGGCAAAACCTGCCGCAAACCGACTACGTGATGCCGCTGAGTGACCACCCAGTTGAATTGGTGATGGGAAGCGGCACTTTCGCGAAGTCGTATTTGATCCGTGACGGGGACGCTCTGCTGCAGGCTCCGTTGTCGCACTACACCGAACAAGGCGAGTACGACATGTCGCCCGGTTACGACTCGCCGTCCCACTTGGGGTTCTCTCGCCAAGTCACGGACGATTGCTTGTTCTGTCACGCGGGTTCATTGTCGCGGGTGGAAGGCAATCGAAATGTCTCGGTTTTGCATGAGCTGGCAATTGGCTGCGAGCGTTGTCATGGCGGTGGTCAACACCATGTTGATCTCGCCAACCAGTTGACAGCCCATTCGACCGACGTGACGGATTTGGATGCGACCCATGATTGGGCGATCGTGCATCCCGATGAACTGGGGCGTGACTCGATGGAGTCGCTCTGTGCCCAGTGTCATTTGCAGGGCGATGTGCAGATGTTTGTCCGCGGTGCCGATTCATGGTCGTTTCATCCTGGGCAGGATTTGGCAGCGACACGATTGGTCTACAACGTCGGACCGCCGGAAAAAGAGTCCGGTTCGGCCACGTTTGTGGGGCACTTCGGCCAGATGCACGCCAGCGAGTGCTACCTGGGATCCGAGAGTCTCACCTGTGTCACCTGCCACGATCCGCACCAACGAGTCGATGATGCCAACCGCGAATCGATTCACCGAGAGCATTGCTTGTCTTGCCATGGCAACCTGGATTGTGGCGAGGAACTGAACCTCCGAATGACTACGAACGAAAACTCGTGTCACCAATGTCACATGCCTCGTTCCAAAACCGAGGTGCCTCACGTGTCGATCACCGATCACCGGATCGCAGTGCCGGGTGAAGCCACCGATATCGAGGCACCGGCCGAGAAGGTGACAGAAACTCCGGTCACTCAGCTGCCGGATGTGATCGCGTTGCTCGATCGATCCCCGGTCGACAGTTGGCAACGAGAATTGAATGAAGCCACCGCGATTGCGCAGTGGCTTTGGATGGGATCCAATCCAAGGTATGACAACACGACCGTTTTTGACTTGGCAGCTCAGCGTTTACGCTCCGCGATTCAGACAGCAGAAACATCAAAGTCGGATTCCAATGTCGCACATGTGTCGTTGGTCGAGGCCAAAACAAGGTTGGCAAGTTTGCTGGACCGGGGCCTGTTGTTCCCCGCCAAGGATCGTTCTGAAGCGGATGTGAAACGTTTGCGGAAAGAAAGCCAAACGTTGATGCAGTGGGTGCTGTCGGAAGAGAAGCAGCCGACACCGGAACTTCAAGTCGCACTGGAAAGTCTGGCGAACGGGGCGGCCGCGGATGAGCGGCATCTGGAGGCGTATCACCTTTACCAGCGTCTGGTCAAGCTTCGTCGCAATCCATCGGATCACTACAACTTGGGGTTGGCGTGCGGAAAGCTGCGCCGGTTTGGCGAAGCCGAACAAGCCTTCGTGGAATCGATTCGGATCCAACCCACTTATCCACTGCCCTACGCCTCGCTGGCTCGCTTGTATCAAACGATCGATCCGCGAACGGCATCGAACTACATGCAGTTGTCTCAACGTTTGCGTTTGGTGCAACAAGGAAACGCGAACGTCGGGCGTGGCAGTCAGTAGCCGTGGTCGTCAGGAGCCATGTGCGATGCGTTCGTTCAGGAGGTCGAGTGAATGGGCAACTGCTCGACTCGCAGTTTGGTTTCCAGTGATGCCAGCACGGCACACGCCGGATCGACGATTCCGTGCGTGATCCAGTCCTGCAGACGGTCCTCGGCATCAACGGTGCAGGACTTCAGCAGCACCACCTCGCTTGCGTCACAGAATTTTGCGATCCACATCGCGATGGAGTCCGTTGTGGTCGACCAGGTCTCCGGCAAAGGAGCATTCGAATCCGAGTGGTAAACCACTTCGGGACGCAAGAAATGGATCGTCGCGGAAGCGGGCTTCTTCGAATCACTGAAAGACGCCGCATAACGCAGCCAATCCTCTTCCGTCTCGAGTTTTTCGACCGACGGAAAACGACCGTCGGATTCAAAGCTTGCTGCAAGATGACGCATCGAGTGTTCCAACATCGCGACGCACTGCCAGTGAACCGTTCGTGGATCGCCAGGCCGCAATCGGTCCCACTCACGGACCGCATCGATCATCTGGCCGCCACCGATGATCAGGCAATCGTGGGCAGGTGCTTGGTTGCGGTGCCAATGATGAAAATCATCCAGCAGGTGGGGGCGGGTCAGCAGGCTGCCGCCCAGTTTGATCACACGGCGTTGCATCGGACCTCTCGATGAGTGTCCAACCACAGTCGAGCGACGGCAAACGCGGGGGCCGATCGCGAAACCTCGGGGGTCAAGCGATCACGCAGGTCGATCGCGCTTCGTGCCGTTGTGGATTGAGTGACCAAGTCTTGCCCGTGTCCGCTGAGCAACAGCGTGATCTCTTCCTGGGAGTTGCCGCCGAACTGTGCGATTTGACGCTGCAAGCTAGCATCGATCTGTTTCTGGGCGGATTCGATGATTTGCTGGGAAACCGAATCGGCTTGCACACTGGAAAGCTCGTTCGCGTCCCAGCCAACCATCTTTGCCAGGCGACGATGTGCCGATTGTCTGTCGCGAGGTCTGCCGTCGGCGGTGTCGTGGTCTTCAGTCTCGTTGTCTTCGGTGGACTCAGGTTGCTGCTTCAGGATCAAGCGCGCGTCATCGATGGTCGCAAAAAACTCGTTCATGACCGGGACATCGACTCCATCGATCATCAGCCTGTCGACCAAGGAACAAACCGGCGTTCGACGACAACCCACATAGACAAGCGAACCGTCACGAAGTCGCTGGTGATCGGTCTTGGCACCGGTGGCAACCTGTCCGTTTTGAATCGGGATGAGGTCGGTCGTGGTGGAACCCACGTCGATCAGGATTCCATTGGCTGCGACATGGCGTCCCGCCCAAGAAGCCAACGCATGCCAATTGGATGCCGCCAAAGCATCGACCTGATCGGAAGTCTGATCCTTTCCAATGAATTCGCCCGCGGTGGAGTAGAATCCAAGGTCCGCAGCGGCATTGAATTGCTTTGCCGCTGATTGGACTTGATCCGCAATGTGCGTCACGCCGTGCTGACGGTCGGTGAAGCAATCGGCCAACTCGCCCGTCATGGTGACCGCAATGCCCGCGATCAAATCCGCGTCGGCGCGGGCTTCCGCCAACAACGCTGCCCAGTCTGACAGCAGTTGTTCCGCGAGTGACTCAGGTCGTTTCCACATGGGGAAAAAAGATTCCCACGCAGTTGCTTTCTCGGTTTGTTGGTTGATCAAGACCGACTTCAAGTTGGCCCCGCCGACATCGACGCCCAGCACGAACGGAGAACGCGTACCGGGTGAAGGTGAAGTCGGTGTTGCGGTCAAGGGCTTGTCCATCGAAAGGCGGTCAGGGAATCCAAAGCACGAATCAAAATCAGCGGTTGGTCATTTTCGCTGGAGACTGCCAGATGAGCCCAACTGTCCTCGGCGACCTGTTGGGTATCCAGCACCGTGAACTCCTTGGGATTCGCATCGATCAATCGCAGCTTGCCATCCGCACTGAGTGACAGAATACGGTTTTTGTTACGGACCATCGACCAGTACTTGCCGGCGGGCGGCGAGGTCCACTGAATCGAACCATCGGCGACTGACAAACAGGTGAAGCGTTCGTTCTTGAGGTGCAGGTAAACGTGATCATCGACCACGACGGGGGATGACATGTAGCCTTGCGTTTTCTGATTCCAGCGTTCGCCGGCATTCCAGGTTTTCTCCGCTGACTCGCCGCGTTGGATATCAAACAGTTGGCTCTTTCCGCTGTGGGCAGCCGTGAACACCGAGTCGCCGATCGCGAGCGGTGTCAAAATGTTCATGCCGCGAAAAGCTTCGATGGCTTCACGCCAGAGAACCTCGCCGGTGTCCAGTGAAACGCCGCACAGTTCTTCGCGAGTTTGAACCAGCAATTGTTCTTGACCGGCGAGCGTTGCAATCGAAGGACTGCTGAATGCGCCGCGGGACATCATGTCTTCACCGCCCGAGAGAACCGTCCACAAGACTTCGCCGGATTCCAACGACAGCTTCGTCAGTCCCGCGCCGACTTGAACGTAGATCGCTCCGTTGTGAATCAGCGGCGAGCAGGCCGCACCAAATGGCTGCAAGGACGATCCGGTTTGAGCGGGGAAATCGATCTTCCAGCGTTCCTCGCCGGTTTCAGTGTCCAAGCAAACCAGGACATCTCGCATTCCCAGGACGACCAAGTAACCCGGCACGCACGCGGGAGTGGCCCGAATCCAGTCGCCGTTGGCGGCCGCAAAAAACGGCACCGACATGGATCCTTCCCATTGTCGTTCCCAACGCAATTCGCCGGTGGCGACGTCGTAGGCGGTCACCCGTTCGGATTGTTTGTTCACGGTTTCGGTGGTGAACACCAACCCGTCGACCATCACGGGGCCGCTGTAACTGGGGCCGAGAGGAACCGACCAAGCCTTCACAAGGTTTCCGGAAAGACGATCTGGCCAAGCGGTTGACTGAGCGAGCGTGCCGTCTCGATTCGGGCCCCGCCATTGGTTCCAGCTACTCGATGCCAAGCGATCCGGTTCGGCTGAGTTGGCTGGCGTGAGCGTCCCGGCAGGGGCAAGACTGAAACAAAAAACTGCCAGCAACAGGCGGGAAGCTCGAAGACGCATGTCAGGGTCCGATCGCGAAAGAGGAGGGGTCAACCAATCCATAATGCAGCGCGGGCAAGTTGCAGCCACGCTTTGCCGGCCGGATCGGACATATCGTAGTCCTTGATTGGAATGTAGGCCTTTTGATGGTCGACGATGCGAATCGGGATCGAGGCGTTCTTTGCCAGTTGATCCATCCGCGAACGGTTGGAGTACTGAAGCACGATGAAGCGATCGTTGGTGGTCAGCGAAACCAAGCCCCAGGAGGCTGCGTCGAGCCGCAATTCACACAATTCCAACATCCGAACCGCGGGGGGCGGTGGCGAGCCAAAGCGGTCTTCCAGTTCTTCTCGCAGGGCCTTCACATCAGCCGCTTTCTCGATCCGAGTCATCCGCCGGTACAGATCGATTTTGTGCCGCAGGTTGGGCACGTAATCTTCCGGCAGATAAGCCTCGATCGGCAAATCGATGTCCACATCGGCTGACAACTTCGGCGGCAACTTCTGAGCTTGTCGGACCGCGTCTTCCAGCAGTTGACAGTACATTTCGTAACCCACCGCGGCGATGTGCCCGGATTGTTGGCTGCCCAGCAAATTGCCTGCCCCGCGAATTTCGAGGTCTCGCATCGAAATCGCAAAGCCCGCACCCATCTGGGAATACTCTTCGATCGCTCGCAAGCGTTTGCTGGCTTCTGGCGTCAATCGCTTGTTCGGCGACACCAGCAGGTAGCAGTACGCCTGGTGTTTGTACCGGCCAACACGTCCACGCAATTGGTGCAGGTCGCTCAGCCCGTAGCGATTGCCATCGTCGATGAACATGGTGTTGGCGTTGGGAATGTCCAATCCGCTTTCGATGATGGTCGTGGCCAGCAACATGTCGAACTTGTGATCGATGAAGTCGACCATGACTTGTTCCAGTGCACCTTCGACCATTTGGCCGTGGCCGATGCCAATTCGTAACTCCGGGACGATCGCTTTGATCCGAGCGGCCAAGTCATCCATGTCCCCGATGCGGTTGTGGACGAAGTACATCTGGCCGCCGCGGTTGAGTTCACGCACGATGGCGGAACGCAGCATCTTGTCGTCCCAGCGAGTCACCTTGGTCTCGACCGCCATCCGTTCGGCGGGAGGGGTTTCCAGATTGCTGATGTCGCGAACGCCGACCAAAGCCATGTGCAGTGTTCGCGGAATGGGCGTTGCGGAAAGCGTCAGGACATCGACGTTGCTGTGCCGGGTCTTCAGGCGTTCTTTCACCGCCACGCCGAACCGTTGTTCTTCATCGATGACCACCAAGCCGAGGTTGTTGAATTCGACGTCTTTGCTGGCGACCCGGTGGGTTCCAATCACGATGTCCGCTTTGCCTCGCCGGATTTCCTTCACCGTTTCACGTTGTTCCGCCGGGGTGCAGAATCGGCTGAGTTTGCGGATTTCGACGGGGAATTCCGCCATCCGCTCGCGGAACGATTGGTAGTGTTGTTCGGCCAGCACGGTCGTTGGAACCAGCACCGCGACTTGATAGCCGGACGAGACCGCTTTGAAAGCCGCTCGCATGGCGACTTCGGTTTTTCCGAATCCGACGTCGCCACAAATCAACCGGTCCATGGGCCGCGGCGTCTCCATGTCGACTTTCAAGGCTTCGATTGCCGACAATTGGTCCGGTGTTTCCAGGTATGGGAAGCTGGCGTCGAACTGACGTTGCCATTCGTTGTCCGGTGACATGGGGATGCCCAGACGCGTGGCACGTTTGGCTTGCAGTTCCAGCAGTTCGTCGGCCATGTCGGTGACCGCAGCTTCGGCTGCCTTCCGCTGGTTGGTCCAGCTGATGCCGCCGATTTTGGCCAGTTTGGGCCGGTTCTTGGTTCCCCCCACGTATCGCTGAACCAATTGAATTCGCGAGGCCGGGACATGGATCTTGGTCCCGCCGTCGAACTCGATGGTCAAGTGTTCTTGGTGCTGGCCGTTTTTCTCGATCGAGTTCAGCCCGCGGTACAACCCGATGCCGTGCGACAGGTGAATCACCAAGTCGCCGGGCGTGAGCTGCGTGAACGAATCGATCGGTTTGCCGCGCGTTCGTGTTTTGGCGCGACGCACGGGGCTGCGGTGGAATAGTTCGGCGCCGGTGAGCACCAGAATCTCAGCGTCGGTCAAACGGAAACCGCCACTGAGGTCAGCAACCGTCATGTGCAAGCGACCTTGTTTGGCCGCATCGGTGTCCTCGAGCAACTCGGTCAGCCGCTGTCCATCGGCGGGAGTGTCACCGACCACGATGACCTCGTGCCCGGCCGCCACCGAATCCACTTTGGATTTCGTTTCGTCCAACGACGTTGCAAAGCTGTCCGCGCTGGCGGTGTGCATGTCGACAACGTCCGTCGGGGCTCCTTCGGCCAGCGATGTTCCCGTGACGACTTTGTGGCTCTTCAGTTCCGAAAGCAGTTGCTTCATCGAAACGAAGCGTTCGGTCTTGGCGACTCGAGCGAGCAAGGCGTTGGACGATTGGTGGCAATCCGATGGATCGATCACCAGCACCACGGTGTCTTCGGGCAAGTAGTCGACGATCGTGGCTTCGGCGCCCACGCTGTCATCGACGATCAGGTCCAGCGGTTCGTCGTTGTTCTCTTCCTCTGCGAAAGGGCTTTTGACCGGTTGAGTTCCGATCGCGGCGAGTTCGACCTTGCTGAGCGTTTCGCTGCTTCGCTGAGTGGCCGCGTCGAAGCGACGGATGGATTCGATTTCATCGTCGAACCATTCGATTCGAATCGGCTGAGGTTGGTCCGGCGAATACACGTCGAGCAACCCGCCGCGGCTGGCAAATTCGCCCGGCACCTGGACCGCGGTCACCGCCGCGAAACCCGCCTCGGCGAGCCAACGCCGGATCACCTCCGGATCGACAATGTCACCGACCGCCAATTCGCGGGTCGCCTTTTCGAGACTCGTGACCGAAGGCACCCGCTGGATGGCGGCGCCGATGTACGAGGTCACGACCAAAGGTTGCGGCGAATTCTGATCGCGGGCGCGGAGTCGCTGGAGCACTTGCAACCGGGCCGCGTAATCGGCGTCGCGAATGGAGCTGCCCGTGCCGTCGCCGGCCGACAGGGGCAACGCGACCACATCCTCAATCCCGAATGACGAAATGTCTCCGGCGACAATGTCCGCGTCGACGGCTTGTGGAAGCAGCACCAGCACGTGCGGGTGATGGCGGGTCAGTGTGGCGGCCAGCAAACCGCGAATCCCGCCCCAGACTCCGGAGAACGCCAGCGGCACTGGACCACTGGTCTTTTTTTTCGTTCGTTTCGCGTCGCCTTGGGGGGGGCGACTCAAGACCTCTTTCAGCCCAATTTTCGCGTCCAGGATGGCCGGGACATCGCGAAGGGATCGCAGCTTCATCGGGGAGGCGTTTCTTGAAGCGGTGGGCACGGCGATGGGACCTGGATGAAATCGGGGTGCAAAACAGCCTCCGGTGACGAAAGCTGCCATGAAAACGTATCTTGATCGTAGTTTTTCGCCTACCTCAGCGATCCCCACCCTGTTTCCTCGCACAAAAAAGACAAACAACATGAGCATCGGTATTGGCATCGTCGGCGCCGGAATGATCTCCAATTTTCATGCCAAAGCCATCGCGGATTCCACCAACGGGCACTTGGTGGGGTGTTACAACCGCAACACCGAGCGAGCCGAAGAGTTCGTGGCGCAACATGGTGGTCGCGTGTTCAAAACACTCGAGGAAATGCTCGCGGATCCTGAAATCGGAGCCGTTTCGGTCTGCACGCCCAGCGGTGCTCACGCCGAACCAGCGATCCAGGCCGCGGAAGCCGGCAAACACGTGATGATCGAAAAACCTCTCGAAGTCACCCAGGAACGCTGTGACCAAATCATCGCTGCCTGTGAAAAAGCCGGTGTGCAATTGGGCGTCACCTTTCAAAGCCGTTTCCACGAATCGTCTCGGCTGATGAAAAAGGCGGTGGAGGAAGGCCGGTTCGGCAAAATCACCATGGGCGACGCCTACGTGAAGTGGTACCGCAGCCAAGAGTATTACGACAGCGGCGCGTGGCGAGGAACCTGGAAGCTCGATGGCGGTGGCGCCTTGATGAACCAAGCCATCCACTCGGTCGATCTGCTGCTGTGGTTGATGGGCGATGTCAGCGAAGTCTCCGCGATGGCGTCGACGATGACGCACGAACGCATCGAAGTCGAGGACATCGTGGTCGCGACGCTGAAATTCAAAAACGGTGCTCTGGGAGTCATCGAAGCCACCACGACAACCTATCCAGGGGCTCTCAAGCGAATCGAGATCGGCGGCAGCGAAGGCAGCGCGATCTTGGAAGAGGAGGACCTCACGCAGTGGGAATTCGCAAACGAAACCGATGAAGACGAAGCCATCCGAAAACGCATGGCGGGGATGACTGAAACGGGCGGAGGGGCCAGTGACCCGTCCGCGATCGGGCACCACGGTCACACCGCCGTCTTCAACGATTTTCTGGATGCGATCACGGAGGGAACCAGCCCACAGATCAATGGCACCGAGGGCCGACGCAGTGTGGCGTTGATCAACGCGATTTACGAAAGTGCACGCACGGGCAAGACGGTGCAGCTATAACGGTAGGGGACCGTACGACGGACTTCCGAGTCCGTCGGTGCCAATGACTTTCGACGGACTTGGAAGTCCGTCGTACCCCACGTCGAGGTCGAAGCAGGAGTCATTGGGCGTATGAACCATTTGGTGAACGCCACTGTTCCCACGTGCAACCGGGGCTAACGCCCAAACGGCTCACATGGTTCTGCCTGATTGTTCCTGTCCCCACTGCATGAATGATGCACTGGAACACGTTCCGCTTCTCCCCACCCGCATCCCGCCCTGCCCCACCCCAGCCAAATGAACAAGTTTTTTGTTTGGAGCGTCGTCCTTGTCGCGACGCTGTTTGTTTCCGAGTCCTCTGCTCAAGACTCATCGAGCCGTCCGAACGTCTTGATGATCTGCATCGACGATTTGAACGATTGGGTCGAACCTCTTGGTGGGCATCCTCAGGTCCAAACGCCAGCGATGAAGGCGTTGGCCGAGCGTGGCATGACGTTCACCAACGCGCATTGCCAATCGCCGCTGTGCAATTCGTCGCGAACCAGTCTGATGCTCTCGCTGCGTCCTTCGACGACGGGCATTTACGGCTTGGCACCATGGTTTCGCGATTTGCCCGAACTGAAGGACCGCGTCGCGTTGCCACAGCACTTCAAGGCGCATGGGTACCGAACCTACTCGGCGGGCAAGGTTTATCACGGTCGCTACGGCCGAGACAAAACGGAATTTGACGAGATCGGACCGCCGGGTGTCGCCGGTGTGAAGCCGCCCAAGAAGCTCATCCCTCCCACCCCGATCGGTGATCACCCGCTGATGGACTGGGGCGTGTTCGATCACCGCGACAAAGACAAAGGCGATTACAAGGTTGCCGACTGGGTGACGGAGAAAATCGGGGCCCTGCCCGAGGATGAACCGTTCTTCATGAGTTGCGGTTTCTTCTTGCCTCACGTTCCTTGCCATGTCACGCCGAAGTGGTGGGACCTGTATGACGATGAGACATTGCAGTTGCCACCCTACCGAAGCGACGATCGACTCGATTGTTCTCCGTTCAGTTGGTACCTGCACTGGGAGTTGCCCGAGCCACGGATGAGTTGGTTGGAAGCTCACAACCAACAAAAGAATCTGGTGCACTCGTATTTGGCCTGCATCAGTTTTGTCGACAGCCAAGTCGGTCGGGTCTTGGCCGCGCTCGAAGAATCGCCTCATCGAGACAACACCATTGTCTGCCTGTGGAGCGATCACGGATGGCACTTGGGTGAAAAGAACGTCACCGGAAAGAACACGTTGTGGGAACGTTCCACCCACGTGCCGTTGATTTTTGCGGGCCCCGGGATCGCTCACGGAAGAACCCAGTCGCCGGCGGAGCTGTTGGATCTCTATCCCACGCTTTCGGATCTGGTCGGATTGCCCGCTCCGAAGGATGTTGAAGGTCTGAGTTTGGTCCCGCAAATTCGGTCACCTGAACAAATTCGCGAAACACCTGCGATCACCGATCACAATCCGGGCAACCAAGGAATCAAGGGCGAACGTTATCGCTTGATTCGCTACGCCGATGGCAGCGAAGAACTCTATGACGTCATCCACGATCCGAACGAATTCGACAACCTGATCGGGCACTCCGAGCATGCTGACGCCGCGCAGCGACTGAGACAGTTCGTGCGATCGGATCCCGCACCATTGGCAAAGAACAGCCAGCACCGCGTGCTCGAGAAGAAGGCCGATGGCTGGTACTGGGAACACAAAAAGATCGATCCCAACAAACCGCCCATGAGCATCGCTCCCAACCAACCGTCCGATTTGAGTCGTTAGTCGAAGTTGTTTCGTGATGAAGCCTCGCAGAATATGTGAACACGTTCGCGTTCCGCAATCATCCTGGCTCCTCCTCGCCTCGCTTTGAGGTCGTGCAGTTTTCAAATGCTGTGTTCAGAAGCGACTATCATCACCCTCCCCCTGGGAGGGTCGAGCGAAGCGAGGGGAGGGTTCAGCATTGGATCCAGCGCGTAACCCTCCCCGGCCCGAAGCGGTCCGACCCTCCCGAAGGGAGGGTGAAGTAAAACTGCACGACCTCCTTCGGGGAGAGGGCTGGGGGTGAGGGGCGTCGCACTGAATCGTGCGAACTCATTGACTCATTGCCATGCCGAATGAATCGCTACTGACCAGAGAGAGGCATCCATTCAATTTTTGGCGAGTAGAAAAAAAGGCCGTTGGCCATCAACCTCCCACCTCACCTCCCCCATTTCAATCTCATCACCGACACCAAGAGACCCAACATGACACCCACGATATTGCGAAGCCTTGGATGGCTTGTCGCGTTTTCTGTCTTCTGCACCGCAAATGCATCTGCCCAAGACAATTCACTGCCGAAGTTCCCCGAGTCCGGACCGTATCAGTACGAGCCCAAACCGGATGACCCCGAGTTCGGCAAGTTCTTCCCGGCCAAGGCTCCCGAAATTGGGCCGCTGCTGCTGACCAAGGGCGATCGCCTGGTGATCATCGGAGATTCGATCACCGAGCAGAAAATGTATTCACGGATGATCGAAACCTACCTGAACGCGTGCATGCCGCATCTGGAAATTGAAACGCGACAACTCGGATGGAGCGGCGAAACCGCGGCCGGGTTCCTACGCCGGATGGATTCGGATTGCTTGCGATTCGAACCCACCATCGCGACGCTTTGCTACGGGATGAACGACGCTCGCTATCGTGCCTACGACGTCAACAACGGGCATTGGTACAAGGACAACTACCAACACATTGTTCGGCGTCTGAAGGAAGCCGGTGCCAAGGTCGTGTTGGGGTCACCTGGTTGTGCCGGGAAAATCGCCACCTGGGTGAAGGCCCCTGCGTGCACGTTGGATGAGCACAACCTGAACCTGTGCACGCTGCGAGACTTAGGAATCGAAATCGCGAAAGAAGAAAACGTCGCGTTCGCGGATCTTTTCTGGCCCATGTATGTGGCTCAGATCACGGCGGCCAAAAAATACGGGACGGACGAAAAACCTTATCAAGTCACTGGCAATGATGGAATTCACCCACCCTGGGCCGGCCAAGTCATCATGGCATACGGCTTCCTGAAATCGATGGGGATTCGCGAACCCATCGCGAATCTAAAGGTGGACTTGGCGGCGACTTCCGCGGCGGGCGGTGATCATCATTCGCTCGTCGAATTCGCGTTCGATGATTCTTCTCACAAAATCACTTTCGAGAGCCATCGCTATCCGTTTTGCGCGATCGGAAAAGACAACGACGAAAACAGCATTCGTTCCGGGATGACGTTGGTTCCGTTCAACGAAGATCTGAATCAGTTCTTGCTGACGGTCAGTGGTTTGGAAACCGACAAGGCAAGTGTCCGTTGGGGAGACCACAGCGAAGAGTTCACGAAGGAGGAGCTGGCCGAAGGAGTGAACTTGGCCGAGCACTTCGAAGTCAATCCGTTCAGCAAAGCGTTTCAAGCGATCGATCAAGCGGTGGCCGCCAAACAGGCTTTTGAAACGGTTCAGATCAAGAAAATCTTCCATGGCGAAGAAGGCAAGAAGGATCTGGAGGCCGCAGTGAAAAGCACGGAAGCCAAACGAGCCGAGTTGGTGCAGGCGATTCAAGACGCGATCGTTCCGGTGACTCACACGGTTGTGATCACGCCGGCGAAATAGAAGTGGTACGAATTAGGTCGGCAGGAATGATCGGGCCGAACGATGTGAGTCGTTTGGGCGTTGACCTGGACTGCGACACGTTTGGTGTTTATCCCCTAAAAAACGATGCAACTTTTCTTGCTCGAAAAACAACAAGTCTCCCCTCTCCACAAAGGAGATCGTGCAGTTTTTAAATGCGTTGCTGCTAGGCGCTTATCATCACCCTCCCTTTGGGAGGGTCGAGCGAAGCGAGGGGAGGGCTCTGCATTGGATCCAACGCGTAACCCTCCCCGGCCCGAAGCGGTCCGACCCTCCCAGAGGGAGGGTGGAGTAAAGCAGCCCAGACGCTCGTTCAACACCTTGCATGTTACTGGATCTTTGCTTGCCTTCTTCGGTGATGGTTCTGTTGTTTGGAAGAGTAAGAAGCCGACACTTTGATACCCCGACGAGTCGATCCATGCCGGTCAGCCAACAAATGAGAGTGAACTCAATGCGAAACCAGTGGTTGTTTGTCGTTGCTCTTTGGAGTGCTCTCGGCTGGGGATGGGCGAACGTCGCTGTGCCCCAGGACTCCCCGGCGGGCAATGAGGAAGTTGCCCGGGTGATGCGGGAGTTTGAAGGCCGCGGGGATCTCGGAGATGATTCCGACCCCGCCTCTCCCACCGAAACGATCGCTCGTTTAGAAGTGCCGGACGACCTGCAAGTGGAATTGGTCGCGGGGGAACCCGATGTGACTCAGCCCATTCATATCAGTTTCGATTTCAAAGGCCGAATGTGGGTGGTGCAGTATCGTCAGTACCCGTTTCCGGCGGGACTGAAAGTGGTTCGCTACGACCAACACTTACGAGCTATCTTTGATAGCACGCCGATCGCTCCACCCAATCATATTGCAGGGGCGGACTGCGTGACGGTATGGGAGGACACCAATGGCGACGGCTCCTATGACACGCATCGAGATGTCATCGAAGGCCTCAACATTGCGACCAGCGTCGCGGTCAGCACGTCCGGGATCTGGGTGATGAACCCGCCGTATTTGTTGTTCTATCCCGATGCCGATCACGACGCGAAGGTCGATGGGGATCCAACGGTTCACCTGTCGGGATTCGGGTTGGAAGACACGCACGCGGTCGCCAACAGTTTGCGACTTGGTCCCGATGGTTGGCTGTACGGTGCCAACGGCAGCACCACGACGGCCTTGATTCGTGCTCCCTTGTCGGACCGACCGGACCAAGCGACCGCGTTCCAGGGCCAATGCATTTGGCGGTATCACCCTGAAACGCATCAGTTTGAAATCTTTGCTGAAGGAGGCGGCAACACGTTTGGTTTGGAAATCGAAGAGAGCGGACTCACGTTTTCAGGAACGAACCACGGCAGCACCCGTGGCATGTTCTATCCGCAAGGCAGCTATGGCACCAAGTCATGGGGCAAACACGGTCCCCTGACCAACCCGCACGCCTATGGCTTTTTTAATCACATGCGATCCGAAGGCGATAGCCGACGGTTCACGCAGGCGTTGGTGGTTTACCAAGACAACGTGTTGCCGCAGCGTTATCGCGATCAATCGATCGCGATCAACCCCTTGCAGCGATGTGTGATCAGCAGCGAGTTGGTCGAGGACACGTCGACGTTCCGAACACGCGATTTTGAAACCACCATCGAGACCGATGATCGATGGTTTCGGCCCGTGGCGATCGCGGTCGGGCCGGACGGAGCGGTCTATTTCGCGGATTGGTACGACACCCGTTTGACTCACGTCGACCCACGCGACAATTGGCACAAAACCAGCGGGCGGGTCTATCGGCTCACTGCAAAAAGTCCTGCTCCATCATCGAACGCGGAGGAGCTGCTTCCAACGCGAACGCGATTTGACCTGACGGCCATGTCCGACGATCAGTTGCTTCGGCTGTTGGCTCATCCCAGTCGCACCATTCGCTTTCTCGCGTTGGAGGTGATCGTGCCGCGAATCGAATCATCCGGCGATCTTCAGGCCTCTTTGGGTGAGATTCTCCGTGACGTGACGGATGAAAGGCGATTGCTGGCGTTGTGGGCGCTCCACCGAGGAAACGTTCTGAGCGATGAAGCTTTGACAAAACACTTGACGGCCTCCGAACCGGACCCCGATTTGCGTCGCTGGGCGATTCGTCTGCTTGGCGACAACGCCTCGATGACCAACGATCAACCGCAGGCACTCGTTGAGCTTGCTAAGCTTGAAGATGACGTGCACGTTCGGTCGCAGTTGGCGTCCACCGCGGCTCGCTTGCGTGCTGAACAGGCATTGCCGATCCTTCGCGAGATGATGCTGCGTGAATCGGATCAGGATGACTTGCATCTGCCGTTGTTGATTTGGTGGGGCTTGGAAGCTCATTGCAAACAGCACTCTGACGCCGTCGCTGATCTGTTCGCGGACGAACGGCTTTGGCAGAGCCGTTTGGTTCGGCAGACGATCCTGGCTCGTTTGATGCAGAGGCTGGCAGCGGAGGGGGCCAGCGAAAGCTATCTGGTCGCTGCGAGTTTGCTGGCGATGGCACCCGATGATGATGCCAAGGCGATTCTGATTCGAGGTTTTGAAGAGGCCTTTGTGGGACGCAAGGTCGAACTGTTGCCAGACGCTCTGCAGGAACAACTTGCAATCTTTCGAAAGGCTCGTCCTGGTTCGGATCTACCGCTGCGGTTGCGACAAGGTGATGTCGATGCGATCAAGCAGGCTCTGCAGCTCATCGAGCAAGCCGAAACACCGATCCGCACCAAGGTTGAATTGATCGAAACACTGGGCGAAATTCAAACCGAAGGCGTCGTTGCCGTCTTGCGACGTCGACTTCAAGCAGATCGATCCGATGCGGTCAAAGCGGCGGCCTTGCAAGCCCTGTCGCGATTCTCGGATGAACGCATTGGTTCATGGATCGCATCGGCGTATCAATCGTCGATGGATGACGCGAGCAACATGAGAGAGACCGCGATCCGAGTCCTGTCCAGCCGCGAGCAATGGGCGTCGGTACTGATGGATGAGATTGATGCCGCCAAGATCAATGTGGAACGGGTGCCTGCGGATGTGGTTTTGCAGATGCAGGCCTTTGAAAACGCAGGATTGCGTGAGCGAGTGGCGAGCCGTTGGGGAACGGTTCGGGCGACTCCGGCAGAAAAGCAAATTCGGATCGCGGAGTTGCAATCCGTTGTCCGTTTGAGCTCGCAGTCGAATTTGGAAAACGGCAAAACGATGTTCACCAAACATTGCGGAACCTGTCACCGGCTGTTCGGCGAAGGAGGCAAGGTGGGCCCCGATTTGACGGGTTACGAAAGATCCAACTTGGACTTCTTGTCACTGGCGATCATCGACCCGTCAGCGGCGATTCGCGAAGAGTTCACCAACTACCGATTGCTCACCGAGGATGGTCAAGTGCTGAGCGGGTTGCTGGAAAATCAAACGCCTGAAACGGTCACGATGCGTACGGCGGAAGGCAACGCGGTGCGAGTCAGTCGTGATGACATTGAAACCCTGCAGGCGTCGCCGGTTTCGCTGATGCCAGAGAACATCCTCGATGCTTTGTCGACCGAGGATGTTCGTGACTTGCTGGCGTACTTGCAACAACCGATGCAGATTCCATTGACGTCGGATTCAATCGACGCCAACTGAATGTGTTACTCGGGCGGAGTGAACTTGGGTGCCGAGGGTTCGTTTGGTTCATCCTCATCGTCGTCATACGACGTCGACTTCGCGGGCGGTGTGTCCATCGACATCGCCCGGCTCGCTTCGTCTTGAACCTGACGGAACTGCTGCTGGACATCCTGCAGGCTGCGCCGAAATTGGCTGTACGTGGAGCCAAATTTCCTTGCCACTTCCGGCAGGTTGCCACCAAAGAGGACGACCGCGATCACTCCGATCACGGCCAGTTCAAATGGGCTGAGACCAAACATCTCAGACCTTCTCGTCGGTGCGATCCGTTGCTTCGTCTTCGTCTTCGCCCGATTCGGACATGCCCCGTTTGAATTCGTTGGCACTGCGTCCCAGGTTCCGCATCAGCGATGGCAACTTGGCACCACCAAACAGAACCAAACAGATCACCAACACGATCAACATTTCAGGCAGGCCGGGGAAACCAAACGCCAAGAACAATCCGGTCGCCATCGAACTCACAGTCATCAACATTCCATCTATCCCGCTAAACAAAGTGGTGTGCGATTCATGCCAACGCGACATGCATCGGGGCCGACCATCTCATCACATTTTTCGCTGACCCTGCGTCGCAGAACCAAACACCGAAGCGGTATTCGGTCATGCAGAGGCAACCTCACCGCCAACAGGTTGGGGTGAAAGCGATCCAATGCAATGAAACGATCATTCGGCGTCGGCGAAAGCGGGTCGGTCATTCGCGGGTGTGTCAGCGAAAACGTGCAATGCACGCGATTGAATCGCTGAGCCCGTTCGAATACCTCCGGACCGAAGCAACGGACGTCGTTTCCAAGTCCGTTGCCCCATTCTAGCCGGAGGCGTGTGAATGTCAAAGCCGGATAGGTGCGCCGCTGTGCACCCAATTCAGCTCTGCAACCTAGCCGATCGTGCAGTTTCTAAATGCTGTGTTCAGAAGCGACGATCATCACCCACCCCCTGGGAGGGTCGAGCGAAGCGAGGGGAGGGTTCAGCATTGGGGCCAGCGCGTAACCCTCCCCGGCCCGAAGCGAGCCGACATCCCAAAGGGAGGGTGAAGTAAAACGGCAGTTGCAACCCACGCCACATTTCAAGCTCAGCAGCGCACCACCAAATGATGCGCCCGAAGAAACTCTCACCCTCACTCACGTACCATTCGCCTGAAATCTGTCGTCGATACTGCGACAGAATGGGCTGATGGCGGTTGATGACGCATTCGTTGTTCCGAAAAAACAGTGAATTGCGAGATCTTCGCGTTGTACACCACGCTCGACTCGTTGAACCTCACGGGATGCGTTTCAATCTTTTTCACAGGAGCAACCCATGTCTCGTTCCGTCGCACCGGATGCACCGCGTCTCTACAGCAACGGCCAGCCTTGGCGAAACGCTCGCGGTCGCGACGCCCCACGACACGCTGTGGAGACGGAATTCAAAGCCGAGCATGCCGTCGTCGACCTCTCGACTCAGCCGCCCAAGCCGTTGGTTGTTAAATGCCTGGTCCGCGAGTTGCGGATCCGCTTTTACGCTGTTAGCACCATCAAAAACTATCGCTCCGCTTGGGTCTGCTTCCTTCGCTGGTACCGGGGACCGCTGGACCAGATCGACCAAGAGGACATTCGGGAGTACCTGGAACTGCTGGTCAATGGAGGCGCATCGGCGTCGGAGGTCAGTGTCACGTTGTCGGCACTGCGAACCGGCCTAGACAAATTCTGTTTGTTGCGGTGCACGGTTGGGCTGGTGTCCCCGCGAAAGTCAAAACAATTGCCTGTCGTGATGTCCAAGAAAGAGGTCCAGCGAATGATGGAGGCCGCTCGCACGTTGCGTGACAAACTGCTTCTCACTGTGTTGTATGCAACCGGTTTGCGAGTCGCGGAGGTCGCCCGTTTGCAGTGGTCGGATTTTGATTTCGATCGCCAACAAATCCGAGTTCAACTTGGCAAAGGCAAAAAGGATCGCTACGTCATGCTGGCCGACGATCTGTTGCCGCTGATGAGGCAGTTGTGGCGGCACACCAAAGGAGTTGGCTACCTGTTTCCTTCCGAAGGCAGGCGTGTCGACCGGCATCTTTCTCCGAGGACGATCCAACGTGCGGTCAAGCAGGCTCGGATTCTGTCGGGAATTGGCAAGGCGGTCACGCCGCACAGTTTCCGCCACAGCTTTGCCACGCATCTGATCGAATCCGGTACCGACATTCGGTTCATTCAAAAGCTGCTCGGGCACACCAATTTGGAAACCACCTCGCTGTACACCAACGTCGCACGAATGAAAGCGACGGCGGTTGCCAGCCCACTGGATCGGTTGAGGGACGAACCCGGTTCGTCGTCGGAGTCTTCCGGTCGGCAACCGAAGCCTCGGCCTTCCGTGGGCCGGATGCGGCTTGAGCTGGATCCGAATCCCGATTCAAACGGCGCGTATGCGGTGACGTTGGGCGTCTGGAAGGATGGTCAATTGCTTCCCCTGCCGGGAATGCGAGCGACGATGCCGCGCCAAGATTGGGTTTCTTTGCAAATCCCACTGCAAGACATCTGGGAACCGACGCTGCGTTGTCTCCCCGCGGCACAACGAGAGCGATTGGAGTCGCCCGAGTTCTTCTCGCAGGTGCAGCGAGAGGTTGCCAAGCGAATCCTGCGAATCAGAGACGCGGAACCTTCTCAGGCGATCAAAACCTAGCCCCCTCGCAACTGCGAGTTGGATTCTGCCCCGCAGGACGTTCGTCTTGTCTGCCAGCGGGGAAGGTGTGATTGCCACCTGATTTCAGTGTGAAAAACACCGCTTTTCACACTCGTGCCTCTGTAGCAGCGAACGCAACACCGCGTCCCCGCACACTCGCCCGGTCGCACGGTGCTGCAGACCGAGCCCCCTTCAGCTAAAATCAACACCCGTTCTCCCCCATTTCCAAGCATGTACGACACCCTGTCGTACAGAAACCCGTTGTCCGCTCGACAGATGATCGTCCATCGAATCTCAGGCCAGAAACGCAAAACGCTTTTTGAGTTCTACGGCAAGCGATACGAGACTCATTCTCGACCTACCCGTGTGGCTCTCGACGGCATGTGTGCTCTGTTGCGCCACCTTGAAACGATAGACGGTCCAGAACTGTTCGTCTTTACGTCGCACTACCATCTTTGCTTCGTTGATGGCGATTCACACACCTATCCACTCATCGCTCGTGTCGCCCCCGGTTGCACCGCAGAGGACGATGGTCCTTTGGCCGCGCTTTATCATATTGGATACCCACCCACACCGGACGTAGCACGGAAGGATACCGAATGGGTTCACCACACGGCCGGCGATATCACACGTGCTGGTGAATTGCTGCTTGACGCATTGCGTAAATCGGCGTTCTCTCCCATGGCGTAGTCGGCGGACAACATGGTTTTTACGCTAGGCCTTCGGCACACCTTCGCCCTTTGGCAACATTCGCTGGCCTTGGTACAATTTCCGTAGTTCAGGCATCGCTCGCTTCGTTTAGAACGGTGTCGTAAAAACCTTCCGTTGTACGCCGCAGACCAATGAAGACTCACGTCAGCTTCAAACGCGACTCGGCAACCCTAAACGCCGATGCTCCACCCTTTGGCGAAGACATTGCGGATTCGCTGGTGGCGTTCCTCGCCTCGCAGGGGCTTGGTGACTGCATCCTCGACTCGCTCGACTACGCTTTCACATTGTTTTGCCCTGCCGATTCTCGTCGGTGCTACGTGATGGTAGGTCTCGTTGGTGATGACCCTCAACAATGGCTGATCTCTTGTGACCCTAGCCGTGGTATTGTCGATTGGCTCTTGCGTCGGAATTATGACGCCGAACTCAACACTGTTGCCACTGCAATCCACCAGTTTCTGACCGATGATTCCGCAGTGTCCGAAATCCGTTGGTACACCAAAGATGGATGGAATGCCAATCCAGATGAATGGACACCTTCTCCGTAGCGTAGCGGCGTACAACATGGTTTTTACGCTGGGGCCCTTCGGGCACACCTTCGCTGTTTGGCAACGCTCGCCGGCCTTGGTACAATTTCCGTAGTTCAGACATCGTTCGCTTCGTTCAGGGCGGTGTCGTAAAAACCTTCCGTTGTCCGCCGCAGGTTTCCCTTGACGCAACGTCTCAAAGCTCACAAATCTGGCGCTCGCTACCTGCTTCGACCCGAAAACGTGGCAATTGCCGCATACTTCCCTATTAGCCGCAACGTGCACCAAGTTCGTTGCATTATCTCGCGGAACGGCGACGCTGAACGTGGCGAATGGATCACGACGCAACCATTTATCCACTCGATTCGCCATACGACACCCGAGCAAATCCACGAACTAGACACAAACCTTCAACTGTTGGCCGAGCTTCAACCGTGGGGCAATGCTGACCAGCACGACGAGGATGCCATCGAACCAATTCGTCGTTCCATACGTTTCTGGCATAACGAACGTGAAATCATGGCGTACTTACCACGCCGTTCCCTCTGGACTCCACTTGGTACGACCGTCTCTGGGGTTGCGGCTTTCGATGGCGCGTGGCGTAGCGTTTGGGCCTGCGCTGGTTCGCAGTCCGACCATGATCTTTCTGACCCGAATGGCCAACCTGATTGACGCTTCAGCGGCGGACAACATGGTTTTTACGCTGAGGCCCTTCGGGCACACCTTGGCTCTTTGGCAACGTGCCATGGCGTTGGTACAATCTCTCGTAGTTCAGGCATCGACCGCTTCGTTCAGGGCGGTGTCGTAAAAACCTTCCGTTGTGTGCCACGGCTGAATGTTGTGCTAGTCGAATCGCAATCACAGTTCGACGCTTGGCTCGACGATAACCATGACCTCCACGATGCATCCGTAACCGCAATTTCTCCTCTGCCAGCCGGCGCATCACTACCCGAAACGGTCACGGTCGCATTTCGCTTCCAGATCGCTGGTGGCTATGCGGCGGGTGACGAACGCACCATTCGTACCATCACTCTTACGGCACACGGAATTCGCGAATTCGCCCTCGATCCGAATGGCTGGCATCCCGACAACTGCGCTGAGGGTATTGATGTCCTCGACGTTGCTGATGGCGTTGGCTTTGAAATCGACGTTCCTTCTCCATTTCAGCTTGCCGCTGATAGGTTTGAAATCGTCTCTTCCTCGGATACGACTGAACGCGTCCCTGAATGGTTGAGCGATACGGAGTTCAATGTTGTCTCATCCAGCAAAGTGCCACCTACGCCCTTTGAATGGCTGGCTTGCTTTCAGTCTGCTGGACATAACGTCACTTGGCGGTGCTATGCTGGCGACGAACGGTCACCGTCGCAGGTGCCGCAGGACGCATACTCTGGTTGGTTCATTCAGTTCCACGATCGTTTAACCGACGCTACGGGTGGCCTGCTCTTCGATTGGTGTTCCGTCCGCGACGACGGATACTCAATTAACATACGACTCGACGATCTCGCTTGCCGCGAACTATGGATCATCGCTGGCCGCTTCCTGTCTCAATTGCCTTCTGCGACTATACGATGCGGTAACGCAACTCTTAGCGCCAACGTCTTTCAGTCTCATCTGGAGTCAACGCGTAACGGCGGGGCAAGTGGCACATAACACGGTTTTTACGCAAGGCCTTCGGCACACCTTCCTTGGTTGGTCACG
Source organism: Rhodopirellula sp. P2 (assembly GCF_028768465.1). Lineage (GTDB taxonomy): Bacteria > Planctomycetota > Planctomycetia > Pirellulales > Pirellulaceae > Rhodopirellula. Next base: position 3,249,182 of record NZ_CP118225.1, read on the forward strand.
CGGGCTGGCATTGGTACAATCTCTCGTCGTTCAGGCATCGTTCGCTTCGTTGAGGGCGGTGTCGTAAAAACCTTCCGTTAGTGGACACAGACTATTGGCAGATCGAGAGGCAATGAACCGCGTACTGCGCGACCGCGTGATTCCGGTGTTGCGTGAACGCGGGTTCCGTGGCTCAATGCCTCACTTCCGTTGCGTTGTGGACGACACGTTGCGGTTGCTGACCTTTCAATTCCGCTCCTCTGGCGGGTCATTCGTTGTCGAGCTTGGGTGCTGTCCTGCGGACGATTTCACGACGTCCTATGGTGCGGTCGTGCCGCAATCCAAAATGAACGTCACCTACCTCGGCGCACGATCCCGATTTCGACTTGGCGCGGCGGATACGATCGGCGACCACTGGTTCGACTTCGCTGGACGAGACGATGGTTGCAATCTATGCGGTACCGAGGTGCTTGCGTTTCTTGACTCAGATGGAGACCGCCTTTGGAGCGTCTAGTGTCCGCTAACTATTTAGGATTTGGGGTCAGCGAGGTACGAGCCTGAACCCAAATCCTTGTTCAAGGCGAGTCGCTTTGTGGTGGGGACACTCCGGCGATGGTTCCCTAGTGGTTTTGTCCGCTGCGGCGTGCTCTGGCGGAGGGCTTCGTGCGAGGTTCGGTTTGGCGCGGTGGTTTGGGCAGCCGCTCTGGAAACTCAGAACGGTGTTTTGAATCGGGCAAGGGCGTTGATCGGCTGTTGGAATCGTGTGCCGGTATGCTTTTCGGGTCAGGTGATTGTGACGGGCGCGCAGGGGCAGCGGAGTCACCGATCAGATGACTTTGAAAGCGACGTGTTATTGGAGCGACGATCTGGATCATGGCGGCGCTCTGGCTGGTTGCGGCAAAGTTGTCGTGGCGGGGATGTAGCCCAGGTTGATCATCGGGCCGCCGCAGCTGGGGCATTGCATCGCGACCGGTTCCGCCATCACGATCTGCTGGCTGCAAGCCAGTTCGTACTGACGCTCCAGTGAGACAGCGACCAACCAGCGAACCTCCTCGAGGGATCGCTTGCTGCGCGCGTTGACGAATCCGTCGTGACGTACACGATGAAAGCCAGCCGGCAACACGTGCTGGAGCCAACGGCGAATGAACTCTTCCACACGCATCTGCATCGGCTTGTACTGACGCGTTCCGCTGCGTTTGACTTGCAGCGTCAAGTTGGCTTCTTCGAGCGAAGTCGATTCGTCGCACTGCGTGACGCGTCGATTGGCCACCGCACCTCGCATCACGTAGGGGGCCAAGTACGCGACCGCGAATTCGCCGCTGCCGACCGCTTCGCTGTCGACGACGAAGCGTCCCTTCCAGACATCATCGGGGATCGAATCAAAGAACGATTCGGATCGCAGTTTGTCTTTCAGCTTTCCGCGAAACAACCTCTCCAGAATCTGCTCGGGCACGAACACACTGGCGCGACTGCTTTGCCAAACGCCGCCAGCGTCGATGCCGCCGGCGGGAACCACGACGTGAACGTGCGGGTGGTAAACCAGGTCACGTCCCCACGTGTGCAGCACGCTGGTGAATCCCGTTTCGTTCACACCGACATGTCGCGGGTTGGTCGCTGCTTGCTGAAGTGCCTGAGCTGTCGCACTCATCATGGCGGCGTACAGGACCTTGGGGTGAGCCATCGCAAACTCGCGTAATCCGGCTGGCAACGTGAACGTGATCAGAAAGTACTGGCACGGCAACAGGTTTTCTTGAGCACTGGCGAGCCACTGTTGCTGACGCTGGTGCTGGCACGCTGGGCAGTGCCGATTGCAGCACGAGCGAGGCACATGAGTGACCTCACCGCAACCGGAGCAGGCATACTGGATCGTGCCCAGAGAATCTTCCCGGCACGCCATCACGGCGCGGAGGACCTTCTTCTGTTGGGCCGTCATTCGTGTTCCATGCTTCGCGATGTACTGGTCGCCATAGCGTTTCAAGACCATTGAAACGCCTTTCATGAAAGGCCTTGCTCGGCGACGTCCCCGTTCATGATCTGAGCGACAATCTGCCTGCCTCTTTCGTCACCCAGGCGTGTCAGGTGGAGGTAGACCTCGGTTGCTTGCAAGTTCTTGTGTCCGAGGTAGCCTTGCAGAACCTTGAGGTTGACTCCGGCGTCCAGCATCGCGGTGGCGTAGGAATGCCTCAGTGTGTGCGGAGTCAATCCGGAGTCTTGCCAGCCCAGCGACTCGGTGACTTTCGTGAACCCACGCTGGATCGTCCTGGCACTGATGGGTTGGTCAGCCTTCGACGCCGGAGTGTTTCTCTGCGTCGCCGGAAACAACCAGTTTGGATTGCGATGGGTTGCCCAGTGGGCACGAAACGCATCGAGGGTAGCTTGGGGCAGTGGGACTTCGCGTTGCCGGTGTCCTTTGGTGGTGCAAACGCGGAGCATCATTCGATCGGCGTCCACGTCTTGAGGTCTCAAGTGGCGAACGTCGACGCCACGGAGTCCGCAGGAATACATGGCTCGAAAGATGACTTGCAGATGGGACGCCACGGTGGCGTCAATGAGTTGCCAGCATCGCTCGGGTGCCAAGACCTTTGGGAGCGTGTTGGACTTGGGTAAACGGACTGCTTGCAGAGTGGGCCAGTCCCGAGGAACGGTCACACGAAAGAAGAACTTCAATGCTCCGACGATCGGCCGCATCGAACCGAGCTGCAGTTGCTGTCTTCGCAGCAAGACATACTGCCGGACCTGTGCTTCGGAGAGTTTTTCCGGGGAGCAAGCGAAGTGCTCAGCCAAGTGGGCGATGGCATTGCGGTAGCACGCGATGGTGCTGGGTTGCTTTCCGCTGAGCAGCAAGTCTTCTCGAAACCGCTTGGCGAGGTCAGAGTGAAAGCGAGTGAGCGTGGCCTTTTTTTGAAGTCATCGTCGAGTTCCTGACGAGGGAGTGAAGTGAAAGACAGGGGACACCATAATCACCGAAGCAGTCTCCACCCCAACCCCGCCGCAAAGCGGCTCACTTGAACATGGTTTTTACGCTAAGGCCTTCGGCACACCTTCCACGTTTGGCCACGCGGGCCGGCACTGGTACAATCTCTCGTAATTCAAACATCGCTCGCTTCGTTCAGGGCGGTGTCGTAAAAACCTTCCGTTAGGCGACCTAGATTCAACGTGCCGCTTACCCCTGACGACATCACGGACTACTTGGCAGGTGACCGCGAACCAATCCTGCGATTGTCGTATACCGATTCCACTTCGGTTGTGACCCTGCATCGGTCTACACCCACCGAGATTCTCGCGACTATCCCACGAGATGCGCATCCCGACTCGGCCCCTTTCGACATCCAGCTGGCACTGGCTTCGGAACATTGCGACGCTCCGTTTACGTTTGGCCCCGATGCATTCCTCGTCACAATTTCCTCGCGACATCAAGTTTGGGCAATCATCAAGATTTCATGCAACCACTTGAACTGGACTGACATCGACCAACTCCACGTCGCTTTCACTGATCCGCCGGTCGCCTAACATGGTTTTTACGCAAAGTCGCGGCTGTCGTTGTTGGAGAGTCTTTCGGTGGGCAAAGTTCAATCGCTTCGGTCACGTTCCCTCTGGTGCCAGCCCGCGATCGCCTTCGCTGTTTGGCGACGAGCGTTGGCCTTGGTAGAACCTTTCTTAGTTCAATGTCGTTCTCTTCGTTTGGGAACGGCGACGTAAAAACCTTCCGTTAGGCGACTCAACCGACTCTGATGCTGAAGTTTCTACGGTCAATTTTCCTTGGCGATCCCCCGACGCAACATGAGATTGCTGCCCGTGATGCGTTCGCGAACCTCTATCCCGATCGTCGTTTCCTGCGCATGAATTTGGCTTCGGACGAGGAATCTCGTTTCGTCTTTCGACTATTTTATTCCGGTGGAAAACCGAATCCGTATGCAATCTTCTTCGTCGATAAGGAAACTCTGGTCGCGACTGAACTCAACCCAAAGAAAGCTCGGCGATCGAAGTACGGGATCCGACGTTACAGGTAACGCAACGTCGCCTAACTATTTAGGATTTGGGGTCAGCGAGGTACGAGCCTGAACCCAAATCCTTGTTCAAGGCGAGTCGCTTTGTGGCGTCCCCTGGGGCAAGAAGTGCTGCGTGGAAGTGATCCCGCCTGCTGCCAGGGCCCCCTAGTGTTTTTAGATTCGGCGTGGGGACAGCGAACTGAAACGGCGAAAAAACCAACGATTGGCAGTGTTTTTGAATCGACTCGCCACTGAGAAGACACACCTTCCCCGAGCGCAGAACGAATCAATCGCAAAACGGATCAGTCAAATCAGGTCGTGGGGGGCGATGACATCGACGAAGCTTGCACCATCCAAGAAACCTTGATTCCTTCAATTGCCGACCCTGGGTGTTCAAGAGCATCACGATCGTGACGCCGACGACTCGGTGAGGTGAGTCATCGCACGCGGTCTCGGTGTAGCGGTCCCACATTCTATCCCGCAACAACCTCGTTTCAATCGTCCAGTCCGATGTCGCTGCCAACCCGCCGCAAAGCGGCTCACTTGAACATGGTTTTTACGCAAGGCCGCGGCTTCGTCGTTGGAGAGTCGTTTGGTTTGTCATGCCGATCGCTTTGATGACGCATTCTGGTTTGCCACGCCGCGGACACCGCCTCTTTGGAAACGTCGTTTCTTTTTGGTAAACTGATTGGTGTTGCGGCGCTTGTTGGCTTCGGAGAGAAGCGGTGTCGTAAAAACCTTCCGTTAGGTGACACAGTCTGTTGAAGAATCAATCCCGTCTCCGAGCACTCGTTACGCTGATAGTCGCAGTGGCGATTCTCTACTTCACAATCGGTGGCATCCTCTGTGCGATCGGGTGGTACGACATCAAATGGTACGCGATCGTTGGCGGAATCGTTGGCAGCATCGCTAGTACGCTTGGATTGATTTCACTTTCACGACCTGCGCTCCAGCAATCAGACCTCGACGCAATCGAGATTGACTCCCTGAAGAAAATCGCAGCTGCTTCTGAAGACATCGAGGCATTGGAAGCTCGACGCACAACGCAACAGGAACAGATTGCAACGCTTGAACAACAAAAAGGTGAAATGGAAATACTGGTTCAGCGTGCCAGCCTCAGCTTGTTCCTTCAGGAACAACACAGACACCACAGCGACAGAATCGCCAAGGCGATTAAGAAGAGTCCGTCCATCACACAATCGCTAGACGAACTCGCTCGCATCAAAGAGAAAATCGACGCCCTCGAAACGGAAATCGAAACTGATCCAAACGTCGAACTTCTGCGTTCGGTTATCAACTCTGCCAAATCGCCAACCAGAGACGATGACTGGGTTGATGATGTGCCTCATCCATTTCGCGCATACGTACGACTTCTGCGTCGTGTAGCCGAAACGCTTGCGGAATCCATGAAACTCGTCATCCGGCCGTAGTGTCACCTAACATGGTTTTTACGCAAGGGCCTGCGGCACACCTTCGTCGTTTGGCAACGTGCGATGGCGTTGGTACAATTTCATTTGTTCTGAATCGTTCGCTTCGTTGAGGGCGGTGTCGTAAAAACCTTCCGTTAGTGGACACAGACTATTGGCAGATCGAGAGGCAATGAACCGCGTACTGCGCGACCGCGTGATTCCGGTGTTGCGTGAACGCGGGTTCCGTGGCTCAATGCCTCACTTCCGTTGCGTTGTGGACGACACGTTGCGGTTGCTGACCTTTCAATTCCGCTCCTCTGGCGGGTCATTCGTTGTCGAGCTTGGGTGCTGTCCTGCGGACGATTTCACGACGTCCTATGGTGCGGTCGTGCCGCAATCCAAAATGAACGTCACCTACCTCGGCGCACGATCCCGATTTCGACTTGGCGCGGCGGATACGATCGGCGACCACTGGTTCGACTTCGCTGGACGAGACGATGGTTGCAATCTATGCGGTACCGAGGTGCTTGCGTTTCTTGACTCAGATGGAGACCGCCTTTGGAGCGTCTAGTGTCCGCTAACATGGTTTTTACGCTAGGCCTTCGGCACACCTTCCTTGGTTGGTCACGCGGGCTGGCATTGGTACAATTTCTCGAAGTTCAGACTCGCTCGCTTTGTTCAGGGCGGTGTCGTAAAAACCTTCCGTTAGCGGACATAGCCTAAATGGACTTCGACGCTTTTCGCCAGTTCGTCGAATCCAATATCGACTGGTTTCGTGGTCGTCTCCCCGAAACCGACGCCACGTTCACTGGCTACGAATCCGCCCTTGGCTGCCGCTTCCCAGCCTCAATCAGGTGGCTGCTCACGACACACGGCTATTGGCACGCAACCGGGATTCCGAATCTCGACGAATCCGTGACTCTTACTTTGCAATTGCGGCAATCAATCGCGCTGCCGAACGACTTCGTTATCCTCGCGGATCACGGTGACGGCGGTGTAATCGTTCTTGATTCGTCGTCGCTAACAATGGGTGATGAATTCACGATTCATGACGTCGATGCCGCCACGTTGCATGGACTCGATGTGAAACCATTCCCACCCGATATTGTCTATGATTCGTTCGGCCAATACGCCAAATCTGTTCTGGAATCCCAGCGATCAATAATTGACCCGCCGGATGTTGTGTACGACCCTCGGGCGTTTGGCGATTGACGCGTTTCCCGCAGTTCAATGTACGCTAACATGGTTTTTACGCTGAGGCCCTTCGGGCACACCTTCCAAGTTGGTCACGCGGGCTGGCATTGTTACAATCTTTCGTAGTTCAGACAGCGCTCGCTTCGTTTAGGGCGGTGTCGTAAAAACCTTCCGTTGCACGTCAGAGTCTAATGGCCAATGACACGTTAGACGTCCGCTTTGGTGACATCTCTCATGGGTGGTTGCCGATCACCTTTGGCATTGCTGGCTCCGACGCGCTCGTTGACGCATCTGACGTTCCGTCTGATCCAATCGCTCCACTGGTTTCTCTTGCCCGGTTCCTGTTGTCGCCTGAACTTGGTTCGCGCGACGTGGAGTTCCACCTCGAACCCGAATACTGCACACTTACTGCTACCAAAACTGCTAACGGCTGCATTGACGTTCGGCTGACTCAACCGGGCTGTAACCTTTCCCACTCGGGTCTGTCACGCGTTGCAACCGCGACGCAAATCTGGTGCGCTCTTCGCGGGATCGAATCTGCCGTACACACCGCAATCGCCGACAAACAGTGGAGCTGGGACTTCCCTGCCACGCAAATGGACATGCTGTCCTCCGAGATTGAAACCACTAACGCAGCTCACTGACGTGCAACTATTTAGGATTTGGGGTCAGCGAGGTACGAGCCTGAACCCAAATCCTTGTTCAAGGCGAGTCGCTTTGTGGCGTCCCCTGGGGCAAGAAGTGCTGCGTGGAAGTGATCCCGCCTGCTGCCAGGGCCCCCTAGTGTTTTTAGATTCGGCGTGGGGACAGCGAACTGAAACGGCGAAAAAACCAACGATTGGCAGTGTTTTTGAATCGACTCGCCACTGAGAAGACACACCTTCCCCGAGCGCAGAACGAATCAATCGCAAAACGGATCAGTCAAATCAGGTCGTGGGGGGCGATGACATCGACGAAGCTTGCACCATCCAAGAAACCTTGATTCCTTCAATTGCCGACCCTGGGTGTTCAAGAGCATCACGATCGTGACGCCGACGACTCGGTGAGGTGAGTCATCGCACGCGGTCTCGGTGTAGCGGTCCCACATTCTATCCCGCAACAACCTCGTTTCAATCGTCCAGTCCGATGTCGCTGCCAACCCGCCGCAAAGCGGCTCACTTGAACATGGTTTTTACGCTAGGCCTTTGGCACACCTTCCTTGGTTGGTCACGCGGGCTGGCCTCGGCAAAATTTCTCGTAGTTCAGGCATCGTTCGCTTCGTTGAGGGCGGTGTCGTCAAAACCTTTCGTTGGCGGTCACAAGTATGGATTAGCGTCTCAGAGACGCTACAATGGGAATATGGACACACAATCACAACAACTGCTGGCTACGGCGCTCGGTATGCCAGAGTCTGACCGTGCGGCTCTGGCGGCGTCGCTGCTCAGGAGCCTCGATCCTGCCGATGACCCGCAGGCTGACGCTGCTTGGGCGGCTGAAATTCAGCGACGCATTGAGTCCATCGACAATGGCACAGCGGAATTACGGCCATGGGATGACGTGATGTCAGAAATGCGACAGCGCCGCGGTGGATGATCTTCCGTTTTGGTTTCACCCCGATGCTAATGCTGAGGCGCTCGCCGCTCATGATCGGTATTTCGAGGTGCGTCCAGAACTAGCCGAAGATTTCGAGGCTGAACTTGAGCGATCACGCCGGGGCATTGCGCGCAGTCCACAGGCTTGGCCTGCGTACCTGTTTGGCACTCAGAGATACTTGATGAAAAGGTTTCCGTTCTTCATCGTCTTCCGAGTGACCGATGTCCGCATTGAAATCGTCGCAATTGCGCACGAGCGTCAGCGTCCCGGATACTGGGCAGACCGATCGGCAACCCAGTGACCGCCAACATGGTGTTTACGCTAGGCCTTCGGCACACCTTCCTTGGTTGGTCTTGCGGACTGGCATTGGTACAATTGCTCGTAGTTCAAACATCGTCCGCTTCGTTTAGGGCGGTGTCGTAAAAACCTTTCGTTGTCGGACCTCAGTCAAAAGGAATGCTATGGACCCTTTTCCACCGATGGATCGTTCGGTTACTAAGCTAACGACGCTGGACCAACAGGGACTCGACTCAGGCGTTCCGAACGCAACACCGGCAGAGCGATTGCTGATGGTTTGGCCTCTGACACTAACCGCTTGGTCATTCAAGGAGCCAAACGTTGTTCAACCCCGACTTCAAAGACATGTTGCTCGCGTTATCCGACGCGAAGATTGATTTTCTGCTTGTTGGTGCGTACGCTGTCGCGGCACATGGCCATCCACGCGCCACGGGGGACCTCGATCTTTGGGTTCGTCCAGATTCCGACACTGCATCTCGCGTCTATCGCGTCCTCGCCGACTTTGGAGCACCACTGCACGACTAACCGTTGACGACTTGGCCAAACCTGGCATGGTCTTTCAGATCGGTGTCGAACCGTCCCGGATTGACATTCTCACGGCAATCTCTGGCGTTGGCTTCGATGATGCATGGGCCAATCGGCTTTCCATTGTAATGGACGGCATTCAACTCTGCGTGATTGGCCGCGACGATTTGATTGTCAACAAACGAGTTTGTGGACGCCCCAAAGATATTGCAGATGCTGAAACTCTCGATCCAACCGATTCGTAGCGCGACGGTCCGCCAACATGGTGTTTACGCGGAGGCCCTTCGGGCACACCTTGGCTCTTTGGCAATGGGCCATGGCCTTGGTGCAACTCTTGTAGTTCAGGCATCGCTTGCTTCGTTCAGGGCGGTTTCGCAAAAACCTTCCGTTGTCCGCCGAACCTCCGTCCTGATTCCGTGTCTTGCTTGCACCCAACTTCTTCCGAGCTTGACCCATGATTGCGTTTTACGTTCCCTCCGATGGATACGGATTCCTGTGCAACTTTTCTGCACACGGTTTCACGCTCGACGACCGCTACTGGCCCACGGTGGAACACTATTTCCAAGCACAAAAGTTTGCTGGCTCCGATCACGAAGAACGTATTCGTGTTTCGCGAACCCCAAAAGAAGCCAAGAATCTTGGGCAAACACGGAAGCTGCCTCTTCGACCGGACTGGGAGGACGTAAAGGTTGACGTCATGCGCAACGCACTGATGGCCAAATTCACCACTCATTCAGACTTGCGTGACGCTCTGCTGGCAACGGGCGACGAGGAGCTCGTTGAGAACGCCCCAACCGACTACTTCTGGGGCTGCGGTAAACTTGGCGGTGGGCAGAACATGCTCGGCAAGTTGCTAATGGAAACTCGCCAAGTGTCGCGTGCTGGAGAGCGGGACTCCAGTTCTTTCGGAGGATAACATGGGTTTTACGCTGAGCCCTAGGGCACACCTTCACACTTTGGTAACGCGGGCTGGCGTTGGTACAATCTTTCTTAGTTCAAGCATCACTCGCTTCGTTCAAGGCGGTGTTGTAAAAGACTGCCGTTGTGCAGAGTAACCAAATGGAACGCAAAGAGATTCTCGACGTCGCAGTCGGCTTTTGGCCACTCGTGTTGACTTGCGCTCTCGTTCCGCTGCCGCTGCACTTTGATGTTGGGCGGGGTGGTGCGGTTGTTCTCGCCGTCGTGCTTTGCCTACCGCGTCTCTGGTGGTCATGTGTCTTTGGGCTGCTGTGATCTGACGGCCGCACAAAATCCCGTTGAGCGACCTACCGAGATCGAAGGTTCGGGCTGGTCGAGGGAGGGGCTTGGTGTGCGATTGGTATTCCCCAGGAATTGGTTGCGCCGAACACACCTCTTGGCTGATCGTACGCGGCGGGTGTCTTCGTTGGAGAGTGTTTCGGGGGGCAATTGTCAATCGCTTCGGTCGTGATCCATTTGCTGCCAGTCCGCGATCGCCTTCGCTGCTCGGCGACGGGGATGGGGGATTCGGGGCGTTCGTTCATCTCGTTGGTCGCGGTTGGGGGGATGGCTGGATAAGAGGCATCCGTTTGCCGCTGCAAGTTAATCTGGGAACGACGTTGCGGTTCGTGCGATAGTGTATTTATCAATCCTGAGGCACTTTGAATGCGAATTCCAACAATCCGAGGGCTGATTGATCGGCGTGTGCTGGTCAATTATCGCGTCGACCCGGACGTGTTGTCGCGTGTCTGTCCGGCTCCGTTCCGGCCTCAGACTATCAATGGGTTTGGCATGGCGGGGATCTGCCTGATTCGTCTCAAGCATATCCGACCGAAACGTTGGCCTGCGTTTCTCGGGATCTCCTCTGAGAACGCTGCTCACCGCATCGCCGTGGAATGGGAGATCGACGGGGTCAGGCGGACTGGCGTGTACATTCCCCGGCGGGACACGTCTTCGATTTTAAACGCGGTTGCAGGTGGTCGTGTTTTCCCTGGCGTCCACCATCGGGCACGTTTCATGGTCCGGGAAACGGATGAGGAATATCACATCGCAATGGACAGTGTTGACGGGACTGCTCACGTTGCTGTGGAAGGACGGACGGCGGACGAATTGCCAGAGCGTTCTGTCTTTGCCAACGTCGCGAAGTGTTCGCAGTTCTTCGAGGCTGGTTCCCTTGGGTACTCGCCGGCTAGTGAGGCCACGCAGTTCGACGGGTTGGAGCTTCGGACGGCCAACTGGCATGTGCAGCCGCTCGCCGTCACGAGCGTTCGGTCGTCGTTCTTCGATGACCGCGACGTCTTCCCTGAGGGTTCCGTTTCGGTTGACAATGCGCTACTGATGCGTGGGGTGGACCATGAATGGCATCACCGAGAATCGCTTTGCAATCACGTGCTTTCAAACGACCCGGATTGATGAACGACGCTCAAGCGGTTTGGCAGAAGCCTTTCGGCGTTTGCACTGTTTTTGGGGAGCGTTGTTGATCTTTCGTGCAACCGGGGCGAACGCCCAAGCGGCTCACATGGTTGTGCCCGGTCATTCCTGCCGACGTGCTGCGCAACAGGCGAAGAAGAAATGTCGGATTGAAATGGTGAGGCTTCTGTTTTGTGTTCCGTGCAATCACAGACTGGAAGCCAATGCCACTTGTGTTAAGCAGTTCGGCAGGAGTCTTTCAGCATTTTGAATGTTTTGGGTAGCGTCGTTGCTCCCACGTGCAACCGGGGCTAACGCCCAAACGGCTCACATGGTTTTGCTCGATCATTCCTGCCGACCTGCTTAGTAGCTGAAGTTGACGTCTTGCCACCAGCGGGCTTTGTAGAACTTTGAGCCAATGATGGTGTGTCGTTGGTTGGCGCCGGTTGGCTGCACGGGGATGACGGAGTCGCTCTGCCAGGAAGTGCCGATTTCGGTTCGTTGCGGATCACTGACCCAGATCGATCCATCCGCGTGTTGGCTGGCGCTTTTGATCCACTGGAGGTCTGACAACGGTTTGAAGGCTTCGGTTTCGATGTCAAACGAATACAAAGCGTCGTTGTTGCTGACCAAGAGCTTGGGTTCGGTTCGCAACGGGAACAGGTCATGGCCGGTTGGCGACATTGGCAAGTCGAATGATTGGTCGAGCGAAAGTTTCCGGTCTCGGTATAAGAACCGATAGAGTCGGTCGCCGAGAACCCACAGGCATTGGCGTTTCTTGTCCCAGGTCACTCCGTGGGCGTAGGGCAATTCAGTGTCGACAAAATCGTCGGTTGAGTGATGCAGGCGGAGCATGCCATGGTTGCTGTTGACGGTGGCGATCGAGCCGTCTGGAAGGAGTTCAGCGGAGTGGCAACTGCTGTAGCTTGGGTAGTCTTTGATGAGTTTCGAATCTCGGAAACGCACCAGACGGACGCGTCCGTGGTACGCGGCGAGGATGAAAACCTCCCCATCGATCACGACTCGTTTGGCATCCGTCGGTTTGTATTCGCTCGGCGGGGCCTCCGCGGCTGGATAGGACCACAGGTCAGCATCTTGCGTGAAGGGATCGACCAATCGGATGCGGTTGTCGGATTGGTCAGCGCAGAGAATCGCAGGGGTTTGCGTTGAGACGCCGCCATGGACTTTGTCATTGGCTGGCTGTTGCGCGTGAGCAACGTTGACCAGCAGAGCCAGGAAGATAATCGCCAGGGCTTTCATCGGTCGTCTCGTCGCAGTTGGGTCACGCGGTTTGTTGTTTGGCAATTTCACGCAGTTCGTCGATGCAGGATTTCATGACCGGTAGGTCGATTTCATGCACGTTGATGGCTTCGCCGGGGTTCTTCAGCATGGTCACGGTCAGGCGACCGCCAAGGTGTTGCCGGAACTCTTCCAGGCCTCGCAGGACCTCGTCGGGTGTATCAAGTTGGTCGCACCAGAGCGGCGAGCCCAGGTCAGCAAGTGTTTGGCAGACCGCGTGAGCCAACGGCGTGGGGAAGCCGAATTTTCGGGCTGAATACAATGTGTCGAGAGCCACGCCGATGCCAACCGCTTCGCCATGACGAAGGGCGTAGTTGGACATCGGTTCCATGCGGTGAGCGGACCAGTGTCCAAAATCGAGCGGGCGAGCTTCGAGGGCTTCGAAGGGGTCGCCTCCCGCCGTGATGTGATCCAGGTGCAATTGGCATGAACGCGCGATCGCTTCCTGGGAGACATCGACGACTCGCCGGCGAAGTTGATTGGCAGATTTCCGCAAGAAGTCGAAGAAGGCGGCGTCTTTCAGCAGGGCGACTTTGACGGCTTCGGTCAAACCCGATCGGAAGTCGCGATCGGGAAGCGTTTTCAGGATGGCGGTGTCATTGAAGACGGCCCAGGGCACCGCGAAGCTGCCGATCCAGTTCTTCTTTTCAAAGTAGTTGATCGCGTTTTTCACGCCGACGCCCGAGTCGGCTTGGGCGAGCGTGGTCGACGGGAGCCGAATCAGACGGACGCCTCGGTGAGCGATGGCGGCAGCGAATCCGACCGCGTCCAGGACGGCACCGCCGCCGGCAACGATGATGTAGCTGCGTCGATCCAGGTCGTGTGAGTTGATGGCGGCGAGCAGATCGCGAAGGGTGTGCTCGGAGTTTTTGCATGATTCACCACCGGGCACGATCATCGGTTCGCGAACCAACCGCATTGCGTTGCTGGTTCGCATTTGTGCGATCAATGCGGTGACGAATTCGCCGCCCTCCAGGTTGCTATCCAGGCAGAACAGAACCTTCGGCGCGGCGGTGTCACTTTGTTCGCCGTGCAGGACAGATTCCAGCACGGGGAAGTCGGCTTGAGAGACGTCGTCGGTTTGTCTCAGGCGATGAACAAATTTGACTTCGAATGAAATGTCATGCTCGGTCACGGCGTCAACTCTTTCCATCCACGCCACAGCCAACGCAACGAGTCGGGGAAGATCGAGCCCCCGTGTTTTCCGTTGTGGCCACCTTCGCCGTAGACAAACTTGTAGTCGTATTCCTGGAAGGCCAGAGCCGCCGCCATTTGCTGGTTGGCCAGGGGCCAGTTGCCGTGCCGGTTGTCCAGGTCGCCGCTGCCGTCTTGCAAGAAGACTCGGATTGGTTTGGGATCGGTTTTGCGGATCATGGCGGGGTAGTGATCTCCGCCACGAATGTTGACGAAGCTGCCGATGTGCGACATCACTTTTCGAAACGAGTCAGGACGGAACCAAGCGACGGAGAACGCACAGATGCCACCGGAGCTGTTGCCACAGATGGCTCGCAGTTCGGGATTGTCGGTGATTTTGTAGTGTTGCTGGATTTCGGGAAGCAGTTCGGTCAGCAGAAACTCAGCGTAGTCGCCCGTGACGGAGTCGTATTCAAACGCTCGGTTGGACGGCGTGGGGCTCCAGCCTCGTTTGGGTGGCAATTCGCCTTTGTGGCCTGGGTCAACCATCACGGCGATCGTGACGGGCATGTCGCCTGCCGCGATCAGGTTGTCGAACACGGTGGGGAGGCGGAAGTCACCGCCAGGACCTTGGAAGGTGTGCCCGTCTTGGAAGACCATCAGAGCGGCGGGCTGGGATCCATCGTATTGAGCCGGCACGTAGACGCTGTATCGACGCCGGGTGCCTTCAAAGATTTGGCTGTTGGAAAACTCATGCTGGGTGACTTGGCCCTGCGGAACGCCTGCTCGGGGGCTCGAGTCAGCCGACCAGGTGTAGCTCTCTTCCGCCGCGAGGGTGCTGGATGGCTGGAACGCCAAGAGCAGCATCAAGGCGGTCAGGGGGGGACGAAGCCACTTGGTGTTCAGCGAGGTGGGAGGCGTTTGTGAATCGACAGGCGGGCGGGCATGCCCGTGGGACTGGTTCATGTGTTTTCGGTTTGTCGAGGTGGGGATTTGGCGGGAATACGATGAGAAATCGGCGGGAAGCGACCAGAGGTGGCTTGATGGAAGGCGGGGGGGAGGATCGGTCGAACGCTAGGGCAGGCGGGGATCGTGCCGGCGAGTTTCGGCGACCAAAGGCATATGGTGGGATTCCAATGCGGTTTGAGCTAAAACGTCCGCCGTCGAAGACCGACCCTTCGAAAGACCGAACAGTGTAACCCAATTTTCTCTTGGTGGATCCGTCGTGCAACAGCGCCGTTTAGGAAGCAGTGGAATTGTCGTCTCGGACATTTGCATGGGAACGATGACGTTTGGGAGTGCCTGTGACGAATCGACCAGCCATGCGATTTGCGATCACGCGTTTGATGCGGGGATCAATTTCTTTGATGCAGCCGAGATTTACCCGGTGCCTCCGAAGGAGGAAACCTTTGGCGTCACCGAGGAAATTTTCGGTCGTTGGTTGAAAACGAAACCACGCGACTGCGTGACGGTCGCTACCAAAGTGACGGGGCCCGGTCACGGATGGTTCACGCCGCCGGTTCGCCACGGACGCACCACGCTGGATCGTCATCAAATCATTCGCGCCTGTGAGGATTCGCTGAGGCGGTTGGGGGTGGAAACGATCGATCTGTACCAGATTCACTGGCCCGATCACGGGATGCCTTACGAGGAAGTCCTGGAATCGCTGACGCATCTACGCCGGACCGGAAAAGTTCGCGTGATCGGGTGCAGCAATGAGACATCGTGGGGATTGATGAAGAGTCTTTGGGCGGCGGACGTGCACGGCGTGGATCGTTATCAAACGGTTCAGAACAATTTCAGTTTGATCAATCGCCGCTGCGAAAATGAGTTGGCTCAGGTTTGTCGTCGTGAGAACGTGAGCCTGTTGCCGTACTCGCCGCTTGGAGGCGGAGTTTTGACGGGCAAGTACGAAAACGGACCGCCACCGGGAGGTCGATTCTCAGAGTACTTGCTGACTGGGGACGATCGACAGAAGGCGATGGCACAGCGTTTCGTCAATGATCGCACGATCGAAACGGCGGCTCGCATGCACCAGATCGCGGAATCGATCGGCACAACGGGAACAGCGTTGTCGGTGGCCTGGAGCAAGCAACATGATTTCGTCGCATCAACGATTGTCGGGGCGACATCCATCGAGCAATTGAAAGAGATTTTGGTTGCCGATGACATGCTTCTCGACGCTGAAACGCTGGCACGAATCGATGCCGTTGAAGTCGAGATTCCCAACGCGATGACCGAGGATGGCCTTCGCCGTTTGTAGGAGTTCTCTGGTCACAGACGCGATGCTGTTCGTAGGCCAGGTTCCACCTGGCGTGGGTGACTGGCCGATTGAATTTCCTACATCGATGACACCTGGAACGGTGCAGACGCCTCGCTTGGTTCCGAAGCATTGCCGTGGTTGCCAGGTGGAACCTGGCCTACAGTTCGACAACCCCGCTTCGGGGCAAGGGGAGCCAGGGCAATTTGAATAGGGACTTGTGCAAACGAATGGGCTTCACATTCTAAAACGTTTCGCAGCCCCGGCGAACGCCCAAACGCTACTCACATGATTGTGCTCGTTCATTCCAGCCGACGTGCTAAGAGCCCGTGATTTGATCTTCGAGATGGGCAAAGTAGATCGCTTTGTCTCGTTCGTATCGCTCGGGGACTCCGCCGCTTTGTTTCCAGCGGTCGACTTTGGTGCTTTCAAACCGCACGGCTTCCTCTGGATTGGCCCGCAGGTAGTCGCGCAGCCGGATCAGTCGGCGGTGGGCGGGATGGTCGTTGGTCATCAGGAAGACTTGATGCGTCGGGGCCCCGTGGCGTGGTTTTTGCAACACGAGGGAGTGATCGAGCCAGTCGGGAGAGTCCACGACTCGGTAGTTGAGTCCTTCGATGTGCAGCGCGGCCGCGTCGAGGCTGGAAAGATTGGTCACCAGAGCCACCACATCGATGACCGGTTGAGCGATCAGGCCAGGGAGGGCGGTGCTGCCGACGTGGTCAATTTGGGTCACGTGGCCTTGGCAGGATTGCAGGAGGCTGCTGCGAGTCTGCTCGAATTCCTGTTTCCAGCGGGCGTCGTGGTGCATCAGCCGAACCGGGGCAGGTCCCTCCGAATCGAAGTCGTCCCGAGGCGTGAGGTCAAATGGCGGCGATGTCATGAGCGATCCACACGAAGAGGGAGGGGGCGGAACAGGGGCAATTCATTGTGGCGAGTCGTTGCGGTATAACCCGGGGATGATGACGGGCTGACCAGGGGAGGATTGATTGTTGCGATCCGCCGCAACCTGATTCACCGGCACCCGATTGTTCCAAATGATCCATCTTCAGAGTACCTGATGACCGACCAAGACGATTCCGTGACTTCCCAGCCGACTGCTCCACGTGTGGGTGTGATCATGGGCAGTCGCAATGACTGGGAGACCATGTCAGCGGCCTGTGAAATGCTGGATCAACTCGGGGTCGAGCATGAACGCTCGGTCGTTTCTGCTCACCGGACGCCGGAACGGATGTTCGAATACGCTCGTTCGGCCGCTGCTCGCGGGCTGAAAGTGATCATCGCTGGGGCGGGGGGAGCCGCTCACTTGCCAGGCATGGTCGCGTCCGAAACGTTGTTGCCAGTGATTGGTGTGCCGATTCAAAGTCGAGCCCTGCAGGGACTGGATTCGTTGCTTTCGATCGTTCAGATGCCGGGTGGAATCCCGGTGGCGACGATGTCGATCGGTGTTGCGGGAGCCAAGAACGCGGGGGTGATGGCCGCCCGCATTTTGGCGACCAACGACGATGGGCTGCGTGATCGTTTGGAAGCATTTGTGGCAAAGCAGCGTGACGATGTGATCGCATCGGCCGAGCTTCCATGAGCGACAGTCAAGCATCCAAAATCGATCCAGCATCTGGTTCCGAGCACGTCATCCTTCCCGGAGCCACGATCGGCATGGTTGGTGGCGGTCAGTTGGGGCGAATGTTCGCCATGGCCGCGGCTCGAATGGGATATCGGGTGGGCGTCTTCTGCGGCAGCAGCGATGAGCCGGCCGCCGAGGTGGCCGCGTTCACGGTTTGCGGGCCACTGTCAGATCATTCCGCGATCGAAGCATTCGCGAAACGATGCGATGTGATCACGTTGGAGTTTGAAAACATTCCCGCGGACACCATCGCGGTGTGCAGCAAGCACGCACCGACGTACCCGGATGCCTCGGTGTTGGCGATGGCACAGGACCGATGGATCGAGAAAACGACCCTGCGTGAAGCTGGGATTCCGGTCGCTGGGTTTGAGCCCGTGCATGACCGAGAATCCGCCATCGCTGCGGGGGAGTCGTTGGGATGGCCGATCATCGTCAAGACGTGCCGCAGCGGTTACGACGGCAAAGGTCAGCATCGTTTGAATTCACCCGGCGAGGCCGCGTTGGTCCAGTGGGAGGGAGCCGAAAGTGGTGACGATGGCCAGCCGCCGTGGGTCGCGGAGGCGTTGGTTCCGTTTGAACGAGAGGCCTCGGTGATCGTGGCGCGGACGCTCGATCAGCGAGTCCAGACGTTTCCGGTGTTTGAAAACGACCATCAGAACCACATCCTCGACGAGACCAAACTGCCCGCTGATGTTTCCCCGGAGATGCAATTGCAGGCACGGGAAATCGCGACGCGGGTGGCGGAGCACTTGGGATTGGTGGGATTGCTGTGTGTGGAATTGTTCGTGACTGCCGACGAATTGATCGTCAATGAAGTCGCGCCGAGGCCGCACAATTCGGGGCACGTGACGATCGAAGCCTGTGCGACCAGCCAGTTTGAGCAGCACGTGCGAGCGATCTGCGGGCTGCCGTTGGGGGACACCTCGATGGTGGTTCCTGCGGCCAGCATGTTGAATCTGCTGGGCGACATTTGGGAGGCCGCTGAGGCTCGCCAGACGCTACCAAACTGGGGGGCGTGTCTCGATACACCCGGTGTGGCGTTGCATCTGTATGGCAAGCACGCCGCGAGAGCTGGTCGGAAAATGGGGCATTTGTCTGCCGTTGGGAGCGATTTGGCGGACGTGTCGGAGCGTTTGCGGTTGGCTCGCGAGCGATTGCTGAGCGACCGCGGTTGAGAAATCTCGGCTGAGTCGGCTTGGGGGACGGCGAAACCGCCACTTTGGCCCGGAAATCGCGTCTTTTCCCCTGCGAAGTCATTGAGAACTCGATTGCAGCGGAGTGCTGCGGCGTTTCGCAACAGGTGTTGCAGAATGCTACACCCTACAATCGGAATTCTTAGCGGTCCAAGAGCTGTTTGAAGCGGTTTTTTCGTGGAAATTGCAGTTTCCAGAAATAGACTGAATGGTCCGCGCCTGGCTTTTCGCCGTCTCGTCCCGCGACTAATCGCTGAGAATCACGATGAACCTGCCACCTGACGCATCCCAGCATCTCTCCTCTGGTCCCCACTCCTTCTCTGAGTTGTCGATGAAGATCCTTTCCACTTTTGGCTGCAAGTTGTCAGCCCTTTTGACGTTGGCGGTCATGGCGACTGCGGTTTCGGCGGCGACAGCGTTCGCGACTGATACCCAGGCGGTTTCCTCCGAAGCGTCGATTCGCATCGTTTCCCACACCATGGACGATGGCGGTCAATCGATCGCCGCTTCGATCCAGCCCGGGGCGGAAGATTCCATGCTGCGTGCGGTTCGCCAGTCCGCTGGTGACCTGGTCATCGTGGTGGACACGTCCGCCAGCCAAGTGGGAGCGTATCGCGATGACGCGATGAAGGCTGTTCAAGCGGCTCTGGAGTCCGTGCATGATCGCGATGTCCGCGTGGCTTTGTTTGCGGCGGACGTGCAAGCGAACGAGCTGACCAGTGGATTCGCTGCTCCTGGCGACAGCAACTTGGCATCCGCGACCGCGAAATTGAGTTCGCGTTTGCCGCTGGGGAACACGAATTTGGTCTCGGTCTTGGACACTGTCCGAGCTTCGTTGACCGGTCGTCCTGATTCGCGAACGCGTTCGATCGTTTACATCGGCGACGCGGCTTCGATTGATGCGGCTCAAAACCTGTCTCGATTCGAGAACCTGATCGATGCGTTGCGAAGCGATCACATCTCGGTTCACTCGGTTGCGATTGGGCCGACAAAGAACGTCGCAATGATGGGAATTCTGGCGAATCAAACCGGTGGTGTTTTGGGGGTCGTGGGGACCGACGCGACGCCAACGGAGATCGCCGACTTGGTCGCCGATGCGGCCGTGATGTCTCCCATTTGGATCACCGGAATCAAATCCGATGCAAAGATCGACTGGGTGCATGGCGATCGTTTGCCGCCCCTGCGATTGGACCGTGATTCAATCTACTTGGGGCAACTGAAGACGCCCGCTGAAGAGGTGTCGATCGACTTGGTCGGTGGCACGCTGAACAGCGACATTCAAATCAAAGCCAACTCAAGTGTCGAGTCAGACAATCCTGACTTCGCTTTCTTGACCGGCTTGATTGCCGAACACAAAACCGCTCACGGATTGCTGTTGGCAACCGCCGGTTCGCCAATGCTTCGTCAGACCGCTCAAGCGATGACGGCACGTGCGGAATCGTTGGCAAACGCCGCCACGATGGCGATGCAGCAAGGCAACATGCGTGGGGCTCGTGCGGTTGCAAAGGAAGCTCTGCAAGCCGATCCCAACAACGCGGAAGCCCGAGCGATCTTGAAGATGGCGACGCCGGAAGGCAAGCGTTTGATTTTGCAAAACGGTGATGACAACCCCTTCGATGACATCTTCGGTGGTGGCGGTGACGCGGCTGCTGAAAGTCCCTTTGGTGCGGAGCCTGCTGCGGGAGACGATGTCTTCGGTGCGGCGGCTGATGATGCTCCCGCGATGGATGCACCAGCCACAGAAGCTCCTGCCACGGCGGCACCCGCGGTCGACGCGGCACCTGCTGCGGACGCTCCCGTGGGAGCCGGCGACGATGTCTTCGGTGCTCCCGCTGAGGTGGCACCAGCCAATCCAGGGCCAGCCAGTCCAGGACCAGCCAATCCAGGGCCAGCAATGGGCGGTGGCGGTCAATTCGACAGCGGGTTCGGACCGGTTGTGGGCGACAATGAACTGCGAGAAGACGGTGGCGATTTGCTAGGCCGTTTCGAACAACTTCGTTCCCGTGAAGAAGGTCGTTTGCGAGGGGAAGTCCGGGCTCAATTGCGAGAAGCACGGCGCTTGATTCGCCAGGACCCTGTCGGCGTTGCTGGCAGCCTGAAAAGCCTGCTTTCACGAGTGGAGACGACTCCTGACATCGACCCTCAACTGCGTCGTGAATTGCTCGGCCAAGTTCGTTCGGCGATTCAAATCGCCAGTGCTCGCGAAGCCGACTTCCTCGAGCAAGAGGCCAATCTGGAGCAACTGGCTGCCGGTGCCACCGCATCCTCCCGTTTGCTGCAAGAAACCTATCGTCGCGAAGATCGTTTGAAACGATTGTCGTCTCAGATGAATGCTTTGATCGATGAAGGACGCTACACCGAAGCCGATGGTGGGGTGTCGTTGGAAATGGCCGCGTTGGCCGGTGACACGGTCACCGACGACAGCGTTCTCGGACGTCACGTGACGGATGAAACGCTTGCGTTGCAAACCTACGCTCGAGATCGTCGTTATCGCGAACTGCGTGAACGCAACTTCGTGGATGCGTTCTCGTTGGTTCTGAAGTCGGCCGTTCCGTTTGTTGACGATCCACCGATCGTGTACCCCGAAGCGGAAACCTGGCAGCGTTTGAGCCGTCGCCGCATCGAACTTTACGGGACTTCGACGGGGATGCTCGGTGACAACGAACGAGTACAGCGTATTAAGGCGAGCTTGAATGACGAGGTTTCGTACAATTTCCTCGACACGCCGTTGAACGATGCGATCCGTGTGATCAGTGAAGACCGTGAGATTCCGATTCGGATTGATGTCTTCAGTTTGGAAGGCGAGGGGTTGTCCGAAGACATCCCCGTGAACATCTCGCTGGAAAACGTCTCCTTGCGTTCGTTCCTGCGGCTGATGCTTCGTGATCAGAACTTGACCTACATGATCAAGGATGAAGTAATGAACATCACGACTGTGACCGCTGCGGAAGACAACTTGATTAGAGATCACTATCCGGTTGGTGACTTGGTCGTGCCAATCGTCAGCCTGGGCGGTGGCGGCATGGGCGGCGGCGGCATGGGCGGCGGCATGGGCGGCGGCATGGGTGGCGGCATGGGCGGCGGCATGGGTGGCGGCATGGGCGGCGGCATGGGTGGCGGCATGGGCGGCGGCGGTGGTGGAGGGATGTTCATCGTTCCTGATGACGCCTCGCTGCGATCCAAAGCCAACTCGTCGGCTGCGACAGGTGACTCTGAAACCGACCAAGTGTCCGACGCTGAGTCGATCGAAAACATCGACCGTGCAATTCAACTGGACATTCCAGAAGGAAAGTCCGTTGACCAAGCGTGGACCGAACATTTCGCCACTTGGAATGTTGAGTCGGCGCGAGATTTGACGATCTTGGACCGCCGGGTTCGGGCGACGGTGTCGCACTTCAACGTGAAGGCTTCGGCGGCAGAAAAAGCCGGCGACAAAGACGCTGCCAAGGCTCATTTCAATGAGATCCGTGCCGTGATCGCTGGTGCCATTTCGGCCGGGCACATTCAACCTTGGATGTACCAAGCCTATGCGTTGTCATTGGCTGCGACGGACGCACCTGAATCGGAAGTCGAACGGGCTCTGCTATCAGCGGCTGACTTCGCCGAAAACCTTGAGGATCTGCTCAACGTGGCCGCTCGTTTGGAAGACATGGGGCAACTGGCAGCGGCGATGAAACTCTGTCGCCAGATCTCGGACGCCGACCCAGACCGCCGCGAGCCTTATGTGATGGGGCTTCGGTTGGCGAAACGCTTGGATCAACCAGCCGATTTGGCTTGGGCCTGCGAAGGCGTGTTGGGATTGGCTTGGAGTGACAAATTCCAGCCGTTGGTCGAAGAAGCTCGTTTGTTGGCTCGTGCGACGCACCAAGAACTGGTGGCTGAAGGCGACAGCGAATCGGCCAAGCAATTCAGCGAAGCTCTCCGTCGAGCAGCCTCGCACGATGCGATTGTGCGAGTGAGTTGGACCGGCGACGCCGATGTCGACCTGTCGGTTGAAGAACCCTCCGGAACGGTTTGCTCGTTGGAATCACCCAATAGCACCAGCGGAGGGACCTTGCTCGGCGATGCTTACCCGGGTGCCCAGGATGATGCCACGGGACAAGTTTCGGAAACGTATCTGTGTCCAAAAGGTTTCTCGGGTGAGTACCGCGTCCTGTTGCGTCGCATTTGGGGCAACGTCTCGACCGGCAAAGTCACGGTGGAAATCTTGACCGATGTCGGGCGTCCTGAGCAAAAGTTCATTCGCCAAGACATTCCCTTGATGGAACAGAACGCTCTGGTGATCTTCGAAGTCAAAGATGGGCAACGAAAAGAGAAGTTGGCCGAAGCTCAGGTGGAGCACTTGGCTGAATTCAGCCGCAACGTCGGGCACCAAGCGTTGGGACAGTTTATCGGCCCGGCCGCTGGCGGGGGCTTGAACGCTCAAGCCGCGAATGCGTTGGGGGGCAATCGTCAGTTGTTGCGAGAGTTCTTCAGCGACTATCCCTCGTTGATCCCCGGGGCCAACAGTGGCCCGTTTGGAACGGGTGGCGTCAACGGAGTCAATGGCTTCAACCCGCAAGGTGGTGTCGGCTACATGCCGCAGATCACGACCCTGCCCGAAGGTGCGTCGATGACGACTATGGCGATTGCCTCTGCTGATCGTCGTTACGTTCGAATCAGTCCCGCACCGATCTTCTCGCAGATCGGTGAGATCACAACCTTCAACTTCGTCTCCGGTGACACCGGCACCGGTGGTGCAGGTGGTGGAGCTGCCGGCGGCGTCGGTGGTGGAGCGGCCGGCGGTGCAGCTGGTGGTGCAGGCGGTGGCATTGGTGGCGGAATCGGCAACTGATTCGCCCGGGTTGAAATCGAATCGACCTACCGTCGATAGATCAATCGCACGTCGTTGTCGAATGAGTCCATGCGGCTGATTCGCAGCGACGTCGCATCGGTCAAGGCCTCGATCCCGGGATCACCCAGTGGTCCCGGAGCATTGCGGCCGCCGATGCACTTGCCAGCGATGAAGGCGTGAACTTCGTCGATCTGCCGGGCGGCAGCAAAGCTGCCCAGCAACTGGCTTCCGCCTTCGACCATCAGATGGGTCATCGCAAGCCCCCGCGGATTGTCATGGCTGCCCAACCACAGCAGTGACTGCCGGATCATCTCGATGGGATCCGACGACTCGCATTGCCAGGTGTCGACATCGTGATCGGCAAGCTTGGCTAAGTCAGCGTTCGCGATCTCAGGTCCCGCGATCACCCACGTGGGAGTTTCCGAAGCGGTCTGAACCAATTGGGTCTGCAGGTCTGGCAGCCGGGATTGGGAATAGACCAAGCGAACCAATTGGCGAGTGTTGATTGCGGTTTCCGCGTTCGTGCTGCCGGGCGTTTGGGCCTTAGCGATTTGGGCCTTAGCAATTTGGGCCTTAGCAATTTGGGGCAGGCGAACGGTCAGCAAGGGATTGTCCGCGATGACGGTGCCCATGCCGACAGCGATCGCGTCGACGCTGGCCCGGAGTTCATGAACCGCGGTTCGAGCCGCTGGACCCGTGATCCATTTGCTTTCGCCGGTTTGGGTGGCAATGCGTCCATCCAGGCTCATCGCCCATTTCGCGATCACCCAGGGCATGCCGGTGCGGACACGTTTCAGGTAGGCACCCAGCAGATCCTCCCCGGCTTCCTTGGCGACGCCGGTGGTGACTTCGATTCCGGCGGAGCGAAGTCTTTCGATTCCGCCACCGTCGACTTGGTCAAACGGGTCCACCACCGACACGACGACCCGAGCGACCTGGGCTCGGATCAATGCGTCGGCGCACGGAGGGGTTTTGCCGTGATGGCAACAGGGTTCCAGCGAAACGTAAGCGGTGGCTCCGGTGGCATCCGCGCAATCGGACAAGGCTTCGACCTCGGCATGAGGGCCACCGAATCGTTGGTGGTAGCCCTTGCCGATGCAGACCGAATCGCGAACCAGAACGCAGCCGACCGGAGGGTTCGGTTCGACCTGGCCTCGCCCCTGGGAGGCCAGGGCAATGGCTTCGGTCATCCAGCGGAGATCTTCCGCCGAATCAGCATTCGCGGTTGCGTCGGACTCGTTTGCCATCAGTCCATTCCGGGGACCCAAAGTTTGCCACCACCGGAAGCTTCGCCACCAGCAGGGCTGGCGGGGGCTGCACCGCCGGAGTCACCATCAGGAGTCCAGAGTCCGCCGCCGGAAGGATCCTGCGATGCAGGGCCCATGCCTGGGGCTTGGCGAGGCGTTCCATCGGGATTGATCAGCCCGAGTTGAGCCAGGATTTGCTGCAATCGACCCATCACTTCTGGGTTGTCACTGTGCTTTTGAACGATCGCTTGCACGGTGTTTTGGAACAAATCAATTTCTTGGCGACGCAATCGAAGGCCGAGTTCGGCCAGCAACAACGAAGCGTCGGACAGCTTGTGTTCCTCGGCGTAGGCCTTGGCTTTGTCCAAGTAAGCCACGGCTTCATCGGACTCGGTGGCACGCTGCATCAGGAACGAATAAGCGATGATTTTGGCACCGATGAAGCGGCCGTCATCGACCGATTCGGTGTCCGCTTCCAGCAACGCGATGGATGCCCGGCGGCCGATGGAGGTGGCCGAGATCTGCTGAGCACGCTGGATCAGGTAGATCAGGTTTTCGGGATCCAATCCGGAGGGGTCGATTCGATCCAGGTCACTGCCGGGAATCTCTTCGAGTTCATCGCCGGTGATCTTTTTGCGTTCGACCTGCGGGAGGTTCCCGAGCTCGCAAAGGCGGTTGATCAGTTCTTCGTCTCGGGCCACCAAGCTGTCTTCGCCCTCAATGAATCGCACCATGGCGGCACGTTGCAGTTTTTTGCTGTCGTCGCTGGCAGCGTCCTTCAACGACACGTCGCCGAGCAATTTGACCGGTGTCGTCGAGAGTGTTTCGGGAACACGTTGACGAATCAGCTCTTTGACGACGACATCCAAGTCCTTTTGGTGCGCGGGGCGGATGCCGCCAATTTGAGGTGTCGCGATCATGGCCAGAGGCAGCTGCCCCTTTTCGCCTTCGGTCCAATTGACATTGGGAGCGACTTCGTCCAGGAGTTCTTGGACTTGGGGGCGTTTCGCGACCGGCAAGCCGAGGACTTGCAGGCGTGCGGAGCGATCCGTTTCACGACCGAACAGGAAGAGAGCTGCCATGGCAACTGGAATGTTGTCGGCCGTCAGCGTTTCGCCTTCGTCCAGCACGGCGCGGTCGAGAATCTGGAAGGCGGAGCGAGGGGCAACATCGCCTTCGCGTTTCACGGATTCCAACGCGTCCGCGGGCAATTCTTCGAACCTGGGGTTGGCGATCAACGCCATTTGGTACTCGTCGATGGAGTCGACTTCGGCGACCAGTTCGGTGTGCTCGACGGTCATCCCATCCGCATCGGGGCTGGCAATTTGTGCCAACGCCAGGAAACGAGCACGCTCGTCAAAGTCCAGCTCTTCACACTGGGAAAGTTTGACCAGCAATTCGGATTGAGCGACGTGATCGCCTCGCCAAATCGCACAGTTGAGCAAACCGGAAAGGACGGCTGGCTGCAGGGGGGCGGATCGCTGCAGGGATTCGAATTTGGTTTGTGCCAGGGCGACTTTGTTGTTGGAAAGCAACAGCGCGGCTTCGTCGTAGCGTTCGACCCAATCGGCGTTTTCCGGCGGCGGGATCAGGTTCGGAACGGCCTTGGCCAATTGGTTGACCGAGGGGTCCCCGTTGATTTGCTGCAGCACATTGGCTGCCATTCGGCTGTCTTCGTAGCCGGTCGAAACCAACGCCAAGGTGGCGTAGACACGCGATGTCAACAGGATTCCGTTGCCAGCCAGGGCGTAGGAAAGCAGCGATGCGACGTCCAGAACGAACGAATCGACTGTTTGACCGCTTTCGGTCAACGCTTCCAGAATCAGCTCGGTGGCGGCCGACAGGTCTTGGCGGAAAAGAGCGGCGGCGGCACTTTGGGTGAGCGCCAGCGGGTTGGATGGTTGCAAGCGACGGAAGCGTTCCGCGTTTTCTTCCAGCGAGGTGTATTCACGCAAATCCATGAACAAACGGCCGCGAATCGCGAGCGCCCAAGCGGCGTCAGGATGCTCTTCCAAGATCGCGCTCAAGCGGTCCAAGGCGGGGACAAGTTGGCCCCCATCGATCATCTTCAGGACGCGGTCAAGTTCGTGTACAGAGTCCTTGCATTTGCAAAACTTGATCTTCTTGCCGCTACCACAAGGGCATATCGAGTAGGTGTCGATGGACATAAACAGTCGCAATAAATGGGGGCGTGCGGGCAGCTTGGCTGCCGTGTGAGCGAGTGAAGCTGGCAACTTACCACGCGGAACGATGTGTCCCAAGATGCGATCCGCTGTGGGAGAACTCGGCATCGTGATTTCGTGAATTTCCTCCGCCGCTGAACCGAATTCGACGCCGTCACGCACTTTGCTGCGGCGATCTCGACCGGAACTAGTCCGATTGCGGGTCGGTGGAAGCCGCGGCGGTTGGCTGGGGGACTTGTTCGGCCGAGGAATGATCGAGCCATTCTCGAAGAGGGCCGTCTGCCGGAACGGCAAATGAACCATGAGCGGTTTGTCGGTCCAGCTCACGGTAGCGAATTTCGATCAACTGGAAGGTTTGGTCGAAGTGCGCGCGAACTCGCTCGTTGATCAGCTTCCGAACTTGTTCTGGGGTCAGGCGTGACGAGCGGCGGGGCATCGCCGACCGGGTGTGCTGGCCTGCCTGGGCGTTGTTGCTCGAGACGGCTTGTTCGCCGAGGATCGATCGGACTTCAGAAAAGCTGAAACGCAAACTTTCGTCACTGCGCACGGCCGTCTCAAATCGCTTGAGAACGCGAGGGTCGGTCGAGAGTCGAATGTGGTCGAGTTCATGCTGGACCAACTTTGAGGACCAAAATTGGCGGAGATCATTGGGGCGTTGGCGGAACCAGACCTCGTGAAAGACTTTGAGATTCAGTTCCGGGTAGCGAACTCGGATCACGATTCCCTCCTCGTCCCACCACCAGCGACAGCGGCTGGAGAAGTGGTAGGTCAAACTGAACCGGGTCTCGGCGTCAAACTCTCGATTGATAAATCCCGGGGAGCGTAGGCCTCGGGTTTCGGAGGGACGCGGCCCCCCGGAGATGAATTCGACCTGTCCGACCTGCAGCAGTTCCGCCACGTCTTGACTCGGGGCGGGCAGCGACGACATCTCGATCGGCTCAGCGACCAATTGGTCTTCATCGATCAGGCCTTCCGCCGCGAGTTGGGCCCGCGACGCTTCTTGCCCGGAAACGGGCTCGAGCAAGCAACCGAACTGCAAACTCAGACCGAGAAGCCACGCAGCGCAGACTCGCCCTCGACAATCGGCCTGTTGCGTTGCATTCAATCTCGTGACCCGGGGGTGATGGACAGCGTGACGTCCTGGCCTTCGCGATGGACAACGATCTCAACCGTCTCGCCGATTTTCAACGCTTCAATGGCATAAGTGTAGTCGTAGATGTCCTCAATCTTTTGCGCGGCCAATTTGACGATCACGTCGCCGCCGCGAACACCAGCGGTTTCGGCTGGGCCCCCGGATGCAACTCCACTCAGCTTCAAGCCTTTGATTTCACCAGCGGCGTAGTCAGGGATCGTTCCCAGGTAGGCCGTCAAGCGAGCTCGAGGGACTTCTTCGGTGGATTGGCCTTCGTCCAGTTTGAACTCTGGTACCTCGTCGGACATCAAAAAGCCGCGGGTCAGCAACCCAAACAAATTCGCGATGTCAGCGTTGCCTTCGTAATTCAGTTTGTCGGGGGTGTCTCGAGGCGTGTGGTAATCCTCGTGGGCTCCCGTGAAGCCAGACAGGATCGGAACCTTGCGAGCCACAAAGGCAGACGCATCGGTCGGCAATCGCGTGCTGGTTCGATCGAGTTTCAAGGCAACACCCACTGGCACGTTGCGGCGTTGGACTTCACCTTCAAAACCTGGCGATGACCCGATCCCCTGCACGATCAGCTTGTCTCGCAACCGACCGACCATGTCGAGGTTCAGATAAACCGCGACCGCATCGCCAAGCGAAGCTGCGTCGGGAGTCATCCCATGAGCGTGTGCAATCGCAATGTCATCTTCGCTGGGTTCCTGGATCGGAGCGTCGGGGTAAAGTTTCCCAAAGTCATCGACGTAGGCTTGCGATCCGAACAGCCCCAATTCTTCACCGCTCCAGGCGGCGATCATCAGGTCCCGATTCATTTGCAGGCGGCCCGAGTTTCTTTGGTCGACGAGGTACTGAGCGATTTCCAGCATCGCCGCGACCCCGCTGGCATTGTCATCGGCTCCGACGTGGACTTGGTTTTCTTCATCCGATCGGGCCAGCGAGTTGCTGCCTCCGCCTCGTCCCAGGTGATCGATGTGGGCACCCACCATCACGACCGGGAACTGGATCGCGGCGGTCGAGTCGGCTGCGGGGTCAGCCGGCAAACGGGCGATCACGTTTCGGCCAGTGCCGGTTCGGCGGTTGATTTCAATCGATGCTTGGACCGCGATGCCAGACATCTGAATACCCATCGCCATCTGGCCATCGTCGAGCCGGGTTTGCAATTCTTTGAGGTCATGTCCACCGGCGCGAACCAGTTTCGATGCGACTTCATTGTCGATGGAGATCGCGGCCAAGCTGACTTGGGCTTGGGACGCGTTGGTGTCGAAACGAATCACATCGCGTTTGACTTGGCTATTGGGACCAGCCACGAAGAGGATTCCGCGGGCTCCCAAGTCGCGAGCGATGGTGGCTTTGCGGCGCGGGTCGCCGTAGCGTGCCATCCGTTGGCGTTGTTCGGCGGAGATGTATTGCGGCAGGTCTCGTAGAACCAGGACCCAGCGGTCGGCAACATTCAAGTGAACGTAGCTGTCGTATTCCTCGTGCTCTTCGTCGCCGGGGACTTGCAGTCCGTAACCCGCGAAAACGACTTCGCTGGATTCGATGTCGCCTGTTTGTGAGAACGAAAGCGGGGCCCATGATTCCGTCAATTCGGCGTCGATTGTCGCGGAATTGCCACCGGGCGATGAGGTGGTGATCGTCAGTTGGTTGGCCGGCCCCAGGGACGAACCGGCTGGGAATTCAAAGTCGTGAAAGAACGTTCCGTCCTGCCCGGCGGGAACCAAACCCAGGCTTTCCAAGTAAGCCGCCACGTAGGCGGTCGCCCGCTTTTCACCGGGCGTTCCTGTCAATCGACCGCCGAGTTCAGGACGAGTCAGGTAGTCGACGTGACGCATGACATCGCTGGGGCGAAACTCCGGTGCGGTGGCGGTCAAGTTTGTTCGGGCCAGCGACGCATCCTCATCCGTTTGGCTGGCGCTGTTTGGGTCAGCCAACCCCAGGCGTTGACGAGCGGTCTCGACATCGAAGTCCGCCAAGTGGATCTGCGAGGTGCTTTGCTGGGGCGCGCCGTCTTCCATCACGACGTCGCCGTTGCTGTCGACAACACGTGTGGTCGTCCAGGACAACTGGTCACCACTGGGAAGAAAGACGGGCAGGCCATCAAAGCCTTCCGTGGTGGTCAAGCGAACGGGCTCGCCTTCGCCGTCGGCTCGAACCAAATACAGTTCAAAGTTTGCGAACCCGTGTTTGTTGGTGGTGAAAACCAGGAACTCACCGCTGGGATGATAGAACGGCGCCCAGCTCATCGCGTTGATTTCAGTCAAGCGTTGAACGTCGGATCCATCGGTCTTCATCGTGAAGATTTCCGCGGTGGCTCCGTTGGGAGCGAAGCGACGCCAGCAGATTCGTTGTCCATCGGGCGAAAAGAATGGTCCGCCGTCGTAACCGGGTTCGCTGGTCAGTCGTTTCACGTTCGAACCGTCCGCATCCATGATGTAGAGGTCATTCATGAAGGCGGGGTCACGCTCGAATTGTTCTCGTTCTCGCTCGGACAATTCTCGCGAGTAAGCGGCGCGGTTGGATGCAAAAACGATTTGCGTTCCGTCCGGGCTGTAGCTGGCTTCCGCGTCGTAGCCCTTGGCGTTGGTCAGGGCGGTCAGCCCCTTCGTGGTGCCTGGTTCAACTTGATTCAGGTCAGCGGCGTAGAGCTCGTAGCTTGGATCGTAATCCCATGAGTAGCGACGGGATTCGCCCGACGCACGGAAGTCGAGTTCCTGCTGTTGCAAACGCTTCGACTCTGGATCGGCGTGCGTGCTGGCAAACAAAACCTGTTTGCCGTTTGGGTGAATCCAACCGCAAGTCGTTTTGCCGAAGCCAGGCGAGACACGCTGGATGTCGCCCGTTTCCAAATCGGACACGTAGATTTGATAGAACGGGTTGCCCGGATCGCGTTCGCTTTGGAATACCATCCGAGTGCCATCGGCGCTGAAGTAACCTTCGCCGGCACGCCGTCCTTCGAAGGTCAGCCTGCGAACGTTGGAGAGGTAATCCGATTCATCCTGGGCAATCGCCGTGGCGTTCCCCCCGAACAAAATGGTGACGCTTAAAAGAAGCCAACCAGGCAAGAACGTGGTCGAAAGCGAGTTGAGAACCAAAGAATCGCGGCGATCAAACATGGCGGCTATCGAGTCTGCGATGGAAAGGTGTGTGTGCAGCAAAGGAAGGAGGGCGAACCAGGTTCTCCCTCGAATCAACTTAGCAGTCCTTTCGCACCCCGCAAACAGATCAACCCTTCGCTCCAGTCGCGGAACAGTTCGACGCGCTGTTCCGGGGTGTCAAACACACGCACCTGGCTGCGGTTGTGGCGAATGTCTTCGTGAACCAAACCGTACAGGTCGTGATAGACCGGATCGGGATCTGGTTCATCATCGGGTGTTTGAAAATCCACGCGTGCACGGACATCAAACCGAAACAGTTGTTGCCAACCGGGGCGTTGGACCGCGACCAGTCGCACGCCGCTCAACTTGGCGGTCGCGCCGAAGTACCCCTGTTGACGCAGGTGCCGACGAATGGATTGCTCCATTTCGTGATCGCCGCACCACTGATCCCACTTGGATTGAAGTCGTTGCCACCAAGCGGTCATGGGATTCTCATCGGGGAAGGGTCAGTTTCCGTCGAACAATTTCAGTTGGGGTGGATCCGCGTCAGTGCCATTGTTCTGGGTGGGCAAGTTCTGGGCGGGCAAGTTCTGGGCGGGCAAGTTCTGGGCGGAGTTGGGCAGGCCTTGGATGATTGCCGGGTGCGAATTTGCTTGCAGAGCTTGTTCGCGTTCCTCCGCACAGGCGGCGATGACTTGGGTGACCGCATCCAGGGATCGGCGTTCGGCGTCGGGATGGCTGCGGTCGATCCCGCCGATGACCAAGACCATGTCATGGTTGCCCGCTTCGCCATGCGCCCACTGGATTGCGCGGTTCGGATCGGCGACCAATCGCATGGCGGCGACATCTTGAATCCCGTCCAAAACACCGTGGCTCATCGAGAGAAAATTGGCTTTGTCGGCTTCTCGGCAGGTCAGCACACAATGGTCGGGCATCGTTTCCAACAAGCGACCGTATTGCATCAACGTGTCCGCATCGTCTTTTTCGCTGACGGCCAAGACGCACCAAAGTTGGGGGCGTTTGGCCCTGCCGGCTTGGGACGCAGCGTGCATGGGCAACGTTATTGGGGCGGAGCTGGCGGGTGTTTGCAGGAGTTCTTTGCGAGCGGCCTGCAAGGCGAACTGGACTCGTTCAGGTGATCCACCGATGTCCAAACGCACGGCGGGATTGTTTTGATCGGTTTCCCAGTCGCCGGTGGTGATGGCTTCGAATCGGCCCGGCAAATCGCGAAGTTTGCAGAGGGATTCGGCGATTTGTGGCAAGGGGTTTTCGGTCACCACGCCAACCGCGGCAGCGGCGGCCAAGCAATCGGCAAAGTGTCCCCGCCCGAGGAACGATTCCATCACCGCGGCTCGGGATTCATGCCGCAGCATGGCGGTCAAGGTGCCGTCTGCTTGGGAGATCGTACGGATCGAGACATCGGCGGCGTTGTCGACGCCGTAGGTCACCAGTTCGATGTTCTGTGTCTGTGCCGCAGCGTGTGCAGCAGAAAGGATTCGTTGGTTTGATTCAGGCACGATCAACACCCCGCCCTGGGTCACCAATTCGAAAGCACATTCGATCGGTGAAGGGCCAAAGTCGTTGTCACCTGCGTCGCGTCCGGTCACGACGACAATGTCCAGTTCGATTTGGTCGTAGGCTCCCAGACGCAGCTGAGTGGAATCCATTTCCGTGATGCTGACGGCTGCGCCCGCATCAACGGCATCCGACAAGGCGTCAATCAGCGAGGCACCATTGGTGGCCTTGGCCGTGCCTGCTTCGGTGACCACGGAATCGCTGGACCCGAGATCCGTTTGGTAGGCGACTCGGCAAGGAATGTCTCGCAGAACGGAGGCGGTGAGGAATGCGGTGACCGTCTTGCCGGCGGAGCCCACGATGCCAATCGTGATCAGTTTTTGGTCGGGGCGATCGGTTTGCTTGGATCGAATTTCCGCGAGGGCTCGATCGGTATCCACCACAATGGCTTGTGGAATCGGCGCTGGCAAAATTTGCTCCGTCAGAATGCCTGCGGCACCGCGGGCGAGAGCTTGCGAGATCAATTCCACCGGGCAGTCATCGCCCAAGCGATAGACCACCAATTGACCGGGTTCGCAGGTCTCGGCTGATTTGGCGATCGAGGTGAACTCGACGTCGGATCCTGAGAAGAAGCGAACCTTCTTCAGCAAACCGGACAGACGGGTCGTGGAAGCGTCACGCGGGGGTGCGGAGGGGCTGTTCGATTTGGATTCGGTGGCGCTGGCAAGTTTGGTCGCTCGCGATTGGATCTGCTCCGAGGCAGTCGATTGGTTAACGCGGCGAACCGTTTGGACGTTGCTGCCTGAGGGATCGTTCCACTTCACCGCTGCGTGAGGCGGAAGAGTCGAGGAGCCGAATGAAGACCGGAAAGTTCCACCCGGTTTGGTTTGGCTCAACCATTGATCGATTGCGTGACGCATCTCGTCGCCTCCTTGCTGACGTGAATGGATCGTCGTGGTGCTTCGTTGTTCACGCGAATCCAGTTTCACGCGAACCCAATTCCTGGGAAGCACACTTCTTGAGAACTCCTTTCTCAAGATTTCTGCGGCCGAAACGAAGCGTCTCGTCCACGGAGTCAAATTGTTCCCATCCTAGAAAATCAGTCAAGGTCGAAAATCATTTTGTTGATCCGGGCGATTTCGTCGTCGGAAGCATCCCAGCCCGTTTCACTGGAAGGCTACAATGAAGGCAGTCAATTCACTGCAATGGAAGGTAGCAACATGGCCGAGCAAGCAAACAATTCACGCCGTTTGAGTGTCAACGCGGCGTTTATGCAGGACATCAAAAATGACAACCGCGACCTGAAAATATTGATGGATCGCTTGGCCGTTCTGACTCAACCGCGGGAGGCGGCGGCCAACCATTGGCCTGAATTAATTCAGTTATTTAGTGACTTGAACGATCAGCTGGCTCTGCATTTTGGCTTGGAGGAGGCTTACGGCTACTTCGATCAGGCCTTGGATGCGGACCCGGAAATGTCTTTGGCCGCGGAAAATTTGCGGAACCAACACGCTGTCTTGTTCGAAGATTCGAGACACTTGGCGGAAGCGGCCGCGCAAGCATGCACCGGAGACACGCCGATCGAAGGGGTGACCCCCGAAGTCACCACCGCCCAAGAAAAGGTGCTGGTCCGTTACGACGCGTTTGTGAAGCAGTTTCACGAACACGAGGAAGCGGAATTGAAGCTGATTTTGGATGCTCTGGATGAAGATTTAGGCGTGGGAGACTGAGCGGCGGACGAAGAGTCGAACGAGGTTGCACCGAATTTCAATCCTTGGGACTGAGGAGACAGGCGTGTTGATTCGAGGTGGGCTTCTCCCGTGTTGGTACGGGCTGGCGATCGCGGTCTGCTTCTTAGGAGGGACGCAGACATCGGCCCAGCAACCAGGTGAGGATGCGGCCCGAGAGGCGTTGGAAGCCGCAGGGCTCGCTGACCGTTTTGAGAACAACCTTCCGCAACCGAACCAAGACCTTGCGTTTCAAGACGTTGCCCCTCCACCCGCCTATCGAGTAGCGCAGCAGGCTTTCTTTCGTGGTGAAATCACTCGGGCGATCGCGATTCTGAACCAGTTGGAACGCGACGCGGCGTCGACCAGCACCATGCGGCATTTGCTCGGTCGAATCTCCATTCGAACCTTGCTGGGCGAATGTCACCTTCAAGCAGGGGATCTGGCCACTGCCGCGGAACACTACGAAACCGCGATCCAGATCATCGTCGCCAACCCAACGTTTCTGTCGGGGATTCAGTGGGGAGTCTTGACGTCTCCGCCAAGCGAAATTCCAAGGCGAAGAAGTGTCGGAATGACAAGGCAAATCGACGATGATCTCGATCGTTTGATGGAAACTCCGAACGCCCTCGTCAGAACCGAGCTGGATTTGTGGCCGTCGGCGGAGCGTGTGCCATTGGTGCGTCTTCGACGCTATCTGATGGCCGGGATTCCTGCTGGACACTGGGAGATTTCGGCGGAGTTGCCAGAGAATATTGACGAATTGCAAGGGTTGGATATCGCCGAAACACTGCGGCAATTAGCGGTCGCTGCCTATCGTTTGCGATGGCTGCGAGGCCGAGCGGTTGCCTTGCAAGCCCCCACCGGACAACAGTTGCTTGCCGCGACGGTTCCCCCTGGCGTGCTCGGTTCCAACAGGCAATTCCACGCGGCAGGCACGTTGGTGGCGGCCACGCGGGTCACCTTGCGCTATCACGCAGGGGATGATTCCGAGCTCCAGCTCGTCGATCCGCTGGATGAAATCACCGGAGGGTTTCATGCTTTGACGCCGATCACGCGTCTGACCCGTTTGCGATCCTTGGGGAATCGGTGGTGGGTCAACCGGCAAATCGTCAACGGAGAGGTTCCGATGCAGGCAGGCCAGCCCGCGGTGGTTTTGCCGTCTCGCGAAGACTTGGTTGGGTTCATTGAAACAGCGGTTGCGACCTCTGAAATTGCTTTCGCGTCGGCTCAGTTTCAATTGGCGGTCGAGAGCTTCGAATTGGCTCTGGAAGAATTGGGGCGTTGGGACAATGGGGAAGAACTCGCGATTCGGCTGGAGCGAGATTTAGTTGCACGATCAGAATTCTTGCGGAACCAAACACCGTCCATCGCTTTTCAACTGAGAGTGCTCGCTGCCAGAGCTGCGTTGCTAGCAAAACGCTCTTCTGCAGCCAGCAATCATTTGTCGATGGCAGAACGATATCGCCGGACACGCCGATTGGATCTGCCGCGTTCTGCCGCGATCGCGCGTTGGTTGCAGCTTCAAGCTGACGTTCAACAAGGGGTTGGTGTGGCCCGCTTGGATGCAGAGGACAAGGACGAAAGAAACATTCAAACGTTGAAGGAACTTGAACGGCGAAAACTCATCCAGGAAGAATTGCTGGATCAGAGTCGCCGGTTCGCGCGGGGAGTCCAGTCGAACGAACAACGCGATGCCGATCGTGCGATCACTCATCCGTTGGCGTTTCGATTCTGGGAACTCGGATTGCCCAACCAGGTTCGCGTGCCGGCCGCCACTCGAAGTCAGCGTTATCAATCGCATTGGCGCGAATCGCTGGCGGGGCAGGACCTCACCGCATTTGATCAGTTTTGTTTTGAGCTGGACCGGCAATCGTGGACCGGGTTGGGCGTTCGACTTGCAGTGGCGGCCGGCGAAGGGGAACGCGTAGCTGTTCGAATGGATGAACAGCAATCCGCCAGTGCGAGAAACACGCTGGGCGAACTGCCCGGGACAACGGATCTGCGTTGTGCACTGCGTCAGGTCTTGAGAAACAAAGAGCTTTCGCTGGATGACTTCTTTCCAAATCAAGCGGATCTGAACAAGGAACTGCAAGCTCTTGCCCCGGCCATGCAGCTCAATCCCCAGGTGCTTGGTTTGGACGCTGCCATTTTGCATGAGCGGTTGCAAAGTCAGTTGTCGTCGTTGGCTTTGAGTCGCGTTTTGCTGCCTCGAGTGGAACCGCCGCCGATTCCACTGAGGAACGAAAGGCCGGAATGGAACGCCTTGCCTGCCGACGTGGCAATCGTGTCGTTTTCCATGGAGGATGACAGCCTGATTGGGACGCTGGTGCATCGAAATCAAGCCAGTCATTGGCAGGTGCGAGCGCCCCAAGAACTGCGTCAGCAGTGCGAACGTTGGCTGGCAACCATCTTGAGTTTGCCGACCACGGTGGACGAGATCGAGAACAAGGCACAACGTCTGCGGACTCAGCAGATGGAACTGGAGCTGACCCAGCGTTTGTTCCCTCCGCTGTGCGGCATCGATCATCCGGGGATCCGTCACGTCATCGTTGTGCCAAGTGGTTTTCTATGGCAATTGCCGTTCGAAGAGTTGGTGATTCGGCACGATGCCAACGACCAAACTCAGCGTTGGAAAGACCGGGGAAAGGTTGCCTACGCACACACGCTGGGCACTGCCCTGAGTGTCGCGACCTCTCCCAGCCAGGACTTTGTTCCGGAGGATTCGGACCCGGTGGCACTGTGGGATGCCTCGCAATCAGGAGTTTCCCCAGCACTCCAGGACCAATCTCCAGAGATGGTTTCGGCAGGTTCGGTTGCAACTTGGGGGGATTCTGTCTGGTGGGGCAGCATCAGCCGAAATCTCTTGGTGCCACCGGAATCATCCGTCCCGCTGGCATCGCAGGGCGAAAGAACGACGTCTCGCGGAGTCCACGCTTGGGATCGACGCCATGGGCAGGTGGGGCAAGAGGGTCTCCGAAGTTGGGTTGATCTCAGCTCGAAATACCCGCCCGTTGGAAAAGTGTCCCAGATCCTTCGACCCGAAATTCAAAATCATTTGTTGGTCCAGGCGAGTCGCCTGCACGCGGCAGGTCTGGAGGACATTGTGATGCCCCGTCTGCCTGCCATGCGGGAAGCCAGTGATTCATTGGTCGAGGAGCTTTCGATGGAACTGGGGCAGGTTCGCTTCCAAGAGGCCTGGGAACGTTCGCTGGAAATCTTGCGGGTGTCGGAATTTACTTTCCCGGAGGGGGTGAATCTTGTACCCTTAACGAATGCTGCGGGGGGAATGGCTGGCAATCATCCACGTGTGCAGCTTCCCTACATCCACCTCCCCTTTTCTGGCCTCTGACGTCAATGGAGATGAATATGAAGACGACGCGATTGAAACCCAGGTTTGGTGTTCGCTACTCGATGGGGATTTTCCTCGCCGGTGCGACTTGTGTGGCGGCAACCGGGATTGAATCCCAGGTGCACGCTGCCGACGCGACCTGGTCGGAGCAACTGGTTGATGCTTCGTCAATTGGAAACGTCCAGCTTCGTGAACAACTGCTGGAGAATCCTCCCGCGGATTTGGAGGCCCAGTCGTTGGCGAATGCTTTGAAAGGGCGGTTGAAAGACACCAACGGCCAATGGGTTTCGATCGAAGAATCCGTTCAGGACGACGCTCGTTCGAATCGGATCGCCGAATACGAAAGCCGACGCGATGCGATGCAGGACACGGCGGCGGATCACTGGCAACTCTCGCGTTGGTGTCGCGCAGAACACATGCCCGGACGTGCTCGCGCTCACGCGTTTCGTGTGGTTGAACTGGATCGGGATCATGCCGCAGCACATCGTTATCTTGGAAACGTCCGAGTCGGCGATGCGTGGGTTGCAGCAGAAGAAGCTGTCCAGCAGCAGAAAGAATTGCGTGAGACCCAGCAGAACTTGCGCGTTCACACGCCGAAGATTCGGGCCATCGCAGAAGCGTTCCGGTCAACCGATTCTGCGACCCTGAGCAAAGCACGCACGCAGCTTGAGCGGATCGACACCGCTGATGCGATCGATGCGGTGCTGCAACAAGCCTTCAGTGGGTCAGATGGATTTGCAATGGCCGCGGTGAATTGGCTCGGTGAACGAGACGAGGCCGATGCCGCCGTCGCGTTGGCTCGGTTGGCAGTCTTCGATCAGCGACGAGGCTTGCGTGATCTGGCAACGCAGCAATTGAAGTCGACCGATCCAATGCTGTTTGTCCCGACGCTGTTGGATTGGTGTCAAGGAACCATCGAATCCACCCATCGCTTGGTGTTCAACGAGGGAGATCGATCCTTCGATGTTGTCCGGCAATACCGCCGGGAAGATGCGGAAGGCGTGAAGGTCTTGGATTCTGTCACGAAAGTGGTGGCGGTCCATGCAGGAGCATCCCCCACGGGGATCATCGGTCATCGAGATGCGGTGGAGAGCCTGCAGGTCGAGAGCGCCCGCGATGCAAGTGTCGTTCAATCCGAAGCGGAGCGGTTCAATGCTCGAAGTCGTTGGTTGCAGAGCCGAACCGCGGCGGTGATTGAAGCACTCGATTCGAATTTCGATGGGGAGCCATCGGCTGAGAGCATGCGGGATTGGTGGTATGCCTATCGCGGTTACGGTGACACCGGATTGCCGCCCGTTGAACGTCGTTTGGTTCGAAACATGGCTTACCGGGAAGTCAGCAATGCTGCCCCGATTGGATCCACACCACGGCGAGTCCTGGCATTCAAATCGGGAAGCAACGGCACACGGCAATTGGCCGAGGATTCCGGCAGTCAGCCTCAAACTTGGGCACAAAAGCGAGCCGCTGCTGTTCCGGATGCCAAGATCGGCGTCTACGTGCGTCCGGCCGCGGATTGCTTGGTCGCCGGAACTCTCGTCTGGACCG
Source organism: Rhodopirellula sp. P2 (assembly GCF_028768465.1). GTDB lineage: Bacteria > Planctomycetota > Planctomycetia > Pirellulales > Pirellulaceae > Rhodopirellula. The sequence continues at coordinate 3,288,657 of NZ_CP118225.1, forward strand.
ATCGCGGCATGCGTCCCGTGGAAAGTCTGCGATTGGGGGACCAGGTGCTGAGCTGTGATGTGACCACCGGGGAGCTGAGCTATCAGAGCGTTTTACGACAAACGGTCCGTGAACCCGAGCCACTGACCAAAATCCAGCTGGGAAGTGATGAGATCGTTGCTTCCAAAGGTCACCCTTTCTGGGTGATTGGACGTGGTTGGACGACGACGGAACAGCTTGTTCCCGGAGATGCGTTGCACGGCGCGGATGGGGTGGCGGTGATTGATGCCCTTGGATCCGTTGCCGCCGACAAGACGTACAACTTGGTTGTGGAGCACAATCACAGCTACTTTGTCGGCAAGTCACGCATTCTGTCGCACGATGCGGAGGTGGAGCGTCCTGATGGGATCGCCATGCCGGGGGTGGCGTTGTAAGCCAACTTGGACGTCCAGTTGACCGGAGACATCCGGTCGATGTTTGAAAATTGATCGCCGTGATTCGTGTCATTCGAATCGCGGCGATTTTTTTGTTTGCAGAGACGAAAACTCCTCGTTTGTGTTCATTGGGGAGTCCAGGCTTGCAATCCGCGGTCAATCGGCGAGCTCTTTTGCTGCCGTCAGTCTGAGTTTCCGTTGACACCCGGGGTCGGCATTTGATAACTGAAACTTGAGTCAAAAAATCATCCTTCTCCGGTTTCAGGAATTTCCCGTTGTTTCAACGGTCAGCCGTCTCTGTGAACGCTTCGCCCAGCCCCTGTGGTTCGGGACGCTGGAGTGTGCGCCATTCCGCTCCATGCAGCGGGAATTGCGGCCTGGAACAAGCTGATGTCGAGCGAACGGACAAACAAGACTGTGGTGCGTTGACCGCCCGAGCATTCCTGATCGCAATGGTTGGTTGCGTGGTGTTCTCGCTGACCGGATGCCGAGGACGAGCCAAGCAGGACGTCTACAGCCAAAAAATGGCGAGAGAAATTCGGCTGTTGGAAGACCAGCTCTACGAAGCCGATTACGAAAACCGCGTGCTGATCGAAAAATTACGGCGAGCGAAGGCTGCCAAGGCGGCGGCCGCATTGAACCCTCCTCCCGCCGCACGGCGAACCCCGAATTTGCTCCAAGGACTGTCCAAACCAGGCGTCATGGACTCCAAACGGCCGCCGGATCCAGTCGTCGATCCGCAACCCGATTCATTGCAGGATCCATCTGCCGATTCGGATGATTTCGACATGGGAAACGGTTTGGAGGATCCTGAGTTCGTCGATCCAGGAGTCCCCGATAAGTTCGCGCCGCGGGATCAACCATTGGTTGACCCCAGCGACTCATCACCTGCCGACCTGAATGCCAATGCGGGCTCGGAAGACATCCCGCCAGGAACCAAGACCCCTTCTGAAACGCCGTTTGATTTCGGCAATGGAATGGACCTCGATTCCATGATCGATCCAGGGGAGCCATTTGTTCCCGATAGCGATCCTGGATCGTTGTTGCCTGCTCCGACGCAACCCGTTCCACCTGGGCCGGGCGATTTGAAATTTGATCCGGTTGTCCCAGGGGATCCCGTGCCACCGAACTCGCCTTCTGGGCTGCCAGACAATCCGCCAGGGCAAATTCAATTGCCGGAAGGCTTGGGGATGCTTGGTGGCTTGGGCAAGGTCAACGGTGCCCCTGAAAAGATTGAGCTCTTCACGGCCAAGCTTTCCGTCAACGACAAGAACTCTTTGCCGCGTTTTGTCAGCGACATCACGCAAGCGACGCAACCACCATCGAATCCTGATTATCCGCCAACCGAAGGCATCGACGTGGTGGTCGATTCAATGGATCAATATGGGCATGCGATTGCCTTGTTGGGCGATTCGCTGGATCCGTTGACGAAACTTGCATCGTCCGACAAGCCGCAACCCAAAGCCATGCCGGCATTGCTAGAGCAAACGAACTTGAGCGTCGTGGTTCTGGATGCATCCAAGTCGGGCGACGAAGCCAAACTGGGACGCTGGGACTTTGGTCCCGATCAATTGGTTCGTTTGCAGCAAATGTCCGCGGTGGATCTGCCTCGAGATTCGTTGCGAATCCCGATTCGTTGGAAGGACAAGCGTCCTGAGGGCGAAAAGGTGGTGGTGTTTGTGAGGCTGAAGCAAGGCGATCGAGATGTCCGCTGCGATGTCGAGATGGATCTGCGTTCCAAAGCATCCGTGGCGGGTTGGTTGCCTCGTCGTTGACGCCGCCCGACTTCTCCATGGGCGGAGTTCTCAGGTGCTATGCACCGCAGTTCACAGGTGCCTACCCAGCAGTGACTTGCAGAACCCCACCCAACGCAGGAGGTCGTGCAGTTTTATTTCACCCTCCCTGAGGGTTGGCCTGCTGCGGCCCGGGGAGGGTGGGATCTCAATGCAAGTGGCATTGGATTTCCACCCCGAGCGATCACGGGGGATCCTCTGGAGCCAGGCATGCAAATTCGCCTCGGAGGAGCCAACATCGGTGGCTCGAGGTGGCATCCCCGGGACCGTCTCGCCATCTCGTGATGGTTGTGCCGGTTGGTTGGATTATCGAAACCGGCTTGCCGCAACCCAGACTGATCTGACGCGGTGACATCTTCCTCGATTGGCGACGGGTGAGGGGATGACCTAGGGTTCAGAGTAACCTCTGTCTCGGTCCTCCCAAACCAACTTGGTCGTTCTCAATGGGCATGAATTCCATCGATCCTGCCATGGATCTCAGCTCGCTGCCAATCATTCCCATCCTGATGATTGCAGCTGTGTTTTGCCTGGCAACCATTGTGGTTTATGGCTACGCGATGAAGTGGAGTCTGTCACTCGCTGGCTGCGGTCAGCATGGATTTGGGTGGTCGTTTTGCGTGTCGTTCGCGGCGGGGATGTCGAGTGGGTTGGTGTCCATTGTGCTGGCCTTCTTCGCCGATTCTGTCCCTCCGTTTTTGCCGATCATTCTGGCGATGGTCGCCGCGGTTTTGACCGTCTCTGTCATGACGCAAAGCGGGCCCATTGCGTCTGGCGTTGCCTACATGGCATTCATGTTCATCGGTGGGATGGGGATGATGCTCACGGTGGCTGTGCTGGCAGTCGCTTCCTTTGCCTTCATCGAAATGGGTGAATTCGCGAAGATGGCGCAGGCGATGGAACCGGACATGAACGCGGATGTTGAATCGACTGCCGCCGAAGAAGACATGTGGGCTGCACTCCCAAGGCAACTCGACAACGCATTCTTTGAGAGCGAAGAGTCGGTCAGTGAAGTGAGTGCGTCGGACGAGCATCGCATCTCAGGCGATTTTTCCATGGACCAGCCACACGGTGAGAGCCAAGCCGCGGATCCCGTTCGGGAAGATGACGCACAGACGCCCCGTCCGAACAGCGTCCAAGTCAATCCCTTCGTTGAGTGAGCCTGGTCCCCAGGCGTGTCTGAATTTCGCTCGTGAAGCGATTGGGTGGCTGTGGCCGGGTGTGCGACGCATTGCCGTGCACCGAGTCGACCGTGTTCAGCTGAACAAAGCTTCGATTGGGTGCCCGTCTCGAACCAGCGTGATGGGGCGACCGGTGTCGCTTTCAAATTCCATCGTGGGATCAATGCCGAGGTTCCGGTAGAAGCTGGCCGCAACGTCATCTGGTGTGATGGCCTCGTGCCGCGGTCCCGCAGCGGTGTCATCGCTTTCTCCGATCACCTGTCCACCGCGGACGTTGCCGCCTGCCATCAGCATGAACATGCAACGCGGGTAGTGATCGCGACCACCTTCAACGCTGCGATCATTGATCTTGGGCGTGCGTCCAAATTCGCCCGTGACAAACACGGCGGTGGATTCGAGCAGGCCACGTTGCTCCAGACCGACCAGCAATCCGCTGAGGCCGGCGTCCAATTTGGGAAGCTGTTGCTCCTTCAATTTGGTGAAGTTGTCCTGGTGAGTGTCCCAGCCTCCCAGTTGCAGCGAAACAAAACGAACATCGGATTCGATCAGACGCAGGGCGAGCAAGCAGCTTTGGCTGAACGCATCTTCGCCGAACTGCTTCCGCATGCTCTCGGGTTCGCGTGATATGTCGAAGGCTTCCCGTGCTCGCGAAGAGGTGATCATTGCGTAGGCTTGTTCGCCAAAGCGGTCCAGACCTTGAAGCAAGGATTCGCTTTTCTCGAGCGCGGCAAAGCGACGATCCAGTTTCTTCAGCAGGCTTTGGCGGCGCGTGACTTCATCGATCGAAACATTGCCGGGAAGCGAGATTCCTCGAACGGAGAATGGTTGGTTGGGAGTCGGCGTCGCCTTGGTTTCCAGAGCGGCGTGTTGGATGCCTAGGAATCCTGCGCCGTGCGACGCTTTGGGAATCGCGACATGGTTGGGAATGTCATGATCGCCAGGACGCTGCTGCGTCATCACGGCGCCGTAGCTGGGGTATTCCAGGGAAGGAATGGGACGTGTCCCACTGTTGATGTATTCGCGGCCCAGTTGGTGCGCGGCGAGGGTGTGGCTGACACCTCGCAGAATCGCGAATTTGTCGGCAACCTGAGCCAGTTTCGGCAAGTGTTCGCTGACTTGGATGCCAGGAACGTTGGTTGCAATCGGTTGAAACGGACCGCGAATCTCATCGCTGGCGTTTGGTTTGGGATCGAACGTGTCGATGTGGGATGGTCCACCGTTGAGTTCGATGAAGATCGCTCGCTTGGCGCCTCCAGGCAGGACCCGGCCCGCTTCTTCCGCTCGCAACAGGGAAGGAAGCGACAAACCAGGAAGTGCGACAGCACCAAGGCCCAGCGTGCCCGCCCGAAGGAAATCGCGACGGACGATTCCATCGCATGTTCGATGAAGTTTCATGGGGACGTGCCTCGAAGCGAAAGGGCTGGGGGAGAGGTGGGCGGGTAGCGAGAATCAACGGGGATCGTCGGATTGGAACTGTGACCCAGAGGAAATGACGCCGAGGACACAACGCGGAAATCGCAACGAAGAAAATCAGTGTGTGATGATGAATTCTTTGGTGTTCACCAATGCCCACATCAGCGATTCAATTCCGGACTTGGGTGACTCGGATTCCGCAATGAATTCGAGCGAGGTCTGCCGCTCGTCTTGGTTGGGGAAACGAGAAAGCGTTCGTAGGTAAGCCTCGTCGACCACTTGATCCAGGGAGGTCTCTGTCTTTTCGGGGACGTCCAATTCAAGTCGAGTCAGTTTCCAAGCATCTGGATCACTCAGCAGTTCTGTCAGATCGGGAGACGCGAATCCGTAGCGTTCCAGTTTGGTTTGGACGCGTTTGTACTCCTCCTGGATTCGGTCTCGGTTGGCTCGGCGTTGTTTCGGCGTCCTCCGTTGGAAACGTTTGATCTTGGTCAGGGTTTGGCGTTGGAACTGCTCCGCTTGACGTTGGATTTGAGGGTCAACGCCAGGGCTGCCAGATTCCAGCCCCAAGGACTTCATCGTCTGCGTGACCCAGCCCTCTTTGGATCCCAGTTGCTGATACATTTCGAAGTCATTTCGCAAGTAGATCGACTGCAGCAGACTGGGCGAATCGCTGCGGTCGCAGTCGCAGTTGCTCTCGCGTTCGGATTGGCCGAACACTTGGAGTGCAAAGTTGCGATTGTTGCGGTTTTGGGTGACTCCGTTGGCAATCGCCATTTGTTGCAGCTCGCTTCGCATGCGATCTGAGTTGCTGCTGGACTGGGTTGCCAGTTGCACCGCATCGTGAATCACTTCGGCAGGGAGTCGTCGCGGAACGTGACGTGAAAAGTTGCGATCGTCGTCTCGGTTGCTGGCGTTGGTGTCCATGCTTCGCTGGTAAGCGTCGCTGGTGGTGATCTCACGAGTCAGCCATTTCAAGTCGTAGCCGCTGTCAATGAATTCTTTCGAGAGTTCATCGAGCAAGGCAGCGTTGCTCGGCGCGTTGGCCAGGTTCATGTCATCAGTCGGGTTGATGATTCCGATGCCGAAGTAGTTCGCCCAGACTCGGTTGACGATTGCTTTGGCGAAGTACGGATTGTCGTCTTGCCGCAGCCACTGCATCAGGTCGCCTCGCGGATCGCGGTCCAGTGGAACCGAATCGGATTGGCCTAAGATGAAACCTGCTGGAATCCTGACTGGGGCCGCCTTGGGGAACTTCTTCGCCCGCGCTTTGGCTCGTCGTTGTTGGGATTGAATCGCAGCAGTGTTGTAAACCAGTTCCGGAAAGGGAACCGTTTGGCCTTGTTGGGCCGCCTGATAGATTTTGCGACGGAGGTCACCATTGCGGAGCTTTTCTTCGCCAGTGATTTTTGAAATCAGTTCATCGCGTTGTTCACGCGATTCGCGAGCGACGGTGTTGGGTTTGGCATCAATGCTCTTGAAGAGTGTCGCGAACTGGTCGAAGTCGTCCTTGGACCACTGGTCAAAGGGATGTTTGTGGCACTGAGCGCATTCGATTCGAATCCCCAGAAACGAATACGCAAAACCAATCGCTCGTTCCTCTGGTTTTTGGAAGTTGCGGCGAGCCCAGAAGAGCGGCATGCCTGAGCGCTCGGCGAATTTGGATTCCTGGCCGGGTTGGCACGCTTCCGTCATCGTGCGGCAGTACTGCAGGTAGGATTCACCCTGTTCGCGATTGTCGGCCATGACGATGCCTTCGACGATTTGGTCGTAGGGCACGTTGTCCTCCAAGCGGACTCGCAACCATTCATACCAAAGTCGCGACGCGGACCCTCGAACAGGCAATGCGTTGTTCAATTGCACGTCGCTGTTGCCGGTCCAATCCGCGAGCCGAGTGGCCCACCAGGCGGCGTAGCCAGGCGAGTCGAGAAGCTCGTCAATCAAACGCGGTCGTTTGTTCGGCTGCGTGTCGGCTAAGAACGCACGCACATCCGCTGCTGCGGGAAGCGTCCCCGTGATGTCGAAGCTGGCCCGGCGGATGAAGTCAGAGTCACTGCAGATGCCCGAGGGGGTGATGCCGAGCTTGTCGAGCTTGATTTGGATCCGTTGATCGATTCGATGTTCTGAAGGGGTGGGCGAGGCAATGGCTGCATTGACTTCGACGCGTCGGATCACTGGCACGGGAACGACCGCGCGGTCGTAGGCGATCACAACGTGAGTGTCACCCGTTTCGCCTGCTGAGACCCGCCCGTTCTCATCGATGGCGGCGATCGCGTCATCGTTGGTTGTGAAGCGGCACAGTTCGGTCACGTCTTCGCTCGTTCCGTCCGCCCAGTGTGCGATGGCTGTGAGCGAAACGGTTTGCGAATCGTCTTGGAATTGAATCTCGGATGGTTGGATTTCAAGGCGGTCCAAGGCATGGACCGTTTGGTTGTCAAACTCAGCGCCCGCCGCAATCCAATTTCGAAGCGTGTTGTATTGCCAACTTCCCTCGTCGAGACGCTTGCCTCCTTCGTGGATGTCCGCGTCGGTTGGTTTGGCCAGGATCAAACTCTCGGCAACATCGTCGATGTCGACCCGTCCGGTGTCGGGATCCAGCAACTCCGCATGGTCCGCTCGAAAGTCGTAGCCGAACAACGAGAGTTGAAAATCGCCGCGGCCTTGGAACGAGCCATGGCAAGCACGCCCGTTGCATCCCAAACGGCCAAGCAAGGGGGTGATGTGGCGTTGGAAGTCAGGCACTTCCTGGGAGGAACCATCCGCCATGCGGATCGAGAGCGACTGAGCCACTTGGTCGTTGGACGCAAAGCTTCGCTCGGTCGCCGGGGTGGGCGATTCCGCAAACGAGGGCACCGCGCCGAGTGCCAGCCCCACAGCGACCGCGACAATGGTCTCCAAGCAGGTTGTCAGCTTCCAACTTCGTGTCAGTCGAACCACATTGTCTCCCTCGGATTTCATCGCCGTCGCATCCGCGTTCACCCATTGCTGGGCACGCGTTGCCAATCACGCACGTCCCTCATCGATGGAACGTGTGCCGAGCACCAAAGTACCGTCCCGGGCATTGGATTTGGGCAAAGAAAACGGAGGTTTCTCCGTCTTAGCGGGCTCGTTTTGAGCGTTTGAGCGATCTGAGGGGGCTTCGGCTGACCTTCGGGCGTTTCAATCGCGAAGTCAGCTACCTCCCAGGGCTACTTGGATTCCTCGTCATCGTCCAGGAACTCCAGGTCGAACTCTTCCAGCTCTTGGACCGTCTCCGCGGTGGGGTCGGTTTTCTCAGCGGGTGAGTCGTCGTCGCTTGGCGAGATTTCGAGCGTGTCGTCGCTGTCGCTTTGGTTGACCGGAAAGGTGAATTCGCCGGTGTTGGGATCCGGTTGCAGTTGCAGGGAATCATCGTCGGGGCTGAACGAGGACTCGCCACGCAATTGAGTGATCTGGGCGGTTGGTTCGTCATCCAGCAAGTTGCCAACGTCCAGCGTTTCGTCTTCGACCAATGTTTCCAACTCGTCCGCGGAGGTGCCGCTTGGAGCCGAGGTCTCTCGCAGTTCCACGTCCTCCACGCCGAGTTCGTGGACCTCTTCTTCGGCTGGCAAGGCATCGATCTCCAGGACTTCGGTGACACCCGCCACGGCGGTTGCGACACCGACAACGCCCAAGGACTCAAGGCCCGAACGCGGCGATCCCAGTGCCTTCTCGTCGTGGGAGTCTTCGCCTGCCGCCCCGTTGGGACGCGGGAAGATCTCGTCGACGTTGTCACGCAAGACTCTGCGGCCGAGTTCGACGGCACGCTCGATGGACCAGCCACGATCGCCGACGAATTGGTCTGCCAACACGCCACTGAGCACCTTGCGGTACATGTCAAACTTGGGCCAGATGAACTCCAGTTTGTAGGCGTCGCTGTAGTATCCAATTTGCTTGGTTTGCGGGACGGCTTCCAGTCGTGCTGCCGAATCGCGAGCGATGAACGAAGGCGTGTTGCTGTACCACCAGTGACCGTTGGTGATCACGTTGGGAAAGATCCAGGCGTAGCTGACCAATTCTTGGTTAGTGACGCTCGCCAGCACGGAAACAGGGAATTTCACGTTGGGGAACGAGTTGAACAATTCGCGATACTGGATCAGTGAGACCCGTGAATCGTAGAGGTCTTGGCCTTGGAAGACGCCTTCGGGATAGACCTGGCGATTGACGCCGATCATCAAGTCAAACGGCAAGCCGAATTCATCGCACAGTTCAGCCAGTGTCCAGAACACTCGACGCGACAACGCTTCCTGATGAGAAGCGTCGGCGGAGATGCCTTTTTGAAGCACCGCGTTGAGGGCGGTCGAGGCTCGGCCGTCGCCAACGGGAGTCGGTGTGAACGTGGGTGGGATTGAGATCGCACAGGCGCGAGCACCCCGGCCGACGAAGTGTTCGAAGCGTTGCTTTAAACTGGAACGAAGGCTCTCGAGACTGCCGTCCAGTTCGATGCCGGTGCAAGCGGCCAATCGACCGCGGACTTCGGGCTTGGCCAAATGGAACACCAAGTCATCGGTGCGGAGGCACGGGATGTAGGTGTCGGTGTCGAAGCCTTCCAGTGCGTCGTCGAAGTCGTTGGTCAGAAAGACGGCTTGGACGTTGCTTTGATCGAGCACCGTTTCGGACCACTGCGCCGACGCCATGATCGATTCACTTCGATCGTACAGGGCTTCCCAGTTGTTCAGGTGCAGGCGGTCCTCTTCAAACCCAAAGAACGTGCGACAGATTTCGATCAGCCAGCTGTACTGGGCTGTGTTTTCGAGTGGTTGCAATCCACCCACCAAACGTTCGACCAATTCTTTGGGGCCGATCGCTTTGTCTTCGATCCGGGACTTGGGCATTCCCGCCGAGTGCGCGAGTTCGGTGTAGTAGTGGTAGCCGAGCAAATCGGCCAACGTTGTGGATGCCGGTGAATGCGGGTTGATGTGCGAGTGCGGGTCAATCAACCGAATCGACGTCAACGCTTCGTAAATCTCGGATTTGGGTCCGTTGGCAACGCTGGACGAGTCTGACATGGCGGCGGCATTCATGAGTGGCGAAATTCAATCGCAACAGGATACTCACTGATGCCTTCAGGATCGACCGTGGAATGTATCATCCGCGGGCGGGATCAAGCAAAATCATGCCGCTGGGTTGCTGCCGTTCAAAGCGAGAGCCACCACTGAGCGAGCGGGCCCGCGATCTGCCTTGCCAGGGCCCAGGTGGGCTCTTGAGATCCTTTGTCGAGGCTGAGCCAGGTCGCCATCGCGGCTGGGGTTTCAGGTGTGAGTCCATCGGGATCGTACCAGCGGTGACGCGACCAAACCCACCATCCAAACAGGGTGCTGACTGTCATGGATCCGATGTACACCAGGCTGATCGCCCAGGACGTCCAGCGTCCGGGGGCGGGCGTGATCAGGGCTTCGTAGATCTGCAGGACCAGCGACGCTTTTTGCGGCGGCGGCAACGCTTGAAGAGCGGTTTCATCAATCGCCGAGGCAATCGTCGCGATCGCCGACTCGGGGATCTGTCGCTGTTCCGGTGCGGCCATCTCGCGGTCGCTCAATTGACGGCTCAGCCAACCGGTGCGAAAGGTCAGCGGCATGGTGAACAGAAGGGGGGCGATCAGCAGCAGCAACACGGGTTCGCCGATCAACAGCCCCAGTGCTGCGATTGCCAAGATCGTCAACACGCGTCCCAGTATTTCTCGCCAAGGAGATGGACGAGCAAACGTTGTCTGAATGATTTTGCCACCGTCCAGGGGCAACAGAGGGAGCAGGTTCATCCAGTTCAGCAGCAGTCCCAGCCCACCCAATTCAAACAGCCATGGATGACTGCTGTTCACCGAGAGCAGCGGGACGGGCAAAACCAACGCATCGGGGGACAGTGTTTCCAGCGACGCGATCGTCAGCAGGCCCATCGAAAGGGCGATGCCCGGCAAAGGCCCGGCAAAGTAGACGATTGCTTTCTTCCAGCGGGCGAGCTGTCGCGGGTGGCCGCTGACGGCCGCGCCCAGCATTGGGACGAACACCATGCGAATGTTGCGATACCCAAACGCTCGCATGGCGAGGTAGTGACCGCCTTCGTGCAGCAGCAGAATGCCTATCAGCATCAGCACCAACCGCACGTCCCACCAAATCAAGCCCACGGCGATGAACAGAACCAAGCTGATCAACAAAATCGCGAGTTGACGCGGCCAATCGTTGAGTTGGTTTTCCTTCGCCCGGATCGCAGCGACGAGCGAAGCGTCGGGGCCAGACATTCCCTAGCAGCCTTCGGCGAGCGGTTGTCCGTCAGGCGTTTGGGTGGGGGAGTTGGCCAAGCGTGGGTCGTGGGCATCTGGCTGCGATGCGTCAGCGTCTGAGCGTAGGTGGGGACCTGCGATCTCGGGGCCGGTGTGAGACAGCTGATTGTGATCGTCGACGAAGATCAACCGCGGTTGATGGCTGGCTGCATCGGCTTCGGGGACCATCGCGTAAGCGGCCAAGATCACGTGATCGCCGGGGCGAATCAAGTGAGCGGCCGCGCCGTTGGCACACACGTCGTTGGAGTTTGGCAACCCTTCGATCGCGTAGGTTTCCAAGCGGGTGCCGCGAGTCACATTCCAAACATGGAGTGACTCGTACGGATGAATCTTGGCAGCGGAGAGCAGTTCCGGCGGAACGGTCAAGCTGCCTTCGTAGTTCACGTCGGCGCCCGTCACCGTGGCGCGGTGAATCTTGGCCGCCAGCATTTTTCGATAAGGTGTGTCCACCAACTCAGTCCACCAGGTAAGGCTTCAGTTGTTCGATAGTTTTGTCCGAACCGATTTCGAGCTTTCCAAACCCGCGTTCGGCCCCTTCCTTCATGGCCGCTTCTTGATGCTCGTCATAATTGGTGACCAGCATGACGGGGATCTTGGCCAGATCCGGGTCGGATTTGATTTGCTTGATCACGTCCAACCCATCGGAGTAGTCGCGATCCAGTTTTCGGTTGACTGTCACGAGGTCCACCTCGCGCTTCTTCAGCAATTCGATTGTGTCTTCAACGCCGTGTGTCTGCATCACGGAGGCGTCAAAGTTTGAGGTCACCATTTGACGAATGGCATTGAAATCGGGGCCGCAGTTGCCGCAGTCGACTAGGGTTTTCGCCATCGGATGTCACTTCTCCGTCGAGGGGGTTCCAGGAAGTTGCCTGGGAACGATCGAACCGAAACATTCTGGTGTAACCGCGCCGGCATGAATCAACAAGGTGCAAGAGTCGTAGCCGTTGTAGCAACAGCCGCGCCAGATTGGCTGGAATTCGACTCCGCGGGCGTGGGATCCGCGGGATTCTGCTCTGCAAACGAGGGTTCACCCCGTTCGTTCACGAGCTTGAATCCAACGCTGCATATCGGAGTGGATTTGCGAGGGAGTGCGGTCATCGCTCAGTGAGGGGGAGGCTGCGATCGACAATTCTTTGGCCAGCATTCGCAGGGCCATGGCGTGCAATTGGCCCAGCAGATGGTCGCGTTCTGCGACAGCTTGTCGCAAATCCGCTTTGGTCGCTCGGGATTCCGGTGGGGCCGGTGCACCTTCGACCAAGAACCTTTCGATCCAGTCGCGATTGGGGTCGAGCGGGCGCTTGCAGCTTCGGCAGGATTTGACCATGGGCGTTGTCTCAGCCGGAGAATTCGAGTGACCAGCTGAATGATTGGGCGAGAAAGGGGCGACACAAATGGGAAACCGCGATCCGCCATGGGCTTCTACCCTCGCCGCGGTGGCTCAAAACACGATCCGTGTACGTGAGAAAAGCACTGGTATTGATAGGGTAGCGAAACTCGTCAAGAGTTTCGACTTGCTTGACGAAATCCCGAAAGTCTTGACCGCTTCCGCGATCGGGATGCCCCTCCTCTTTGATGCTGACGCACCACCAGCACGCTTTCCCTGCGACTTGCGCATTGGGAGCCCGTTGGATCAACAAGGCTCGGAGCTGATCCCCGAACAATCTCCAGATCTCAGCCGTCGTGGGCCCCCCCCGGTGATGTGTTTTCCGTATTCATCGGTTCTCGTATGGATCTCGGACGCCGTTCCCCTCGCGAAAAACGGAGGTGTCGATCGGGGGTGGAAGTTGGCGTGAGCCAACTGAATTCAATGACATCCGGACGACCATGTCGCAGCCAACGCCACGTCGGTTCAGCAGCATTGGGAACCGGACTCGCACTGTTCGCTCGGTTTGTCGGAGGCGCTCGATTGACACGTGCCGCTTGGTTCTTGGTATGCCAAATCGGTGGAGCAAACGCCGGTCGATGGCAGGGTGAGCTCAACCTTTCGAGCGGCTTCGTGGTCACCGGCCAGTTCGGCTGCGATGGAGCGGACTTGTTCGTACCCGGTCCGCATCAAAAACGTCGGCGCCCGACCATAGCTTTTCATGCCGGCCAAGTAGAACCCTCGTTCGGGGTGCTTCAGTTCCGCTGCTCCATGAGGCGGAACCGATCCGCAGCTGTGGCGATTCGGATCGATCAATGGGCCCAGTGCTTGGGTCGCTTCGGTGGAGGCATCCAGTTCGAGGCGAAGTTCACGAAGCATGTTCAGGTTGGGCCGCGATCCGGCCGCGACGATGATCTCATCGACGATGACTTGTGACACACCATGGACGTCGAAAACCTCCAACCCGTCCTGGTGTTCGCGAATGGCACCAATCGAGAGTCCGGTCAGCAAAGTGGCTTTGCCGCTGTCGACCGCCGCTTGGACGCGAGTTCCCAGTGCACCTCGGGCTTCGATTTCGTCCGCCTTGCCACCCCCCCAAAGCTTGGCGGGGTTGGTCCGGCGAACGGCCCAGGCGATCATGGTTTCGGGGGATTCGTTGGCCAGTTCGACCAAGCTCAGCACCGCACCGGTGGCGGAGTGCCCAGAGCCAACGACCAGCACACGTTTGCCTGCGTAGCGTTCTCGTTCACGGTCCAGCACATCGGGCATGCCGTAGCGGATGTGGTCTTGGAACTGATGTTCGCCATCTGCCTCGACCCCGCCGGCACCCATTGGATTGGGTGTGTTCCAGGTGCCGGACGCATCGATGACGGCGCGAGCGTGAAAGCGGCGGGGGCCGGCAGGCGTGTCAGCCACGATCAAAAAGGGAGCCTCGTTGCGATGGCCGTCTTTCATTCGGTCGTGTCCATCGCGAGAGATCGACGTGACTTGATGGTTCAGTTTCAAACGGGAGGCGATCCGCTCGTCCGCCGCCAGCGGATCCAAGTAGCGTTCCACCAACTCCTTCGCAAAAGGAACTTCGTTGTCATCGGGAGCTTGCCACGAGTCATCGGCTTGAAGGATCCGTTTGGAAGCAGGATCGATCAGGTAAGACCAAGGGGTGAACAAGCGGACGTGTCGCCATTCCCAGATGCTGGCAGCGATTCGCGGACCCGCCTCGAGCAGGATGAATTCTTGGTCGCGCTGGATCAGATTGGCAGCGGCGGCCAGCCCGATGGGGCCAGCGCCAATGATGGCGATGGGCAGCGATTGGCGATCGCCGCTGGCAGGCAATGGCTGTGCATCGGTCTTGGTCGAGATCGTTGTCGGTTGAGGCTCGCCGCAGCCAGGAGTCGCGGTGGCTGGTTGAGGGGCCGGCGGCAGCGGTTGGCTCGTCGGTGGAAAGACGTTGGCCTGAGGTTGGATGAAGTGGCGGTGCTTGGGGAGGGGTTGGATGAAGTGGCGGTGCTTGGGGAGGGGTTGGTTCATGGCTTTCCTTTCAAAAAATGGCTTCTCACAAAATAGAGACGAGCTGGTCATTGAAAAGACGCAGGCGTTGGTTCACTTGGTTGGAGCAAGCTTCAGGAGTGAGCGTGAATCGTCGGGCGCAAGAAAGAATCTGAGCCGCAAATTTGATTTCAGCGTGCCGTCAGGATGAAGTTCATCGGACGGGGATTGCCAAGAGCGGCAGCCTGCAAGATAGGCTGCCCGCGGCAAAAGAAAATCGGGGCGACACGATTCGAACGTGCGACCTTCTGGTCCCAAACCAGACGCTCTGCCAGGCTGAGCTACGCCCCGATAAGCAGATTCTGGACGCGTTGAAACGTCTGGGAAAGACACTTCGCGTCCGAGAAGGCGAGAGGTTAGCGAACGATTCAATTTCTTGAAAGTCCACTTGTGATCCGAGCCGCAGAATTTTTCAGCGGCTCAAAAATCAACTCTCGATTCCATGATTCACTGTTGTTGTTGCTGTGCGATCGGTTCGCCGGTTCCCAATTGAGCGAGCACCTGCAAAATGCCGTTCAAATGAGCCATTCGGGGGCCAAAGCGATCGATGAATTCGTTCAGCATGTATTCGCCTTCGACCAAGTGGTCGCCCGAATCGTCGATTTCTTCGGTCAGCGTTTGCAGGAATTCGGTTTGCACTTCGCTGAGTGTTTCGGCGGCTCGGCGACAGGCTCGCGACAATTGTGGGTTGGCGTCTTTCCACTGCTGCAATTCGCCCGCACGTTGCTTGTGCATGGCCGCGTTTTGCTGCACCAGTTCGGTCAGCAATTTGGTTTGTTGCTGCTGGCTGACGACCAATTGACGCAGCAACCCAACCGTCAGTTCCTCATTGGAAACCGGCACTCCAGCGTCTGTTTCCGCAGACACATCAATGCGAAAAACGGGCGATGTGGGGTTGTCGTCGTAGGACATAAGCAATGCTTCCGATTCGGGTCCGATGGGGTCGTGTCCGATGATGTCCCGAGTATAACCACGCCGAAAAATGTTTGTCGAGCAATTCATTATTTTCAGGTGGGTGCCGCTGCCGCCGGCAACGTTGGAACACGATCGTGCGAATTTCGGTGAGTCTGACGATTCGCCAGACAAATGGGGCACGGGGAGCCCAGGCACCACGCCAATGCATTGCCGTGGCTGAGTGATTGCCCGTTCACCAAACGGCCTATTTTGCGGCGTGCAAGAACGTCTTCCAGGACGCGTAGCGTGGGTCATCCATCGAATGCGTCATCAGCAGGTTGAACCGTGGTTTGACCGGTCGTGAAAGCAATTTCATGCGGGCTTGCTGTGGCGTGCGGCCGCCTTTGCGACCGTTGCAACGCAGGCAGCAGCAGACGATGTTTTCCCAGGTGGTTCCACCGCCATGGGAGCGTGGCACGACGTGATCCAGGCTGAGCTTATGAGTCGGTTCCGCCTTGCCACAGTATTGACACGTGTGATCATCGCGAGCGAACAGGTTCTTGCGATTGAACCGGACCGTTTGAGCCGGCATCCGATCAAACCGCGTCAGTCGCGTGATTCGAGGGACCTTCATTTCAAACCCAACGGCTTGAATGTATTCATCTTCCGGTTGCTTTTGATCCGAAGCCAATTGGCTCAGTTCGCACCAACTGTCGAAGTCGTATCCGGTGAATTGCCCGTCTTCATTGTCAATGACCTCGGCGCAATCGCGATACAAAAGCGTCAACGCTCGACGAACATTGACCACGCGGATCGCCATGTAAAAGCGATTCAGCACCAACACGTTGGTATCTAAAACCCGTCCGCTCATTGTTGCGTCAGTCCTTTCCTCGAGTCAGAAAGTTGGCTGCGAAGTTGCTCCATCTTAGCGTTTGGGAAAACAAGAAACCACAGTTTTGCAGTCGCTTCTTGGCTCGCCCGAGCGTTTGGGGAGCTAGGCAGGGCGGGTTCCCAATTCGCCAGTGAGACCGGAAATTACCGGGTTTGGTTCACGCGGGTGTGTTCAAATTGCCGCTCCACTTCAAATCTTCCGACAGTTTTCACCGCATGATCGATCTGCAGATTGGATGGTTGCTCGCCGCGACACTGTTGTCTTGGGGGCAAGCCCGGGGGGCGGACTTTGTCGTCTTTGCGGAGGTCGGGGGCATTTCGCCGCCGCAGACTCTCGTTGCCACGGTGGCGGATTCCAGTCCGGCGGCACGCCTGTCCACCTCGACGGACGTCTCGCAAGTTCGCTCGGAAATGCAGGCCGCGGAAGAAGCCAGCGGTGGTTTTTGGGCACGCCTCAGCGGTGCGTTGGTCTGGGCCCGCGACATGATTCGCGACGTGATGATGCCGATTGGTGTCGTCGCCTTGGGGCTGGGGTTGATCCTGGTTTGCACGCTGGCATGGTTGCTCAACCTGGTCGCATTGCCTGGGAATTGGTTGGCGATTGCGTTGATGGCGTTTTACGTGTGGTTGGGGCCTGAAACCGGGCGTTGGCAGCTCGGGGTGGCTTCGCTGGCGATCGCATTTGTGCTGGGATTGGTGGGTGAACTGGTCGAGTTTTTAGCGGGGGCGATGGGAGCCAGTCGGGCGGGGGCGAGTCGCCGAGCCACTCTGATGGCGATTGTGGGATCAATCCTGGGGGCGATTGTGGGCGGCATTGTGGGGTTGCCCATTCCTGTGATTGGCCCGGTTCTGGCTGCCGTTTTGTTTGGCGGATTGGGAGCCACCGCCGGGGCCATGTTCGCTGAGTGGAATGATGGCAAGACTTGGCGGGACAGCTGGCGGATCGGGCAGGCGGCGTTTTGGGGGCGAACGACCGGGACGGTGGGCAAAATGGTCGCCGGGCTGTTGATTCTGGTTGTTTGCGCGTTTGGGGTGCTTTTTTGATGCTCAGGATTGTGGCCCGTTTCACGTGATCGAACTAGGATTTTGCCAGCATTTTGGCTAGTCTTGAGGCGTCGAAACAACGTTTCACCCATCCGTCGTCTTCCTTTTCATTCGCTCCCGGCAACACAATCATTCATGCTCAAAGCACTCGAGCTGGCCGGTTTCAAGAGCTTCGCGGATCGCACGCGGTTTGATTTCCCCGATGGCATCACGGTCGTCGTGGGCCCCAACGGGTCCGGGAAATCGAACATTGTCGATGCGATGAAATGGGTTTTGGGGAGCCAAAGCGCCAAGAGTCTTCGCGGCAAGGACATGTCCGATGTGATCTTCAAAGGATCGCAAACCCGCGGGCCCGCAGGTGCAGCGGAAGCGACCATCATCTTCGACAACACCGGCGGTCAAATGCCGATCGATGCGCCGGAGGTCCACCTGACCCGGCGGGTGTATCGCAGCGGTGAAGGCGAGTACCTGATCAACCATCAGGCCGTCCGGTTGAAGGATGTCCGAGCGCTGATTCGCGGGACAGGGATCGGAATCGACGCTTACAGTTTGATCGAGCAGGGCAAAGTCGATCGGATGTTGCAGGCCAACGCCAAAGATCGGCGGGCCATCTTCGAAGAAGCCGCCGGGATCAGTCGATTCAAGGCCAAGAAGGTGGAGGCTGAGCGTCGACTGGAACGTGTGCAAACGAATTTGACCCGGTTGGGTGACATCGTTGACGAAGTCGCGACACGTTTGAAAACGCTGAAGAGCCAAGCTGGAAAAGCGGAACGCTACCGCCAAGCCAGCGACCGCTTGAAAGAGCTTCGGACGGTGGTGGCCTGGACCGATTGGATGACGTTGTCAGCCGAGCTGAACGACGCCACCGCGAAATTGGAAACGGCCCAGCGTCAACATCGCGAGGCGGACGCCCTGCGAGAATCGCTGGAAGAACAGCGGCAAGCGGCGGAGATGCAATTGCAGACGATTGCCGAAGCGGCGCGTGAAGCGGAGCAAAGTCGCAGCGAACTTTCCGGTGAGATCGCTCGAATCGACGGACGCCGCGAATCCGATCAAACGACCTTGGTCGAACAACGTCGAACGTTGGTCGGCCACTATCGCCGCCTGCGAGCGATGCGAACCGAGGCGGGGTCGGCGATCGCCGACTTGCGAAAAACGATCGCGGCATTGGAAGTCGCCGAAACCGAGTTGGCTGGGGTTCAAGAAAAGAAGGAAGCGATCGCGGCGAAACGCGACGCGGAACAGGCCACGGTTCATCGCATCGAAACCACGCGAGATGATCTGCAACGCGATCATTTGGCGGCCGTTCGCCGTGTGGCCGAGCACGAAGCCAACCGCGGCCGGGTGGCGCAGCAGATGCGGGAGGCAACTCGGGCGCTCGAGGAGATCGCTCGCAATTCAGTCACGGCGGACGAGGGGCTGAAGACGGCCCAGCGGGATCATGACGAAGTCGCTCGCAATGTTTCGGGACTGGAAAAACGAATCACCGAGGCTCAACGCGAAGTCGAAATCGCGGACGCGAAAGTGCGTGAGACGCGGCGAGTGTTGGAACGGCGCCGGGAAGAAATCGGGTCGCTGAAAATTCGTCTGCAGGGGATCACCGAGCGGGCTCGCGTGCTGGAAGAGCTGCAGCAAAAACAAGAAGGCGTCAGCGGCGGTGTTCGCGAAGTTTTGCGGATGAGCAATGCTCAACTGAAAAAGGATTTGGTCGGCATTGTCGCGGATTGTTTCTCGGTTGATCGACAAGTCGCTCCGCTGATCGATGCGGCGCTGGGACCTCGCAGCCAATACGTCATTGTTCGCGGTGGCTCGGTCAGCGATGCGATCAGTCGCGGTGAAATCAAAATTGGCACACGAGTCGGAATCATTCGATTGGATGAGCTTCCCAATCGACGTCCCGGCGACAAGATTCGCTTGGACGGGTTGGCCGGCGTGATCGGTCGCGCCGACAAGATGATCGATTGCGAAGTCGAGCTGGAACCGTTGGTTCGGCACCTGCTCGGCAACACGTGGCTGGTCGATACCTTGGGCACGGCAATCGGATTGCGAAAGCTGTCCTCGGCCGGTTTGCGGTTCGTGACCGCCTCGGGGGACTTGCTGGACAACGATGGATCCAGCGTGGTCGGACCTCCCGGTGGTGAAACCGGTTTGGTCAGCCGCCGCAGCGAGTTGGCCGCGGCGAAGTCCGAGATGCAGCACTACAGTTATCAAATCGCCGAGGCCGAAAAAGAAGCTGGCCGGTTGACCGGCGTCGTCGATAGCGAAGCCGCGGAGCTGGGACGGCACGAGCAAGCGATGCGGAATTGGATCACCGAACACGCTGCCGCAGAAGCGAAGTTGCACCATGTGGCGGAGCGATTGGCTGCTCGTCAGGCGTCGGTGGACGAGCTGAAGCGAACTTCGGTGTCGCATGCGGAGTTGCTGCAAACCGCCCAGCAACAAGACGGTGAATTGGCACTTTCAATCCAAGAGGGCAAGCAGGAAATCGAGACGCTGGAAACACAGCGAGCTGAAATCGATCTGCAGCTGACGGCCGCGTCGGAGCAACTTCGCGAAGTGCAATCGGAGGCGATGAGCATTTCTGTCGAGGCAGCTCGCAGCGAACAACGTGTTGAATCATTGACGATCGCCGCGGACGTCGCCCGGCGAGATCAAAGCCAACGTGAGGCCGCCAATCAGGAGGTTCGCGATGCGATGACTCGAACACGAGAGCGGATCACTGAGATCGAAACGCGAATCTTGGAAGCCGACAATCGCTTGGCCGAACTGATGATCGCGATGGAAGGAGCTGATTCCAAGCTGCAAGTCTTGGCAGCCGAAGCGAATCGGGAACGCGAGGCCACTCGCCGCGTCCAGACTGAATCGCAGGCGGCCATCAAAGCCGTCGCCAAAGCAACTGAGGCTGTTGCGACGATCAGTTCGGCTCGCGATGCCGCGGAGCTGAAACAAACCACGCTGGCGGACCGCATCGCCGAGGATTACCAAATCGACTTGCGGAACGATGAGCCTCCCGAGGAGTTGGCCGAAATCGAAGACCGGTCCTCGGTCGATGAAGAGATCAGTCGTCTGCGAGGCCAGGTTCAAAACGTTGGCTCGGTCAACATGGAAGCGTTGGAAGAGCTCAACGAGTTGCAAGTTCGCTACGACGAACTGCATGGTCAGTATCAAGACCTGACGGCCGCGAAAGATTCGTTGCAGCGAGTGATCGCACGCATCAACGCGGATTCACGGCGGTTGTTCTTGGACACGCTGGAAGCCATTCGGATCAACTTCCAAAAGCTGTATCGCAAGTCGTTTGGTGGTGGTCACGCCGACCTGATCCTGGAAGATTCGGACGACCCGTTGGAAGCGGGCGTGGAGATTGTCGCCACGCCGCCTGGGAAGCCGAGTTTCAGCAACTCGTTGTTGTCCGGTGGTGAAAAAGCGTTGACCGCAGTCGCGTTGTTGATGTCGATTTTCCAGTATCGTCCCAGCCCGTTCTGTGTGCTGGACGAAGTGGACGCCCCGTTTGACGAAGCCAACATTGGCCGTTTCGTGACCGTGTTGACGGAGTTCTTGGATCAGTCCAAGTTCATCGTCGTGACACACAGTAAAAAAACAATGACCGCGGCGACAACGTTGTACGGTGTCACGATGCAAGAGTCCGGGGTCAGCAAACAAGTCTCGATTCGGTTCGAAGATGTCAGCGAAGACGGACAAATCAACGCCGCGTAAACGCGATTTTTTGGTGGCGATGGGCGCGTTGCCCGGGAAGTTGCCACAGCGTCTTCGGGTGCATCGGCCGCGTTGGGCTCGGTCACGTGCCAAGGTTGGAAACGTCCCCGGCGATATGTCGAGCGATGTGTCGTCGAAGAAGAAGGACACCGTCCCCAGTCACATTCGGGTGATTCAGTACGACGGGCGGACGCATTTGAACGAGGTCGTCGAGTCGATCGACAGCGACGACCCGGCCAATCCGGACGTTGTGACTTGGATCGATTTGCACGGCATCCGCGACATGGAGGTGCTGCGTTCGCTCGGGCGTCGGTTTGGTTTGCACCCGCTGGCGTTGGAAGACGTGGTTCAGATGGACCAGCACGCCAAGATGGAGCGTTACGGCGAAACGTTGTTCTTCATTGCTCGGATGCCCGTTGGCGACGATGGGTTTCAAACCGAACAGGTCAGCGTATTCTTGGTTGGCAGCACCGTCATCACAATCCAAGAGCACGTGGGGGATTGCCTGGATCCCGTCCGCGAAAGGATCTCTCGGGCGATGGGACGCATTCGAGATCGGGGGGCGGATTACCTGGTTTACGCGATCATTGACGCGATCATCGACGGTTATTTTCCGATCATCGATCGTTACGAGCGTCATCTTTCTGAAATGGCAGAGTTGTTGCAGGACAACGACAATGACAATCTGCCGATGCATTTGCACCACATCCGCGCGGATCTGCTGGCGATTCGAAAGACGGTTCAACAACACCGGGACGCGCTGCGGATGCTGCTTCGTGAAGGCGACGGCATCTTGGCCAATGACACGCGTTTGTATCTTCGCGATTGCCAGGATCACATCGGGCAATTGATGGAGGCGGCGGACACGGACCGCGAGACCTGTGGCGAACTTCGCGAATTGTATTTCGCGTTGCTGGGGCAAAAGAACAATGACGTGATCAAAGTGCTCACGATCATCGCAACGTTGTTCATCCCGATGAGTTTTGTGGCGGGGATCTACGGGATGAACTTCGATCAGAAGGCGTCGCCGCTGAACATGCCCGAACTGGAATGGAGTTTTGGCTACCCGTTCGCTCTTTCTGTGATGATGGTTCTCGCATTGAGTCTGCTGTACTACCTGTATCGCAAGGGCTGGTTGACCTAGTGCCGCGTGGGCCTGGTTGCCGTGCTTCGCGACGCGTCGGGGGCATTTCGACGGGCTTGGAAGCCCATCGTACGGGGACGCGAACCGGGGGTGCGTTTGGGGAGGGCGACAAACAACTGTCGTCGCTCCGCGACTGGTTTTGCGCGTCGGGGGATCCAACAACCGCGGAGCATTGACGGTTGTCGGCCTCGGGTTTTCAACCCGAGGTCTCGATCGTGACACCCTTGCTTGGCAAGCCGCGGAGCGGCGACAGGCGGCGGGCGATGCGTTGGGGATGAATTGAAAAAGTGAAGTTGCAAATTGTAAATTGCAAAATCCGGGGCGGTGGAGACGATGACGGGGCACGAACCGAGGGATGGTTTGGCGGCGATCCTCGCCCCGGACGGGGCCGGCTTTCGTAGCTCGGGGCGGAAGCCTCGAGACGGATCGCGGAACCGAGATGGTCGCCCCGGACGGGGCATGCGTGGGGCATGCGTGGGGCATGCGTGGGCTTCGCTGACGAGCCTCGCCAACCGGCCTGTTTGTTGAATCCCAACCCGAAGCGTTAGCGAGGGATCGCGTGCCATTGCAGCTGGCCTGTGAGTCCCTCGCTCACCAGACTGTTGATTTACTACGTTTCTCAGATCGAAGGATCAGCCGACGGGCGGAAGCCCAATGCCATCTACTTTGTAGCGGAACGGCGCGAGCCGTCCGGTGACGCGCCGGAAAACACCCACGATTTACCGGACGGCTTGCGCCGTTCCGCTAACAAAATCCCCTCGGTTGGTTCTAAAGTAGATGGCATTGGGCGGAAGCCCACGGTTACTGGAGACGAACCGGACGCTATCGCGTTCCGGCTGATTCAATCAACAAGCCGTCGCGCGTCGGGTTACCCCGCCAGGTCCACTCGTTCTTGCGGCACTCACGACAGGCGGTGTTGGAAGGTCGGAGATGATCTCGGTTGGGGGCAAAAAACGACCGGGGAATGGGTGGCCGGATCGAGCGGACGTTAGGTGGTGAGGCCGCCGGTTGGGGCGTAGAATCTGGGCCCACTGATCCGACCTGTCTCCCCGCTATCCCCGGTGCGATTTCATCATGACTTCTGGTTCTGACTCCGCCTCGTCCCCTTCCCTGACCGTTGATGAAGCCTTGGCTGCGATTGATCAAGCTTGCCAGGAAAAGAAATTGACCGCGGGGGCGGTGGAAAACATCCGAGCTTGGTTGACCGAGGATCGGTACCGCGACTATCGCGATCAAACGTTGCAGCACATCGCAGACGGGAAATGGCAAAAGCTGGACGATGTCTTCTGGACGGTCATTCCGTTTGGCACGGGCGGTCGTCGCGGACGGATGTACGAGATTGGTTCCAACGCGATCAACGACCGCACGATCGGCGAAAGCGCACAAGGGTTGGCGGACTATGTCGTCCAGTATCACGGCGGTTCGAAGCAGCTTTCGTGTGCGATCGCCTACGACACACGGCACAAATCCCGCCATTTCACGGAATTGTGCGCCGGCATCATGGTGGCAGCCGGGATCAAGGTTTATCTGCTGGATGATTATCGGGCGACTCCGCAGTTGTCCTTCGCCGTGCGATACTTGCACTGCGATTGCGGGATCATGGTGACGGCCAGCCACAACCCGCCGAGCGACAATGCGGTGAAGGTTTACTGGTCCACGGGCGGCCAAGTCTTGCCACCACACGACAAAGCGATCATCGATCGCGTGATGAGCTGCCAAGAAATTCGCGTGACTCCGTTTGCAGAAGCGCTGGCGGATGGACGCATCGAAGTGGTGACCGACAAGATCGACGCGGCCTTCTTGGACGCCGCTTCGCAGTGTGCCTTCGAAGGTCCACGTGATGTCAAAGTGCTTTATTCGCCGCTGCATGGTGTCGGCGAAGAAGCCGTGATCCCGCTGATGAAGCGAGATGGTTTCACGCAGGTGGATGTGTACGAAGGCCACCGCGAAAAGAGTGGCGATTTCCCGAATGTACCGGGGCACGTTTCGAACCCTGAAAACCCGGCTGTCTTCGAGGCCCCGATCGAGACGGCGCGGCCAGGCGGGTACGACTTGGTGCTCGCAACCGATCCCGACTGTGACCGTTTGGGTGTGGCGGCTCCGCTGACGACCGATTCCAGTGGTGAATGGGGGACGTTCACCGGGAACCAGATCGCGGCATTGTTGGCCGACTATGTGCTGGAGCAAACCGCCAAAGCGGGCAAGCTGACGGATCGCTCTTACGTCATCAAAACGTTGGTGACGACGGAGCTGGTTCGCCGGATTGCAGAGTCCCATGGGGCACGCTGCGTCGGCGATTTGCTGGTTGGATACAAGTACATCGCCGAGGCGATGGACCGCGAAGGGCCCGAAGACTTCGTGTACGGCTGCGAAGAATCTCACGGTTACCTCGTCGGCACCTACGCCCGCGACAAAGACGGCGCGGTCGCTTGCATGTTGATGGGTGAGTTGGCGGCGAAGTTGAAGGCCGAGGGCAAGTCGATGCATGAGTACATGGGGGACTTGTACCGCAAGCACGGCATGCACCGCGAAAATCTGATCAATGTCTTCATGGAAGGCAGCGAAGGGATGGCCGCGATGCAAGGCTTGATGAAAGCGTTCCGTGCGGAGCCGCCGACGTCACTTGGCGGAATCGCAGTGGCTCAGGTCCGAGACTACGGCAGTGCAACCATTTTGAACGTTGCTGATGGATCGACTTCGCCGCTGGAAGGCCCCAGTGGAAACTTGGTCATCATGGATTTGGAAATGGACGGCAACTACGTCGCGGTTCGCCCCAGCGGCACCGAACCCAAAGTGAAGTTCTATGTCTTCACCCGCTTGGAAGCGGCCGAGTCGCAAGATCTGGATGCCGCGGATGTGAAGCTGTCAGATCGCCTGCGTGCGATCGAAGAAGACGTCCGTGACTTCGCTCGCCTGCATTCTTGAAGTGGTCCAAGGGGCGATCTCCTGGCGATGTTGACATCAGCCATTTCCTGGGCTGATGAAGATGAAATCAACCAGGCGGTTTGAGCGGTTTCCGACGAATGGTATTGATACGGCGTTTGTCGCGATTGAAAAAGTGAAAGTGCAAATGGACAATTGTAAAATGCCGGAATGCGTGGATGAAATCGCATCAATTTGCATTTTTCCATTGTCAATTTAACTTTTTCAATGAGTTGCATTCGGTTCGCACACTCACCACCCTGCCAACATTTTTATCAGCCCAGCGAACTCCTCAACGGCTCAGCGATTGAGCGAGTAGAGGACCAAGCCCGCCAGGATTCGGGCGGCGTCCGCGGTGTTGTATCCGGGACACTGAACCGAGTTTTGTGACTCCAGTGCACAGCTGAGATCGAGCGGCGAGTAATAGATCGCCGCTTGATCGTCGACTGACAGCAGGTCGACGATCGGTGTCGATCGCACGCGGCTGATTTGGAGGGTTTGATTCTTCTGCCGTTCGCCCGTTTGATTCGGGCGACGAATCGTGACGTCGCTGAGGTCATAGCCGCCATAGCGAGTTGTCCACGCGGGATGCTCTTTTTCCATCGGCTCGAATGATTCGCTGGGGAACAGCCCGGCGAGTTGGGTGCGGATGGAGTTCCCAAAGGCTTCGCTGCCGCAGATGGGGCTGGCGATGATGATGCCGCCTCGCGAGGCAAACGCTTGCAGGGCATCACGCTCGGATGGTTTCAAGTCGACTGCCGTTTGCCCGTGCAGATACAGCACTCCCACGCGGGCCAGTGATTCCTCGGTCAGTTCAATCGGGTCGTTCACGGCGATGACTTCAATCGCCAACTTTTCGCGAATCAGGGTCGCGGCGTTGGGGAGTGCGCGCAGGACTTGTTTCTCGCCGGCACCGAGAGCACCCACGGCGATCGGAATGGCACCTCGCGTGGGCGGCGGTGCGATCGAGCCATCCACGATCGATGCCGCGTCCAGTTTGTTCTTCAGTTCACGGCCGGTGGCGTAAGCGATGATGTTTTCACCGATCGAGATCCCCGCTTCGATTTGTGGTCGGATCGCTGCGGGCATGTCCGCGTTGCGAAGCAAAGGGCCGCTGTGTTGCCATCGGCACGACAGGCTGCGAGGTGAATAGAACACCGGCGTTCGGCAGCACGCCCCAACTCCGTAGACCCAGTAGTCTTGGCCGATGGCGGCAGGGTCGACCGGTCGTTCGGCAAACCAAACCGGATGGGATGGGGGCAATCGCTCAAGCTGACTGCCAGGGAACCAGCGTTGGCTGAGGTCGATCACGCTGTCCTGGAACCCCGAGGCATCACCGCAACCATCGCCCCCGAGAGCATCAAACAGAATGGTGCCACCTTGGTCGATGTACTGTTTCAGTGTCGCGACCAGCTCGTTGCTGAACTGAAGTCTTTGCGATCCGCGAATGACGATCACCGGCACTTGCAGCAGGTCTGCAACCGTCGCGCCGTCGGCCTGGATGGTTTGCCAGGTCAGTTCTTGCGACCAATCGCGTTCGACGTGTCGAACCAATTGCTTGAGCGATGTTGAAAACGGGAGGGAAGCGGTGTTGTTCGCGCCCAAGTTTCGAAGCGAGGGATGATCCAGTTGTCCAACGACGACTTGCCGTTTGCCTTTGGAGAGAAACAGCAGAGCAAACGAAGTGGCGACGTCGCGTTTGCTTTCTGCGGGGCCCGACCCATTCCAAAATCCACGGAAGGCATCTTGTAGGCCGACCAGGTGTTCCGCCCCTTCGCGATACCAATCGTGCCCACCGATCAGGCGGCGGCCGGACAGACGTCCCACTCGTTCGATCGCGTACAGATAGTAGAAATCGCTCGACAGCGTGCTGCCGGGGTTGGTTTCGACGGTGAAGATTTGGGACAGGAACTGGAAGCCTTTTTCGATCCCGGGGTCGCCTGATTCCTCGTCGCAGCACCGCAGTGCTTTTTGGTCGTGGTCGAGCGTGCTCAATGCGTCTTGAGCGATCAGCAGGGATCCGATGCCGGCGCAGGTCATGCTGCCGGTCGGGTCATCGGATCGATACGGCCAACCACCGCGGCGAAATTGGAGGTTCCGCCAATAGGCTTGGGCTCTCTGGAACACGGCGGGGTCGACTTCGACACCGCGATTGACCGCTTCCCCGAGCGCCAGCAAAGCGAACTGGCTGTTGGAGGGATCACCCTGCCCGGCTTGGTCCCCGTAATTCCAGGCCCCTGGATTCCTTGAGTTGGCGGCTTTTTGTTGGGCGGTCAACCAAGCGACATTGCGGCGGATTCGGGGAAGGTCTTCGAGGGCTCCGACGTGACAGAAAACCAGGGTTTGCAAACTCACCGCGTAGGTCTGGGTGGGTTCGAATCGGCGGAGGTAGTGCAGGGCTCGAAGCATGTCGGGATCATTGCGAGACACACCGGCGTTGAGCCAAGCCAGCGTGCAGAGCGACGACAGCCCGCAGGATTGGCCTGTGTATTCATCCCATCCTCCCCGGTCCGTTTGTGATTTGCGAAGGTATTCGACCCCGCGATCAATCGCTCGTTGAACCGTGGGGGCATCGATGCGTCCGGGATTGTTTTGTGCCATGCAGCGTTGAGCCGCGCCGGCAAGCAGCGTCAATGCGCACAGCATTGCGATGATTGCACACCGATATCGCTTGTTCGCTGCAAGGCGTAAACTGCGTTGACTCCCGCACGCGATCGCTCGGCTGGATTGGTTTGGATCCAAGACACCGCGAATGTGACTCATGCGGAAGCAACCCGTGCGACTCGAAACAATGTGATTTGGACTGTGATTCATGGCTGATCCTTCGGTTCCGACCCCTCCACCGATGAACCCCGCTGCAGGCACTGCAGCGTCAAGTGCGAGTTCGGGTGACGCGTCCAAGCCCCGCAATTTGGCAGACGTGTTGCGAGAGTTCTCGGAACACCAAAAGAAGATGCGGGATGAGTTGGCAAAGGTCATTGTGGGCCAAACGGACACGATCGAACAGTTGCTGGCGGCCATCTTTACGCGAGGGCACTGTTTACTCGAGGGTGTACCGGGGCTGGCGAAGACTTTGATGGTCAGCACGCTGGCGAATATCTTGGATGTTTCGTTCAAGCGGGTTCAGTTCACGCCTGACTTGATGCCCTCGGACATCACCGGCACCCAGGTGATGGAAGAGGATGAATCGGGGCGGCGAAGTTTCCGGTTTGTCCAGGGCCCGATCTTCGCGAATATTTTGCTGGCCGACGAGATCAACCGGACGCCGCCGAAGACCCAGGCGGCGTTGCTGGAAGCGATGCAGGAACGCCAGGTCTCGGTGGGGCGAGAAACCCACACGCTGCCCGACCCGTTTTTCACCATTGCGACGCAGAACCCGGTGGAGCAGGAGGGAACCTACCCGTTGCCCGAGGCGCAGCTCGACCGGTTCATGTTCAACATCAAAATCGATTATCCCTCGGCGGAGGAGGAAGAGAAGATTCTGACGGCGACGACGCGAGGCGAATCGGTGTCGGTCAACAAGATCCTTTCGGCGCGAGCGATTTTGAATTGTCAGAGATTGGTCAGCAGCATTGCGGCGGGACCGCTCGTGATTCGCTACGCCGCTCAGTTGGTGCGGGCAACTCGCCCCACCGACGAATCGGCCCCCAAGTATGTGCGTGAGTTGGTCGATTGGGGGGCGGGGCCGCGGGCGGGACAAAACCTGATTGCGGGTGGCAAGGCCATTGCGGCGATGAACGGACGCTTCAGTGTGGAGCCCAGCGACATTCAAAAGATTGCCCTTCCGGTGTTGCGGCATCGCATCGCGACCAACTTCCAGGCTCAAGCCGAAGGGATGGACACGGATTCTGTGATTCAGCGTCTATTGACTGACATCCCCGTGCCTGAACCAGCTAAAATGGAACGTTCCAAGTGAGCGATGTCTTGCCACCAAAGCGTCGGCAAAACAACTGCATCACTCCTGCCAGATGCCCACCCGATCAACGCAGCCCATGTCGTCTCGATTTCCAGACCGGTCCACCCGCCCCCGCATAAAAGGTGTCAGGTACCTTTTTGGTAGTTTAGGGTGTTTCAGTTCATGGCAAACAAGGTGTCTGACGCCCTGTGTTTTGCTGGTCGCGATCCTGCTTGCCGGTGCATGTTGTGCCGACGACGAGGCGGCGCAACGAGAGTTCTTTGAGAATCACGTTCGCCCATTGCTGAGCAAGCAATGTTATGAGTGTCATGGCCCGGATGCGGATGAACGGCAGGGGGGACTGCGTGTGGACCACGGGGCATTTTTGCTGAGTGGTGGTGACACGGGGCCAGCGGTTGTCGCGGGGGAAGTCGATGACAGTTTGTTGATCGAAGCGGTTCGTTTTGAATCGTATGAAATGCCACCGTCGGGCAAGCTTTCAGACGACGACATCGGCGTGCTGGAACGATGGGTTTCGGAGGGGGCGTATTGGCCGGAAGAACCCTTGCCCGAAGGAGCTGAGGGCGAAACCAAGTCATTCGATTTGGATGACCGACGCGAAACACACTGGGCTTGGCAGCCCGTCCAAGATCGCTCGGCACCGGAGGTCAGCGATCCGGCTTGGTCTCGTGACACAATCGATCGCTTCATTTTGGCTGGTTTGGAAGACGCGGGTTTGTCCCCTGCTCGACCCGCGGATCGCAGCACCTTGGTGCGACGTTTGACGTTTGCACTGACGGGATTGCCACCCACGCCTGAAGAGGTTGTTCGCTTTGAAGGCGATGGGCGTCCCGACGCGATGCAGCGTCTGTTGGATCGATTGATTGCATCGCCTGAGTTTGGCAATCGTTGGGGCCGTCATTGGTTGGATTTGGTTCGGTACGCTGAGTCTCGCGGTCACGAGTTTGACGCCGACATTCCCAGTGCGGATCGATACCGCGATTACGTGGTGCGTGGGCTCAACGCGGATGTGCCGTATGACCAATGGGTCCGGGAACACATCGCTGGTGATTTGATGACTCAGCCACGAATGAGTTTTCATGATGGCGAAGGCGGGAGGCCGTTCAACGAATCGATCTTGGGAACAGGTTTTTGGCATTTGGGCGAGTGGGTTCATTCGCCGGTTGATATTCGCAAAGACGAATCGGACCGCATCGACAACATGATCGATGTGATGTCGAAGACCTTCCAAGGTGTGACGGTCGCCTGCGCTCGGTGTCACGATCACAAGTTCGATGCGATTTCGACGGCCGACTACTACTCACTCACCGGGTTCTTGCAGAGCAGCGATTACGCGGAGATTCGATTTGATTCGATTGAGCACAACCGTCAGGTAGCCAAGCAGCTTCAGGAGCTCGACGAGAGCCATCGCAAAAAGTTTGAGGCCAACTTTGAGGATCTTTACGACGCAGCGCAGCGGTCGGACAAGGATCTCGCTTGGCCGAAATCGGTGGTGCATGCGTTTGATCAGCTCGATGCAAGCGATTATCGCCAGAACGGATTTGCATTTGGTGCGCAGCCGACGCGTGCGGGGGAACCGCATCTGATGGAGCCTGACTCTTCGGAGTTGTCGGCGGACAAGATGATCTCGTTGGCCAGGAACGCTGCGGCCAAGAACGATGTGTCCTGGAACGGATTGGAATCCATTCGTTCGAGCGTTACGAACGCACGAGGCAAATTACGAGCTTATCCTCGGGCTGGTCGAACGCTTCGTCTGCCAACCTTTGCGTTGACTGAACCCATCGTTTCCATCCGAATTCGGGGGACAGGGAATGTTTTCGCGTGCGTTGATTCGCATCGATTGGTCGATGGTCCATTGCATGGTGAAACGATCGTCAAGTTCAACAAGGTCGATGGTTGGGTGCAGTTGAATCTGGGCCGGTACCTTGGGCATCGTTTGCATTTGGAGTTCACTCCCGCTGAAAACCAGACGATCGAAGTTCTGTGTGTGGCCCAGTCTTCCAAAGCGGATGTGGCGGCGACACGGCGGCAGATTCAAAGTCGTCTGGACGAGCAAGCGGATCGCACCGGTGAACTGGAAACGCAAATCCGACGACGTGTCGCGGCGAATAAAGCCCTGCGTTCGAAGATCGCAGCGTGGCAAACCGAATGGTTCACACAACGCCAGCAATTGGTGTCTCAGATTCAGAAGCGATCGCGGGTGGCGATTGGGATGATCGACGGGAGCGGCGAGGATGCAGCGATCTTGATTCGTGGCAATTCGTCGAGCGAAGGCGACATCGAACCGCGGCATTTCTTGACCGCAATCACCGGTGGAGAACGGATTGGAGATGAACAGGGGAGCGGCCGTTTGGAACTCGCTGACGAAATCAATGACCCGCACAATCCACTGACCTCTCGGGTGATCACCAATCGCTTGTGGCATCATTTGATGGGGCGCGGGATCGTGCCCACGACCGATGACTTTGGTGTGTTGGGGATGCGGCCGACCCACCCGGAATTGCTTGATCATCTGGCCACGGACTTTGACCGTCACGGTCGGCATCTGAAGTGGATGATTCGACGTATCGCTTTGACAAGCACTTATCAAATGTCGATGCAGGGAGCATC
This sequence comes from Rhodopirellula sp. P2, assembly GCF_028768465.1. GTDB lineage: Bacteria > Planctomycetota > Planctomycetia > Pirellulales > Pirellulaceae > Rhodopirellula. The sequence goes on from NZ_CP118225.1 coordinate 3,320,293, forward strand.
AGATGAGATCTCCGTGTTGGCATCCACGGTCGATCCAAAGAACGAACGGTTGCATCAACGGAATCTGCAGCGACTCGAGGGGGAAGTTCTGCGAGACAGCTTGCTCGCGATTTCGGGGCAACTCGACCGATCGATGGAAGGCGGTTCCGTGCCGGTTCATTTGACCTCGTTCATGAAAGGACGAGGCCGGCCGGCAAAGAGCGGTCCGATGGATGGTGATCGACGGCGATCGATCTACATTGCGGTTCGGCGGAATTTCCTGTCGCCGATGATGAGCGTGTTTGACACGCCCAATCCGTTCAGCACGATGGGACGTCGCAACGTGTCCAATGTGCCTGCTCAAGCCTTGGTGATGCTCAACGACCCCTTTGTGCGCGAGCAGGCTCGTTTGTTTGCGGAGCGTGCGATGCGGGAGGTCCCGCGCCAGCCTCAAGCTGCGTTGGCGGAGTCGCCTCGTTTGTCTGGAGCGACAACAGTGGATCGGCGAATCGATTGGATGATCTGGAACGCTTTGGGACGCCCCGCGAAACCGTCCGAGTTGCAATCCATCCGTCAGTACCTGACGGCGTGGGGGCAGGCTTCTGGGGCAACCCTGGAAGATGTTTCGTTGTGGGCCAACGTGGCTCATGCCATCGTCAACACCAAAGAATTTGTGTTTGTGCCATGAGTGGTTTTTCAACTTTGGGTCGTCAGACCATCAGTCGTCGGCAGATGTTGGCTCGGACCTCGATGGGGTTCGGAGGCGTGGCGTTGGCGGCGCTCATGAACGAAGCCGCTGCGGAGCATGCCGGGCATGGGGTGCATCATCCAGCCAAGGCGAAGCATGTCATTTTCCTTTACATGGATGGGGGACCGTCGCAGATCGACACGTTCGATCCCAAGCCCTTGCTGACCAAGTTGGACGGGCGTGATCCGGGGGATTTGTTTCGCGTCGAACCCACCCAGTTCAACAACAACGGCAAGGTTTTGGGCAGCCCGTGGAAGTTCAAACAGCACGGCGAGAGCGGGATTCCGGTCAGCAGTTTGTTTCCACACGTTGCGGAATGCGTGGACGAATTGGCCGTGATTCGTTCGATGGTCTCAGAATTTTCCGAGCACACCTTCGCGAACTACTTTCTGCACACGGGAAGCGGTTTGCAGGGGCGGCCAAGCATGGGGGCCTGGGTCAATTACGGTTTGGGATCGGAGTGTGACAACCTGCCCGGATTTGTGGCGCTCAATGGAGGCTTGATTCCTCCTGGCGGACTGGATTGTTTTGGCAGCGGTTTTTTGCCGGCGACGTACCAGGGCTCGGTGTTTCAGCCTCACGGCACCGCGGTCGCCAACATTCAATCCCCTGAACCGGATCTGGGACGCCAACGGGCTCATCTGGATTTGATTGGCAAGCTGGACTCGGAAGCGATGCGTGATGGGCTTCGGCACGACGCGGTTGAATCTGCGATCTCGAATTATGAATTGGCGTTTCAAATGCAGGCTGCGGTCCCTGATTTGATGTCCATCAAGGACGAACCGGAGCACATTCGCAAGCTGTACGGACTGGATGCCGAGTACGAGCCGACGCAAATCTATGCAGCGGAATGCTTGATCGCGCGGCGTTTGATCGAGCGCGGTGTGCGGTTTGTTGAATTGACGTGCCCGAGTGTTGGTGCCGATCGTTGGGACCAACACAGCAATCTGAAGAAGGGGCACGAGAACAATGCCTTGGCCGTGGATCAACCGATCGCAGGGTTGCTGAAGGATTTGCGGCAGCGCGGTTTGCTGGACGAGACGTTGGTCGTTTGGGCTGGGGAATTTGGGCGAACGCCGTTTGCGCAAGGGGCCAACGGACGCGACCACAACCCGTTTGGGTTCTCGATTTGGATGGCGGGTGGCGGAATTCAGCCGGGAATGACCTACGGGGCGACCGATGAATTTGGCTACAAGGCGGTGGAAAACCGAACGGAAATTCACGACCTGCACGCCACCATGTTGCATCTGATGGGGGTCGATCACACGCGATCCACGTTCCGGTTTGGCGGTCGCGACATGCGATTGACCGATGTGAAGGGCCACGTGATCGAGGCCGTTGTGCAGGGGTAGCGGGGCGGAACGAGTTCTGACGCTCTTGCGGTGACTTCCTGTGCAGCGTTAGTGTTTGGGCGAAGGCCAGATGCTTTACAATTTGCATTGCCTTTCTTTTCTCCTCTTTTCTGCTGTCGCACTCCGCAATCTGTGTCTGATCCTTTGGATGATGCCGAGACACCCTCTGGCCCGAACGCTTCGGTTCAATCAGGTCAGTCGCTTGACGCTGCGCCGAAATGGTCCGATCAACTGCAGGAACGGTTTGCGGTGACGCTGCAGCCGGACTTGGCGTCTTGGTTTGACGACGAGGTTTGGCGGTCTCCTGGCAATGGCGAATTCGTCGTGGCGGTTTCGCCAGAAACGTTGCTCAAGTCCGTTCCGGATCCGGTCTGGCCGCCCTTGATGCCTCCCAATTTCCTGCCATTGGTGGGAAGTCATGCGGGGGATTGGCTGTGCCTGCGACTGTCCGACGGGGAAACCGCGACGGGGGCAGCTGCCTACGATTTGTGTCATTGGTATCACGGTGGAGGTGACTGGCTGCCTTGGGGGAACTCTCTGGCCGAGGCGTTGTTGTTTGATCAAATTTTGCCGTTTCTGCCTGCGAGCGATCATCGGCACGCGATTCCTTCGCCGATGGACAACGCCCGTTCGGTTCAGCCGGGAACGAATGCCTGGCAGGATTGGATGACACGGTGGTTGCCAGAGGCTGTGCGTCGGATCGCCCAGGAGCAACGTTGGCAGTCCGAAGGCACGGGCTGGATCGACGATTTGTTGAACGCGGGTGTGTGCGGTGTTGCGATCGGTTGCCAATTGGTGATCGACGAGTTGAGCAACGAATTGACGCGGCACTTGATGCCGGCCGATGCCAATCGAATGGGCATCGCCTGGAATGACATCATGCGGTGGGGATTTGATTTGCGGACTCTGCCCGTCGAAATCGCGAATCGGTTGCAAGAGGAAGGGGCGGTTCAGCCGGGGGCGATGGACCCAGCACAACAGAATTGGCCGCGGATCGAGAGCATTTGTGAACGCATTCACGCCTTGGCACCCGAGTTGGCTTGGGCGGCCGAGTTGCTGGGGTATTGTCGATTGCAACGCAGCGATTTCAGCGGCGCGACGGTGGCGTTTCTGGCGTCGATGCGGTGCAGTGTGTTCACTGACCAGAGCGTCCGGTTGCGGACTCACTGGGCAACGTCGGGAGCCGAAGGGATGGCCAAGTTTGGTGCCTATTGGTTGTGCCGCGAGAGCAAGTTGCGGCCCGAGTCATGGGACTCATCGATCGATCAGTGCGCGGCAAACCTAGCTGCCATTGCCAATGCCGTTCCCGCGTCGATCTCCATGTCCGAGTACCTCGATTGCTTGCAGAATCGGGAGGGTGGCTCGGTACGGAGTCGTTTGACCACCTTCTTTTTGGAGCGTGCGGACCAGAAGACTGCCAGCGGTCAGCATGCCGAAGCTGTTCGCTGTCTTTACGCGGCCGGTTGGGATTTAGGGACGGAACCGATGACGTTGTACGCCGAGTTGCTGGGGCGATTGGTCGACGTCACTCAGGTCGCCGGTTGGACATCCCATGAGATTCTGGCTCGGATGCATCGTGATTGCTTCCGAAAACGTTACGGCATTTGATTCATCCGGCGGCTCACGTCTCGCCGCTCACGAAAGTGACGCTGTCCAGTTAGGATGGAGGCTGCTTCCAACGCAAGCGAAGGCCAGGTTGACTTGGTCGCTCGCGATTTTTTGCAGCTGATTTGAACTTCCTGACTCACCTTTCTTCCCAAACCGATCCATGAGCCAGTCCAACACTGACGAACCTTCCGCGACCAGCGACTCCAAGGATGATGTTCAGAAGAACATTGTTTGGCACACGCACACTGTTTCTCGAGCAGACCGGGAATCGAAGCTGGGGCAACGGGGCGTGGTGGTTTGGTTCACTGGGCTGAGCGGATGTGGGAAGAGCACGGTCGCGAATGAGTTGGATCGATTGTTGATTCAGCGTGGTGCGACCTGCACGCTGTTGGATGGTGACAACGTGCGGCATGGTTTGTGTGCACCCCCAGCGGTCTTGGAGGGCGAGCACGGCGAGGAATTCGCGAGTCGATTTGGGTTGGGGTTTGGCCCCACGGATCGGGAAGAGAACATTCGCCGGATCGGAGCGGTGACGGAACTGTTCGCATCCGCGGGAGTGATCACTTTGGCCGCCTTTGTCAGTCCCTACCAGCGGGATCGAGATCGGGTGCGGAAGGCGATTGAGACCAGCGGCCGCGCCGGCGATTTCTTGGAAGTCTTCGTCGACACGCCGCTTGAGATTTGTAAACAGCGAGACCCCAAGGGGCTGTACAAAAAGGCAATTGCCGGCGAGATCAAAAATTTCACGGGGATCAGCGATCCCTACGACGTGCCCTCCGCGCCCGAGATTCACCTGAAATGGAAAGCGGGCCAGACGCCTCACGATCAGGCGTCCGAAATCATCGATGAAATGGAGCGGCGAGGCGTCCTGCAGTCCGCGGAGGGGTGAATTTCGATGCCGAATCGAACCATTCTCGGGGTGAATGCATACCGACTTGATTCTCGATTGGGTGGTGATGCATTAGACTGCGTCCGCACGTGAACCCCCTCGGCAACCTCTTTCGGCAATCGCCTCACGGTTTGATCCCAGTCATGCTCGGCCCCGTTTTTCAACGAGAAGCCTCTGTCGTTCCCAAGCGACCGGCAACCTATGTCACTCGCAGTGTCTATTTGATGGCACTGTTTCTGTTGCTATGCACCGGGTATTTGGTGCTGGATGGGTCACGTTCTCTGGCTGCCAACGCGGACGCGGCCAAGTTTGGCGGCTGGATGTTTCGTCTGCTCGCTCCGCTGCAGTTGGTGATCTTGTCAGCTTTGGCGGCGGTGGGAGCTGCCAGCAGCGTGGCTCAGGAAAAGGATCGTCGAACGCTGATCCTGATGCTGATGACTCGATTGTCTGGTTTTGAAATTGTCGGCGGAAAAGCGGCGGCCACGTTGCTGTCACCTTTCGCCTTGTGCGTCATTTCGCTGCCTTTGTTTCTGACGTTGCCGTTGTTGGGCGGGGTCGCACCGGGGCAAGTCTTTGCCGTTTTTGCGGTCACGATTGTCAGCGTGATTGTGTCCGCTGCGGTTGGAGTGGTGGTCGCGTTGTGGCGAGAAAAGACCTTTCAGTCGATCGCGTTGACGGTCTTGGTGTTGTTGCTGTTGGTTGCGGCGGGAGAAATTGCGGCATCGTTGAGCGGTGACGACTCGAGGTGGGCGATGGCCATCAGTGCCCCACGAGCGTTGCTAGCAGCAACGAATGCAGACGCGGGATGGGGGGCTTTTCTGAGTGACGGCGGGGGATTGTTTGTGTTTGTCGGAAGCGTGTTGTCGGCGGTGATCTTGGCGATCGGAATCGCCAAGGTTCGCGTTTGGAACCCTTCCCGAGAAGTGCGTTTGAAGGCACCCGATCCAGAGACCAGCGAAGAGTTTGCCAGCGAAGAGTTTCAACGCGATCGCGAGAAGGACCCCACGTCCTGGAAAGTCCGTCAGCCTCGTCCGGTATGGGACAATCCGATCCTGTGGCGAGAGATCCGAACCTGGGCTTATGGTCGCAAGATCATTCTCATTCGGGCGGTCTTTGTCTTGATCTTTGCAATCATTGCGACAGCGATCTATTTGCAGGTGGAAAGCGGTGTCGCGATGGAGCCCGCCGGTCGCATCGGACGTGCTTTGCCAGCGGTCACCATTCCAATGGCAGCTTTGGGAGTGATCAGCTTGGTGTTGGTCAATGCGTTGGCCGTCAACGCGGTGACGGGCGAGCGTGATGGGTTGGCGCTGGATTTGTTGTTGGTCACGGACCTTCGTCCCAGCGAGTTTGTGTTCGGCAAATTGTGGGGAGTCATGTACGCGGCCAAGGAGATGATCATCTTGCCGATGTTGTTGACGATCTACTTGGGGCTGTCCGGCGTGATGACGCTCGAGAACATGGTGTACGCCTTGGTGGGTGGGTTCGCTTTGGTGGTGTTTGTGGCCATGCTGGGAATTCACTCGGGACTGAACTATGTTTCGGGGCGAACGGCGACGCTGGCCAGTCTGGGCACGGTGTTCTTTCTGTGCGTGGGCATCGCGATTTGCATGACGATCATGGTGAGTTTTCGCGGGGCGTTTCAGCTTCAGTTGGCGCCGTTTTTGGTGATGATCCTGGGTGGTGGGCTGGCCTTGTTTGCTGCTCTGGGGTGGCGGAATCCATCGTCCGCGATCTTCGCGGCATCGTTCGCGTTGCCGTTGATCACGTTCTATGCGATCACGCAGTTTCTGTTGCAGACCGATCACCTGTGGGTCGTGTTCAGCTTGTTGGCGGGATATGGGTTCACGACCGCGGCAATGATGATTCCAGCGCTGAGCGAATTCGATGTCTCGTTGGAACCGGACCGCGGGAACGAGACCACGCGGACGACGGGTGATACCCCCGAGGCGTTGCCGGGGTCCACGAATTGAACGAGCTGGTGTCGAAGTGGCCGTTTTTGGCTGCGATGCTCATTCTCATTGTTGCCAGCGGACTGTTCAGTGGCAGTGAAGCGGCGCTCTTCTCGCTGAAGGAACGCGACCGCAAGCGGATTGGGCGGAACGGGGCTTCGGGGCGAGTGGTGACTCATTTGTTGTCCCAGCCGGATCGATTGCTGGCAGCGATTCTGTTTTGGAATCTGCTGATCAACATGACGTACTTCACCTTGGTGGCGATTGTCTCGGCGGACCTTTCGCGACCGGGGGTTTTTACTTTGGTCTGTTTGCTCA